>JAVHLG010000076.1 GCA_031082225.1 Desulfovibrionaceae bacterium | reverse complement strand
ATAGTAAAATTCTTAAAAATACGATAGTATTTTTAAAGTTTTGGATTATGAACGCCGCATGATCTCGGCCACGAACTTCTCGATGCCCCTGGCCACGTCGGCGATGCCGGGCCCGAGCATGTAGGCCGGGGTGGTCACGAGGTTGAGCGTGTCGTCCACCACGATGTCGTCCACGGCGCACTCCACATGCACCGCGCCGGTTTTTTCCAGGGCCTGGGCCGTGCCCAGGTCGCTGCCGATGGTCAGGCGCGGCTTTTTGGCCCCGAGCACCAGTCCCAGCACCACCGGGGCGATGCAGATGGCCCCTACGGGCTTGCCCGCCTCGTGCACCTCGCGGATGACCCGGGCCACCTCGTGATGGGCCGCGCCGTCCGGGCCTTTGGTCGCGAAGTCGCACAGGTTTTTGGCTACGCCGTTGCCACCGGGCAGGATCAGGGCGTCGAAATCAGCGCCCCGGGCCGTGGCTACGTCGGCGATATTTCCGCGGGCGATGCGGGCCGACTCCATAAGGACGTTTCGCGTCTCGCCCATGGGCTTTTTGGTCAGGAAATTCACGGCCGTGAAGGGGACGTCCGGGGCGAAGATTTGTGTCGTGGCCCCGGCCTGGGCCAGATAGAGGAGCGTCAGGACGGATTCGTGGATCTCCGCGCCGTCGATGTTGCCGCAGCCGGCCAAAATGACGCCGATGGTGGGCATGGTCGCCTCCTGTGTCGTTGTGGACGTGGCGTAGCGTGTGGTGCAGATGCAGATGTGTAGCCAGCGGGGTGTGATTCGTCAAATGGGGACCGGGCCAAGGGGGGCATGCCATGGGAACCAGGCCTGGCGCGTTGCAATTCCCGGGAATATGACGCACAAGCGGCGCATGGCCGGTCAACGCGTCCTTTCCCCTCTTTATTTGGGCGACACCACGCTTCGCGACGGCGAGCAGATGCCCGGGGCCATGCTCGATCCCGAGGGCAAGCTCGTCGTGGCCAGGGCCCTGGCTGCCGCCGGGGTGGATCTCATCGAGGCCGGATTCCCGGCCGTGTCGCGCACCGAGGCGGCGGCCGTGGGACTCATCGCCCGGGAGGCGGGCGGTTTTTCCGGGCCGGGCGGCGTGGGCGATTCGGGCGGGCCGGTCATCGCGGCCCTGTGCCGGGCGCTTCACCGGGACATCGACGCCGCGCGTGCGGCCCTGGCCGATGCGCCCCCCACTCGCCGGGCGGCCAACATATTTTTGGCCGCCAGCCCCCTGCACCGCCGCTACAAGCTCAAAAAATCCAAGGCCGACATCCTGGTCATGGCCGCCCGGGCCGTGGAATACGCCCGGAAATCCTTTTCGTACGTCAATTTCAGCGCCGAGGACGCCAGCCGCACCGAGCCCGGCTACCTGGTGCGCCTCTACGAGGCGGCCATCTCCGCCGGGGCCACCTCCATCGGCTTCCCGGACACGCTGGGGGTGCTCACCCCGGACGAGGTGAAGGAGCGGTTGGAGTTTTTGCGCGGCCACGTGCGGGGCCTTCGCGGCGTGTTGCTGGGGGTGCATTTCCATGACGATTTCGGGCTGGCCACGGCCAACACCCTGGCGGCCGTCCAGGCCGGGGCGGACATGGTCCACTGCACCGTGGGGGGCATCGGGGAGCGGGCCGGGAACGCGGCCCTGGAGGAGACGGCGGCGGTCCTGACCCTGCGTCCGGACCTGTACGGCCGGGCCATCCGCCTGGAGGCCGCGAAACTGGCCCCTTTGTGCCGCCTGGTTTCGGGCCTGACCGGCATCCCCATCCCGCCCAACAAGGCCGTGTGCGGGAAAAACGCCTTCGCCACGGGGGCAGGCATTCACCAGGACGGGCTGCTCAAGCATCCGGACACCTATCTGCCGTACCCACCCCAGATGGTGGGGGCGGACCCGGCCCGCATCGTGCTGTCGAAACACAGTGGCCGGGCTGCGTTGCGGATGCGTCTGGAGCAGATGGGGGTTCTGCTGGACGAGGCCCGGCTCGACGCCGCAAGCGAGGCCCTCAAGAACGCCTCCAAGGCCGAGTGGGGGGATGAGTCAGGGCTTTTGAAAAGCGTGGTGGGAACCGTGACGGCCGGTCCGTAGGATGCGGCGCGGGGCCTTCGGCGAGAGGACGGTTGCAGGATTTTGTGCACGGCGGATTTCCTTGGACGCGAACGTCACGTACCACATGTTTTTCAGGGGTAGGTGACGCTGGATGAAAGTTCAACGTAAATACGGTGTTTTTAAGGCAGTTTGTTGAGAGGATATAATACATGCATGCAAGTTCCATGATGGCGATGCAGAAATTTTTCGATAGGTATGTGTCGCCGATTCTGCAGTCAGGCGCCCACATCTCTGTGCTCGATGTCGGCGGGATGGACGTCAATGGATCGTATCGCGCCATGTTTTCCCATCCCTGCGTGCGATACGTCGCCACGGACATGGCGTTTGGGCCCGGCGTTGACCATGTTCAGGTTGATCCCTACACCCTGCCGTTTCCTGGCGGGAGTTTCGACATCGTCATTTCCGGGCAGACCTTCGAGCACTGCCCGCGATTCTGGGATCTGGCGGTTGAAATGGGGCGGGTCTTGAAACAAGAGGGGGTCATGGCCCTGATCTGCCCCTCGTCAGGGCCAATCCATCGGTATCCAGTTGATTGTTATCGTTTTCTTCCGGACTCCATGGCGGCTGTCGCCGAGCATGCGGGGCTGGCGTTGCTTGAGACGGAACATGGTGAAACGCCGCCATGGAACGATGTCGTCGGCATCATGAAAAAGCCTGTCCTGCCCGGCAATGGATCAAGGGCGGCCATTGAGCCTTCCGACTATATCAGGCTGCTCGAATTTCTTCACCATCTTCTTGTTCCCCGGACCTATTTCGAGATCGGCACGAATATGGGCGCATCCCTGACCCTGGCGCGCTGCGCGAGCATCGCCGTGGATCCGGTGGCCTCGTCGCAGTTCGACGTGCTTGGGCGCAAGTCGAGTCTGAAATATTTCGCCAAGACCTCTGACGACTTTTTCGCAACCGTGGACCTGGGCGGGGAGTTTTCCGGCCTGCCGGTCGACCTCGCGTTCATTGACGGGTTTCATTCCTTTGATCAGGTTCTGCGTGATTTCATCCATCTCGAACCGTACTGCGCCCCGGAGACGGTGATTTGCATTCACGACGTGCTGCCGCGCACCGACAGCGAAGCTGACCGTGACCGGAGGACGTCGTCATGGGCTGGCGACGTCTGGAAGGTCGTCGATATATTGCGTCAGTATCGGCCTCACCTTCGATATGCATGCCTCGATGTGGCGCCGACGGGCATCTTTCTGGTCACGGGTTTTTCATCCCAGGTGAAGACGTTTGATCTTGAGAGCTCAATTGAACAACATATGAGCCGAAAATTTTCATCTTTTGAAGAATTGAAAATGAATTTTCAGGCGCTCTCACCAGAGGAATTTTTCGCAAACGAGGCGAAAGAATTTTTCGGAAAGGCGTTGCGGAATGAAAATAATACGATGTTGCTGCAGCAAGCCAGCCTTGATTTTCATCGTGCCTTGGAATCAAGTCAGCAGGAGAAGTGGAGTGTTGATGAACGGAATCGATTGATCTCCCAGGTGAATTGCTACCCTCTTTTCCCCTCGACATGGCGATCTCTCATGAAGCATCTTCGTGAAAATGACAGGCTTTCCGTATATTTGACAGTCGCCAATAAAAATGAGCCTGTTTTTGACGATCCGGTCGTGGGCAGCGAATTGCTTCTGCTTCTGGCGAATGTCTGCCAGGAACTCGGGGATGTGACGTCCGCAATCCAGGCCATGGAGAAGGCTATCCTGTCCGGTGCGGACCAGGCTGAACACCATATGCGACTGAGTCGGCTTTACGTCAGGCGCAAGGATCAGGAAAAAGCCGTGGCCTCGGCCCGGACAGCCATATCCCTCAAGGACGACGTGCCCGGCCATCACCAGCATCTGGGTACGCTGCTGTTTCAGGCCGGTGATCTGGACGGCGCGGCCCGATCCCTGGAACGGGCCCTGGAACTGGGCGGCGACGCCCCGGATCGCCACATGCTGCTAAGCCGCATCCACACCCGGAAAAACGACCTGGAAAAAGCCGTGGCCTCGGCCCGGACAGCCGTATCCCTCAAGGACGACGTGCCCGGCCATCACCAGCATCTGGGCACGCTGTTGTTGCGGACCGGGGATTTGGAGGGCGCGGCCCGATCCCTGGAACGGGCCCTGGAACTGGGCGGCGACGCCCCGGATTGCCACATGAAGCTGAGCCATGTCCACGCCCGGAAAAATGACCTGGAAAAAGCCGTGGCCTCGGCCCGGACGGCCATATCCCTCAAGGACGACGTGCCCGGCCATCATCGTCATCTGGGCAATCTGTTCGTTCGGATGGGGGATCTGGCCGGTGCGCGCGAATCCCTGGAAAGGGCCCTGGAGCTTGATCCTGCCGATGAGAGAAGCCGTGCTGTCCTGCGTCAGATATCTCCCCGGTGAAAGAGGGAGGGCGGCAGGGATACGTCTCTCCCGCGACTACACGAAGGAAACGGGCGTGGCCGACCGGTCACGCCCGTTTTCCGCAACATCCAGGTGGTTGCTATTCCAGGGTCTCCACAAAGGCCTCGACCCGGGTCTTGAGCTGGCCCATGTCCTCCATGCTGTAGCCCGTCTCAAGGGTCAGGGACGGAATGCCTTTTTTCGCCAGGAGGGGTTCCATCTTCATGGCCTCGTTGGCGTAGGGCTGGCAAAAGAGCAGGGTGTATTGGATCACGCCGTCAGCGTGCAAACGGTTGGCCAGATCCAGGATGTTCCCCGGCCGCTCGGCATTGGGCGTGAAGCAGGCACAGTCGATCTTCATGTACCGGTCGGCGATGGCGTCGAGCATGGCCTCCATGCCGTCTGCCGCATCCGGCGTCAGGTCGCGGGTGTTGCGTTCGCCGATGCACGACTCCTCGCCCACGATCACCGCGCCCGAGCCTTCGACCACAAACGGCAGCTTCCAGTTGGGCACGGCCATGGGACAGCCCGACAACAGCACGCGCTTGGTTCCCTTGGGGGCCACGCCCTGGCCCGCCGCCACCCGGGCCTCCAGTTCGTCGCACAGGGTATTGATCTGGGTGGTGAACCGGATGGGGTCGTCGTAGAAGCTGATCTGGTTGATGAGCAGCGCATCGCGGCCGGAGATGGGGGCCGGGTCGGCGGCGCGCAGGGCCGACAGCCGCTGCAGGGCCTTGCGCTTGCCGTTGACGATGTCGATGCCGCGTGTGATGTCGTCGGCGGTGATGGTCTTTCCGGTCAGTTCCTCAAGCCGGGCCTTGAAGCGCCGCACCTCGGAGCGCCACAGGGCCTTGGCCGCGTCGGACTTGGTCTGGGGAACCTCCATGATGTACATGGGGGCGAGTTCGCCGAAGGCCTCGTAGGCCTTTTTCTTGCCGTCGCAGGTGGTCTCCCCGATGATCAGGTCGCAGGATTCCACATAGGGACACAGCCGGGCCAGCTTGAAGCCCACGAAGGACTTGATGAGGTCGCAGGTGTTGCGCGGCACCAGGCGCTCGGCGGACTCCATGCCCACCTCGGCCCCGGCGCACAGCCCGATCTGCACGCAGTCGGCGGCCAGCACCAACTCCTCCGGAACATAGACGCAGAAGGTTCCGATGATCTTTTTGCCGTTTGCCTTGGCGTCCTGGATCTCCTTGATGCGCAGCCCATGCACCTCGCTTAACACGAAATCCATGTACTCCATGCCCTTGAGCCGGTTCTCCTGGCTCAAGTAAATGTCGCCGTAAAACTTCCCCAGCACCTGCAAGAGGCCCTCGTGGGCCGTCAGGTCGAGATTGAGCTTTTCCCACATGTCGTCATATGCGCCAGCCATGTTGTTCCTCCTGGTTGAAATCATGAATTCTTGATTGTGATAGAGGGAAATGGGCTGGCGGACAAATTGATAGTTGCGATGCATTTGTCTGTTTGCGATTGGCATATGTGATGCAAGATCGGCGGCATAGCCCAATATTGGGGTTGTTTCGGGAGGGGGATTGGGCTTACACTTGGCGCATCGAACAACGCCACGGCGCATGGGGCGGCGTGGGGCGCATAACGCCAAGGATGGTCCATGGAACTGGTCAAGACGGTCAAGTCCGCCGGTTGAGCGGCCAAGATTTCTCCGGGGGACCTGGAGGAAGTACTGGCCGGTCTTTCGCTCGATGATCCGCACGGACGGCTTTTGACGGGCGCGCGGGACAGCGAGGATGCGGCGATTTTGCGGTTTCCGCCGGGCAAGGCCCTGGTGCAGACCGTGGATTTTTTCACGCCCATCGTCAACGACCCCTTCCGCTTCGGGCGCATCGCCGCAGTCAACTCCCTGTCCGACGTCTACGCCATGGGCGGCGAGCCCTATGCGGCCATGAACATCGTGTGCTTCCCCATAAAACAGATGGACAAGGGCATTTTGCGCGAGATTTTGCGCGGCGGCCTGGACGCCATGGCCGAGGCCGGGGCGGTTTTGGCCGGAGGGCACAGCGTGGAGGACGCGGAGATCAAATACGGCCTGTCCGTGTCCGGGGTCGTGGATGCGGACAATTTCGCCTCCAACCGGGGCATGCGGCCGGGCGACACGCTGATTTTGACCAAACCCCTGGGCACGGGGGTGCTGGCCACGGCGCTCAAGGGCGACATGGGCGATCCGGTCCTGCTGGAGGACATCCTGTTTCGCTGGGCCGGACGGCTGAACAAGGTGGGCGGGGCGGTGGTTCGCGACCTGAAACTGCGGGCGGCCACGGACGTGACCGGGTTCGGCCTGGGCGGGCATCTGTTGGAGATGGCCGGGGCCTCGCGGGTGGCGGTGGAGCTGGCCCTTTCCCAGGCGCCGTTTCTGCCCGAGGCCGTGGAGTTCGCCGCCATGGGCATGATCCCGGCCGGAAGCTTCGCCAACCGCAATTTTTGCTCAAAAAACGTGCAGGCGGCGAAGGGGATCGATCCCATCCTTCTGGACCTGGTTTTCGACGCCCAGACCTCGGGCGGCATGGTCCTGGCGGTGCCTGAGGATCTGGTCGATACGGCCCGGGACATGCTTGTGGCTGGAGGGGACATGGCCGAGGTCGTGGGGCGGGCCGTGCCCGAGGAGTCCGGCCTGGCCAGGCTGCGCATCAGGTAGGCTGGGAAAAGAACTGGTCGAGGGAATGCCTCCGGCGGCCAACGGGCCAAGGCCCTGTGGAATCCCGTGACGGGATCACGTCGCTCCCGTTTCCGCATACGGTGGGTAACGCAGGGGGAGGCGCATCCGGCCGTGAGAGCGGGGCATGCGTTGTTTCAAGCCAAAGCGCGGTGTGCGGGCGTTCTCCCCGCCGCCGCGTTTTTGTGTCCGGTGGGTCGCCCGGGGTCAGGGCCGGGGGATGGTCAGGCTGTCGCCGATGCGCAGGGTCGAGGCGTCTTTCAGATTGTTGGAGGACATGAGCGCCTTGGGCTCCACGCCGAATTTCTTGGCGATGCCCCACACGGTGTCTCCCTGGGCCACCTTGTGGCTGACGCCTTTGGCATCCGTGGCGGCGGGTTTGGCGGTAGAGGGCGCTGTCGCGGGCTGCGGAAGTGCGGCCGGGGCGATGGGTTTGGACGTGGGCGTGGGAAGTGGCGCAACCGCAAGCGGGGATCTGCCCGCCGTCTGGACGGACCCGGCGGGAAGGGGAGGCTGCGCGGGCGCTGTCTGGGCCACCTGGAAAGGCTTGGGCGTAAACGGGGCGACATCCCGAGGGGCGGCCTTTGCAGCGGGAGCGGCGGGGGAAACCGGGGCGGCGGAGCCCGGAATGGAAAGGGTTTTTCCCACCTGGAGGGCGTTTGGGGAGGAAATGGCGTTGGCGGCCATCAGTGCCTGGGGACTGACGGAAAATCGCTTGGAGAGGGCGTGGATGGTGTCGCCCGGCTTGACCACATAGGAGGCCGACCGGCCGATGTCCAGCAATGCGGCGGACGTCTTGCCGGATGGTTTTTTCCCTGCAGCGGCCTTGTCGGCAGCAGTTTTCTTGGCCACCAGGGCCTGTGCGGACTTGGTTTCCACGCCGGGGATGACCAGCACCTGGCCGATGGACAGGTTTTGGGGCGAGGCGATGTTGTTGGCGGTCATGAGTTCCTGTTGCGAAACCCCGTATCGCGAGGAGATGGCGCTGACCGTGTCTCCCTTTTGGATGGTATGGCTGGCGGCCCCCCGGTCTGTGGCGGCCATCTGCTTGATTTCGTTTGGCAAAACCGGAGCCCGGGCCACCTGGGTCGCGCCGCCTGGTATGGTAAGCCAGCGGCCGATGTTCAATCGACTGGTGGTTTTCAGGCGGTTGGCCCGGGCAAGTTCGCTGGCGGACACGCCGTAGCGCGAGGCGATGGCCTGGAGGGATTCGCCCTTGCGCACCTGGTGTTTGCCCGAGGCCGGGGCCTTGGCTGACGGCGCGCCACGATCCTCGAATTCGGCCAGGAGTCCGGCTTCCTTGCTCGATCCGCTGGCCGGTATGCGTATGGCCGTGCCCGAGGTCAAGGCGTCGGGAACCTGGGCGTTATACTCGCGAAGTGCGGCCACGGGGATGCCCGTGCGCCGGGAGATGTTCCACCATGTCTCGCCCGATTGGGCCAGATAGGTCTGGTAACCGGCCGGGGAGTGGGCTTCGGGGTTTCTCAGGAAGGCCATGGCCAGTTCAAACTTGGCCTGGGGCACGTAGACCGTGCTTTCCCGCCCCGGGGGGCTGACCTGGCGGCGGAATCCGGCGTTGGCCTCGTGAAAAAGCTCCCAGTCCATGCCCACGGCCTGGGCCATGGCCAGAAGGTCCGTGCCGCCCGGAACCGGCACTTCCTTCATGGTCGGCCCGGCCTGCCAGTTGACCGGCCGGAATCCCAGGGTGTCCAGGTTCTGGAAGATCTTGAGCACGGCCAGGAACTTGGGCACGTAGTGGCGTGTCTCCTGTTTGAGCAGGGCGGGATTTTTGGCCAGATCGAAAAAGTCCTGCTGGCCGCTTTTGGCCATGGCCCGGGAGACCTTGCCCTCCCCGGCGTTGTAGGCGGCCAGGGCCAGATGCCAGTCCCCGAACATCTGATAGAGCACGGTGAGGTATTTGGCGGCGGCCACCGTGGCCTTGTAGGAGTTGCGGCGTTCATCCTCCCACCAGTCCACGGTCAGTCCGAAACGCTTGGCGGTAAAGGGCATGAACTGCCACATGCCGCCCGCCCCGGCGTGGGAATAGGCCATGGAGTTGTAGCCGGATTCGATAAAGGGCAGCACCACGAGGTCGGGAGGCAGGTTGAAACTGGTCATCACGGCCCGGACATAGGCCAGATGCGGCTCGGCGCGCACCAGCCAGCGTTCCATGGTGCCGCGTTTCTCCATGGAGAAATACTGGAGAAACGTCTGGACTTCCTCGGTCTCGCGCACGTCCAGGTCGAACTGGATCTCGCCGCGCGAGGCCAGGGCGCGTTTTTCCTGCTCGGTCAAGGGGCGGCCGCGCTTGATGTCTTCAAGGATTTTGGAATCCCACAACTCGGGCTCAAGGTTGGCCCGCATGTCGTAGTTTTCCTTGTCCGCCTGGTTTTTTCCTCCGCAACCGGGTATGACAAGAAGCATAAGACAAATGAAAATGGTTACATAAGCCGACATGCGTCCTCCGCGATACGCCCCCGCCATGGAAGACGGCGCATGCGAACAGGCGGCTCCCGAACACGGGAGGGCACCTGAAAAATGCAGGTATTTCAAGGATAATTGAGTAATTGTAAGCCCGTAGCCCAGTGAACTCAAATGCGCAACTAAAAAAAAATTTAGGCTTTGCCCGGCGAAAGGTGTTCCCTTTTGTCCGGTTTCGGGAAAAAATCAACGTCATGAACCCGCCACGCCATCAAAACACGCCGCCAGGTTCCGAAGGCTACCCCGCAGGCCCGTCCACCCCCCCGCGTAGGCCCGGTGGGGACAGGCCGTCAAAAGCGATGCCCGAGGACATCATACCCGGCAAAAAACCCGTGCGCGAACTGCTGGCCTCGGACCCGCGCCGGGTGGACGCCGTGGTCATGCGCCGGGACCGGCACGGCAAGGACATGGCCGATATCCTCGACGCCTGCCGGGCCTGCGGGGTGCGGTTCCGGTTCGCGCCCAAAGAGGATCTGGACCGCATGTGCGGCGGAGCCACCCACCAGGGGGTCGCGGCGCTTTTGGCCGCCGCGCCCCTGGCCGACCTGGGGGATGTGCTCGACTCCGGGCTGGCCTCGCCGTTCCCTGTCGTCCTGGCCCTGGACCAGGTGCAGGACACGGGCAACGTCGGCGCCCTGGCCCGCACCCTCTACGCCCTGGGCGGAGGCGGCATGATCGTTCCCAAGCACGAGGCCGCCCGGCTCGGTCCCGGCGCGGCCCGGGCCTCGGCCGGGGCCCTGTCCCGGCTCGCCGTGCACAAGGCCGTGAACCTGTCCCGGGCCCTGGAGACCTTTTCCGATCGCGGCTACGCCATCGTCTGCGCCGTGGACGATACCGACGCCGCCGACGCCTTTACCGCCAGCCTGCCCTTTCCCATGGTCCTGGTGCTCGGCAACGAGGACAAGGGCATCCGGTCCTGCGTGGCCAAACGCTGCGATCTCAAATTGCGCATCCCCTTCGCCCGTCAGTTCGACTCCCTAAACGTCGCCCAGGCCGGGGCCGTCATCCTGGGGCTGGCCGCCGCCCAACGCGCCCGGGAAACGGGCTGAAGCACGCCACGAACCGGGGCGGCAGCCCGTTGCGGCGTCGGGGCTGCCGCCCCTGAACTCCGCCCGGGGGAAGGGACCAACCCCTACCACCACGCCGTGACGTAACGCTCCACCGGCGCGAATTCGTCCGTGAGGATCGGAACGTCGTCCCCAAGCGGCGCGGTAAGTTTGCGGGAGACGAACAGGGCAAGTTCCGGGTCGCCCGGGAGGGTTTCGGGCAGCGGTCCGTTTTTTTTGGCCACCAGCATCACGTTCTGCATGCCCTCGGTATCGTTGGGACTGCCCAGGGGAAAAAGCGCCACAGTGGGGAAGACGTCCGCATAGGTGGCCCGCACCGCCCGCAGAAACCGCCCTTTATTCCCGGAAATCGCCGTGATGATGTTTACGATGACCACGCCGTCGTCGGATAAAGCGTCGAAGACGCGCTGCGCCGCCTCCCGGGTG
This sequence comes from Desulfovibrionaceae bacterium, assembly GCA_031082225.1. Taxonomy (GTDB): domain Bacteria; phylum Desulfobacterota; class Desulfovibrionia; order Desulfovibrionales; family Desulfovibrionaceae; genus Desulfolutivibrio. The sequence continues at coordinate 6,727 of JAVHLG010000076.1, read as the reverse complement.
ACCACGTGGAAGGGCACGGCGTAGTGGGCGTTGAAGATGTCCCCGAGGATGGCGTCGTATTTTTTCGTGTTGCGGTTGAGGAAGGTCCGGGCGTCCTCGTGAAAGATGCGCAGCCTTTCGTCCGGGACCAGCCCGAAATGCTCCTCGGCCAGCCGCGTCACCCCGGGGTCCAGTTCCACCACGTCGATAGTGGCCTCGGGGTTCGTGGCCAGAAGGTGGCGGGGGAAGCTGTAGGCCCCGCCGCCCAGAAGCAGCATGCGCCTGGCCCCGGGTGCGAAATGACCGGCCAGCATGAAAAAGCGGGTATAGGCCAGGGCCAGATCCGTAGGCCGCTCCAGAAACATGGCCGACTGCACGTGCCGGGGGTGGGTGAGCATGACACGGGTGGGCTCGTTCGTCGCGGTATCGCGGCTCTCGAAGACCAGGATGCGGTTGTAGCGGGTGTCCGCGTCGAAAAATCCCGAAGCGGCCAGCCAGCGGTCGTAGGACGCCGATCCCGCCGCGCCGAGGATCACCAGGACCAGGACCGCCGCCTTGCCCGCCGCATCGGCACGGCAGGCCAGAAACGAGGCCACGGCCAGGATGCCGGCCACCAGAAACAGAATGGTCGTGGAGCCCAGATAGGCGATGAGCACGAATCCGGCCGCAAAGGTGCCCAGGATGCTGCCCGCCGTGGACAGGGCGTAGAGGTTGCCCGAGGTGCGCCCGGCCTGCTCCACCCCGGCCAGCTTCAGGCGAACGGCGTAGGGCGACACCATGCCTAAAAAGAGGCTCGGCGGCGCAAAAAGCAGCAGGTTGGCCGTAATCACCGCCAGATGCGGCCCGGCGGAGTAGGTGGAGAGGAACTCCAGAAGCAGGGTCTTGGACAGGGCCGTGGCCAGGGTGGTCAGGGCGGCCAGGAGGATGATGCCGCCAAGGGCCCGGGGGGAGGGCCGCCTGTCCGCAAGCCTGCCGCCCAGCCAGTAGCCCACGGACAGGCTGGCCAGGACAATGCCGATAAGCCCGGTCCAGACCACGGTGGAGGTGCCCAGAAACGGGGCCAGCACCCGGGCCCCGGCGATCTCCAGGATCATCACCGCCGCGCCGCACAAAAAGACCACGATTTCGAGCATGGGGCCGCTCCTGTGGCGTCGAGTGGGGACACGGGCCCGGCCGGGAAAAAACCGATCCAGGCCGCGCCCTCCTTGGACATGTATCCGCGCCAAGCCCCTGCTGTCCATGGAAAAACAAGGCGGGAAGAAGGGCCTGGGCAATTCGGGCCGCGCTTTGACGCGGCAGAGAGATGTCTGTACGTCATGAGAACACCCTTAATCTCCGGGAGGCGGATCATGAACAGAAAGATCGCTGCTTTGCTGGGAGTTGTCGGGATTGTTCTCAGCGCCATGCTGGCCTGGGCCGCCGTGGACGGCGCCGGGGTCGCTCCGGATGCGGCCCTGGCCCGGCTCAAGGAGGGCAACGCCCATTTCCTGGCCGAGACCCCGACGCATCGCAACCGGGACATGGCCCGGCGGGAGGTCACGGCCCGGCAGGGGCAGTTCCCCTTCGCCATGATCCTGTCCTGTTCCGACTCCCGCGTCCCAGTGGAGATTCTCTTCGACCAGGGCGTGGGCGACATCTTCTCCGTGCGCACGGCGGGCAACGTCTCGGGCGTCATGCAGCTTGGATCATTGGAATACGGGGCCGAACACCTGGGGGTGCGCCTTTTGGTGGTCCTTGGCCATTCCAAGTGCGGCGCGGTGACCGCCGTAGCCAAAAACGCCCAGGAACCGGGCAACATCCCGGCCGCCGTGGCCCCCATCGTTCCGGCGGTGAAGGCCATACGGGACGCCCATCCAGGCGCGCCGGAGATGGAGGTGGCGGACAAGGCCATGGTCCAAAACGTCTTCCAGGTCATCGCCGACGTCTATGCGAACAGCCCCGTGTTGCGGGGCATGGTCCGCTCGGGTCGCATCAAGGTGGTGGGGGCGTTCTACCATGTGGAGACGGGCAAGGTGGACTGGCTTGGCGCCCACCCCGAGGAGGCCCGGATTTTGGCGGATACGCCATCGTAAACCCTTGCCGGGAGTTCCGCCCGGGCGTAAAAGCCCGGGCGGCGCAAGGCCCGGAGGGGTGGGGTGAGCGAATACGTTCTGGCCGTTTTCGTGGTGGTCTATCTGGGCATGATCCTTGGCGGGCTGCCGGGCCTGGCCCTGGATCGGGCCGGGGTGGCCCTTCTGGGGGCCATCGCCCTCTTGGCCGGGGGCGCGCTCACCACGGCCGAGGCCTGGGCTGCCGTGGACGTGCCCACCATTGCCCTCCTTTTCGGACTCATGGTCATCTCGGCCCAGTTCCGTCTGGGCGGCTTCTACACCTTCATCACCAAAAAACTGGCCCAGACCGACGGCTCCCCGGCCCGGCTCCTCTTTCTGGTCATCCTGGCCGCTGCCGGGCTCTCGGCGCTTTTGGCCAACGACATCGTATGTCTGGCCATGACCCCGGTTTTGATCGAGATCTGCCGGGGCCGCGACCTCGACCCCATGCCGTATCTTTTGGGGCTGGCCTGCGCCGCGAACATCGGTTCGGCGGCCACGCTCATCGGCAACCCCCAGAACATGCTCATCGGTCAGGTCTCGGGCATTCCCTTTGGCTGGTATTTTCTGGAAGCCGCCCCTCCGGTCGCGGCCGGGCTTGTGGCCGCCTGGGGGGTCATCGCCTGGATGTGGCGCGGCCGATGGCGCATGGCGGCCCCGGCCGTGAACGCCCATGCCCCGGAATTCAATCCCTGGCAGTCGCTGAAGGGCTGTGCGGCCCTGGGGGTTTTGGTGGCGGCCTTCCTCTTCGGGGATCTTCCCCGCGAGGTGGCGGCGCTTTTGTGCGCCGGGGTGTTGCTTTCAAGCCGCCGCCTGACCTCGGCCCGGTTTTTCTCCCTGGTGGACTGGCCGCTGCTTCTCTTGTTCATGGGCCTTTTCGTGGTCAACCACGCCGTGGCCGCTTCTGGTCTTCTGGCCCGGCTCTACGCCCTGCTTGCCGCCGCCGGGGTGGATATGGCGAACGGGGCCTGGCTTTTTACCGTCACCGTGATCCTCTCCAACATCGTCTCCAATGTCCCGGCGGTGATGCTGCTTCTGCCCGCCGAGGCCTCGCAGCGGTCCGCCGTGCTCCTGGCCCTGGCCAGCACCCTGGCCGGGAATCTGTTTTTGCTCGGGTCCATCGCCAACCTTATCGTGGCCGACCAGGCAGGCCGCCTGGGGGTGTCCGTCACCTGGAAGGCGCATCTGCGGGTGGGATTGCCGGTGACCATTTTGACCTTGATATTGGCGGGGATATGGCTTTTTGTGCGCTGGTCGGCCCTGGCCGGTGCTGGATGAAAGACGCAACCGCGTTGACAAAACAACGCGGAAGTATCTAAAAAACACCGTTTTCGGTTCTTTGTTCGCCATCACAACGCGTCACCGGAGGAAACCATGTCCCTGTCACTGGCCACCCAAGCCCGGCCCGTCGGAAGGTCTTCCGCCTGGCTGGACTGGCTCCAGATGCTCACCGGAGCCTGTCTGATCCTTTTTATGTGGAGTCACATGATCCTGGTCTCCAGCGTCATCTTCGGCGCGGGGGCCATGAACGCCCTGGCGGAGTTTTTCGAGTCCACGGGAATGGCCCAGGTGGGCGGACCGCTGATCGGCCTGGTGTTTCTGTTCCATTTCGTCCTGGCCGCCCGCAAGGTGCCGTTTCGAAGCGAACAGCAGACCGTGATGGCGGCCCATGCCCGCCGCCTGCGCCATACCGACACCTGGCTGTGGGTCGTCCAGGCCGCCACGGCCATGGTCATCCTGATCATGGGCGCCATCCACATGTGGGTGGTCCTGACCGATCTGCCCATCACCGCCGCCAAGAGCGCCGCCCGCATCCAGGGCGGCTGGTGGATGATCTTCTATCTGGTCCTTTTGCCCATGGTCGAACTGCATGTGGGCATCGGCTATTACCGCATCGGCGTAAAGTGGGGATTCATTCGCCGCGACAATCGCAAAAACGCCAAGAAGTTCGAGAACATCCTCACCGTGTTCTTCATCGTGATCGGGCTTATCACCCTGATCCGTTTCCTCACCCTTACCGTGTAACAAGGACCGAACCATGCAGACGATTTATTCCGATCTGTTGTGCATCGGCGCGGGCCTGGCCGGGGAACGCGTGGCCATCGAGGCGGCTTCGGCCGGTTTCGACGCTGTGTGCTTAAGCATTGTCCCCGCCCGGCGCTCCCACTCCTCGGCCGCCCAGGGCGGCATGCAGGCCGCGCTCGGCAACTGCGCCATGGGCGAGGGAGACTGTCCCGACGTCCATTTCGCCGACACCGTCAAGGGCTCCGACTGGGGCTGCGACCAGGAGGTGGCCCGCCTTTTCGTGGACACCGCACCCATCGTCATGCGCGAACTGGCCGCCTGGGGCGTGCCCTGGAACCGCGTGGTGCCCGGCGAATCCAGGTATTTCAAGGGTGGCAAGGAGTTCACCAAGGTCGAGAAGGCGGAGAAAGAGGGCCTGATCACGGCCCGGGCCTTCGGCGGCACCGCCAAGTGGCGCACCTGCTACACCTCTGACGGCACCGGACACACCGTGCTCTACACCATGGACAACCGGGCCGCCCAACTGGGCGTTGTGGTCCACGACCGGGTGGAGGCCATCTCGCTCATCCATGACGGAACCCGGTGCATGGGCGCGGTGGTGCGCTGCCTCAAAACCGGCGACCTGCGCGTGTACATCGCCAAGGCCACGCTCATCGCCTCGGGCGGGTTCGGCCGCATCTACCGCGAGTCCACCAACGCCGTGATCAACGACGGCGGCGGGCATGTCATCGCCCTGGATACCGGCGTAGTCCCCCTGGGCAACATGGAGGCCGTGCAGTTCCATCCCACAGGCATCGTGCCCACGGACATCCTGGTCACCGAAGGCTGTCGGGGCGACGGCGGCACCCTGCTCGACGTCAACGAAAACCGCTTCATGCCCGAATACGAGCCGGAAAAGGCCGAGTTGGCCTCCCGCGACGTGGTCTCGCGCTGGATGACCGTGCACATGCAAAAAGGGTTCGGGGTCAAAAGCCCCTACGGCGATCATCTGTGGCTGGACATCCGCCACCTGGGCATCGACCACATCCGCACCAAGCTGCGCGAGGTGGACGAGATCTGCAAGAGCTTTTTGGGCATCGATCCGGCCTACCAGCTCATTCCCGTACGTCCCACCCAGCACTACAGCATGGGCGGCGTGCGCACCAACAAGGACGGCGCGGCCTACGGCCTGGCCGGGCTTTTCTCGGCGGGCGAATCCGCCTGCTGGGACATGCACGGCTTCAACCGCCTGGGCGGCAACTCCCTGGCCGAGACCGTGGTGGCCGGGAACATCATCGGCAAAAAGGTCGTGGACTACCTCAGGGGCTGCGAGGCCATCTTCAACTCCAAGGTGGTGGACGAGGCCGCGGCCAGACAGGCCGCCCGCATCACGGCCCTGCGCGACCGGACCAACGGTTCCGAAAGCGCCTACGCCGTGCGCGAGGCCATGTTCGACGCCATCATGAAGGGGGCCGGGATCTTCCGGAATGAAAAAGACCTCTCGGAATGCGTCGAGACCTTGCAGGCCCTTCACGAGCGGGCCGGTCGGGTGGGGCTCAAGTCCAACGGCCTGGGGCCCAATCCCGAGATGACCCTGGCGCTGAAAATCCAGGGCATGGTCAAGCTGGCCCTGTGCGTGGCCTACGGGGCCTTAAAGCGCACCGAGAGCCGGGGCAGCCACACCCGCGAGGACTTCCCGGAGCGCAACGACCGCGACTGGCTCAACCGGACCCTGGCCACCTGGCCCGAAGGCGCTTCCCTGCCGGAGTTGTCCTACGAACCGGCGACCAAGGTCTTCGAGATTCCCCCCGGCGACCGTGGCTACGGCGGCGGCAAAATCATCAGCGCCTAAAGGATACATGCCATGTCCAGAATACTGACGTTCAACATCTTCCGGTACAATCCCCAGGATCCCGGCACGCCGCCGCGCATGGACCGCTTCATGCTCGACGAGACCGACCGCATGACCCTGTTTATCGCCTTAAACCGCATCCGCGAGGAGCAAGACCCCTCGCTGATGTTCGACTTCTGCTGTCGGGCCGGCATCTGCGGGGCCTGCGGCATGGTCATCAACGGCCGCCCTGGCCTGGCCTGCCACACCAAGACCAAGGATCTCCCCGAGACCATTACGCTTATGCCCCTGCCTGCCTTCAAGCTGGTGGGCGACCTCTCGGTGGACACCGGAACCTGGTTCCGCGAGATGTACCAGAAGGTCGAGTCCTGGGTGCACACCTCCAAGGAGTTCGACCCCACGGCCCTGGAAGAGCGCATGGACAACGGCCTGGCCGAGGAGATCTACGAGCTTGAGCGGTGCATCGAATGCGGCTGTTGCGTGGCCGCCTGCGGCACCGCGCTCATCCGGCCGGACTTTCTGGGGGCCGTGGGCTTAAACCGCATCGCCCGGTTCATCCTGGACCCCCGCGACGAGCGCACGGACACGGAATACTTCGAGATCGTGGGCAACGACCAGGGCATCTTCGGCTGCATGGGGCTTTTGGGTTGCGAGGACGTCTGTCCCAAGGGGCTGCCGCTTCAGGACCAGCTCGGCATGCTGCGCCGCAAGATGGCCTTTACGGCGCTCAAGGGCTTGGTAGGCAAGCATAAGCACAAGCATTAGAAAGGCGACTGGCCGGGGAGGAGGCGCCGCCTCCTCC
>JAVHLG010000075.1 GCA_031082225.1 Desulfovibrionaceae bacterium | reverse complement strand
GCGGCCAAAGGGCTTCGCCCTTTGGAATCCCGTCAAAACGGGGCCATGCATTGCATGGCCCCGTGGTTCACAACAACAGCCTTCATAATTCAGGGCGCGCCTGGTGCGCGGCTATGCCGCGCCCTACTGTTTTTCCGTAGCCTTGGTCAGGTGCGTCACGTTGCTTTTGGTGAAAAACCCGTCGAACCCGTCGAAACGCTTGATGTATTCCGTGACCAGGAAGGTGGTGGGCGACATGACCGTAAACACCTGCTTGAGCCCCTCCTCCCGCGATCCCACCAGATCCGAGATGTAGCGCATGCCGTCGCCCCGCAGGGCCTCCACCACGGCGTCGATGTCCTCGGTCTCAAGGGCCATGTGATGGGCCCGAAGCCCCCAGTTGTGGATGAACATCTCCGTGGGGCCGGACGATTCCGGGGTGGTGAAGGGGGTGATGCCCGAGGTGAAGACCTGGGCGTAATCGCCCGCCCCAAGCCGTGCCACGCTGGTGATGGAGTTTAGGGACTCCACATAGACCGCGAAGTCGAAATGGTAGTTGGTCAGGGACAAAAATTCCAGGATGGCCGGGTCGCGGTCCTGTGCCCGCACCCGGGTGGCCACGTGGTCCAGGCGGCCGATTTTGGCCAGATGCGGCGCATCGGGCTTCACCAGATCCAGATGCAGGGGGAGGGCGCCCGGAGGGGCATATCCCCGGGAGCGGTCCTTCCACTGGATGAGCCCGATGGAATTGCCGGTATACGCCGAAGGCGCGGTCAGGATGAAGTCGTAGCCCGGGGTGCGCACCATGTCCGGGGTCAGAAAACGCACCCCGCGTTTTTTCTGGATGGCGACATAGCGTTCCAGGTCACGACAGGAAAAGACGAAGGTCTCAAGCCGCGTGGCCAGCCGGTCCCCCACCTTGGCCCCGGCGTTGTACGGCAGGAAGGGATTGTCCCCGCCTTTTCGCCGGGTGATGAGGATGTCGGCGCTGCCGGGAAGCGACATGACCGCGGCATCCAGGCCCGGGCCGGAAAACCCGTGGTCCAGGCGATACCCGGTAAAGCGCAGAAGCTCGGCCACGGCCCCGGCGAAATGCTCCGGTTCGGTGTTGACCACAATGGCCTCAAGGCCCCCCACCAGGCCGTCCAGCCCGGCCCGGGAACGCGTGGCGAGCACCCGGTCCACGCTTTCCAAAAGCGCTGCGTCGTCGTTGTGAAAGGTATCCATCCATCCCTCCCTGGTCAGCGGTCCCATGCGTACATGTTCGTTAAAGCATATCCACCGGGTCCAGGTCCAGGCTGATGCGCACCTCGCCCCCCCGGGGGGCCACGGCCCGGACCTTGGCGAAAAGGGTGCGGATGGCGGGCCAGTCCGGGGATTTGATCATGCAGTGGTAGCGTCTGCGCCCGCCGATCAGCGGCAGGGAGGCCGGGGCCGGGCCCAAAACGCGCACGCCGCCTGCGGCTGCGGCCGCCTCGCGCAACACCCGCCCCATGTCCGCCAGGGCCGCAAAGCCCGCCGGATCGTCCTTGGGAAAGCTGATGCGCACCAGGGCCAGCTTGGAAAAGGGCGGATAGCCCCATTTCTCCCGGCGTCGGAGCTCCTCCTGAAAAAACCCCTGATAGTCCGCCCGGCGCACCAGCTCCCAGAAAGGATCCTTGGGATTCCTGGTCTGGATCAGCACCCGCCCCGGGAGGTTCCCCCGCCCGGCCCGGCCCGCCACCTGCACCAGAAGCTGGAAGGTGCGCTCGGCGGCCCGGTAGTCCGGCAGGTTGCGGCCCATGTCCGCGTCGGCGGCGATGACCAGGGTCACCTTCGGGAAATGGTGGCCCTTGGAGAGCATCTGGGTGCCCACCAGCACCCGGGATTCGCCGACGGCGAAGGCGGCCAGGATCTCGTCGCTGCGTCCGGGCCGGGCCGCGCTGTCCCGGTCCAGGCGGGCCACCGTGGTTCCCGGAGGCAGGATGCCGGAAAGCTCCTCGGCCAGGGACTCGGACCCGGCCCCCAGGGGCAGAAAATGCGTCCCGCCGCATTTGGCGCACGGCGCGGGAAAATCCCGGGTGCGGCCGCAGTAGTGGCACACCAGCCGCTGCCGGGTCTTGTGGAAGGTATAGGCCAGGTCGCAGTCCGGGCAGCACAGGACGGACTCGCAGTCCAGGCAGTACAAGACCGGCGCGTAGCCCCGGCGGTTGAGCAGGATGATGGCCTGCTCCCCCCGGGCCACGGTTTCCCCCAGGGCGACGGCGCTGGCCTGGGCCAGGACCGCCGTGCGCTCGGGGGGCTTCTCCCCGCCCGAGCCCGCCCGGCGGGAGGGGGCCTTGACCGTCTGCCCCAGGTCCACGATCTCGATTTCGGGCGGCTGGCTGGTCCCCACCCGGCGGGACAGGACCACGCACGGCGCCGCGCCGCACTGCGCGGCATGGTAGGTCTTGACGTCCGGGGTGGCCGACCCCAGGAGCAACAGGCCGCCCTCGCGTCTGGCCCGGAAAAAGGCCACCTCCTTGGCCTGATACGACAGCCGCTCCTCCTGCTTGAAGGAGGCGTCGTGCTCCTCGTCCATAACGATCAGCCCCGGGGCGGCCACCGGCAAAAAAAGGGCCGAACGGGCGCCCACCACCACCAGGGGTGTGGGGCATGCCGCGACCCGGCGAAAAACGGCCTCCCGGGCCGCAGGCGACAGGGAACCGTGGGACAAGACGGCCGTGGCCCCGGGCAGGGCCTCGGTCACGGCCCGATGCAGATGCCCGGCCAGGGCCACCTCCGGGGCCAGAAGGACCACCGACCGCCCCATGTCCAGGCACTTCCGGGCCAGTTCCAGATACAGCCGGGTCTTGCCGCTGCCCGTGACCCCGTGCAGCAGCCGCACCGCCCCCCCCGGCGCGCAAACAAGCGGGGAGAGATGGGCCATGGCCGCGTCCTGCTCGTCCGTCAGCGGCGCGCAAAGGGCCTGGGTCGGGCACGGCTCGGTCGGCAGGGTCGGGCCATATTCCTCCCCGTCCGGCGACGCGGCGTCGCAGGCGGTCATCTCCACCAGCCCAAGCTGGCCCAGGGCCCGGATCACCGGCCCCATGTCCCGGCCGAAATGCCCGGCCACGACCGACAGCGGGGTCTGGCCATGCTCGTAGAGATAATCCAAAAGGGCGATGCGGGCCGAGGCCCCGGGCCGCACGGGCCAGGGCGGATCCACCAGAAGCCGCAGGGCGCGCTCCTGCGTCTGGCCCGCGCCGGAGACCTGCATGGTTCCGTCGGCCCATTGCCCGGCCAGGGCCAGGGCCTCCGCCGGGGCGGCCTCCAGGAGCGCCCGGGGGGTTTTGCGCCGCAGGCGGGCCTTTTCGGGCGCGGCGAACACCACCTTGGACTGGCGCAGGCCCGCAGGCAGGATCTGTCCCAGCACCCGGCCGGGATGGCACATCTGCCGGGCGGCCAGATTGTCCACCATCTCCAGATAGGCGGCATCCAAAAGGGGCGCGCGCTCCAGGGGCCAGACCAGGGGCCTGGTCTCCACCCCGTCCGGCGGCCGGGCCTCATCGGACAGGATCATGCCCGCCCGGATGGACCGTCCCAGGGGCACGAGCACCCGAAGGCCCGGCGGCAGTCCAAGCCCGGCCAGATGCTCGGGCACGGCATAGGTCAGGGTGGCGAAGGGGGCGCTAAACAGCGCCACATTGACGAATCCGGACATGTTTTGGCCAAAAAAACGCCCGGGGGCTCGAAGCTCCCGGGCGGCTGGAATCTCTTCGGGCGGCAAAAAACCGCATCGAAAAAGCGACGTTAGCCGGAGAACGGCAAAAGCTGGCGCAGCCTGGGCACCAGGGCCTCGCGCAGGTTTTCGTCGTGCAGGGCGAAGTAGATGTTGGCCGTGAGGTATTCCGCCCAGTCGCCGGCGTCGAAGCGCTGCCCCTGGATCTTGACGGCCAGCAGGCGGTTGTTTCCGGCCAGCCCCTTGAGGGCGTCGGTGAGCTGGATCTCGCCGCCGTGCCCGGGGGAGAGGTTTTCCAGATGGTAGAAGATGTCCGGGAAAAGCACATAGCGGCCCACGATGGCCATGCGCGAAGGGGCGTCCTTGACCTTGGGCTTCTCCACCAGGCTGCGCACCCGGAACAGGCCCGGGGCGAACTCCTCGCCGTCGATGATGCCGTAGCTGGACACCCGCTCGCGGGGCACTTCCATGACCCCGATGACCGGCATGTGTTCGGCCATGGCCACGCTCAAAAGCTGCTTGATGCCCGGTTCCATGCCGAACATGAGGTCGTCGCCGACCATGACCGCGAAGGGGTCGTTTTTCACCACCTCGCGGGCGCACAGCACGGCGTGTCCCAGGCCGAGCTGCTTTTTCTGGCGCACGGAAATGATGTTGACCATCTCGGCCACGGCCCGGACCTGCTCCAGCATGTCCAGCTTGCCCGTGCGCTGCAACAGGTCTTCGAGAGCCAGATTGTAGTCGAAATGATCCTCGATGATGGTCTTGCTACGGTTGGTGACGAACACCACATCGGTGAGTCCGGAGACCTGGGCCTCTTCCACGACGTATTGAACCACGGGCTTATTATAGACCGGGAGCATTTCCTTTGGAATGTTCTTGGTGGCCGGGAGGGATCGCGTCCCCCAACCGGCGACCGGGATGACCACTTTCTTGATTTCCATGCTCGTCTCCTTAACAAAGGATGGATCACTCGACCATGCCGTCCCCGCCGTGATCGACCGCCCGTCGCACGTTGCAGCGACGGACGAAAAAAATCGCACCGTCCGAACGTCCCGCCGCAGGGGATCGCGCCGGTCTGCATGTATCAAATAAAGATTCTAAAGCCTTTGAAATGAACTGTCCAGCGGGAAAACCGTCGGGAAACCTGCGAACCGGCCGTTTAGCGCAGGTGCTCCCGCAGGGTTTCGGCCACGGCGTCCGTCAACCGCTCCACCATCCCCGCATCGCGCCCCTCGACCATCACCCGGGCCACGGCCTCGGTCCCGGAATACCGTAAAAGCACCCGCCCCTCGCCGCGAAGCTCGGATTCGGCGTCAGCCACGGCCTCACGGATGGCCGCCACCTCGTCGAAGGGGATTTTGCGCTCCACATGCACGTTGACCAGCCGCTGGGGATAGGGGGTCAAAAGGCCCGATAGCTCCGAAAGGGGCTTGCCGGTCTGCAGCATGATCCGGATCAGTTGCAGGGCGGCCAGGGTGCCGTCTCCCGTGGTGCCGTGGCGTAGAAACACCAGATGCCCGGACTGCTCGCCGCCGAAGGCCGCTCCCTCGCCGCGCATGGCCTCCACCACGTAGCGGTCGCCCACGGGCGTGCGCAAAAGCCTGCCGCCGCACTCGCGCATGAACGCCTCAAGGGCCATGTTGCTCATCACCGTGGCCACCAGGACGCCGCCCGGCAACTCGCCCCGCTCCAGGAGATCCTTGGCGCAGATGGCCATGATCTGGTCGCCGTCGAGAATGCGGCCCTTCTCGTCCACCACGATGACCCGGTCCGCGTCGCCGTCCAGGGCGATGCCGATGTCCGCGCCTGTCTCCAGCACCTTGGCCGCCGTGACCTCGGGATACAGCGACCCCACCTTGCGGTTGATGTTGATGCCGTCGGGGGTCACCCCGATCTTCACCACCTTGGCCCCGAGTTCCTCGAAAACGAGCGGCGAAACCCGGTAGGCCGCGCCGTTGGCGCAGTCCAGCACGACCTTGAGGCCGTCCAGGGACACGTCCTGGGGGACGGTGTTTTTCAAATAGACGTTGTACCGGCCGGGGCTGTCCTCGATTTTAAAGGCCCGGCCCACGGCCTCGGGGGTCGGATAGTCCCACTCGGCCTGGGGATCGAGCACCCGGGCCGCGATCTCCGCCTCCACGGCGTCGGGAAGCTTGAAGCCCCGGCTATCGAAAAACTTGATGCCGTTGTCCATGTACGGGTTGTGGGAGGCGGAAATGACCACGCCCACGTCGGCCCGCATGCTGCGGGTCAGAAACGAGATGGCCGGGGTGGGAAGGGGGCCAACGAGAAACACGTCCATGCCCGAGGCGCAGAATCCGGAACTCAGGGCGTATTCGTAGATGTAGCCCGAAAGCCGGGTGTCCTTGCCGATGACCACCCGGTGCCGTTTGCTCCCGTTGCGGAAATGCCGCCCGGCGGCCAACCCCAGGCGCAGCACCACGTCCGGGGTCATGGGATAGATGTTGACCTGGCCGCGCAGGCCGTCCGTCCCGAAGAGTTTTTTTGTCATGAAACTCCCAATATCATTTACTTTTCCGTCATATTCGACAGCTGTTGAATCATCAATTCACGGGGTCCGTCTCTACCATCCGCGCCCGCTCCTGTCCAATGCTCCGGGGCGGAAAGGGGAATCGGGTTGCGGGCACGGCTCTTGGCATGCCGCCTGTCCTGTTCATTTTCATGCGCTGTCTACCTCCTCCCCCGCCCCCCACACGTTAACACCGTTTTTACACACCCGGCTCCTGTTTTTACACCTCCCAAACACGGCGGAAAGTATGTCTTTCCCAACAACGCATCACGGCGGAAGCACGAATCAAAATCTTTCGCCCAAGCCCCCGGAGGCGGAAATGGACATCCTTCTTCTCGCGATCACCCTGGCCCTGGTGGCCGGACTCTTCGGCCTGATCGGCCTCATCTCCAGACCTGAGGAGAAATGACCATGGACATCCTGGCTCTCGTTTTGGCAGCGATTCTCTTCGTCTACCTTGTCGCCGCACTCTGTAAACCGGAGTGGTTCGAATGAACGCAACCGCCCTTTCCCATTATCTGTTCTTCCTGGCTGTGCTGCTTGCGGCTTCCTGGCCCCTGGGGCTTTACATCGCCAGGGTGTTCCAGGAACAGCCCTGCGGCCTGGACACGGTCCTCGGCCCCGTGGAACGCGTGATCTCCCGCATGACCGGTGCAGGGACGTCCGGGGAGATGAACTGGAAGACCTACGCCGTGGCCGTGACGCTTTTCAACGCCATGGGGATCGTGGCGGTCTACGCCATAGAGCGCCTCCAGGGGGTGTTGCCGCTCAACCCGGCCGGACTTCCCGGCGTCGACCCCTTCGTGGCTGTAAACACCGCCATAAGCTTCGCTTCCAACACCAACTGGCAGACCTACGGCGGCGAGACCACCATGAGCATCCTCACCCAGATGGCGGCGCTCACGGTGCAAAACTTCGTCTCCGCCGCCACGGGCATGGCGGTCATGGCCGCCCTGATCCGGGGTCTGACCCGGCGCGAGACCGACAAGCTCGGCAACTTCTGGAAGGATCTGACGCGCACCACCCTGTACGTGCTGTTGCCGCTCTCGGTCATCCTGTCCCTGGCCCTGGTCTGGCAGGGTGTTCCACAGACACTTACGGCCTCGGTCGCGGCTTCGGACATCAAGCTGCCCAGTCCGACCCCTGTCGCGCCTGACGCCTTGGGGGGATTGGATACGACGCCCCTCGCTACGCCAGGCCAGACCATAGCCCTAGGCCCGGTGGCCTCCCAGGTGGCCATCAAACAACTCGGCACCAACGGCGGCGGTTTCTACAACGTCAACTCCGCCCATCCCCTGGAAAACCCCACCCCGCTGACGAACTTTCTTTCGATGCTGGCCATCCTGCTCATCCCGGCGGCCCTGTGCCACACCTTCGGGGTGATGGTCGGCGACAGGAGGCAAGGATTGGCTGTGCTCATGGCCATGACCATCCTGTTCGCCGGATTCGCCTGGTTGACCGTCCAGGCCGAACTCCATCCCAATCCCCTTCTGACCCAGGCCGGAGCCCCCCACGTCCCGAGCCTGGAAGGCAAGGAACTGCGTCATGGCGTGGCCGCCTCGGCCCTGTGGGCCGCCGCCACCACCGCCGCCTCCAACGGATCGGTGAACGCCATGCACGACAGCTTCACTCCTCTTGGCGGCATGTGGCCCATGCTGCTCATGCAGCTTGGCGAGGTGGTCTACGGCGGCGTGGGATCGGGGCTGTACGGCATGCTGGTCTTCGCCGTGGTGGCCGTGTTCGTGGCCGGACTCATGGTCGGACGCACTCCGGAATATCTGGGCAAAAAAATCGAGCCCTTCGAGACCCGGATGGCTGCCCTGGTCATCCTCATCCCGCCTTTTACGTGCCTTCTGGGCACGGCCCTGGCCTGCGTCATCGGCCCTCCGGACGCCGTGGCCAACCCCGGACCGCATGGGTTCAGCGAGATGCTCTACGCCTTCTCCTCCATGGGCAACAACAACGGCAGCGCCTTCGCCGGGCTCACGGCCACATCCCCCTTCTGGACCATCGCCGGGGCCGTGGCCATGTTCGTCTCCCGCTATTGGCTCATCATTCCCGTGCTGGCCATGGCCGGTTCCCTGGCGGGGAAAAAGCGTCTGGCCGAAAATCCGGGAACCCTGCCCACCCATGGTCCCATCTTCGTCGGCCTGCTGGTGGCCGTGGTCCTGGTGGTGGGCGCAGTGACCTTCGTGCCCGCCCTGGCCCTGGGGCCCGTAGCCGAACATCTAGCCATGACACGATAACGAGGTGCACCATGTCCCAAAACAGGAAGAACCGCCCCGGGCTCGATGCCGCCATCGTGCGTCAGGCCCTGGCAGAAAGCATAAAAAAACTGTCCCCGGCCACACAGGCCAAAAACCCCGTCATGTTTACGGTCTACGTGGGCAGTATCCTGACCTCCACATTGGCCGTCCAGGCCGTTTCCGGACATGGCGAGGCCCCCTTTGGCTTCGTGGCCGCAATCGCCGTCTGGTTGTGGGCCACGGTGCTTTTCGCCAACTTCGCCGAGGCCATGGCCGAGGGCCGGGGCAAGGCCCAGGCCGCCGCCCTGCGCGGGCTGCGCACCAACGTGGTGGCCAAGCGGCTGGCCTCGACCAATCGCGAGGCGCTGATCACGGAGCTTCCGGCCGACAGCCTGCGCCGGGGCGACGTGGTGCTGGTGACCGCCGGGGATACCATCCCCTGCGACGGCGAGATATTGGAGGGCATCGCCTCGGTGGACGAATCCGCCATCACCGGCGAGAGCGCCCCGGTCATCCGCGAGGCCGGAGGCGACAAGAGCGCCGTCACCGGCGGCACGCGCCTTTTATCCGACTGGCTGGTGCTCCGGGTGGCGGCCCAGTCCGGCGAGACATTTCTTGACCGCATGATCTCCCTGGTGGAGGGGGCCAAGCGCCGCAAGACGCCGAACGAAACCGCCCTCGGCATCCTGCTTGCCTCCCTGACCCTGGTCTTTCTGGTGGTCTGCGTGACGCTTCGCCCCATGTCCGCCCTGGCCGTGGGCCTGGCGGGCCAGGGCTCGGCGGTGACGGTCACCGCCCTGACCGCCCTTTTCGTGTGCCTGGCCCCCACCACCATCGGCGGGCTGCTCTCGGCCATCGGCATCGCGGGCATGGACCGGCTCATCCAGGCCGGGGTCATCGCCACCTCGGGCCGGGCCGTGGAGGCGGCCGGGGATGTGGACGTGCTTTTACTGGACAAGACCGGCACCATCACCTTGGGCAATCGCCAGGCCACGGCGTTTTTTCCGATAACCGGGATGGACGAAAAGGAGCTTGCCGAGATCGCGCAACTGGCCTCCCTGGCGGACGAAACCCCTGAAGGCCGCTCCATCGTGGTTCTGGCCAAGGAGCGCTTCAACATCCGGGGACGTGATCTGCACGACCTGGGGGCGACGTTTGTTCCGTTCACGGCCCAGACGCGGCTTTCGGGCGTAAACCTCCCCGGCCGGACCCTGCGCAAGGGCGCTCCGGACGCCGTGAGAAACCTGGCCCGGGAGTCCGGAGAACCGTTTCCCGAGGAGCTTGAGGCCCGCATCCATGAGGTGGCCGCCTCCGGCGGAACGCCGCTGGTAGTGGCCGATAGCGGCCGTCCCATCGGCGTGATCTGGCTGAAAGACATCGTCAAGGGCGGCATCCGGGAGCGCTTCGCCGAGCTTCGGGCCATGGGCATAAAGACAATTATGGTCACCGGCGACAATCCGGTCACGGCGGCGGCCATCGCGGCCGAGGCCGGGGTGGACGACTTTCTGGCCGAGGCCACCCCCGAGGCCAAGCTGGCCCGCATCCGCCGCTATCAGGCCGAGGGCAGGATGGTGGCCATGACCGGCGACGGCACCAACGACGCCCCGGCCCTGGCCCAGGCCGACGTGGGCGTGGCCATGAACTCCGGCACCCAGGCCGCCAAGGAGGCCGGGAACATGGTGGACCTGGACTCCAACCCCACCAAGCTCCTGGAAGTGGTGGCCATCGGCAAGCAGCTCCTCATGACCAGGGGGTCACTGACAACATTCAGCATCTCAAACGACATCGCCAAGTATTTCGCGATCATCCCGGCGGTCTTCGCGGGCATCTATCCGCAACTCGGGGCACTTGACGTCATGGGCCTGTCCACTCCCGCCTCGGCCGTGCTTTCGGCCGTGATCTTCAACGCCCTGGTGATCGTCTTTCTCATCCCACTGGCGCTTCGGGGCGTGCAATACATCCCCGCACCCGCTGCCGTGGCCCTGCGAAAAAACCTGCTGATCTACGGCCTGGGGGGACTCGTGGTCCCGTTTCTGGGCATAAAATGCATCGACATGCTCATCACCGCCCTGGGCCTGGCATAGGAGAACGCCATGTTTTCGATCATAAAAAAGCAGTTGAAGCCCGCCTACCTCATGCTTCTGTGGATGACCCTCCTGACCGGCCTGGCCTATCCCCTGGCCATGACCGGCATCGCCCGGATGCTCTTCCCGGATCAGGCGGAGGGAAGCCTCATCCGCAGGGACGGCGCAGTCGTCGGTTCCAGGCTCGTGGGCCGGGACTTCGCCTCGCCCGGCTCTTTTCACGGCAGACCTTCCGCCACCGCGCCCTACGCTTACAACGCCGCCGCCTCAACGGGATCGAACCTCGGCCCGACGAACCCAGCTCTGGCCGACGCCGTGGCCGAAAGGAAAACAACCCTTGCCGCCGAAAACGGCGGGGAAAATGCGCCCATGGACCTCCTCACAGCCTCGGGAAGCGGACTGGATCCGCATATCTCACCGGAGGCGGCCGCCTTCCAGGTTCCCCGCGTGGCGAAGGCGCGCCATCTTTCCCAGGAGGTCGTGGCCGCCCTGGTCGAGCGGAACACGGAGGGTCGGCTGTGGGGATTGTGGGGGGAACCAAGGGTGAACGTGCTTGGTCTGAATCTGGCCCTGGATGCCCTGACGGCAAAGGAGTAGGCTTTTCCCATGCGCGACGACGACACCCGCCCCGATCCGGATGCCCTTCTGGCCATGGCCAAACGGGATGATGCGGCAAAAAAACGGGGGAAACTGCGGGTCTTCCTTGGCATGTGCCCGGGGGTGGGCAAGACCTACGCCATGCTGGAGGCGGCCAGGCTCAAGATGGCCGAGGGCCTGGACCTGGTGGCCGGGCTCGTGGAGACCCATAGCCGCGAGGAAACCGATGCCCTCATGTACGGCATGCCTGTTCTGTCCCGTGCCACAATCGAGTACAAGGGGCACACGCTGGAAGAGTTCGACCTGGACGCAGCCCTGGCCAGACGCCCGGCGCTCATCCTGGTGGACGAACTGGCCCATGCCAACGCCCCGGGCTCACGACATCCCAAACGCTGGCAGGACGTGGAGGAACTGCTCGAACACGGCCTTGACGTGTGGACCACGCTCAATGTCCAACACCTGGAGAGCTTAAACGATATCGTGGCCCAGATCACCGGGGTGCGGGTGCGCGAGACCGTGCCGGACGTGGTGTTGGAGACGGCCGAGTCCGTCATCTTGGTGGACCTGCCTCCGGAAGACCTGCAAAAACGCCTCCGCGAGGGCAAGGTCTATATGCCCGGACAGGCCGAATGGGCCCGGGAGAACTTCTTCCGCTCCGGGAACTTGAGCGCCCTGCGGGAACTGGCCCTGCGCTTACTCGCCAACCGGGTGAACACCGAGGTGCTCGTCTACCGGCTGGGGCATTCCATCACCACCACCTGGCCCACGGCGGAACGCATCCTGGTATGCGTCGGTCCGTCGCCCTCCTCCGCCACCCTGGTCCGGGCCGCCAAGCGGCTGGCCGACGGCCTGCACGCCTCATGGCACGCCCTGTACGTCCAACAGCGCCCCGAGGGGGAACTGACGGCCCGGGCCATGGCCAATCTGGATCTGGCCCGGGAACTCGGGGCCGAGACCCACGTTCTGCCCGGAGGCGACGTGGCCCGGCTCATCGTCGGTTTCGCCAGACGGCTCAACGCCACCCGCATCGTGATCGGCAAGCCCGTACGGCGGCGCTTTATGGATCTCGTGCGCGGCAGCCCCGTGGACGAACTGGTGCGCCTGTCCGGGGAGATCGACGTCCACGTCATCAAAGGCCAGGACACGGGCGGCCCGGCTCCAGCCGTCAGGCGGACGCCGCTTCGGACCCAGCCGTGGCGCTCCCATGCCGCCGCCGCCCTCGTCGTTGGTGGCTGTACGGCCGTGTGCTACGCCATGTACCCCTATTTCGACCTGGCCAACCTGATCATGGTCTACCTGCTCGGGGTCATGGCCGTGGCCGTCTGGCTGCCGCGCCGGGCCTCGATCCTGGCAGCGGCCTTGAGCGTCCTGGCCTTCGATGTCTGCTTCGTGCCGCCGCGCTACAGTTTCACTGTGGCTGACATGGCCTATCTGGTGACCTTTGCCGTCATGTTCGCCGTGGCCCTGGTCATCGGCGGCATGGCCTGGCGCATCAAGGCCCAGGCCGAAAGCGCCGGGCTGCTGGAACAGCAGGCATCGGAACTGTCCCGCCTGTCCCGGCGTCTGGCCGCCACCAGGGGGGCGGCCGGCCTCGTTGCCGCGGCCCGGGAGCACATTGCCCAGGTGTTCGATTGCGCGGTGCTGGTTCTTTTGCCCGGCGCGGGGAAACGTCTCGCCGACGCCTTCCTTGCCAATGAAGGGGAATCCCTTCCGGAGAAGGATCTGGCCGTGGCCCAGTGGGTCTTCGACAACGGCCACGCCGCAGGCTTTTCCACCCGCACCCTTGCGGATTCGGACACGCTCTTCATGCCTCTGCTGGGCACAAACAGCACCCTTGGCGTCCTGGCCGTCCGGCCCCGGAACACGGCCGCACGCGACGTCCTCCTTTTGCCCGACAGGCAGCGCCTTCTGGACGCCGTGGCCCGCCAGACCGCTCTGGCCCTGGACGTGGACCGGCTGGAGGAGGCGTCCCTCAAAGCCAAGATACACGCGGATCGCGAAAAGCTGCGCTCAGCCCTTTTGTCCACGGTGACCCATGATTTCCGTACGCCGCTGGCGGCCATCTCCGGGTCCGCCGAGAGCCTCCTCGCCCTGGGAGACCGGGCAGCCCCCGGGGTTCGCCAATCCCTGGAGGAAAACATCGCTGCCGAAGCCTCCCGGTTGACGCGGCTGGTGGACAATCTTTTGCGCATCGCCGCCCTGGAATCGGGAACCATGGCCCCCACATGGAGCCCTGTCCCGCTGGAGGAGGTGGTGGGCAGCGCCCTGGCCCGCCTGGAGACGCAACTGGCCCGCCATATCGTGTCGGTGGACATCCCCCCGGACATGCCGCCAGTGCCCATGGACGCCGTGCTTATGGAACAGGTCTTTTTGAATCTTCTTGAAAATGCGGCGAAATTCACGCAGGAGGGAACGAGGATCATGGTCACCGCCTCGGTCGACGCAGCAAGCGCCGTCGTCGTGGTCAGCGACGACGGTCCAGGGCTTCCCGAGGGGGATCATGAGGCGCTTTTCGAACGTTTTCAGCGCGGCGACCGGACCGGCCCGACCGGACACGGCCTGGGGCTGGCCATCTGCCGGGCCGTGGCCAAGGCCCACGGCGGGTCCATCGCCGCCGAGAACAACCCCGCCACAGGGGCGAGGTTCACCCTGACCCTGCCACTTTATGGGCACGACAAAAACCACCATCCTGGCCGTTGACGACGAACCGGCCATCCACCGCTTCCTGCGCCCTTACCTCGAAGCGGAGGGCTACGCCGTGATCGAGGCCGCCACCGGCCGAGAAGCCCTGACCCTGGCCTCGTCTCACGATCCGGAGGTGATCCTTTTGGATCTTGGACTGCCGGACTTAGACGGCGTACAGGTTCTCTCCGCCCTGCCGCCCTGGAGCCGGGCCTCGGTGATCGTGCTCTCCGCGCGGGGGCAGGAGCGGGACAAGGTATCGGCCCTGGACGCCGGGGCCAGCGACTATCTGACCAAGCCCTTCTCCCTGGCGGAGCTTGCGGCCAGGATACGGGCCCTGCTGCGCCGCAGGACTGCGCCGGAGACACCGTCGGATCCGGTTTTGCGGTTCGGCGGGCTGTCCATCGACCTTGCGGGGCATGTGGTCAGCCTGGACGGAGCGGACATCCACCTGACGCCGACGGAATTCAAGCTCCTGTCCTTCCTGGCCCGGCATGCGGGCAAGGTCGTCACCCATGGCCAGCTTTTACGCGAGGTGTGGGGCAAACACAGCCTGGAACAGGAGCATTACGTGCGCATCCATGTTCACAAACTGCGCCAGAAGATCGAACATGACCCGGCCCGCCCCCGGCATCTGCATACGGAGACCGGGGTGGGCTATCGGTTCAAGGAATAAACACAATAACGCGCATGCTGTCGCCAAAATTTCATCCCACCCGGGACGCCGTTTTCCCCCTTGCCTCCACCCCGCAAAAGCGTAAAAAAAGATCGGTGGTTCAATAGCAAACCGGGCTTCTCCCCGGGCTTCGGCCTTTTTCGATCCCTTTCCTGCCAGTTGCCTTTCCCACCCTGCAAAGACCTCTGCAAAGGAGACCAGCATGCGTACAACAATCTGGACGGCAGCCCTCGCGGCGGTTCTGCTGCTGCTTCCGGCTGCGTCCCCGGCGGCCCCAAAGGCCGACGCCCCGGCCATCGACCCCGTGGCCATGCAGCATCTCACCCGGATGTGCGATTTCCTCAAAGATCTCAAGTCCTTCGCCTTCAGGGCCGAGGTCAATGTGGACGAGGTCTTCCAGGGCGGGCTGACGCTGCAGACCTCGCGCACCGAGACCATTGCCGTGCGCCGCCCCGACAGGGCCCGGGCCGACACGGTCCAAGACCTTGAGATCAAGACCATCACCTTTGACGGCGCCACGTTCTCCATCTTCAACCAGACCAAAAACTCCTATTCCGTCCTCCCCGCCCCGGGCGACCTGGACACGGCCCTGGCCAAGGTGCTGGACACCTACGGGGTCGCCGCCCCCCTGGCCGAACTGATCCTCAGTTCGCCCCACGAGAGCCTCACCGAGGGCGTCCTGTCGGGAATGTACGTGGGCCTGCGCATGGTCCAGGGCGTGCCCTGCCACCACCTGGCCTTCAGCCAGAAGGACGTGGACTGGCAGATCTGGATCGCCGACGGCAAAACCCCCCTGCCGCGCAAGCTGGTCATCGTGGACAAGACCCTGGTCGGCGCGCCCAACTACGAGGCCATGCTCGTGGACTGGAAGCTCAACCCCCGGCTCAAGGACTCCTTTTTCGCCTTCACCCCGCCGCCGTCGGCCACGAAAATCGACATCATCCCCCTTGCGGGCCCGCAAACCGTCAGCCCGTAACCGGAGGCCGTCATGAACTCCTGCGCACGACTGTTTTTGTGCTCTTTTTTGAGCCTCACCCTGGTCGGCCTGTTCCCCTTTGCCGCCATGTCCCGTGGCCCCGAGGGATTCGGCGGCGGCCCGCGCGGCGGCTTCGGCGGCCCCCCGGGCGGCATGCCCGCCCGGGGCGGCATGGGCTCGCCCGGCTTTGGCGGCCCGGGCGGTCCCGGTTTCCGTCCGGATGGACCCGGCAGACCTCCCGCCGGAGGATTTCCGGCCAGCGGCTCCATGCGCCCAGCCCCCGGCGGCCCCGGCTTCCAGCCCGGCCCACGCCCCGGCCCCATGCCCGGACCCGGCCCCATGCCTCCCGGACCCGGACCACGTCCCGGCCCCATGCCCGGCCCAGGCCCCATGCCTCCCGGACCCGGACCACGTCCCGGCCCCATGCCCGGCCCGGGCCCCTACCCGCCCGGACCCGGACCACGGCCGCCCATGCCCGGCCCAGGCCCCTACCCGCCCGGACCCGGACCACGGCCGCCCATGCCCGTGCCGCCGCCCCCGCCGCCCCACGGTCACTATGGTCCTTACGGGCCTTACGGGCCTTACGCACCCTATGGCCCATACGGGCCGGGCTGGGGCCCCAGGCCCTGGCCGGTGCTGCCCCCGGGCGCGGCGTATGTCTGGGCGCTGCCCGCCGCCGCCGTGGCCCTGTCCATCGCCGGGGCGATCATCTATCAGGCCGGGAGCACCTGCTACCAGCCCATGCAAATGGGCGACGAGGTCGTCTATCAGCCTATTGTCTGCCCGTAGCAAACCAGCCGCGACGCGTCGGAACACGTTTCCGACGCGTCGCGAAACCGCTGTCGTTTGCCGCGATTTCGCCCCATTTGGGGGTTAATAATCGCGAGAAGTTCGGATATGCTTCACGGCGGAACGACGGGCCTGTTCCCTTCATCCGCCGCCAACCAGCACCCCAAACGTACCAAGGAGAAGGCCATGAGCACCATAGCCGCCGTCTGGGCCCGGGAAATCCTCGATTCCCGCGGCAACCCCACCATTGAGGTGGAAGTCACCCTGGAATCCGGCGCATCCGGCCGCGCCGCCGTGCCGTCCGGCGCATCCACCGGCTCCCGCGAGGCCCTGGAACTGCGCGACGGCGAAGAAAGCCGCTTCGGCGGCAAGGGCGTGACCAAGGCCGTGGAAAACGTCCAGGGCGAACTGGCCGAGACCGTGGTGGGCATGGACGCCACCCAGCAGGTGGCCATCGACAACCTGATGATCGAGACCGACGGCACCGAGAACAAATCCCGCCTGGGCGCCAACGCCATACTCGGCGTGTCCCTGGCCGTGGCCCGGGCCGCCTCCAACTTCGTGGGGCTGCCGCTGTATCAGTACCTGGGCGGCATCAACGCCAAGGTGCTGCCCGTGCCGCTGATGAACATCATCAACGGCGGCATGCACGCCCCCAACAACCTGGACATCCAGGAATTCATGATCCTGCCCGTGGGGGCCAAGACCTTCGCCGACGCCCTGCGCATGGGCGCGGAGACCTTCCACACCCTGAAGACGATCCTGGCCAAGGACGGCCACGTCACCTCCGTGGGCGACGAGGGCGGCTTCGCCCCCAACCTGAAGGACCACGACCAGGCCTTCAAATACATCGTCAAGGCCATCGAGGAGTCCGGCTACCGCCCCGGCGACGAAATCTCCCTGGCCATCGACG
Source organism: Desulfovibrionaceae bacterium (assembly GCA_031082225.1). GTDB lineage: Bacteria > Desulfobacterota > Desulfovibrionia > Desulfovibrionales > Desulfovibrionaceae > Desulfolutivibrio. The sequence goes on along the minus strand of JAVHLG010000075.1, from coordinate 671 downwards.
CCGCCGCCTCGGAATTTTACAAGGATGGCAAATACATCCTGACCGGCGAGAAAAAGAACCTGTCCTCCAAGGACATGGTCAAATATCTGGCCGATTTCATCCCCAAATACCCCATTGTGTCCATCGAAGACGGCCTGGCCGAAAGCGACTGGGACGGCTGGAAGCTTTTGACCAACGAACTCGGCGACAACATCCAGCTCGTGGGCGACGACATCTTCGTCACCAACCCGGACATCCTGGCCGAGGGCATCGACCAGGGCATCGCCAACTCCATCCTCATCAAGCTCAACCAGATCGGCACCGTCACCGAGACCCTGGACACCATCGAAATGGCCAAACAGGCCGCCTATACCACGGTCATCTCCCACCGCTCGGGCGAAACCGAGGACAGCTTCATCGCCGACCTGGCCGTGGGCCTAAACGCCGGACAGATCAAGTCCGGCTCCCTGTCGCGCAGCGACCGGCTGGCCAAATACAACCAGCTCCTGCGCATCGAAGAGGAACTCGAAGACCAAGCCATCTACTACGGCCCCATCATGGCCGCCCAGTGGTACGACGAGGACGAAGACGAAGAATAAGAAGAAGAGAGAGCCTCCGGCGGCCGGGGGGACCATGTCCCCCCGGACCCCCCGTCTCTTTTCCGGTTTTCCCCCGGCCGAAACGGCCGGAGG
>JAVHLG010000074.1 GCA_031082225.1 Desulfovibrionaceae bacterium | reverse complement strand
GGTCATGACCCGCACCTCGGGGACGGCCCGTCCGGCGGCCTGGAACCGGCGACGCAGTTCCGCCAGCGGCCCGGCCAGGTTCTCGCGCACGTCCGCGCCAAGGGCCTTCAGCGGCGAGACGTACAGCGCCCGCAGCCCGCCCGTGGGCATCCCGCCGGTCAGAAGGGCGTTAATGACGTGCAAAAAAGCAGCCAGGGTCTTGCCGCTGCCGGTCTCGGCCGCCACCAGCACATGCTCGCCCCGGGCCACCCGCGCCCAGGTTTCGGCCTGCACGGCCGTGGGCGTCCCCAGCCGCTCCCGGAACCAGGCCGCGACCAGGGGGTCGAAGGACGCAAGGGACGACATGACGGCAGATGGCTACCCGGCGGCCAGAAGCGTCCGGGCCAGCTCCACCGCCGCCTGGAAGCTGCCCAGGTCGGCCTTGCCCGTGCCCACCAGCCCAAAACCGGTGCCATGGCCCACGGAGGTCCGGATGAAGGGAAGCCCAAGGGTCACGTTGACGCATTCGTGGAAGTGCAAAAGCTTCAGCGGTCCAAGGCCCTGATCGTGGTACATGGCCAGGACGGCGGAAAACTCGCCCGAGGCGGCCCGGAAAAAGACCGTGTCCGCCGGAAGCGGCCCCACGGCGTCGATGCCCTCGCCCCGGGCCTCGGCCATGGCCGGTTCCAGCACCTCGATCTCCTCCCGGCCGAGCAGCCCGCCCTCCCCGGCATGGGGATTGACCCCGCACACCGCAATCGGCGCGGAAAGCCCCAGAGCCCGGACGAAGCCGTGGGTCAGGCGCAGACAGGTCAGGATGCGCTCACGGGTGATGAGATCCGGGACCTGGCGTAGCGGAGGATGGGTGGTGGCCAGACTGACCCGCAGGCGCGGCCCGCACAGATGCATGCACACCCCCTCGGGCCCCACCCCGGCCCGCTCGGCCAGAAACTCGGTATGTCCCGGGAAGGCGAACCCGGCCCGGTTGAGCGCCAGCTTGCTCAAGGGACCGGTCACGATGGCCCCGGCCAGACGCCCCATGAGCAGGTCGCAGGCGACCTCCAGGGAAAGTCCGGCGGCCAGTCCGCCGCTGACGTTTTCCACCCCCGGCAGGACGGCCATGCCCTCCAGCCGCTCGGGCACGTACAGGTAGACCCCGGCGTCCCGGGAGGCTGCCTGTTGCGGGGCGGCCAGACGCTCCCAGAACCGTCCCCCGCCCAGGCGGGCCACATGCCAGGAAAGGGCCGTCTCCGGCCCGATGAGCAGATAGCGGCCGTCCACGGGACTGGCGCCTTGCAAAAAGTGGCGGCACACCAGTTCCGGCCCCAGGCCGTTGGAATCGCCCAGGGTGATGAGCATGGTCTTCATGCGGGCACGATCCATGGCCGCACACTCCTTTTGCCCGCCCAGGCGGGACACGTCGCAGGATACGTCGCTACGCCGCCGTATCCGGGGCCAGGGACGGCCCGGATTCCGGGGTCAGGGCTACGGCGGCCAGAGGCGGCAGGGTCAATTCCAGGTAGTGGGGCCAGCCGCCAAGGGCCGAGGTTCGGGCCTGGACGCCACCGGCGTTGCCCGCATTGGAGCCGCCGAAGCACGCGGCGTCGGTGTTGAAAAGCTCATGCCAATACCCCGGGACGCGGCAGCCCACGCAGTATTTTTCCCGGACCACGGGGGTGAAATTGAATACCCACAGGATCTGCGAGCCGTCCGGGGCCTTGCGCAGAAAGGAGATGACCGAGGAGGCGTAGTCCGTCAAATCCACCCACTCAAATCCCGTCCAGTCGTTGTCCCGGACATGCATGGCCGGGGTTCGCCGGTACAGGCCGTTTAATTCCCGTACCAGGGTCATGACCCCCTGATGGGTGGGGAACTCCAGGAGCGCCCAGTCCAGGGGCTCCCGGGAGCTCCATTCCCGCCACTGCCCGAACTCGCCGCCCATGAAAAGGAGCTTCTTGCCGGGATGGGCCCACATGTAGGCGTAAAAAAGCCGCAGGTTGGCGAACATCTGCCACATGTCCCCGGGCATCTTGGACAAAAGCGCCTTCTTGCCGTGGGTCACCTCGTCATGGGACAGGGGCAGGATGAAGTTTTCGTGGAAGGCGTAGAGCATGGAAAAGGTCAGGTTGTTCTGATGGTGGGAGCGGTGGATGGGCTCCTTGGCGAAATAGGACAGGGTGTCGTTCATCCAGCCCATGTTCCACTTGAAGGTGAACCCCAGGCCCCCGGCGTAGACCGGCCGGGACACCCCGGGCCAGGAGGTGGATTCCTCGGCGATGACCGCCGCGCCGGGAAAATGCTCGTGCACCACGGTATTGAGGTCGCGCAGAAACTCAATGGCCGCGATGTTCTCCTTGCCGCCGTATTCGTTGGGCACCCACTCCCCGTCCTGCCGGGAATAGTCCAGGTAAAGCATGGAGGCCACGGCGTCGATGCGCAGGCCGTCGATGTGAAATTCCTTGAGCCAGTAGAGGGCGTTGGCAAAAAGGAAATTTTTTGCCTCATGCCGGGCGAAGTTGAAGACGTAGGTGCCCCAGTCGGGGTGCTCGCCCTGGCGGGGGTCTTCATGCTCGTAGAGCCCGGTGCCGTCGAAGCGGCCCAGCCCCCAGTCATCCTTGGGGAAATGCCCGGGAACCCAGTCCAGGATGACGCCCACGCCCCGGCCGTGGCAGGCGTCGACGAAGTATTTGAAATCCTCGGGGCAGCCGAAGCGGGAGGTGGGGGCGAAATAGTGCCCGGTCTGGTAGCCCCAGGACTCGTCCAGGGGATGTTCGGCCAGGGGCATGAACTCGATATGGGTGAATCCCAGATCCGCCACGTAGGGGATGAGTTCATCGGCCAGTTCGCGGTAGGACAGAAAGGAGCCGTACTCGCTGGTCCGAAACCGCCAGGATCCGGCATGGACCTCGTAGATGGAGACGGCCTCATTGATGGGCAGGCCCCGCTCCCGGCGGGCCTGCATCCAGGCTGCGTCGTTCCAGCAATAGTTGTCCAGATCCCAGGCCAGGCAGGCCGTCTCGGGCCGGGTCTGGGCGAAAAAGGCATAGGGGTCGATTTTGAGCGCCATGTCCCCGCCGTGCTGGCGCACGGCGAACTTGTAGAGCGCGCCCCGCGCCACGCCGGGTATGAAACCGGCCCACACCCCTGATGCGGCCACGGGATACAGCTTGTGCCTGCCCGGGGTCCAGTCGTTGAACTCCCCGACCACGCTCACGGACCGGGCATGGGGGGCCCAGACGGCGAAGCGGTAGCCTTCATGGCCGTCGCGGACATCGGGATGCGCCCCAAGCACGCGGTAGAGATCGAAGTGACGGCCCTTGCCGAACAGGTACAGGTCGAATTCAGCGATGTTAACCGGACTCGACGCCACATGGGAAAGATCGATGGTCATGGCCGGTCCTCATAGGTCCGCCCCCAGTTCCCGGTAGACCTGGATGTAGGCCTTGGCCGCCTTCTCCCAGGAGAAGTCGGCGCGCATGGCCCGTACGACCATCTCCCGCCACTCGTCCGGGCGGGAATAGACGTCGATGGCGTTTTGGATGGCCGCATAAAACAGGTCCGGGTCGGCGGCTGCAAAGGTGAAACCCGTGGCTGCCGGGTCGGGCCAGGGGACGATGGTGTCCCGAAGGCCGCCGACGGCCGTGGCCACGGGCGGAGTGCCGAATCGCAGGGCGTAGATCTGGGTCAGGCCGCAGGGCTCGTAGCGCGAGGGCATGAGAAAGATGTCCGCAGCGGCCTGGATGCGGTGGGCCAGGTCTTCCGTGTAGCCGATGCGCACCCCGAGTCGGCCGGGATAGCGCTCCACCATGTCCATGAGCTTGGCCTCGAATTCCAGATTGCCCTCGCCCAGGACCACCACGCCGATGTCCTGCTCCATGAGCCTGGGCAGGATGTCGATCAAGAGATCGATGCCCTTTTGACGGCGCAAACGGCCGATGAATCCGAGCACCGGCCGCTTGGCCAGCTTTTTCTTCATGCCCAGTTCGGCCAGGAGGTTGCGCTTGCACAGCTCCTTGCCCGCCAGTTCGTCCGGGTTGTAGGTGCAGGGCAGATACTTGTCCCCCGAGGGATCCCACACGGCATAGTCCGCGCCGTTTAAGATGCCGCGCAGATTGACGGCCCGCTTGGTGAGGATGCCCTCCAGGCCGCAGCCGCACTGCCGGAAGAGAATCTCCAGGGCATAGGAGGGACTGACTGTGGTCACCAGATCGCTGTAGGCGATGCCCGCCTTGAGCAGGTTGAAATCGCCCCAGTATTCCGCGCCGTCCATGTTCCAGGCCTCGGGCGGCAGGCCCGAGCCGAAAAAGAGCCGGGAGGCGAAACGCCCCTGGAAGGCCAGGTTGTGGATGGTCAGGATGGTCTTGGTGTTGCGCCAGAACGGGGCCTCGGGCCGCAAAAAATGCAGATAGGCCGGGACCAGGGCGGCCTGCCAGTCGTGGGCGTGGACAATGGCCGGGGCCCCGTCCAGACGGCTGGCCCAGGCCAGGGTGGCCCGGCAGAAAAAAATAAAGCGTTCGCAGTTGTCGAAATAGTCGCCGTCGTGGGTGTTGTAGTAGTAGCGCCGGTCGAAGTATTCCCCGCGCTGCACGAAATAGACCGGGACGTCCTCGTGCACGGCGGTGTAGATGTCGGCGGTGACCGGGGCCCAGGGATAGCCCACCCGGCATTTGGAATAGACCAGCCGCAACTGGTGGTCGCCGGTGTTCAGGCGGCCGTAAAAGGGACAAATCAGCGCCACATCCACGCCCTGGCGCTTCAGTTCCACGGGCAGCGCGCCCATGACGTCGCCCAGACCGCCGGTCTTGGAGAACGGATACATCTCCGAGGCGACAAACAACACCTTGTGGTTAAACTTCATCACATTCCCCGAAATGGTCTGCGACCATGCGTCCTCATCACTTGTATCCTTCGCATCATGCCGGTCCCGTGACAAGGCCGAAAATCATCTGGGACGTGGATTGTGTTTCCGGTACAACCGGGCATAGTCTTCGAGAATATGGCTGTGATCGAAGGCCAGGGGTTCGGGCAGCCGGTCCAGGGGAAACGCCCGGGCGTCTCCGGCGTCGTCACCGGCGGCCAACGCATCCGCATCCAGGCATTGCGCGGTGAAGACCACGCTTATGGTGTGCAGCCGCCTGTCGCGCCGGGGATCGGAATAGACCCCGAGAAGACCGGTCAACTCCACCGTAAGCCCGGTTTCCTCCCTGGCCTCGCGGATGGCGGCGGCCTCCACGGTCTCGCCGTAGTCCACGAATCCGCCGGGCAACGCCCAGCCGGGCGGGTCGTTTTTCCGCTTCACGAGCACCACCCCGCGCCCGGGGATATGGATGACGGCATCCACGGTGGGCACGGGATTGTCGTGATGCACCACGGGCATGCCGCAGTGCGGACAAGGCTTGGTCGCAGGCATGGGGGCTCCCTGGCCGTCGCCCAGCGTGTCCAAGCGGGGCAAGAGGCCAAAAACCTTCATTTTCCTTTTTTCAAAGTTACGCCAAACGGATATGACTGACAAGACTGATTTCAGCCGCATCGTGTTCGAGCACAACGGGGCCCTGGGCGACATGCTGGCGGCGTGGCCTGCGGCGCTGACCCTTTTTCATACGTTTTGCCACGTTCCGTGCTTTTTCCGCACCCGTCCGGGCCATGCCCCCTTTTTCGCGGCCCTTGGGGCCGCCGCCTGTCCGCCACGGATGGGCCAGGCGTTGGACGCCCTGTACGGGGCTGACCGCTGGCCTCCCGATCTGGCCGAGACCCTGGTGATCCGCCCGGGGCTTTTCCGGCGGCCGGATGTCCCGGACGACCCGCGCTTCCTGTTTCTGCCCGGGGTGGTCCCGGGCCGCTTGGAGCCGCCCCATGCCCTCTATCGCGAGTCCCTGGCCGCCCGGGGCATCCCCTGGCGCGACGACTGGCTGGCCGTCTTCCGAGACCGCTTCGGAGGCCGAACGCCCTTGGCCACCCTGGGCCGGGACAGGGCCATCGCCGCGCATCCGTTCAGAGGGGCCATTAGGACCATCGGGGCCATCGGCCCAGTCACCCCGGTCGGCACAGTCGGCCCGGTCGGCCCGGTCGGTACAGTCGGCCCGGTCGGTACGGAAAAATCAGGCCCGCTTGCCGTGCTTCTTTTCCCTGGCGCGGGGCACGTCAAAAAGACCTGGCCCATGGCACATTTTCAACGTGTGGCCTCGATGCTGGCAAAGACCGGTCTCGAACCGGTTTTCGTGCTGGGACCGGCGGAAGTGGAACGCGGCGTGGATGTCGGGCCATGGCCGCGCCTTGCGCCGGGAAACCTCATGGACCTCATGGCGGCCATGCGGCACGCCCGGGCCGTTCTCGGCGCAGACTGCGGCCCCATGCACCTGGCGGGCCTGCTGGGCATCCCCGGGGTGTCCGTGTTCGGGCCGACCTCGCCCCGGCAGTGGGGGCCGCTGGGCATGGCCGTGGTGACGGCGGACATGCCGTGCAGCCCCTGCGTTCAGGTGACCTCGGGACATTTCGCGACGCACTGCCCCGTGCCGCCGCCGTGCCTGACCGGCGTCGGCGTGGAGCAGGCATTTGCGGCCCTGGACCGGGTCATGGAACTGGGCTGACGCGGCCGGACGTCACGACGATCGGGAGACGAAGGTCCCGAGGCAGCGGCCTTGACCCGGCGTCACGACGCCGTGAGTTCAGACCGGCATCACGACGTCCATTCTCCAGACCGGCGTCACGACGTCCATTCTCCAGACCGGCGGCACGCCGCCCTAGGGCCAGCCGCGCGCCTCCCAATAGGCGTACTGGTTGCGCCACACGTCCTTGGCGGCCCGGATCTTGGCCTGGAATTCATGGCGGTTTTTGTCGATATCCTTACGCTGATCGAAATAGGGGCGCCTGTCGCGGATGTCCGCATACAGGGCCTGGCCCAGGGCCAGGGCGGTCTGTTCCGCCGCGTCCACGGCCTGCGGACCCTGGGTCACCACCGCGCCCACGGTGCCCGTGACGTAGGCCCCGAAATCCAGAAAATTCATGGACAGATAGCGGGTGATGACCGTGTCGTCGCGGCCGCCCGTGGCCGCCGCGCAACAGTATTTGCCGTCAAAGGACTGCAAATGGATCACGTCGGCCATGCGGTCGATCAGGGCCTTCATCTGGGCCCTGACGCAAAAGGAATAGTTGGGCGAGCCCCAGACCATGCCGTCGGCGGCCAGCATCCTGTCCAAAAGCCCCTGATAGTCGTCCTGGAAAAAACAGGCCCCGGTGTCGAAACACTTGCGGCAGCCGATGCAGAACTTGATGTCAAGTTTGCACAGGTCCACGAATTCCACTGCCGCGCCGCAGGAGGCCGCGCCGTCCAGAACCCCCTGGACCAGCCGCCGGGTCTGGCTCTTTTTGCCGTTGGGACTGGCGCAGATGCCCAGAATCCTCATGTCGCCCTCCGTTTTGCGGCCCCGGCCAAAGGCTCCGGTCCGCCATGGTTGTGCCGCGGATCACTCCCAGCCGTGCTTCTGAAAGATGCGTTTCGCCGCGTCCGTGCCCAGAAAATCCAGGAAGGCCGTGGCATCGTGCAAACGCCGGGTGCGCGAGGTCAGGGCCACGGGCGTGCCGCGCAGCCCGACCGGGCCGTCGATGGGCACAAACGCCTCCCCGTCCGTCAGGCGCACGAACCAGGACCGGTAGGTCACCCAGGCGTCCAGTTCCGGGTGCGCCGTCCAGGCCGCAAATCCCTCCTCGCCGGAGGTCACGTGCAGGCCGACATTTTTCGTCCCGCCCGGGACGTCGCCGCGGAAGGCCTCCATGTTCTCCAGGCCCACGTCCAGGATGGACACCCCGGGCCGGGACAGGTCCGCCGACCCCAGGATGCCCTTGGGATTTCCCCGGCGTACGATGATCCCGATGCGGCGGGGAAAAAGCAGGCGCACCGTGGCGGCGTCCACCACCCCGGGATGGTCCCGGATGAAGTCCTCCATCATGTACGGCGCGCCGCCGTAATAGACGTCGCCATCCGTGTCCACGCGTTCGGCGATCTGGTCCGGCTGGCCCTTCACCACCTCGGCCGGGATGGAAAACTCCCGGGAAAAGGCCTCGGCGCATTCGCGCATGGGCAGGTACGGCCCGCCGGGACCGTAGATGCGAAGCGGCGGCCCGGCGGCGTCTTTGGTTTTCATCTCGGCAAACATCGCCCAGCCTCCCAAGAGGGCCACGGCCAGGGCCAGGACGATCAGCTTCGCCCGGGGCGCGGGTTGCGGGGGGAACTGTTTTTTGTCTTCCATTTGAATAAACCGATGTTATACGCTCAGGATATGTCTGGATTACGGTCCCAGGCAACATGTGGTCAAGACGAATCTGCCGGAGAAGGGATCGGCTGTCCACGCAGACGGTCCGGTAACGCTTGAATTCATGCTTAGGGTCGGGTTAGAGGGAGGCCGTGCAGCGGCGATCCGGCTGCCTTCGACTTTCTTTAAAAACCTCTGATACGCCGCCTTTCAAGCCTTTGGAGACTCCATGCTGGTTATTCTCGTCAGTTTCGCCTTCGGTTTCGGCATGATCCTGTCCCGCCTGGGCCTGCCGCCCATGGTGGGGTTTCTGGTCGCCGGTTTCGCCTACAACCTGTTCGGACTTGCCCAGCCGGTCGGCCTGGACATGGTGGCCGATCTGGGCGTCACGCTGCTGCTTTTCTCCATCGGCCTCAAGCTCGATGTGCGCGGCCTGCTCAAGCCCGTCATCTGGGCCAGCACCACACTGCAGATGGTCGTCACCACCGCCTTTTTGTTCGCGGCCCTGGGCCTCCTGCGGCACGTAACGGGGGCGTCGCTTCTGGCCATGGACTGGCCTGCGCTTCTGGTCCTGGCCTTTGCCCTGTCGTTTTCCAGCACGGTCTTCGCGGTCAAATCCCTGGAAGAAAAGGGCGACATGTCGGCCTTCTACGGGGTGGTGGCCATCGGCATCCTGATCATGCAGGATCTCTTCGCGGTGCTGTACCTGGCTGTGTCCGAGGGCAAGATTCCCAGCATCTGGGCTGTGGCGGTCCTGGCCTTGCCCCTGATCCGGCCGATCCTTTTCAAGCTCATGGATCTGGCCGGGAAGGGCGAGTTGTTCATCCTGTGCGGGCTTTTTTACGCCCTGGGCATCGGGGCCGAGGGGTTCGGGCTGGTGGGGCTCAAGCCGGATCTGGGGGCCTTGTTTCTGGGGGTTCTGGTGGCCGGGCACCACCGGGCCTCGGAACTCTCCAAGGCCCTGTTCGGATTCAAGGAACTGATGCTCGTGGGCTTTTTCCTGTCCGTGGGCATGAAGGGCCTTCCCACCCTGGACATGCTCGGGATGGCCGCCCTGCTCTGCCTTCTTCTCCCCGTCAAAACGGGAATCTATCATTTGATCGTCAGCCGTTTCGGACTGCGGGCCCGCACCAGCCTGTTTTCCGCGCTGGCTTTGACCAACTATTCCGAATTCGGGCTCATCGTCTCGGCCATCGCCGTCGGCCAGGGACTTGTTCCACCGGGGTGGCTGCTGGTCATGGCCATGACCGTCAGCTTAAGCTTCGCCCTGGCCTCCCCGGCCTGTTCCCGCTCGGAGGCCGTCTACCGGCTGATGCACGGCTGGCTGAAGCGTTTTGAACGCACGCGTCTGCATCCCCATGACGCGCCCATCGACCTGGGGTCGGCCAGGGCGGTCATCTTCGGCATGGGCCGCATCGGCATGGGGGCCTACGACGCCCTGCAACCCGCCTACGGCGAAGACATTCTGGGCGTGGAGCACGCCCCGGCGCGTGTGGACTGCAACCGGGAATCGGGCCGCCGGGTGATCCTCGGGGACGCCTGCGACACGGAATTCTGGCTCAAGCTCAAAAGCGACATCTGCCTGGAACTGATGGTCCTGGCCATGCCCAACCACCAGGGCAACACGTACGCCGCCAGACAGATCCGCAACCTGGGATTTACCTGCCAGGTGTCGGCCATCGCCCGCAATCCCGAGGAAGTGGAAGAATTGAGGGAACTCGGCGTGTGCGCCGTATTCAACATGTACGAGGAGGCCGGGGCCGGGCTGGCGTCCCACACCCAGGGCATGTGCCGCCTGAACGACCCCGCACAAGCCCCGGGCAAGGCCCCGCAGCCTGCGTAAACCGGAGGCCTCATGTCCCAGGACGCACCGAAGGCCGACAACGGGCGGCACTTCTCACGCCACATCCTGATCGGCATCCTGACCGTGGCCCCCCTGTGGGTGACCTGGCTGGTCTTCGACATCCTGTTCGGCATCCTGGCCAGTACCGGAGCCCCGCTGCTTCGGGCCGGGGCCAGGGCTGTGCGGCCTTTTTCGGGACTGGCCGCCGACTGGCTGTCCGACACCAGATTCCACTACGTCCTGGGCATCCTGCTCACCCTGGCCGCCCTCTACGGCATCGGGCTCTTCGCCCGGGCCTTCATCGGCAAAATCCTCATCACCTCCCTCGAAAAACTGGTCATGCGCATTCCGCTGGCCGATTCCATCTATAAGACCACAAAACGTTTTCTCGACACCCTGGGCGCCACGCCCTCCCTGGGAAACCGGGTGGTGCTCATCGCCTTCCCGACCGCGCGCATGCGCGTGGTCGGGTTCGTCTCCCGGACCTTCCAGGATGCCAAAACGGGCAGGGAGCTGGCCGCCGTCTACGTGCCCACCTCCCCCAATCCCACCTCGGGCTATGTGGAAATCGTCCCCTTAAGCGACGTGGTTCCCACGGACTGGACCATTGAGGAGGCCATGGCCTTCATCTTCACCGGCGGGGCCAACGGCCCGGACAGCCTGGACTTCGATGCGCCGGAAGCCGATGCGCCGGAAGCCGAAACGCCGCTGAAACCGCCGGGCTCATGATTGATGCCCGCTGCGGCTGTCATTGCCCCTCTCCTCGATAGCCACCTCCATGCCCCGCATGACGTCGCCCTTCTTGACCGCCAGAAGCCAATAGACCAGGCCCAGGGCAAGAATCACCCCGCCGGTGGCCCAGATGTAGTCGGCGGAAAGCTCCTTGAAGTCGAACACGATGACCTTCCGGGCCGAGGCCATGAGCGCCGTGGCCAGCACCAATCGGATCTGGATGTAGTTGTGCTCGAGATACATGACGATGTTCTCGAAGATCTCGATGGCGATGAGCACGGCCATGAACGCCCCGAAGGTGGCCAGGATGTCGTTGATTTCCAGGAGAAAATACGGCCTGCTGGCCATGCGTTGGTACAAGACCCACACCACGTCCAGTGTTCCCCACAAAATGACGAAGGTCATCAAAACGGCCAAAATCCGCACCGACAGGCGGATGACGCCGTTTAAGCCCCGCAGCATGGGGTCTTTGGCCGATGGCGACACACACCGCGGGTTCTCATCGTCCTTGTGCTTTCCAAACATGCTCCCTCCGTTCCAGCAATTCGGCCCGTAACCGCCAGGCGGGCGACGGGCGGGCCGGGCTTCCCGCTTCCTTACGATACCTCGGCACGGCAGACCACGGAAAATCCCGCTGCGATCAACGCCTCGGCCGTCACCGCCCCCGGCCGGACCACGGTCAACCGGCCGCCGCCGCCTGGCACGGCCACGGTGGAGGCCGGTCCCCCGGCGGGTTCCGGCGGGTCCGCGATCACGGCGTCGGCCAGGGCGCACACCGCCGGGTCCAGATCGATGGCCCGGGCGGCCGGGGGGCGGCCGCTGACGTTGGCGCTGGTGGCGCTCAGGGGCGAGGCGGCGCGTCGGCACAGGGCGGCGGCCACAGGGTGGGGCGTCACCCGGATGGAGGTGCGGCCCAGGGCGTCTTTGACCAGGGGCGACAGTTCCTCCCGGGCGGGCATGACCAGGGACAGGGGGCCGGGCCAGAACGCCTCCGCCAGACGCTGCAGATCCGCATAGGCCGACGTGGCGGCGAAGCCCGGGGACAACACCCCGAGGGCCTGCTCCAGGTCGGCGGCCAGAAGCGGCAGGGGCTTGTTCGTCGGACGCCCCTTGATGGCCGCCACCCGGGCCAGGGCCTCGGGAAAGAGAACTGCCGCGCCCAGGGCGAAATAGGTCTCCGTGGGATAGACGCACACCCCGCCCCGGCGCAGGACGCCACCCGCCTCTTCAAGGTCTGCCGTCGGAAACAGGTCGCGATCCATGATGATTTCCCCTCGATCCAGCGGCCCGTTCTTTACAAACCGCCGGGCATCGGCCATCACTGCCCCAAAAAGGTCGCATGCTCCCCCGGCGACGCCTGATCGTACGGATCACGCCGGACGCAGCATGTCTTCGCTGTAGCACCATCGGCCCTGACGGGCAAAGGCCGCTCCATGACAGCTTCCGTTTCCGCGCCGTCCCTGCCCCCGCTGCCCGGACTGCCGCCGGACATCCTGTCCCGGCTGGCGGCGGCCATGCCGGTATGGGCCGTCTCCTCGGAACACGCCGGGGTGCGGCTGTCCATGGTCCGCTCCCTGCTCTCACGCACGCCCCTGGACCGGGGGCTGGCCCACGCCATGGCCGGGACGCTTTTCTGGGCCTGGCAGGAAGACCCGCTGGATCCGCTGGTCACGGCGACCCTCCTGGAACTGGACGCCGCCATGCCCTTTCTGCCCGCCCCGGCCCGGACCCTGGCGGCGGGCCTCCTGCCCCGGCTGGCGGTCCCGGCCGATCCGGACCTGTGGGAGGCCGTGGCCGCTGTCGGCGATGCGGACATGGTCCGCCTCTACCTGGACAAGGCCACGGCCGATCCGGTCCACGGGCTTTTCCGGCTGCGCAAGGCCCTGGGGTCGCTCATCGACGGCGGCGACATGGGCGCGCTGCTGCGGGTCGTGGCGGCCTCGCCGGTACGCGATTTCCCGCCGCTTCTGGAACGGCTGTGGGCCGAGGCGGCCTGTTTTTGCGAACCGGCGGACAAGGCCCTGCGCCGCCTGGAGCGCCTGGACCGCACCCTGTGGGGCCACTTCGCCGACGCCCTGGGCGCCGGGATTCTGGCCCGGGAGGGCGAAAACGCTGCGGCCATACGTCTGTACGATCCCCTGCGCCGGGCCATGCCCTGGCACGTCAACCTGACCCTTGTCCTGCATGACCTGGCCTGCGGTCCCCGTCCCGCCGCGCCGGGCGGCATCCAGGCGGACGAGGCGGCAGTTCTGCTCTATACCTGGAACAAGGCCGGATTTCTCCGCGACACCCTGGACAACCTGTCCCGCACCCGGCTTGGCCCATCCCAAGTGATCGTCCTGGACAACGGCTCCAGCGACGACACCCCCGAGGTGCTCAGGCAGGCGGCGGCCCTTTTCGCGCCGGGGCGGTTTTCCGTGGTGACCCTGCCGGTGAACGTGGGCGCGCCCGGGGCCCGCAACTGGCTTATGTCCCTGCCCGAGGTGCGGCGCACGGCCTACGCGGCCTTTGTGGACGACGACGCCCGGCCGCCGGAAAACTGGCTGGTCATGCTTCTGGACGCGGCCCGGGCCAACCCCAAGGCCGGGGCCGTGGGCTGCGCCGTGGCGGACATCCCCGCGCCGCACCGCATGCAGTCGGCGGACTATCACCTTCTGCCGCCCGAGACCGGCCAGAGCCTTCTGGCCGAGGTTCCCGAACGCATCTTCGTCATGGACACCTGCGCCGGGAAGCTCGATTTCGGTCTGCACCGCTACCGGCGTCCGGCCCTGTCCGTCTCCGGCTGCTGCCACCTGATCGCAAGCGCGGCGGTGCGCGCCGCCGGACCCTTCGACATCCGGTTCACGCCCACCCAGTTCGACGACCTGGAGCGGGACATCCGCTCCTGGCTGGCGGGGTATCCTGCGGTGTACGAAGGGCGGCTGGTCGTGCACCATGTGCAGACCTCAAGCCTGGCCCGGGCCAAAACCACGGCCCAGACGGCGCATGTGGCGGGCAACAAGCTGAAGCTCGAGGGTGCGTTGGCGCACGCGGACATCGGGAAACTGTGCAGCGAGAATTATGCCGTGTTGTGGGAGGATTTGCGGTTGAAGGACGCCGCGTTGCGGGAGACTTGCCGCTAATGGGATTGTCGTGCCGGGAACCCCGGGCCGTCGACTCCGTCCAGGCAGTCGGCGGCTTTCCGAGGCGATGTCGCGCTGTGGTCCATGATCCGGGATCGTGGCCTTGCGCCCGCCCTTTCCCATGCCTGCCGGGTGAGCGATGAAACTGGCGCTTGTCGCGTACGGAACCCTTGGCGACGTCTACCCCTTTCTGGCCGTGGGCCGGGAACTCAGCAACAAGGGGCATGACGTCCTTGTGGCCACCCTGCCCCAATACCGGGACACGGCCGCCTCCCTGGGGCTTGATTTCGCGCCGCTGTGCGAAGGCCGCCTGCTGGACGATTTCACCCGGAACCGTGCCTCCTGGGACATCGCCACCGGGTCGAACAGCTTTTTTTCGGATCTGATCATCCCCTTCGTGGACCCGGTCTTCAGGTTCGTGACCTCCCTGGATCTGGAAAACACCTGCGTCCTGGCCTCGGTCCTGGCCATGGGGGCGCGCATCGCCCGGGAAACGGCCCTATTTAAGCTGGCCACCCTGTGTCCCTATCCCGCCTTTATTCCCAGCCGGGCGCGTCCCCCGGCCCTGCCCCGGATCGACTTCGCGGGGCTTGGACAATCGTGGCGGAGTCGGCCGTTTTTCCGGATGCTTGGCGGGCTGGACCGGCTTATGATGGGCCCCCCCCGGGAAAATCCGCGCTCCTATGTGGGAATCAACCGTTCCGCCTTGAGAAAGCGACTTTTCAGCGAGGCCTACATCCGGATATCTGACTTCCAGTGCGCCGCTTTTTTGAACCGCTACCGGCGCGACCTGGGGCTTGCGGAACGGACGCGCTACTTCGGGGACTACCTCTTCTCGCCGGACCTGGTGGTGGGGCTTTTTCCCGAATGGTTCGCGCCGCGACAGCCGGACTGGCCTGAAAAAACGATCCTGACCAGCTTTCCCCGCCTTGAACGCCCGCATCAGTCGCCATCGGAAGCGTTTCGCCGCTTTGTGGCCGCAGTTGACGAGGCGCCGATCCTTTTCACCTTCGGCTCCCAGAAAAAGGGCAACCGCGAGCTGTTCGAACTGGCGGCGCAGGCCTGCACGGAGCTCGGACACCCGGCCATCTTCCTGTCCCGCAACACCGACGACATGCCGCCCGGCCTTTCCCAGCGCATGATCCATCTGGAGTTCGAACCCCTGCCGGACATCCTCCCCCACGTCCGGCTGATCGTGCATCACGCCGGCATCGGCACCTCGGCCGACGCCCTGCGGGCCGGCATCCCGCAGATCCTGCTGCCGTTTTGCTACGACCAGCCGGACAACGCCACACGGCTGCAACGCATCGGCGTTGGGAAAATGCTCTCGGCCGGAAACCTGACCGTGGACAGGCTCAAAGAGACCATCCGGCACGTGCTTCAGACGCCGCGCTACATGGAACGGACCAGGCAGTATGCCCAGGCCATGGCCGACACCGAGCGGGCCTTCCCGGCCTCGCAGGCCGTCCTGGACTGGCTTGGGCAGACCTCCCCGCCACAGGCGCGACACGCGAAGGGATGATCGCGGGTTCTCCGACACACGGTCGCACCGTCGTGATAGAAACGCCTCCGGTTCACAGGTACGACGGGAAAGCAGCACGATAACCCCCCGGACGCGACGCCTGACACACCTGCTCCGGTAACCGCCAATTCCTGTGGCCTCGAAGACGCTCCATGCGCCTTCGGAATATCGAGCAGGACTTGACTGTTCGTATTTGTCAATATACATTCCCGCCAGAAAGGAGGCGGAAATGCCAGCTCATGTCTTACATATCCCACTGAAAAGAATTGTTCTTTCATGCAAGGATGCGGAACGGACACACGAACAATCAAAGATGACCAACTTAATAAACTCGATGATAAACAACGCCAATACAAGGCTTTCAGAATATTCGCTCCACCTAAAACATGCGACATTTTATAGGTTTTCATCAATCAGCCTCGAGCATGAAAACAGAACCTGCAACATCGCCCTTTCACTGATCAGAAGCCATGACCGAATGATGGTTCGCAGTGTCATCAAGCTTACGGAATGCACACTCTTTAATGACGACAACGAAACTGTCCTCACTGATTCAAATATCTCACATATTATCGAAGTGTGCATAAACGAAAAAGAAACTCCGTTTATCCGAAACACCTGTGACGGCTATCTATGCATTCATATACCGATGCTGCAGCTTACAGATCTTCTCATCGACATCGCGATGGACATCGCCATGAGCCATGCCCTCCATGGATTTCATCAATTATCTAAGAATACACACTATTGCCATGAATTTTCGAAAATGAAAGTTGAGTATGTGAAAAGCATAACGTCAACAACTCCATACGGAACAATTCCTACAGATGCAACGTATGCATCAATTTCATTCATATCTCACAGCGGTAACGGACTAGATACATACGTATTTCTTGATCACTGGAAAAAGTTTTGCACATTCATCAAGAATCACAATAATCCTATTATCGCATCGCTGCGCTTTCCCCGGGAAAAAGCGAGCTACCAACGAGACGTGCCCTCGATCGTTCTCAATTTATTCGAAGATCACCCCGATTTTCATCAACTTCCAATGCGTTCCTTATGCAAATCCGTCATGGCGCTCAGACCCGGCAAATACATCCTCGTCCGTCAAATACGAAAAGTGAAATGCAAAAAAATCGAAGGACAAATAGAAATATTGACAACAGGAAAACCACGAATCGGAAAAATCGGGATCATTGGCCACGAAGACCTTGACACATCATACGCCAATCTTCACGATTATTTCTCATTCTACTATTTCGAGAAATAACCATGGCAAGCTACATCGCTTATTTTGACCAACTTGGCGTCAGGGATAATGCCCGAACGAACATTAACGACTACTACAACGGGATGATTAAATTCCAAAAAAATATCCTTGAAAAACTTACTTACAAAGGATTTAAATCAAAGATTAAACTCAAGCACTTCAGCGACTGCTTTTTTGCAGAATCGACGGACTTGAAGACACTCATCGATTACATGACGGAAGTTCGCAGCACGTCTATTTCTCAAGGGTTATATTTCAAGTCCGCCATTACATCAGGGAAGCTTCTCTCGGTTTCAGCAAGCGACGACGCTGACAGCGATAAACGAGCCATTTCCGCCAGCACTCGGTTCCTGACCGGCATCACCCCGGACACGATCGAAAGGGATTTCGGCGAGCTCAGGGATCTCAAGATACGCACAAAAGAGGATGCTGAGGGTATCTTGTTCTTATCCCCCAACGTGTGTCTCGCCGTGGTACTGGAAGACAAGTTCAAGGGAGTCGGTTTCAGTCTTGATCCGGGTATTCTCCAGGATGCCAGAAGCAAAAAGCTGGATGTCATCAGTTCATTCTATTTCGACCCCGTAAAAAGGGCGACATCCATTCATTATGACATAAAATTCACCCCTGACAACCTCTCTGAACCTTCAATAACAAACCTCCTCAACAATGTCCTGGCGGTGTCGATTAGATCAAAAAAAATTGCACTCAAATATCTATCAATACTTGCATCATTGATTAACAGCGAAGACTACACACATAAATTTACGACAGACCAAGCTGACAGCGGATACTCTCCACTCATAAATGCCATAATATCCATGAAAACGACAAGACCGCGACTCTATAAAAATCTTCCATATATTGACCTCCTTTTCATAAAAATCCTCGACAATTATTATACGCAGAATAATCCCGCAGCAGCTGAGGAATACGCCATGACAATAAAAAAACGATTCAGCATTTTTTCAAAATATGAAGGGAATTTTGACAGCATACCGGAGTATATTCTCCAAAAACAGCACGTCAAGGACGCCATCAAGCTGTTCTTTTAGGAACTGCCCGGCACGACGAAGAAAACCCTCCTCACTCACCCCATAAATTGTGTTGATGCATCCGGGTCACTTTTGGTCCAAGGCCGCCCCCCGCCGCACGTCCCTATAGCGCCGGGCCAGCACCACATTCGGCAGGACCATCCCGGCCAGGATGCACCCCATGCCCGCCATCTGCCC
>JAVHLG010000073.1 GCA_031082225.1 Desulfovibrionaceae bacterium | reverse complement strand
GCCGCGCTGTCGCGCGGCGGCCCCTGACTTGCGACAAGGCCCCGGTTCCGAAAAACCTGGGCCTTGCGCCGCCCACGTCGGCCAAACGCCCGGAAATACGGTATGGAAATCCATCGCCTACGGTGCGGATTGTGCCGCGATCTGTTCGCGATTGTCGCCAAGACACCGACTTTGTCAGGGATCCGACTGCCTGCGGAGGCCATGAACACTGGCGGCGGGCAGCCACAGGCGCAGCCTGAACCTCTTGCGGCAACCCCGATTATGTCTTAGTCTTATGGAACATGCGCATGGTGTACAGGGCTTGCCAGGTTTCCAGCCTGTGGCGGCCTGTCCGGAATTTCCCGACCCTTGTCTTCATCGGCTTGCGGAGTCGGATGCCGAGCATGCATTTTGATCGCCCACCCGACATTCTGCATCCCGGAATCCAGCACATGCCCTGTCACGCGGCCTTTGTACAGGCCGGAACCATTGAACGACGCCAAATGCCTCCCGCGATCTGGAGAAATACCCATGGCCGACCTGCTGACCAGACGGGAACGGGGACAGATCACGTCCGACACCGTCATCCTTTTCGATCACATCCATAAATGCGCCGGAACCAGCATCTATTCCTGGTTCGAAGAGCTGGTGGGGACGGATCGTCTGCGCGGCATGTATATGAAGGAAGACCTGCTCGCCATGAAAAACGCGCCGGACCATCGGTGCAGGGTCGTCATCGGCCACTTCGTGCGGGGGATGCATCATTGCCTTCCGGCGGACAGACAGGCCGCCTACTGCACCATGCTGCGCCACCCGGTTCGGACGGCCATCTCCAGCTATATCTATGGACGCAAACAATTCGCCCTGGACAACGCCCTGGATATCGAAACCTATCTTTTGGAATATCGGCCCAACCCGTTCGTCTGGCACTTCGGCCAGGACGACTTCGAAAAGGCGCAAGAGACGCTCTTTCACACCTATTGCGCCTTCGGGCTGGTGGAGCAGTACGACCGGTCCTTGCGGCATTTCGCCGCCAGCCTGCGGCTGTACGGCCACAGGCCGCCCACCGCGCGGTGCAACGTCTCGGGATCGGGCGCGATCCCGGCCGTCCACCCCGATATCCTGGCCCGCTTCCGGAAGCTCAACGCCGCAGATCTGGCGCTGTACGATCTTGCCGTTGAAACGTTCCGCAAACGGACGGCGCAGGAGACCGCGACGGCCCCACTCGTGGACCTGGCCTCCCGGCCGGAGCGGGTGGAATACACGAAAACCTTCGAGGACGTCCGGCGCGCCCTGGAGACGGACGACTACCCCCAGGCCATCTCCTTGCTCGCGGCGCACCACCTTGAGGACATGCCGCACCATATCCTGGCCCCGGCGGCGGCCCTGGCCGTCACCCACAAGGACTTCGCGGCCGCCGAACGCCTGTTTTACCGCCTGCGCTCGGAATGCCCGTATTTTTACATGCGCGAATACGTGGACTATCTCCTGACCATCCAGGACTTCCCGCGCGCCATCGCCGCTGTGGAGGAGGAATGCCGCCAGTATGAGGACTGGCCGGACAGCCGCACGGGTTCGGATCTCTTCTGGTTCAAGGTCGAGGCCCTGTGTCTTCTGCTGTATGTCCGGCGCAAGGCTGCAGGCGTCCTCGACGCCGGGCTTCTGGCCAGACTTGAGGCCCTGTGCCGGTTTTCAGAGCATGCGACTTCCTGGTTCCTGGGAACCCTGATGCGCCTGGAGGAACATGACGAGGTTCTGCGGCTGGTGGAAACGCCCGGGGCCCTCCGTGTTTCCGTTGCAGAGCGTCACCAATTCCTGCTCAACGCGGCCAGGGCCTGCTTCTCGCGAAACAGGCTCCCCGAAGCCGCCGCCTACTGCCGCCAAGCGCTGGACATCCATCCCTACGAAGGCTCGGCGATCATGCTCAGCGTCCTCCTGCACCGGAAAAACGGCGGCGATATCCGCGAGATGGCGCCATACGAGACCCTGGCCCTCGCCTTCCCGGGTCGGAGATTCACCCGCGGCATCGCCAAGGAGATCGCCGTGAGCCTGTATGCGGGCGGCTTTCCGGACAGGGCCTTCACGCTGCTGGACACCATCCGGGACGGGGAAAACACTGCGCTGCTCGACGGCAACCCCGTGGACTGTCGTCCCATCCCCTTTGCGGACGCCGCCCCCGGGGATTTCGTGCTGATCAAGGCCGGCCCCCAGATGGTCTTCGATTATCTGGCCCGGGAGTTCGCCGCCCTGCGGGATGGACCCTTCGACTTGGTGGGCGGACTCGCCGGACCACCACCGGCGAACCTTCGCCGGGCATCGCCCTTCGTAAAGCCCCGCTACGAGCACGAACGCGACCACGCCGCCGTGATTTCCGGTCTCGGCCGCCGGGACTATGAGGCCGTGGTGGTGGTGATGTCGGATTTCGACATCCAGGTCTACCGCGAGATTCTCACCCTGGCCCGGTCCCTGACCAACGGTCCGGTCTATCTGTATTCCTTCGATCACATGACCTGCGGCCGTCATCGGCGCAACCTGACACGCTACGCCTGAAAACCCGCCCGTCGGGCGGCGGCGGACAGCCGGTCCCTGCACGACGGGATACCGCCGAAGGACGCGGTCCCGGGGATCTGGCTCAGGGGAATGCTGCACGAAAAAAGAAAACCTGGTGTCACGCTCCGCAAAGAGTTCGGTATTCTATTGCAGCCGTGGCGACCAAGCAGTGGCTTGAAACGCTGCTTTCGGCCAAACGAAGCACATGCTTCTTTGTGGAACACTATACTAGCGCGCGGACAACACTTCCAGGAACCGACGCATGGCCGGGAAAACATGCCGCTTGGCGTGGTGCACCCGGTAGTAGCCGCGCTTGATGCACAGCCCGGGCATGGGAATCTGACGTATCTCGCCGCGCTGCAAGGCCCCTGCAACCGCAAGCCTTGAGGTCACGGAAACCCCCAACCCCGCCTTGACGCATTGCAGGACGGCCAGAGTGGAATGCACAAGGATGCTCACCCGCAGTTCCCGGATGTCCATGCCCTGCCCGCGCAGGGCGTTCTCGAAGGCCAGCCGCGTTCCCGAACCCTGTTCCCGGATAACCCATGGCAGTCTGCGCAGCCTGTCCGGATCGAACACCCCGGTGTCGGCATCCTGTTCCAGCGCCTCCTGCGTCGGAGGACCGATGCAGATCAGGTCGTCCTCCATGAGTTGCTCGCAGGCCAGATCCGGATGATCGGACGGGGCGCCCACCAGTCCCAGGCTGAGATTGCCCTCGATGACCCGCTCAATGATCTCCTGGGTGTCGCCGATGGCCAAAACGATGGCCACCTCGGGATATCTGGCCCGAAACTCGGCGATCAGGCCGGGAAGGATATAGTGGGCGGGGATGGTGCTGCCGCCCACGGACAATTCCCCGGCGACCCGCTGCGTCAAAGCCAGGATCTCGGTCCGGGCGTTTTCCAGGCGGTCGAAGGCGTCCAGAGAGTGCTGGTAGAGGATGCGTGCCGCCGGGGTCGGCAACACGGTCCTGCCCAGGCGGTCAAAAAGCCTGGTGCCGAGTTCGCTCTCCAGGGCCATGATGTGGGCGCTGACCGTGGGCTGAGACAACAAAAGCTCCTCCCCGGCACGGGAAAAGCTCTTGAGCTCATAGACTTTGCAGAATGCCTGAAGACGCCTGATATCCATGATGTCTATGCTGTGTATTTACATGCCCGATGCAATGTGACAAAAAAAAGCAGGGCCGAGGCCCTGCTTTGTCATCTCACGCTTAGGCTTCCGCCGGGCCTTCGGTCTTGGGTACGTCCTTGACCTCGGCTGCAGGCGGGCTGCCTGCGGGCGTTTCGCCTGCACGTCGCGTCAGTTCGATGATGGCCAGGGGGGCGCAGTCGCCGGCGCGCGGCAGGCCAAGCTTCACGACACGGGTATACCCGCCGTGCACCCCGGCAAAGCGCGGCCCGATCTCATTGAAGAGCTTGGCCACGAGCTGGTGGTTTTCCAAAACCTTGTAGGCCAGACGCCTGGAATGCAGGCTGTCGGTCTGGGACAGGGCCACCAGGCCGTCCGCCACCTTGCGCAACTCCTTGGCCTTGGCCTCGGTGGTGCGGATGCGCTCAAAGGTCAGGAGGGACCGGGCCATATTCCGAAAAAGGGCCTTGCGGTGCGAGGCGTTTCTGCCAAGCTTGCGGCCGGATTTGTTATGCCTCATCGACTTGCTTCCTCTTCAACCATTCCTGGTATTTCTGCTCGAAATTGTCGAGTTTCATGCCGAACTCAAGCCCCATGTCCTCAAGAACGCGGCGAATCTCTTCAAGGGATTTCTTGCCGAAGTTCTTGGTCTTGAGCATCTCCCCTTCGGAGCGCTGCATCAATTCGCCGACCAGCGTGATGTTGGCGCTTTTGAGGCAATTGGTGGCCCGAACGGACAATTCAAGCTCGTCAATGCTTTTGAACAGATTGGGATTGAGCTCGATGTCGTTGGCGCGACGGGCGCTTTCCGCCTCGGATTCATTTTCGTTGAAGTTGATGAACACCGTGAGCTGCTCTTTGAGGATCTTGGCGCTGTAGGAGACGGCATCGTCTGGTGTGACGGAACCGTCGGTCCAGACCTCAAGGATGAGCTTGTCATAGTTGGTCATCTGGCCGACGCGGGCCTGATCCACGGTGTAGGCCACCTTCTTGACCGGGGTGTAGCTGGCGTCGAGCAGGATGAGGCCGATCTCGTTTTCAAGCCCCTCGTGCATGTCGGCGGGGACATATCCCTTGCCCATGCGCACGTCGAGTTCCATACGCAACTCGCGATCCTCGGACAGGGTGCAGATATGCTGGTCGGGTTCCAGAACGATGACGTTCTGATTTTCCTTGATGGCCGACGCCGTGACCGCCCCCTTGGTGTTCGCCGAGAGGATCAGGCGCTGCGACGCGTCCGTGGTCATGGCCAGCCGGGTCTGCTTGAGATTGAGCACGATATCGGTAACGTCCTCGATCACCCCGGGGATGGTGGTGAATTCGTGCTGCACGCCTTCGATTCTGACAGCCACGATGGCGGCGCCCTGGAGCGAGGACAGAAGCACCCGGCGAAGCGCGTTTCCGAGCGTGGTTCCGAAACCGCGTTCCAAGGGCTCGCAAATGAAGCGGCCGTAATTGGAACTGGATTGCAACTCGCGCACAAGCTTCTCGGGCTTGACGAGTTCGGCCCAGTTGCGGGTGTTGATCAGCCGGTCGCCGTTTCGGATGAGCATGTTCGACACCTTGCAAGACGCCTGAAGCGTCCCTTACTTGGAATACAGCTCGACGATGAGCTGTTCGTTGATGGGGAACTGAATGTCTTCCCTGGTAGGCATGGCGTTGACCTTGCCCTTGAGGTTCTCGCCGTCCACCTCGAGCCAGGCCGGACAACCGCGACGGGCGATGACCTGCTGGGCCTCTTTGATGATGGGGGAGTTGCGGTTCTGTTCCCGGATGCCGACCATGTCCCCGGCCTTCACCTGGATGGACGGCACGGTGACCCGGCGGCCATTCAGGGTGAAAATGCCGTGACGCACCAGTTGCCTGGCCTGGTTGCGCGAGTTGGCGAAGCCCATGCGGTAGATGACGTTGTCCATGCGGCGCTCGAGAAAAATGAGCAGGTTGTCGCCGGTGACGCCCTTTTTCATGTCCGCGCGCTGGAAATAGGCCCGAAACTGCTCCTCAAGAATGCCGTACATGCGACGCACCTTCTGCTTCTCGCGAAGCTGCACCGCGTAGTCGCTCATTTTTTTGCGAATACGTCCATGCTGTCCAGGCGCATAGGGACGGCGCTCATAGGCGCACTTGTCCGTAAAACAACGGTCGCCCTTCAGAAAAAGCTTGGCGCCTTCACGACGGCACAGGCGGCATTTCGCTCCAGTATAACGTGCCAAGGGTTACCTCCTGATATGTACCTGCGGGTCCGGTCCCTGTGCCGGGACATCACGCGGCCGCTTGGGCGGCCGCAGGACCGTGGTGTTGTTCGCGCGAAACGTCGACCCTAGACCCTGCGCCGTTTGGGAGGACGGCAGCCATTGTGCGGGATGGGGGTGATGTCGCGGATGTAGCTGACCTTAAATCCGGCGTTGTTGATGGCCCGCATGGCGGCTTCGCGCCCGGAACCGGGGCCCTTGACCAGGATGCCCACGGTGCGCATGCCGTTTTCCTGGGCCTTTCGGGCCGCATTCTCGGCAGCGATCTGGGCCGCGAAGGGGGTGGACTTGCGCGATCCCTTGAAGCCCGCGTTTCCGGAAGTGGCCCAGCTCACCACATTCCCCCTCGGATCCGTGAAGGTGATGATGGTGTTGTTGAAGGTCGCCTGAATATGGGCAACCCCGGAGGGGATGTTCTTTCTTTCTTTCTTGCCTGCGCGGCGAGGTTTAGCCATGTCGCTTGCTCCAAGGGAAGTTTGGCGCCGCTCCCGGTTTTGCCGGGTGTCTGATCGCCTGGATTAATCGATTACTTTTTCTTCTTGCTCATGACCGAGCGGCGCGGACCCTTGCGGGTGCGCGAATTGGTGTGGGTGCGTTGCCCGCGCACGGGCAGGCCGCGACGATGCCGCAGGCCGCGGTAGCACCCGATGTCCATGAGCCGCTTGATGTTGGCGGTCACGTCCCGGCGCAAATCGCCCTCGACCTTGACGTTCTGCTCGATTTCCTTGCGGATGTTGTTGGTCTCTTCGGCGCTCAAGTCGTCGCTGGACTTGGTCCAGTCCACGCCCGTGGCATCGAGGATGCGCAAGGCTGTGACCCGGCCGATGCCGTAAATATAGGTCAACGCGATATCCATCCGCTTTTTTCTGGGAAGATCAACTCCAGCGATTCTGGCCACGATAGTCCCCCTTATCCCTGGCGCTGTTTGTGCCGGGGATTCTCACATATCACCCGCAACACGCCGTGACGCTTAATGATTTTACAATTTGCGCACAGTTTCTTGATCGACGGCTTGACTTTCATCCTGGCTGCTCCATTGTCCGCCCGGGAACGCCTCCCGGTCGGGAATTAGTCCCGAACGCTCAAAATCACGGGACCGTTTTTGGTGACGGCCACCGTGTGTTCAAAATGTGCCGCGAGACTGCGATCCTTGGTCACTGCGGTCCATTTATCCGACAACACTTCAACATCCGGCCCGCCCGCGGTCACCATGGGCTCAATGGCCAAAACCATTCCGGGTTGCAAAGAAACCCGCTGGGCGCCGGCCGGTGCGAAATTCGGAACC
This sequence comes from Desulfovibrionaceae bacterium, assembly GCA_031082225.1. Lineage (GTDB taxonomy): Bacteria > Desulfobacterota > Desulfovibrionia > Desulfovibrionales > Desulfovibrionaceae > Desulfolutivibrio. Next base: position 10,845 of record JAVHLG010000073.1, on the reverse strand, counting down.
TCTGGCTTTTCGTGAAGGTTTTTCCCGATGCCATGTCCAACAAAACGACGTACCACGGAGAAGCCCCGACCTTCAACATATTTCTGCACGGCTCGCGAAATGTCGTACAGGTCGTTGCCGACCTCGGCCTGATCGATGCCCTGAAAAAGGGCGTCCCGGGTCACGGCCAACAACTTCCCGGCCACGTCGTCCACCTTCCCCACGGGAACGGTCAGGGCCGAGTCGCCAAAAAAACCCTTGTACACCACGCCCATGTCGAAACTGACCAGATCCCCCTCAGCCAGAACCCGCTCGGAGGGAAAGCCATGCACCACTTCCTCGTTCACCGAGCAGCACAACGCATACGGATAGCCCAGGTAGCCTTTGAAGGCGGGTTTCACCTTGTACGTGTCGCACAACTCCAGTGCCCGCTCTTCGAATTCGAGGGTCCGCACCCCAGGGGCCACCTGAAGACGCAATTCCTCCAGGATGGCGGCCACGATGCGGCCAGCCTCACGCAACAGCCCGATCTCGTTTTCGTTTTTGAGGTAGATACCTCGGAACTTCTTCAAAACGAGTGCCTGCCCTTGACTCTCCCCTTGGACATAAGCCCTTCGTATTGCCGGGAGATAAGGTACGATTCGATCTGCCCCATGAAATCCATGGCCACGCCGACAACAATCAACAGGGATGTGCCGCCGAAATAAAACGGCACGTTGAAATGTTGGATCAGCATCATGGGCAAAACGCACACGGCGGAGATGTAAATGGCGCCCCACAGGGTGATCCGCGTCAACACCCGGTCGATGTATTCCCTGGTCTTGGCCCCGGGGCGGATGCCGGGGATGAACCCGCCCTGCTTGCGCAGGTTCTCGGCAATATCCTTGGGATCGAAGATGATCGCCGTATAAAAATAGCAGAAAAACACGATCATGGCCACAAAAAGCAGATTGTACACCACGTTTTGCGGACTGAAGTAATGCGCGATGTCGCTGAGCCACTCCACCTGGGAAAAATTGGCGATGGTGGCCGGAAAAAGCAGGATGGACGAGGCGAAAATCGGCGGAATGACCCCGGCCGTGTTGATGCGCAACGGCAGATGGGTGGTCTGCCCGCCGTACATCTTCCGCCCGACCATTCGCTTGGCGTACTGGATGGGGATGCGCCGCTGTCCGCGTTCCACGAAGATGATCACGCCCAGGACAGCCACCATGAGGGCCACCAAAAGCAGGAACACGAACAGGCTCAGTTCGCCTGCGCCCAGCAACTGGAAGGTATTGATGGTGGCCCGGGGAAACCCGGCCACGATACCTGCGAAAATGATCAGCGAGATGCCGTTCCCGATGCCCTTGCCCGTGATCTGCTCGCCGATCCACATGAGAAAGACCGTGCCGGTGCACAGGGTGGTCATGGTCATGAGCTTGAATCCCCAACCCGGATCCAGGACGACGGGGGCGCCGGTGGGACTGGCCATGCTCTCCAGACCCACGGCGATGCCGAAACCCTGCACCACGGAGATCAGCACCGTCCCATACCGCGTGTACTGCGTCATCTTCTTCTTTCCGGCCGCCCCATCCTCCTTCTGCATCCGGGCCAGTTCAGGGCTGACCACGGTCAAAAGCTGGATGATGATGGAGGCCGAAATGTAGGGCATGATCCCCAGGGAGAAGATGGACACGTTCCCGAGCGCGCCGCCCGAGAACATGTCGAAGAGCCCGAACAGGGTATTTTTGGCGGTCTCGAAAAAATCGGCCAATGCGGCGGCGTCAACGCCCGGAACAGGGACATGCACGCCGATGCGGTACACGGCCAAAAGGAGAAAGGTCCACAAGAGCTTGTTTTTAAGCTCCGGAAGCTTCGCCAGATTCTCTACGCCAGTAAGGGCCACGTATTTTCCACCTTCTAGGACGAGACGGGTTCCGAAGCGTCCTTCGCTTCAAGGATGACGGCCTTGCCGCCGGCGGCCACGATCTTTTCAGCCGCCTTGGCGCTGAACCGATGCGCCTCGACGCTGACAGCGGCGGCTTCGCCACGGCTCAGGATCTTGACGGGCACGTTTTTCGAGCACAACCCGCTGGCGTAGATGTCATCCAGGGTGATTTCGGTCTTCCCGGCGAACGTGGCGAACAACCGATCCAGATTGATCGGCGCGTAGGTCACCTTGAAGTCGAAGTTCTTGAAACCGCGCTTGGGCAGGCGTCTGGCCAAGGGCATCTGGCCGCCCTCGAACCAGGCAGGCGTGCCGCCGCCGGCCCGGGCGTTTTGGCCCTTGTTGCCTTTACCGGCCGTGCACCCCTGTCCGGTGCCGCGCCCACGTCCCAGACGCTTGCGGCTTTTGCGTTCCTCGGGGAACGGATACAGTTCATGCAATTTCATGATTCGCTCACCTCGACCAGGTGTTCTACCTTGGCGATCATGCCCAAAACGGTGTCGTTTTTCTCAAACGTCCGTTCCTGGCGGATTTTCGAAAGCCCGAGGGCACTCAAGGTTCCCCGCTGTTTGGGGGGACGCCCATGGGCGCTTTTGACAAGCGTAACGGTGATTTTACCCGACATGGCTATTTCCTCGGGGTGTGCAGCGCCTTGCCGCGCAGGTCGCTCACGGACTCGGCGCTGCGCAGCGAGGCCAGACCGGCGATGGTGGCCCGAAGCACGTTATGGGGGTTGTTGGTGCCGATGGCCTTGGTGAGGATGTCGTTGACCCCCACGGCCTCCATCACGGCGCGCACCGGACCGCCGGCGATGATGCCGGTGCCTTTGGAGGCGGGCTTGAGCACCACCCGCCCGGCGCCGTAGCGGCCCAGGATCTCGTAAGGTAGCGTTCCGTCCAAAAGCGGCACCTTGATCATGCACTTCTTGGCCTGATCGGAGGCCTTGCGGATGGCCTCGGGCACTTCGTTGGCCTTGCCCAGGCCGTAACCGACGGAACCGTTTCCGTCGCCCACGACGACAAGGGCGCTGAAGCTGAACCGGCGGCCACCCTTGACGACCTTGGCCACGCGGTTCAAGTACACGATCTTTTCAATCTGATTGAGTTCCGACTGGTCCATGTTCTTGGATCCTTGCGCGCTTAGAATTTCAGTCCGCCTTCGCGGGCGCCGTCTGCCAAGGCCTTGATGCGGCCATGATACACGTAGCCGTTGCGGTCGAAGACCACAGCCTCAATGCCGCGTTCCTTGGCCTTTTCGGCCACCGCCTGTCCCACCCGGGTGGCGGAGGCCTTGTCGAGCTTCAGCGCCTCCCCGTCCTTGGACAGGGCCAGGGTGGATGCGCTGGCCAGGGTCTGCCCGGCGATGTCATCCACGATCTGGACGTACAGGTGCCGGTTGGACCGGTACACGACCAGCCTGGGACGCTCGGCGACCCCGGAGATCTTCTTGCGGATGCGCACCTTGCGGCGCTTGCGCGATTGTTCCTTGGTGAGTTTCATAGTGCGACCCTATTTCTTGCCGCCGGATTTGCCGGCCTTGCGACGAATCGTCTCGGTTTCGTACTTGATGCCCTTGCCCTTGAACGGTTCGGGCGGACGCACCCGACGGATGCGGGCCGCAGTCTCCCCCACCAGTTGTTTGTCGATCCCGGCCAGGGTCAGCTTGTTGCCGACCACATTGGCCTCGATCCCCTGGGGCAGCTTGAACTCCACCTGGTGGGAAAATCCGACGCTGAGCGAAACCGTTCCGGCCTGGGCCGACACCTTGTACCCCACGCCGATGACCTCAAGGGTCTTGGAAAATCCCTTGCTCACCCCTTCCACCAGATTGGCCAGCAGGGTGCGTCGCAGGCCGTGCTGGGCCCGGGCCACCCTGGTGTCGTCCACGCGGTTGACGGTGACCGTGCTCCCGTCGACGACATAGGCCACCTTGGGATGCGTGGGCGTGCTGAGTTCGCCCTTGGGCCCCTTGACTGTCACCGCTGTCGCCTCAACGGCCACGCTGACGCCGCTGGGGAGGGTGATTTCCTTTTTTCCTATCCTGGACATGATAAGCTCCTCACGCGCCGAAACCGGCTACCAGATCTCGCAGAGCAGTTCCCCGCCCACGCGCTGTTCGCGGGCGGTGGCTGCAGCCAGTACGCCCCGGGAGGTGGACAGGATGCTGATGCCCAACCCGTTTTGGACGTCCGGGATGCCTTCGGCCCCGACATAGACCCTGCGGCCCGGTTTGCTGATCTTTTTCAATCCCGAAATGGTGGGCTTGCCGCCGGCGTATTTCAGGGTGATGGTCAAGTTGAGCCCTTCCACGGCGCAATCCGCGATATAGCCCTCGTTTTTGAGGATGTCGGCGATGGACGCCTTCATCTTTGAAACGGGCATGACCACGGATGCATGGAGGGCCTGATGGGCATTGCGGATACGCGCGAGCATGTCGGCGATGGGGTCGACAACGGACATTTCCCTATTCTCCTTCGCTTACCAGCTCGATTTCCGCACGCCGGGAAGCTCGCCGGCCAGCGACATGTTTCGGAAACAAATGCGGCACACGCCGAACCTGCGCAGATACGCCCTGGACCGGCCGCAAATGGGGCAACGGTTGTATGCCCTGGCGGAAAATTTCGGCTTGCGGCGGGCTTTGACCATGAGTGCTGTACGAGCCAAGACCGATCTCCTTATTTTTTGAACGGCATGCCGAGCAGGTCCAGAAGAACCTTGCCTTCTTTGTCGGAACGAGCGCTGGTGACGATGGTCACGTTCATTCCCTTGACGCGCTCGACCCTGTCCACGTTGATCTCCGGGAAAATGGTGTGCTCCCGGATGCCCAGCGTGAAGTTGCCCCTGCCGTCAAAACCCCTGTCGGGAATGCCCCGGAAGTCGCGCACGCGCGGCAGGGCATAGTTGATCAGCTTGTCCAGGAAGTCCCACATGCGCCCGTGGCGTAGCGTGACCCGGCAGCCGACGGGAAGTCCCTCGCGCAGCTTGAAGGCCGCGATGGACTTTCTGGCGCGGGTGATCACCGCCTTCTGCCCGGCGATGGAGGTCAACTCCACCACGGCTTCCTCGATGAGCTTGTTGTTCTGGCTGGCCTCGCCCAGGCCGATATTGAGCGAGACGGACCGAATCCTCGGGATCTGCATGGACGAGGTATACCCGAACTCTTTTTTGAGCGCGGGGGACACCTTTTCGGTATACATGTTTTCCAGGCGGGTCATAAGCTTATCCCTTATCGATGTCCTGGTTGCACTTCTTGCAAAACCGGACCTTTTTGCCGTCATCCGTGACCTTGTATCCCACCCGGGTCGGCTTGGCGCAGGAATCGCACAAGAGGGCCACGTTGGAAATGTGCAAGGGGGCTTCCTTTTCCACAATGCCGCCGACGGTCTTGGCATACGGATTGGCCTTGGTGTGGCGCTTGACCATGTTCACCTTTTCGACCAACACGCGATCCTTCTTGGGCAAAAGCTTGAGCACGCGGCCCACCTTGCCCTTGTCCTTGCCTGCGGTGACAATGACCTTGTCGTTTTTGCGAATCTTATAGATTTTCATGGCATCCTCAATGCGGCGTCAGCGTCCCTACAGCACCTCAGGGGCCAGGGACACGATTTTCATGAAGTTTTTCTGCCGCAGTTCCCTGGCCACCGGTCCGAAAATGCGGGTGCCCACAGGCTCGTGCTGGGCGTTCAGCAGCACGGCGGAATTGTTGTCGAATTTGATGTAGGAACCATCGGGACGGCCGATTTCCTTGGTGGTTCGCACCACCACGGCCTTCATCACCGCGCCCTTTTTCACCTTGGAATGGGGCATGGCCTCCTTGACGGAAACCACGATGATGTCGCCCACGCCCGCATACCGGCGACGGCTGCCGCCCAGAACCTTGATGCAGCTTACCTTCTTGGCTCCGGAGTTGTCCGCCACATCGAGTTTGCTTTCCACCTGGATCATCGTCTCACCCTAAACCGCTTTTTCCATGATTTGGACCAGATGCCAGCGCTTGCGCCGGGACAGGGGCCGATGCTCGATGATCCGCACCGTGTCACCCATGCCGCATTCGTTGGCCGGATCGTGGGCCATGAACTTTTTGTGACGGCGGATGAACTTCTTGTACAGCGGGTGCTGGATCAGGGTCTCGACCCGGACCACGATGGTCTTGTCGCACTTGCTTGAAACCACGACGCCGGTCAAAACGCGGCGATTGCTCTTGTGCTCTTCGGTCATGTCAAGGCTCCGCTTATGCGCCGGGCGCGGATTTTTCGCGCAGCACGGTCAGTATCCGGGCGATGTTTTTTTTGGCGTCCCCAAGCTTGTGGGTCTTTTCCAGTTGCGCCGTGGCATGCTGGAACCTGAGCTTGAAGAGTTCCTCGCGGCTTTCGCCCAACAGGTCATGCAGGGCCTTGACCTCTTTTTCGCGCAGTTCGGCGACTTTCATGGCTACGCCACCTCCTTGACCACGATCTTGGTCTTGATGGGCAGCTTGTGCATGGCCCGGGTCAGGGCTGTCTTGGCCACGTCCATGTCCACGCCTTTGATCTCATACAGCACGCGACCCGGCTTGACCGCCGCATACCAGCCCACGGGAGCCCCCTTGCCCTTGCCCTGGCGGACTTCGGCAGGCTTCTCGGTGATGGGATGGTCCGGGAAGATACGGATCCACACCTTCCCGCCACGCTTGATGTGTCGCATGATGGCCACACGGGCGGCCTCGATCTGCTGGCTGGTCAGCTTGCCGTGCTCCATGGCCTTGATGCCCACCTCGCCGAAGGACACGCTGGCCCCCCGGGTGGCCGGGCCGCGCAACCGGCCCTTCTGCATCTTGCGGAATTTTGTTTTATTGGGAGCCAACATTACGCTTCAACCTCTCTGTCGAGTATCTCACCCTTGAATATCCAGACCTTGACCCCGATGACCCCGTAGGTCGTCTTCGCCGTGGCCAAACCGTAGTCGATGTCGGCGCGAAGCGTCTGCAAAGGCACGCGGCCGTCGCGGTACCACTCCGACCGGGCGATTTCCGCCCCGGCCAAACGTCCGGCGCAGGCCACCTTGATGCCTTCGGCCCCGAACTTGCGCGACAGTCCCACCGTGCGCTTCATGGCCCGTCTGAAGGCCACCCGGCGCTCGAGCTGCAAGGCGATGTTTTCCGCAACCAGTTGCGCGTCGATCTCGGGCCGACGGATCTCGTTGACCTCGACGGTGAATTCGCGTCCGAAACGCTGCTTCAGATCGGCCCGCACCTTTTCGATCTCCGTGCCCTTGCGGCCGATGACGATGCCCGGTCGCGCGGTGTGGATGATCAGTCGAATCTTTCCCCCGGCCCGTTCAATCTCGATCTTGGAGATGCCCGCGTGGTACAGGGTCTTTTTCACGAACTTGCGAATCTTGCTGTCCTCGAAGACAAAGCCGGGATACTCTTTCTTGGAGAACCACCGGGATATCCAGGTCTTGTTGTATCCCAGCCGAAATCCGTACGGATGAACTTTCTGGCCCATGTCAAGCTCCTAGCTTTCCGCGACAACCACGGTGATGTGGCTGGTGCGTTTCACGATCCGGTTGGCCCTGCCCATGGAACGAGTCAGAAGGCGCTTCCAGGACGGTCCCGGATTGATGATCACCTGCTTGACCGTGAGGGTGTCGATGTCCACGCCGGAAATCTGTTCGGCATTGGCGACGGCGGAGTGCAGCACCTTGCCGATAAGCTGCGCGGCCTTTTTGGGCGTGAACTTGAGAATGTTCATCGCCTCCTCGACGGGGCGGCCCTTTATGTTGTCGGCCACCAACCGCGCCTTCTGGGGCGAGACGCGGATATATCTGGCTATGGCTTTGGCTTCCATCTTTTTATCCTGGTGCGAGGTCAAAGGTCGCGGGAGCGTCCGTTACTTCTTGGCCTTGGATTTCTTGTCCGCGGCATGCCCGTGGAAGGTGCGCGTCGGCGAAAACTCGCCAAGCTTGTGGCCGACCATGTTTTCCGACACGAACACCGGAATGAACTTCTTTCCGTTGTGGACGGCAAAGGTCATGCCGACCATCTCCGGCAGTATGGTGGAGCGGCGGGACCAGGTTTTAATGACCCGGCGGTCCTTGCTTTCGTTGGCGATCTGGACCTTGCGCTGCAGGTGGTCGTCCACGAAGGGACCTTTTTTCAGGGAACGAGGCATATCCTATTCTCCTACTTTTCGCCGCGCCGCTTCACGATCAGCTTGGAAGAGGGCTTTTTGACGTTGCGGGTCTTGTAGCCCTTGGTGGGCTTGCCCCACGGGGTCACCGGATGCCGACCGCCCGAGCTCTTGCCTTCGCCGCCGCCCAGGGGATGGTCCACCGGGTTCATGGCCACGCCGCGCACCTTGGGCCGACGGTTGAGCCAGCGGTTACGCCCGGCCTTGCCGATGGAAATGTTCTCGTGCATCACGTTGCCCACCTGGCCCACCGTGGCGATGCAGGCGGACAGCACGTTTCTGACCTCGCCCGAGGGCAGCCGCACCAGGGCGTACTTGCCTTCCTTGGCCACGAGCTGGGCGTAGGTTCCGGCGGCGCGGCACATCTGCCCGCCCCGTCCGGGATTGAGCTCGATGTTGTGCAGAAGCGTGCCCACGGGGATGCGCTTTAAGGGCAGGGCGTTGCCGGGCTTGATGTCCGCCGTCTCCCCCGCCGCCAGGGTGTCGCCCACGGAAATGCCGACCGGGGCCAGGATGTAGCGCTTCTCGCCGTCGGCATAGTGCAAAAGGGCGATGCGGGCGCTGCGGTTGGGATCGTATTCGATGGAGAACACCTTGGCCGGAATGCCCTGCTTGTCGCGCTTGAAGTCGATGATGCGGTACAGGCGCTTGTTGCCGCCGCCCCGACGGCGGGAGGTGATCCGGCCGTAGCAGTTGCGACCGGCCTTGCGCGGCAGTCCTTCGGTGAGGGACTTTTCCGGCGTGGCCCGGGTGACTTCCTCGAACGTGGACACCGTCTGGAAACGACGCCCTGCGGAAGTGGGTTTGAGCTTACGGATGGACATGTCTAGACCCCTTCAAAAAACTCAATTTTATCGCCAGCGGCCAGGGTCACGTAAGCCTTCTTCAATCCCGGAACCCGGCGCAACACTTTCCCGAAGCGGCGCTTGCGGGGTTTGCGCACTGTGACGCTTACGGAATCGACCTTCACGGAGAAGGCGGCTTCCACGGCCTTTTTGATCTCGATCTTGTTGGCCCCGGGCGCGACCTGGAACACCACCTGGTTGGCCGCTTCCTTGACGAAGGTGGCCTTTTCGGAAACCAGCGGCCGAAGCAGTATGCTAGCGTAATCCATGGCGAAGCCTCTCCTGTACGCGAAGCGCGGCGTCCGTGGCCATCACCAGTTGTTCGTGCAAGAGCACGTCGTACACGTTGAGCATGTCGTGCCTGATGACCTTGATGCCGGGCAAATTCCTTGCTGAAAGCTCAAGCTTGTTATCAGACTCCGTCAGGACAATCAATGCTTTTTTCAGCCCAAGATCACCGGCCACCTTGGCCATGAGCTTGGTCTTGGCCTCGGCCAGGTCGAACTTGTCCACGAGCAGAAGGCTCGACTGGCCAAGCTTGGCCGAAAGGGCCATCTTGAGGGCCAGCTGGCGCACCTTGCGGTTCACCTTGAACTCGTAGTTGCGCGGACGCGGACCGTGGATGACTGCGCCGCCGCGCCACAGGGGGGAACGGCTGCTTCCCGCCCGGGCCCGGCCGGTGCCCTTCTGCCGCCACGGCTTGTGTCCGCCGCCGGACACCTCGCTGCGGGTCTTGGTGCTGTGCGTTCCGGCCCGTTTGGCGGCGAGCTGGGCGCGCACCACCAGGTGCAAAAGCTCAGGACGCACCTCGACCTCGAACACCTCGGGGGAAAGCTCGAGCTCTCCGACTTCCTGCCTGGTCTGATCAAATATCTTCACGTTGGCCATTTCAATCACCCTTAGCCCTGCTTGCGAACCATGACCACGGCGTTTCTCGGGCCGGGAATCTGGCCCTTGACCAGGAGGATGTTGTCCTCCGGCCGCACGTCCACGATCTCAAGACCAATGCAGGTCACGGTCTTGGCGCCCATGTGGCCGGCCATCTTCTTGCCTTTCATGACCTTGCCGGGCTCGGTGTTGTTGCCGATGGAACCGCCGGAACGGTGGGCTTTTTCCGTGCCGTGGGTGGCCTTGAGGCCAGCGAAGTTCCAACGTTTCATGACGCCCTGAAATCCCTTGCCGATGGACGTGCCCGTGACCTTGACCTTTTCCCCGGGGGCGAAAATGGAGACGGTCAGATCCATCCCCAATTCAAACCCGCCAGCGCCGTCGAAACGCAGCTCGCGCAGGACGCGGTATTCGCCTCGGCCGGCCTTGGCCAGATGTCCGCGCATGGGCTTGGTGGCCTTGCGCTCCGGGATCTGGTCAAAGGCGATCTGCACGGCCTCGTAGCCGTCGCTGGCCGGGGTCTTGATCTGCACCACCGGACATGGTCCGGCCTGGATCACCGTCACCGGGACCATCGTGCCGTCGTCGGCGAAAATCCGGGTCATGCCCAGTTTCCGGCCCAATATTCCAAGCGTGCCTGCCATGATGTCCCTCGCCCTAGAGCTTGATTTCCACGTCGACGCCGGCCGGGAGGCTGAGCTTGCCCAGCGCGTCCACGGTCTGCTGTGTGGGTTCCATGATGTCCAAAAGACGTTTGTGCACCCGCATCTCGAACTGCTCACGGGATTTCTTGTCCACATGCACGGAACGGTTCACCGTGTACTTGTGGATGTCCGTGGGCAGGGGGATGGGCCCGGCCACGCCCGCGCCAGTGTTGCGGGCTGTGTCCACGATCTCGGAGACGGCCTTGTCCAGTATACGATAGTCGTAGGCTTTCAGCTTGATGCGGATGCGATCGCTGTTCATGGCAACCATTTCCTTACTCCACGATTTCCGAGACGACGCCCGCGCCAACGGTCCGGCCGCCCTCGCGG
>JAVHLG010000072.1 GCA_031082225.1 Desulfovibrionaceae bacterium | reverse complement strand
GCGGGGGGAGGCCAAGCCTCCCCCCGCGCCCCCCGCCACCAGGGGACACTGTCCCCTGGACCCCGCGTACCCTTCGCCCTGACGGGCGAAGGATCGATGGGACTTTGCCATCCGATACCACGTTCCCTTCTCTTTACAATCCTGATACGAGAATGCACAAGTTGTCCGTCCGGTCGGACCCACGGTCGGCACGTTGCGGCGCCGTGTCTTTGCAACTCCACACGAATCAAGGACTCACATGGACAGCAAAGCCGACGAAGCCGCCTTCCAGGTCGCCGTCTCGGACAGGGAGCAGTCGAAAATCGGCACGGGCGACACGGCAAGGACCGTGGAACGCAGCATCTACTATTACGCCCAACGCACGCCTGACGGCGGCATCGCCATCCAGCCGCTAAACGCCGCGTTCCTCCCGGCCGGGGAAAGGACGCCCATCGATCAAGCCACGTTCATCAATCGCTTCCGTCCGGAGCCGCTGATCTACTACAACAAGGTCAAACCGGCCATGGAGGCCGTGACCAGGGAATTGAAGAAAGGCGACCGGCATCTGGCGGCAGGCCGCCTGGAGAAAGCCGAGGCGGCCTTTAAACACGTGCTGGTCGTGGACGCCGAAAACATCCGGGCCATCTTCAGTCTGGGCACCACCTATCTGGAGGGGGGACACACGGGCGAGGCCGGGGACATCTTCAACAAGATCATGTCCCTGGATCTGGCCTTCGAACCCGAGCACGTCCACCTGTTCAATGAATTCGGCATCCGCATGCGCAAGTCGGGCATGCTGGACAAGGCGCTGACATATTACCGCAAGGCGGTGACCTTAAACCCCGACGACGAGCATCTGCTGTTCAACATGGCCCGCATCCATTTCGAATCCGAAGACTATCCGGGCGCAGGCGAATTTCTGCGCCGGGCCCTGGCCATCAATCCCGGGTTCAGGATAGCCTCCAGGATGCTCGCGGCCGTAGAGAAGGTGACGGCCCTGGCCAGGCAGAATGTGCCAAAAGACACCAGCCCGGCCGGGGAATGAGCCGTTTTCGTCCGGTCATGGGACCGGGCCGCACACCGTTTTCCGGGGATCACGGCAGGCCGTCCCCCGCCTCGCCTCCATGCGGCGCATGGCCGCCTGCTGCAAGGCCTCCCGCTTGGCCGGGGTTCAGGGGGCAAGCCCGCCCTCGCCCTCCAGACGGCGCAGGGCCGCCTGCAGGGCATAGCTCCAGGCCGCCTGCTGCAAGGCCTCGCGCCGTTCCACGGGCGCCCCGGCCATGGCGGCTATATGCTGGCAGGCCCCGTAGGCCGTCTCGGCCACCTGCCGCACATCGCCGCCCTGGGCCGCCAAAGCGGCCACGTGGCGCTCGATGCACCCCTGGTAGCTGGCCAGCCACTGCTCCCCCTGCCGGGGATCGTCGGCAAAGGCCGGAGCCGGACCGGGCGGCGGCCCCAGGGGCTGGGCCTGCCCAGGCGGCGGTTGCAAAGGCTGGGCCTGAGGCTGGAACTGGGACTGGGCCTGCCCGTGGACCGGCCACGGGGCCTGGACCGCCCCCCCCGGCCCGGCCGGGGCCGGAGGCTGGGCCAGGGCCGTTCCCGCCAGGATCGCCCCCACGGCCCACGCCGCCATCGCCAACCGGGCAAAACGCCTTCCCCGGCCCGCCCGGTACTGGTCACTTCTTTGCCCGCCGCCTGCCGCAGGGAAGGCAGGATATGTTTCACGCTGCATCGTATCGTCTCCTGTTTCCGACCAAACCGCCAAAATCCTGGCTTGCGAGCCGCGCCGTCGCATTCCGCGTCTGCGAATTCCGCCATGGATACACAAAAAAACGTGGTTCTGCTCGCGAAGAGCGTTGTCAACCACGGCAACCAAGGCTTTTCGCGAATCATGCGGTCAGGGAAACCAACAAGTTACACAACAGCCACCTGCTACCGCGAAGAAAACCATTCCGCTTCTTTTCCTCAAACAGCGTCACGTGGCGTTTTCCTGTGCCCGCGATTTCCGAATGGCCACGTCATGACCCCGCGACGGATACATATGGACGGCTTCACCAGTGGCGTCAACGGCAAACAAACCGCACCGCCTCGCCTGCAGGGACACGCGCTTGTGCCGATACGTATTTTATGCTTCAATGGATACGATGGCGTCACGCCGGGGATACCCAGCCGCGCCGATTCGTGGCAATCCGTTCCAGAACCATGTCATCACACCGGAACAAGCATTGAATCGAGACATGAAATGAAACATCAACTCAAACTGCGAGCCTTGGAGCGAAGCGATCTGCGCTTTGTGCACAATCTCAACAACAACCGGAACATCATGTCCTACTGGTTCGAGGAGCCTTACGAGTCCTTTGACGAACTTGAAGAACTGTACAATAAGCACATTCACGACAATGCGGAGCGCCGGTTTATCGCCGAAACCGCCGACAAGGAACCCGTTGGGCTCGTCGAGCTCATTGAGATCAATTCCATCCACCGCAGCGCTGAATTTCAGATCATCATCGCCCCGGAACACCAGGGGAAGGGATTTGCCCGTGATCTTGTCAACAAGGCCTTGGACTATTCCTTCAGCATCTTGAACCTGCATAAGATTTATCTGCAGGTAGCCACCGACAACGACAAGGCGATTCATATATACAAAGAATGCGGTTTTCTCGAAGAGGGGCACCTTGTGGAAGAGTTTTTCAGCAATGGAAAATATACTGATGCGGTACGCATGTACATCTTACAGGACACATACCTGAAGGATGGGAAATCCGCGCCTGGGAGAGAACCAGACTAACGGGCGAACGCCTCACGATGCGACATATGCCCCTGCGCATCCGGGTTTCCCTGGATGTTCCCTGCCGCACGCCTGCCGGTGAAAGGTCCGGACCTCCCCGGAAACGGTGACGGCTGCCCGTGATGTTCACGGCTTTCGTCGTCGGGAGCCTTCCGGTCGTCGGAAGCCGTCCGCCTGTTCCGTTCATGCTCGAACTGCCGAGCCATTGCCCGTCCTGTCTGCGCTCCGGCGGCGGCAGATGGTCAGGCCATGTCCGCACGGCCGCCGGGTCCGTCCGCATCCCCGGCGCACCCGCTCCGCCGCCCCGCTTCCGGTCATGGCGAGACGCCCGCGACCCGTCAGGCGTCGCGAAAGTGGTCGGCGATGATCTGGGCGTCCACGGGCCGCGAGGCCACCCCCAACTCCCGGGCCTCGCCCTGGCAGACGAAGGCCCCCCCGGCCATTTTCACCCATCCGGCCGAGATGGCCGGGCCGTAAGGCATCTGCTCGCGCATCTCCTCGAACTCGATGCGGTCCGGGAAGATCATGGGCACGGGCTTGCCGGAAAAATCCTCGAAGATGATGTACTTCATGTCGCGCTCTCCCGTTATCCGCCCCAGGCGGCGTTTCTGCTGCTGCGCCATGCGGTTGTGCGGCGGTCTTCGTAGCGCCTGCCGCGTTCCGGGCCGTCACCGGCGGCGTTTCGGCACTACGTCCTGCGGCCGTGCGGCGGTCTTCCCAGCGCCTGTCGCCTTCCGGGCCGCCCCCGGCGCGGCCCGGCCGCCGGTTTGCCGCTACCTCTTGCTCCCCGCCGCGCGCCGGGCCAGGATGACCTTGGCCGGAATGATCCCGGTGGCGGCGGCGGACACGATGTTCCCGGCCACCCCCGGGCCGTCCCCGGCCACGAAGAGCCCGGACACCGCCGTCTCCAGTTCCTTCGTGGTCCCCACCTGGGTGGCGAAAAACTTGATCTCCGGGGCGTAGAGCAGGGTCTCGTCGTTGGTCACCCCGGGCACCACCTGGTTGAGCTTCGTCAGCCCCTCGCGCAGGTTGGTCATGATCCGTCCCGGCAGGGCCATGGACACGTCCCCGCAGACCACGTCGGTCATGGTCGGCTGCAGATATCCGGCCTTGACCTTGGCCCAGGTGGAGCGCCGCCCCCGGCGCAGGTCGCCGAAGCGTTGCAGGATGGGCTTGCCGCCGCCGATGATGGTGGCCAGACGGCCGATGGATTCGCCGTAGGCCTGGTTGTCGGTGACGGGCTCGGTGAGCACCACCTTGGAGAGGAAGGCGAAATTGGTGTTGTCGGACTTTTTGTCCCGGTAGGCGTGGCCGTTGACGCATACGAAGTCCTGGTAGTTCTCCAGGGCCACGAAGCCCCCCCGGTTGGTGCAAAAGGTACGGGTCAGGTCGTCGTGGCGGTCGGTGCGGATGAAAAACGTGGGGTCGTAGATGACGCTGGTCAGTTCGTCCATGATGTCGTTGTGGACCTCCACCCGCACCCCCACCTCGATGCCCCGCTGGGACACGGCAAGCCCCAGGGTCTTGGCCACCCGCCCCATCCACTCCGCGCCCACCCGGCCCGGGGCCAGGACCACGGCGTCGGCCCGGTAGGTTCCCTTGGCTGTGGTGACGCCGCGCACCCGGCCGTCCTCCACCACCACCCCGGCCACCTCCTCGCCGGTGCGAAAGACCGCCCCGCGCGCAGCGATGTGGTCGGCCATGCCCGTGATGAGCCCTGGCAGATGGTCGCTGCCCAGGTGCTTCTGGCGGATGAGCAAAAGATCCAGGCCCTGGCGACGGGCGTTGCGGCGGATGTCCCGGGCCCGGTCCATGTCCGTGGGATAGACCGGCCCGTCCATGCCGAACCGGGTGAACACGGCCTCGGTCTCCTCAATAAGCGCCATGGCCTCGGGGCCGGGCAAAAACTGGGTCAGGTCGGTCTTGCCCAGGATGTGGATGAAGTTGAGCTTGCCGTCGGAAAAAAGCCCGGCCCCGCCCACCCCGGACAGGATGTTGCACGGGGAGCAGCGCACGCACTCCCCCCCCTGCCGTCCGGCGATGGGACATTTGCGCTGACGCGGCCCCTTGCCCTTTTCCAGGACCAGGATGCGCAGGTCGCCATGCTCGGCCAGCCAATAGGCGCAAAAAAGCCCGGCCGGGCCAGCCCCGACGATAATGACGTCGAACCTGTCTTTTTTTACTGCCGCCACGACACGCTCCTTGAACCTTGTCTCCTCCCAGGCCGAAACCGGACAGGCCCCGGCGGACGGGGCATGACCACACTAGCCCCGGGCGAGGGGGTCCGGCAAGGGGCGCGCTGCGGCCTGCCTCGAGCACATGATATGACCGAAACAGGCAGCACATGATCTGACCGATGCCGATCGTTTTCCGGGAAAAGGACTGGGCATGCGGCGATCCGCCACACACGAGGCCATGTTCATGCGCCAGCGCCACGGCGGAGTCCCCCTGGCCGACAGGCCAGGGGGCGGGACGTCGCCGCCTCCCTGCGCCGCTTGCTCCAATGCCCCTGCAATCCTGGCGGGCCGCCTTGTTTTTTTCCTTGCATCGCTGCGCCATCTCCCATACCACAATGATGGGAGTTGACATCCCAACTGCACATGCCGCCAGACAACCCTCTTCAATGACTGGATATTATCAAAGGAGGCCCGTCATGCAAAAGGACCGGTGTTCCAGAAAGCCTCTGTCTGACCGCCTTTCGCGCTGCACGCTGCCATTTATTGTATCGTTTTTTCTGCTTTTTTCCCTTCCCGGCTGGGCCCTGGCCACCCCGGGCGATCTTGATCCCTGGTTCGACCCCGGGTCCGGAGCCGAAAAAAAACCCGTCATCCGGGGATTGTACCAGGAATCGGCAACCGCGTTCCTGGTGTTCGGCTCCTTCGCCACGGTCAACGGCTCGAACCGGTCCGGAGTGGTGAAAATCAACGCCGCAGGCGGCATCGACGCAGGCTTCACCCCCCCGGACGTGGTCGGCGAGGTGCGGGCCGTGGTCAGGCGCAGCGACGGAAAATATCTCATCGGCGGAAACTTCACCATCGCCGGAATCAACTATTACGATCTGGTGCTGCTCCATGCCAGCGGCGCCCTGGACAACACCTTCTGGGCGGCCTTTGCCGGACAGGGAACCATCAACTCCCTGGCCCTGCAGTCCGACGACCAGGTGCTGTGCGGCGGGGTCGGCC
The DNA here is from genome assembly GCA_031082225.1 of Desulfovibrionaceae bacterium. GTDB lineage: Bacteria > Desulfobacterota > Desulfovibrionia > Desulfovibrionales > Desulfovibrionaceae > Desulfolutivibrio. The sequence goes on along the minus strand of JAVHLG010000072.1, from coordinate 12,915 downwards.
TGCAGCTTACCAATGAGATCGACAATCCCACCCGGCACCTGATCCGGGTCCAGGCCAACGGGTTCGCGGACGGTTCCTATCCGGTCTTCAACGGACCCCGGGCCTATGTCACCCGCCTGGCCACGGATTCCGAAAACCCCTCCTATCCCGACCGCCTCCAGGTGCTGGGGGCCTTGAACCCCGGGTCGACGAACAGCATCAACTGGCGGACGTATCTCACCAATACCGGATCGGTCCTTATCAGCCAGCCTGACGGGGCCTCCAACGATGGCCCCATCCTGGCCGTTTTAGGCGCGTCTGACGGCAAGTCCTACGTCGCGGGCAATTTCACCAAGGCCTTCGGGGTGACCGCCAACCGGATCTTCCGCCGCAACAGCGACGGAACCCTGGACGCCTCCTTCAACATCGGCACGGGGCCCAACGGCGACGTGACCGGGGCCCTGCGCCTGGGCGACGACTCGCTCATCGTGGTCGGGGCCTTCACCGCGTTCAACGGCACGGCCTGCAACCGCATCGTGAAGCTGACCCCCACCGGGGCCGTGGACGCCACCTTCGCCGTGGGCTCCGGGGCCAACGCCCCCATCCTGTCCATTGGAACCCTGGACAGCGGCGCCATCTACCTGACGGGGGGATTCACCGCGTTCAACGGCCAAAGCCGCGGCGGCCTGGCCGTCATCCAGTCTGGCGGCGCGCTGCAGGGCACGTTCGCGGGCTTCACCCCAGCCGGGAGCGCCACCGTGACCACCGCCGTGAACGACCTGGCCGTCCAGTCCGACGGCAAGATCGTCATCGGCGGCGAATTCAACTGGTTCGGCGGCGTCTGGTCCCCAGGCCTGGCCCGCCTGAATTCCAATGGCGGCGTGGACACGGGCTTCTCGGCCGGGCTCGGCCCGGACGGCGTGGTCCACGACGTGGCGGTACGTTCCGACGGACGGATCTTCGCCGCCGGGGACGTGGGCGGCGTGGCCACCCGGCCCTTGGGCGGCGTGGCCCGGTTCACGTCAACGGGCGGCGTGGACACCACGTTTTCGCCCATCGTGACCCGCAACGACAACTCCCCGGCCCCGGTCTACGCCGTGCTGCCCCTGGCCGGAAACCAAGTCATGGTGGGCGGCCACGTGCGCAAAATCGCCGGACAGGAGCGCAGCCCCCTGGCCCGCCTCAACGCCGACGGCAGCCTGGACGCGGCCTTCACGCCCCAGATCGCCATCACCAGCGGCACCAGCCTGTCCACCTACGCCCTGGCCGGGGAAGAGACGGGAAAATACTACGTGGGCGGCTACGTCACCTACGACGGCCTGGCCCGGGGATTTTTCACCAGGCTGACCAGCACCGGGAGCATGGACGCGACCTTCGCCCCCACCTCTCCCTCGCCCAACGTGGTCCTGGTGACCAGCACAGTGCGGGAGATCGCGGTGCAGCCCGACGGCAAGCCCATTTTTTGCGGCGACTTCGAGGAGATCATCGACGGCAGCTTCTGGAACAGACCCATCCGGCGCGGCCTGGCCCGCTTCACGGCCACCGGCGGCCTGGAGGACTTCAACTCGGGCATGGGAGCGACACTGTTCACCTATGTGGAGTCGTTGCATCTCGAGCCCAATGGCGGGGTGCTCTTCACCGGCGGGTTCACCAAGTTCAACGAGATCAACCGGGCCCGCCTGGCCAGGTCCACGACGGCCGGGGGCTTAGACGCGTCCTTCAATCCCGGGACCGGGGTCACGGCCAGGGCCCGGGTCATCCGCCGGGTGGGGCTGACCCGGGGGCTGGTGGGCGGCGACTTCGCCACCTACGCCGGGGTGTCCCGCCCGGGGCTGGCCGGATTCGTGCTCGATCCCCAGCCCACGGTCAATCCGGCCCCGGCCGCCCTGCTGCTTTTGCAGGAATAAGACGCCTTCACGACCGGCGGCCTGTCCGCCGCCGGCACCACCAACGCAACGCCCCGGCCATGAAACAGCCGGGGCGTTGGCATTGGTCTGATCTGCAGCGTCGAGAAGCCGGGGCGTTGTCATTTCATCCGGACGTCAGGGTCATGAAACAGGCGGGGCGTTGGTATTGGTCTGATCTGCGGCGTCGAGAAACCAGGGCGTCGTCATCGCGTCCGGACGTCAGGGCCATGACAAAACCAGGGCGGTGTCCCCCGGCAAACCGGCTCAAAGGGATGCATCAGACAGTGGCAGGATGCGGCTGACCGCAGCCGCCAGGGCAAAACGGTTGACCGGCTTGGAAACCACCGCATCCACGCCCCGCCCCTGGCCGGGGACGGCCTGCCGATGCAGCCCGGATGCGGCCAGCCCCACAACGGGGACATGGGATTTTTCCGCAAGCCCGGGAGACGTGCGGATGATCCTGACCGCCTCGTGGCCCTCCATGTCCGGGAGCTGCATGTCCAGGACGATCATGTCACAGTCGCGCGAGACGAGCTGACGCAGGGCCTCGTTGCCGCTTGCCGCGCCAACCACCTCATGTCCCTCCGCCATGAGCATCGCCGTGAGCGAACGCAGGATCGGCGCATCGCCTTCGACCACAAGAACCCGTCGCGGCCGGGCTCCGCCCCCCGCCCGCGGCGCGCCGGGATGGCTCCACGGCACGCAGGCGTAGCCCAGGCGAAAGACCGCCGAAAGGTATACCCCGGTGCCGCCGTCGCCGCTGTCGATCGTCAGGTTCGCCCCCTCCAGGAGTCGCACGAGTTTTTTCACGATGGCCAGCCCCAGTCCGGCGCCTTGATGCTGTCTGGCGTAGGACGACGCCGCCTGGGTGAAGGGCTGGAAGATGGCGTCGAGCTTGTCGGCGGGCGCCCCGATTCCGGTGTCCCCGACAGAAAAGAGAACCCGGCAGGTGTTCGCCACGGCATGGGGCAAAAGGGTCGCCGAGACGGTCACCGAGCCCGCCTGGGTGAACTTCACGGCATTATCCGTCAGATGATGCAGCACCTGCCGCAGGATGCCCTCTTTCCCGTACAGTCGTCCGGGTATGCGGGGGTCGACGTCGCAGGTCAGGGTCAGCCCCTTGACGCGCGCCTTCCCCCAGTGGGATTCCCGGACATGCCGCAACAGCTCGTCGATGCGCACCGGCCCGTCGCGTTCCTCGGTCTTGCCGGATTCGAGCCGTGAATATTCCAGGACGTCGCCGCACAGTCTGGCCAGACGCCCGGAGGCCTCCATGGCCCCGGCGACATATTCCTTCTGCTCCAGACTCAGCGGGGTGTCTTTCAAGAGTTGCAGCATGCCCATGATGCCGTTTATGGGCGTGCGTATCTCATGCGTCATGTTGTCGAGAAACAAGGCCTTGGCCCGTTTTGCGGACAGGGCTTCCTCCCTGTGCTCCTTCACCTTGCCGTAGTGGTCGATGGCGGACTGCAACTCGGGAAGAAGATCCTCCATAAGGCACGGCTTTGAGAGATACCTGTGGACCTTTCCGTCATTGATGGCGCGAATGGCGAAACCGACGTCGGAAACGGCGGTCAAAAGGATGCGCACCGTGTCCGGGAAGATGGTATGCAGGATCTCGAAAAAATCGATGCCGTTTATTCCCGGCATGCACAAATCGGAGACAACGACGGCGAATTCCCCGCTGGTTGCGCCATCGGACGGCATGCACCTGGACATTTTCTTGACCATGTCCAGGGCTTCGGAGCTGTCCGTGGTAAACACCATGTCCCATTCCTGCTCCATGGGCTCAAGCACCAACTGGATAGCCTTGAGAATGCTCGGATCGTCGTCGATGAACAGCAACATCGGCTTCACGGGCATACGCCCTCTCTTGCGGATGGGCAAAGGAGAACCAGCCTTCTCTTCGTCTTCATATAGATTATCTTTTTGGATTTCAAGAGAGATATAGATTAACGCAGTCCTGATTCACGGCATGATTTTTTTCTTTATACAAAAGTCATTTGATAAATTCAATAGAAAAATTGCAGGCACACGGTGTGCAAAAACCGCATCGCCTCTTCATGTTCAGAATAACGAAACGCAACAACCCTGACACTTTAAGAAAAATGCACATTTTGTGCTACAATCCTCCCTGCACCGACCGAACAGCGTGCCGCCGCAGCCGGGCGCGCAACCGGGCGCGAAACCGGGCGCGCAACCGGGCGCGAAACCGGTCACGGCCAGCCGCCGTCCCAGCCTGCCCACGCGGACTGGAAGCCTCCTGCCCGCGTTCATCGCCTGCCGGTCGTTGCACCCCACCCGGGAAGGGGCGACCACCCGGAAGCCGCGCCGCATCGGCGGCCGCGCCTGCCGATCCTGGGCACGGGCCAAGGCCTGCGGAAACTCCGTCGCCGATGAGCAGTTCCCGTCGGACCGTTGGCGGCCCCGGGCACTGTGAACAGCCCCTGATGGTCCAGGATGGCGGCGACGCCTTGTCAGCTCCCGATGGTCCAGGATGCCGACGGCGGCTTGCCGACCCTGGGGCTTCGCTTCCGCCCCTGATGGTCCTGGATGACTGCGGCTTGCCATCTCCCGATAGTCCAGGATGCCGACGACGGCTTGCCGACCCTGGGGCTTCGCTTCCGCCCCTACTGGTCCAGGATGGCGGCGGCGCTTTGGATGTAGCTGAGGATGCCCTGCCGGGCGGATTCTGGCAGTTCGGTGAATTTGAGCCCCAGTTCGATCTTGCCGACAGTGGCCGCGGCGCGCTTGATCCGGCAGGGCAAGGGGTCGGCGTCCTGTCCGCCGAAAAGCGGACAGGCCAGCAGCACCTCGTCGTCCACCCCGACGGGGGGTTGCTGCTTGCGCATGATCGTCAACCCCAGGCCGCAGCCCGACAGGCTGAGGTCGGTCATCAGCCCGTTGTAGGTTGCGCCATGGATGCTGGCGCAAACCGGCAAGAGACATGAAATGCGCTTGTGGCGGCGCAGGTTGAAGCTCTCCACCAGTTTGGGGAAGGTCAGAAACAGCAGCGGAAAGGGGGAAAACAGATACTTGACGACCTCGCAGCGAAACCCGAACACCGAACCGGATTTCAGGTAACGCACGGTGACGGCGTTTCCGGCGTAGAGGTATTGGAAAAGCAGTTCCTTGTTGCTTTCGGCCAGTGACGGCAACTGGGCCACCACGTACTTGCCCTTGGCATAGCCGATCAGGGCCGAGGCAAGTTTCTCTTCGATTCCCAGAACCTCCAGGGACAGCCTGGCCCCCACCGGGATATCGATGCCCTGGGTCCGTCCGTTTGTCTTTTCGCTCATGGTCGTCGACCGTGTTCCGGGATTCGCGACGCCATCGCCGCCTGGACCACGCCCGCACGCCAACGACCTTCCGCCTGGACTGCGAGGCGAAGCGGCCGTGGGACGAGCCTGCCGGGTCAGGGGCGTCTTCGACACCTCTGGCGACGCGAAACGGATGCTCTTGAACGAATTCAATCGGCGGTGAGGCAAGGTAAACGCCGGACGGCGCGAACTGCGCCAAAGCAAAAATCTTGCAGAATATGCATAGCCGACCACCACGATGGCGTCAAGGAATGCGTGTGGCTGTCCGCAGTATTTCTTTCTTTTGCAAAACAAGATCGTGCGGTATCATGACCTGACTGTCTGAAACAGCCAAAAGGACAGGCCGCATTCCCCGCACCCATGAACCTTTCACCGGACCTCCGCAATGCTCCACCGCGACCTGGCCAGCGAACTCTCCCCCGTTCCCCGCGTCGATTTTCTGAGCGTGCTGCTGGACATCTCACCGTATCTGGCCCTGGCCACCGTGGCCATGCTCGGCCTCGTCGTGCTCCATCTGCTGCGCACCCGGCGCCGCCTGGAGCGCACCATTGCCGAGGCCGACCGGGCCAAGTCCGCCCTGGCCGAGAGCGAAAAACAGTTCCGGACCCTGGCCGAGATGGCCGCCGCCGCCATCTTCGTCTCCCGCGACACCCGGTTTCTCATGGTCAACCCGGCCATGGCCGCCATCACCGGCTATTCCCGGGACGAGATCCTGGCCATGACCCAGATGGACATGGTCCACCCCGAGCAGCGGGTGGCGGTCATGAACCGCGCCCTGGCCAGACAGCGCGGCGAGACCGTGCCCGACCGCTACGAGGTCAGGCTTTTGACCAAAAGCGGCGAGACGCGCTGGGTGGACATGTCGGTCGGCAGCATCACCTTCCAGGGGAAACCGGCCAGCATCGGCACGGCCTTCGACATCACCGAGCGCAAAAGGGACCAGGAGCGCATCCGCTTCATGGCCCAGCACGACACCCTGACCGGCCTGCCCAACCGGGCGCTTTTCGCCGACCGCCTGGAGCAGGCCCTGCGTCTGGCCAGACGGGCCAACACCCGGCTGGCCCTGTTCTTTCTGGATCTGGACGATTTCAAGCCCGTCAACGACACCTTCGGCCACGCCGAGGGGGATCTGCTGTTGCAGGAGGCGGCCCGTCGGCTGCGTTTGCGGCTGCGGGACTCGGACACGGTGGGCCGCATCGGTGGCGACGAATTCGTGATCCTGCTTGCCGAGGTGCGCTCGGGAGAGGACGCCGCGCAGGTGGCCGAGGACATCCGGCAGGAGATCGAACGTCCCTTCGACCTTCCCGGCGGCCGCCACCTGGTCTCATGCAGCGTGGGCATCGCCGTTTTCCCGGAGCACGGGGAAAACGCCATGGCCCTGGCCAAACACGCGGACATGGCCATGTACCGGGCCAAATCCCTGGGCCGCAACCGGGTCGAGGTCTACCGGGAAATCCCCCCTGAAGACGGGGGGAACTGATCGGGAAACAGGAAGGCGTCCTTGGGATTTTCGATGTCCCCGGCGACGCCTGTCCCGTTTTTTTGGGCAATAAGCGCGCAGACCTTGGCGTATCTGGCGTTGACGGCCCGAAACCGCCGCACCCGGGCCGCAAAGCCCGGTCCCTTGGCCGCCGCCCGGGCTGCGAAGAGGTCGCAGGCGAAGGCGTACAGTTCCATGTCCGCCGCGTTTTTCTCCAGGGCCAGTTGCATGTCCGCCTCGCCGACGTCCTCCTTGACCCCCTTGGCCAGCATGTTGCGCCTCTCGTAATAGATGTTTTGCAGCCCCAGGGTGTCTCCGATCAGAAGCAGGCTCTCGTCGAAACGCTCCTTGAGGCCGAAGCAACAAAACACCGTCTCCAGATGCCGCTTGGCCGTGTCCAGGGCCTGGCGCGGGAAAGAGTCCAGATCGAAATCGCACCCCGATACCAGCCGGGTCATGGGGTTTTTTCCGCGATACCTGAGTTCGCGGCGCATGCTCGTCACGTAGTCCGGGAAGGTGACGGCGTTGTCGTTTAAAAACCGGTACAGCGCGGTCTGCGGCCAGGTCTTGAGGAAGGCGTATTCGGAAATCAGACGGTCCACGGGATGACGCAGGAAGGTGAACACCCGCACGGGCCGGGAATACATCCGCGGCGGATCGTAGCTGTGCAGCAGGGTGTGGCCCTGGATGAGGCGGACGCCCTCCAGGGCCCTGGGGTCGAGGTCGGCGTGACGCCTGAAGTCGCTGTCCCGGTACAGGGACACCATCTCCCCGGGCCGGAAATTGGCCCGCAGGATGTCGTTGACCGTCGTCCCGGCGGTGCGCGGCAGATGCAGGAAAAAAAAGGGCTCGGGCATAAGTCGTCCGTCCTTGGGCCGGGGTCGGCCGGACGCGGCGCTCCCCGGCCCTGCCCGGTGGTCCGGGCGGGCAGGCCGCGCGTCACCGTGTTGTCGGCTGCAGCGTCCGGCATGATCGCAAGCAAATACCGTTCCATCCCAACCCGGCCCTGACCTGCGGCCGACCGCCATCCCATGCCCAACACCCACGGCTCACTGGCCTCCCGGAACGGGAATCCTCACTGGCGCACAGCCACGGCGTCTGGCCGTCATTAACGACCACCGTCATTCCAGAGCACCGTCATTAACGAACACCGTCATGCCCGAACACTTGACACCACTAGCAAGTGGTGACAGTATGCCGCCAGACCAAGGCGGTGACCCATGCCCGATATCGCATCCCTGGCCCTTTTGGGGCTGACGTCTTACGAGGCCCAGGCCTATCTGGCCCTGTTGGGCCGTCCCCGGCTGTCCCCGCCCGAGGTGGCGGCCCTGGCGAAAATCCCCCGGCAGCGGGTCTACGACGTGCTGGAGTCCCTGGCGGCCAAGGGCCTGTGCATGGTCCGGGAGGAAGCGCCCAAAAGCTACGCGGCCCTGGACCCCGGACGGGCTTTGGAGATGCTCGGCCAGGAACGGACCACGGAGCTTGAGCGGGAGCGGGACCGGACAAGGGCCGCCGTGGCCACGCTTGCCAGGGAGTTGGGACCGGTGTTCGCGGCGGGCAGGGGCCAAAACGACCCCCTGGCCTATGTGGAGGTTTTGACCGGATCGGCCCGCATCGGCCGACGGGCGTTGCTGCTGGCCGAGGCGGCCCGGGAGCGGGTGAACTCCTGCGTGCGGCGTCCGCTGATCCTCGACGCCGAGCAAAACGCGGCCTTCATGGAGGTTCCCCTGGCCCGGGGGCTTTGCTACCGGGCGCTCTACGAGGAGGCCGCCCTGGACGACCCCCTGCTTGCGGGGTGGATCGACGACCTCTCGGGCCGGGGCCTTGTGGTGCGCCTTGCCCGGGAACTGCCGCTCAAGATGCAGGCCTTTGACGACGAGGTGGTCCTGCTGTCCATGCAGGATCCCACGGCGGGCGAACCGGGATTCACCGCCGTGGTCATCCGCAACCGGGGCATGGTGGCCATGATGAACCTGGCCTTCGAACATCTCTGGGAGTCGGCCCGGCCCTATGCCGGGTGAACCCCTGTATGGGGGAAAGGAGTCGGGACATGGGCGGGAAGGCGGGAACGCTGACATTGCACGAGGGATACAAGCCCGGGGCCGTGGGCCGCATCGTGGAGTTGCACGGCCGCTACTATGCCGGGGCCTGGGGGGCGGGCGCGCCGTTCGAACTCTTGATCGCCCGGGAGGTCGGCGAATTTCTGGACGGCTACGACCCGGCCCACGACCTCCTGGTCACCGCCCACCTGGACGGGGCCATGGTCGGCTCCCTGGCCATCGTGGGACGCACCAAGCGTCCGGGCTGGGCCCAGATGCGCTTCGTCATCGTGGACCCGGCCTGCCATCGCCGGGGCGCGGGCAAGGCCATGCTCTCCCGGGGGCTGTCCTGGTGCCGCAGGCGCGGATTTACCGGGGTATATTTGTGGACCGTGGACAACCTTCCGGAATCCCGCAACATGTATGAGAAGGCCGGATTTCGGGTGGTGGAGTGCTGCCCCGACGACCGCTACACCCTGCCCCGGGACAACCTGCGCATGGAGCTTGTCCTGTGACCGGTCCCGGCGGGGCTCAGACCGGCCCAAAGGCCGACCCGGGCCGGATGTTCACGGCCGCCACGCCCGGGCCGGCGCCCGAAAACGTCAGCAGGTTCAGGCAGCCGTAGTCCTGGCCCAGGCGGAAGAGGTTGGCCAGGGGCATGCCCAGAAGGCCGCACAAGAGCGTTCGGTTGACCCCGCCGTGGGCCACGGCCAGCACCTCGACCCAGCCGCCGTCCCGATCCTCCAGGGGCCCGCCCCCGGCGTCCCGGACCCCGCCCATCCCGGCCACCAGCGCCTCCAGGGCCGCCCCGGCCCGGGCCTGCACGTCGGCGAAACCCTCGCCCCCGGCCGGACGGAATCCGGCCAGATCCGCCCCCCTGGCCTCGTACTGCCCGGGAAACCGCTCCCGGACCCCGGCCACGGTCAGCCCCTCCCAGGCCCCCAGCGCGATCTCCCGCAGCCGGGGCTCCTGGCGCAGGGGGAGGCCACGCCCCGCAAGCATGATCCGGGCCGTCTCCAGACAGCGGGACAGGTCCGAGGATACGGCCAGGGCAAAGGGAACCCGGGCCAGGACGTCGGTCCAATACCCGGCCTGCCGCCTCCCCGCCTCGGACAGGGCGATGTCCGACTGGCCCACGAACCGGCGCGGAAAGACCTGGGGCAACTCCCCATGCCGAAAAAGCCACACCCTTACCCGGCTCACGCCCCGCCCGCCTCCTCCACGCGCATCCCGGCCAGGGCCAGGATGGTCGCGGCATCCATGCCCGCCTCGCGCTCCACCCGGGAAAGCATGTCCCGGGCCCGCTGGAGACGGCCGCGAATGGCCGTCCGGGCGGCGGCGTCGCCCTCGAACATGTCCAGTTTCTCTTGAAATCTCGCCTCCAGCCCCACATACCGGTCGCGCCGCACCAGCTTGTCCGCCAGATAGACGATCTCCTTCTCGGTCAGGGGCTGCCCGTCGCCACAGGCCGTATCCCGGTGGCAGGCCACGATGTCCGCCAGGATCGGAAACCCCAGGCGCAGAAGCTCCCGCCCGCCCTCGGCCTCATGCTGCGGCCGCCCCTTGGCCAGATCGTGCAAAAGGGCCGCCGACTCCACCAGCCGTTCGTCCAGTCCGGCCCCCAGACGGTTCACGGCCCGGGCCAGGGCCACGGCGGCCCGGGCCACGGCCTCGGCATGGGCCAGACCGCGCGGCGGGACGTCGAAATAGGACGCGAGCATGACCCGGGCCTCGTCAGGGCCGGGCACGTCCAGGCGGGCCAGACGGCCCAGGGCCTCGAAATAGGCCGCGTCGTCGTCCATGTCGAAATGGATGTGGGCGCAGGCCACCTCCACGTCCTCCCCGCCAAGGGCGGCAAGCGCCCCCCGCAGGCCGCCCTCCCCGGCAAAGGCCAGCACGTCGGGGAGGCGCCCGGCCCGCACAAGCGGCGGATGCCCCCGGCGGCCTGCGTAGGCTGGATACAGGACCGGCGCGTCCGACCGGGCGAACCGCTCCATGAGCCGCTGATGCACATGAAAACGCACCAGGGGAATATCCACGGGATGCACGAACACGCCGTCTGACCCGCCGGACAGGGCCGCCAGCCCGACGCGCACCGACGAGAACATGCCCTGCATGAACTCGTGGTTGTGCACGGCCCGGACCCCCAGACGCTCCGCCTCCTGGGCCACCTCGGCGCTCCGGTGTCCGGTGACCACCACGATCTCCCGGATTTTGGCCTGGCGGCAGGTCCGCACCACCCGCCCCAGGGTGGTGGCGTCGCCCAGTCCCAGGAGGGGCTTGAAGGCGGGGAGACGGGAGGACAGCCCGGCGGCCGGGATGACCGCGGCAAAGGATCGCATCATGACGCCTCCGTGAAACAGACCGCGCACACATCGTGCGCGTGTGTCCTGTCCTCGGAGGTTGCGGCCTGGATGTCAAGTCCGACACAAGACCCGCCCGGTGCGGCATGGCGGCGGTTGCCGACCCCATGCCCCCCGGACGGGGGCGGACAGGCCGTCCCGGCGGCCGAAGGCCTCAATATGCCCGGATGCCGACGGCCGACGCGATCATGCCACGATCCAGGCCGCCACAGGGGTCCACCTGTCACGGCGCGCCCCCGGCCGGGGCGGGATGTGGCGCAAAACGCGGCGCATCGCCCCGGACATGGCGGCATCCGGGATATCAAAAAAATGGTATTGCCGTATTTACTTTGAATGACAAGGGGTTATCTTGAAAGCACCAGGGAACGGGGTTTCCCCGGCCATTCGAACACAACGATCCACGGAGGCATATCATGAAGGGCGACCACGAACACCGTCACGACCACGGCCACGAGCACACCCACGAACACGCGCATGAGCACGAGCATCCGGGCATCGGCAGGCATTCCCATCCCCACGTGCATACCCATGCCCATGACCACGTCCATGAGCACAAGCATCCCCACGACCATGCCGACGCCGCCCACGACCATGCCCATGCGGGAGAACACGGCCCCCACGACCATGAGCACGCCGGACACGAACACGAGGCCCACGACCACCAGCACTAGCGTGGCCTTCACAAAAAACAGGCCTGTTTTTTGTGAATACAAATCATAAGTCCCAGATGCTGCTGCGTATTTAATCATAACGGCAACAGCCGGACGCAACACACGACATGGTGACACGCCGCATATCGCCGCGATGCCGCGCCCCGGAGATCACGCCTCCCGGGCGCGGCGGGCGCGTTTTGCGGTGGGGTTTGTCTTTTCGCAGGGCACCCCGGTCTGGCACAGGCCGCAGCTCGACACGGCGAATCCCATCTGCTCCCGGGCCACGAACGGCCCGGTCACTCCCCTGATGTAGGCCTTGCAGGCCGCCTTGTCATGCCCGGCCTCGGTGATGGCCCCGGCCGGACAGCGTTTGATGCAGGCCCGGCAGTCCACGCCCACGGCCCGCAGGCACCAGGCGTCGTGACGGTCGTAGGGCCGCACCGTCGGCGGCAGGGCCATGCGGGCCACCACGGATCCCACCCGCACGGCCTTGCCCACGGCCGTGATCAGGCCGTCGGACAGGCCGAAGCAACCCAAGGCGCAGACATGGGCGGCATGCCGCTCGGACCACCTGGAGGCGAACCCGTAGCGCGCCGACAGGGCCCGGCCCCACTGGGGCAGAAGCACCGGGGCCATGGCCGGTATCCCCCGCGTGGCCAGATGCTCCACCACGAACCGTCGCAAGGCCTCGTTGACCGCCTCGCCGTGATGCCGGGCCATGGTCCATTCCAGGCTCGGCGTCTGCGTGGCCCGGGCCTGGGCGGCGCGGGTGGCCGCCGTCTGGGGCAGCACCCAGGCGATGACCGAAAGCTCTTCGGCTGTGGCGGAATCGTCGGGAAAGGCCGTGCGGTAGGCATCCAGCGGGGTCCAGAAGAAGTCCGGCCCGATGTCCTCCTTGATCCAGGCAAAAAGGGGATCGTCCCCCCGGGCATGGCCCACGAGGGGCTGATCGAAGGCGGGCTGGTCCGATCCGGGAAACAGGGCGTTATGGGTCCGGTCGGACATCCACCGGTTCACGTCCTCCACGATGCGGCGCATGGGCGGCGGCTCCTTTCCTGCCAGGCAAGGTAGCGCCGCGCGCGGGGATCAGCAAGACGCAACGGGACGGAGACAACACGCAGGCGCAACACCCAGACGCACTACGCACACGCCAAAAGGGCGGCAGGGGGCATCC
>JAVHLG010000071.1 GCA_031082225.1 Desulfovibrionaceae bacterium | reverse complement strand
CCCCGGCCGCGACGCGGCCGGGGAAACGCCACGGGGACAGGGGGTCCGGGGGGAATGATTCCCCCCGGGCGGGGTACGGGGCGGCAGCCCCGATTCAACAAGGACATCACATGGACACGTTTAAGCAACGGGCCGAAAAGGCGGCGGCCGATATGCGGCTGCGCGGCGTGCTGCAGCGCGCGGCGGGCGTGTTGCGCGGCCTGCGGGAGCGCGCCTTTGCCGATTTCGGGGATTTCGAGGCGGCGCGGACGCGGCTTCGGGAGGCCCGGCTGCGGGCGGTGCTGCGCCTGCCGCAGATGCTGACCAGGCTGGAGGAGCGGGTCACGGCGGCGGGAGGCGTGGTGCACTATGCCGGGGACGCCGGGCAGGCGCAGGAGATCGTGACGGGCCTGGCCCGGGAGCGGAATGTGCGGCTGGTGGTCAAGGGCAAGTCCATGATCAGCGAGGAGATCGGGCTCAACCGGGCGTTTGCCGAGGCGGGCATCGAGTCCGTGGAGACGGACCTGGGGGAATACATCATCCAGCTTGCGGGCGAAGGCCCGTCGCACATCATCTCGCCCGCCCTGCACAAGTCCAGGGACGAGGTGTCGGCGCTTTTTTTGGAAAAGCTCGGCAAAACGGCGGAGACGGCCCCGGAACTGACCCGGATCGCCCGGGAGGCCTTGCGGGAAAAATTTCTGGCGGCGGGCATGGGGGTCACGGGCGTCAATCTGGCCGTGGCCGACACGGGCAGCGTGGTCCTGCTGGAAAACGAGGGCAACATCCGTTTTTCCACCACCTGTCCCGGGGTGCATGTGGCGATCATGAGCATCGAGAAAGTGGTGGAGACCCTGGATGATGCGGCCGACGTGCTGGCGCTTTTGCCCAAAAGCGCCACCGGACAACGCCTGCCGGTCTATCTGTCGGTCTTCACCGGCCCGCGCCGGGCGGGCGAGGCGGACGGGGCCGGGGAATTCCATCTGGTGCTGCTGGACAACGGCCGCAGCCGCATCCTGGCCGACCCCCTGATGCGCGAGATGCTTTTGTGCGTGCGCTGCGGGGCCTGCCTCAACGTGTGCCCTGTATACAGGACCATCGGCGGCCACGCCTACGGCTGGGTCTATCCGGGCCCCATGGGCGCGGTGTTGACGCCGCTTCTCATGCCGTCCCGGGAGACCTTCGCCCTGGCCCACGCCTGCACGGGCTGCGGGGCCTGCCGCGAGGTCTGTCCGGCGGGCATCGACCATCCAGGGCTGCTTATGGAGCTGCGGCGGCGCGGCACGGAGGACATGGGCTGGTGCAGCCCGGGCGAACGCCTGCTGGCCGGGGCCGCGGCGGCCACCCTGGCCCGGCCGCTCCTCTATCGGGGGATCATGGGCGGCCTGCGGGCCCTGGACCCGCAACTCCGGGCGCTGTCGAGATTTCCGGGATTGCGGGCGTTCGCCAGGACGCGCCAGGTTCCCAGGCTCAAGCCCCCCTTCTGGTCCCGGGCCAGGGCCATGGACCGCGAACGGCTGCGCCGGGGAGGCGACCGATGAAACCGTCTGAACAAACCGCCGCCCACGACGCGCGATTGGCCATGCTGTCGCGTTTGGAAAAGGCCTTGCAGAGCGCCCCGCGCCCGCCGGAAAAAGAGCCGGTCCAGACGGGCCAAAATGCCGACCCGTCAGACAACGACGCCCTGCTGGCCGCCTTCCTGGGCAATCTGGACGCGGCCGGGGTGACCCACGACACGGCAAAGACCCCGGATGAGGCCGCAGACGCCGTCCGGACGTTTTTGCGCGCCCGCCAGGCGCGGCATGTCGCGGCCTGGGACGGGGACGTACTGACGGGAATGGCCGGATTCGACGTGCTGGCGGTGGTGCGCGACTTGGGGCTGGAGGTAGTGACGCCGCACGGGGTGCGGCCGTGTCCGGGCGTGGCCCTGTCGGAGGTGGGGATCACGGGTGCGACGGCGGGTTTGGCCGCGACCGGGACAGTGGTCGTAACCAGTGGGCCGGGCATGCCCCGGTCGGTGTCCATCGTGCCGCCGGTCCATGTCGCGCTTCTCCCCAAAAGCCGCATCATCCCGAACCTGCCCGCCCTTTTTTCCGCCTTCTCCCCGGCCGCCGGGCTGCCCTCGGCCATCCACGCCATATCCGGGGTGAGCAGCACCGGCGACATCGAGTTCGTGTACGTCCGGGGGGCGCATGGCCCGGTGGCCGTGCATGTGGTCGTCCTGGAATGGCGGTAGCAGAGCACGCCCACGGTCAGGCGCGGCGGCGCATTCGCCTGCGTCAGGGGGACGCACGGCCCGGCGGCCGCGCCTGTGCGCATCATGGGATGGCGGCGTCCAGCCTGCCGTGATGCGGACGTAGCGGAGGCCATCCCCGTCCGGCGGGCCGAAACCCGGAGGTGAAAAATGAAAACGGCGCGTTCTCGAACGTGACGCCGCGTCAGACGAAGGCGTTGACGGTATTGGCCGCCTGCTCCTCGAACTCCGCAACGATGCCGGACAGCCTGGGCATGTCGAGACCCAGAAGCTCCCAGGCGGCGGGATCGAAAGGCGGCAGCACATACAGGTTCCCGGCGGCGATCTCCATGGCGTTGGCCATGAGGTCCGCCACATGGATGATGGCCGCCTGCTGGGGATTTTTGGCCTCGGCCGGGTCGTGGTGGTGGTTGATGCCGTCGCTTATGCCGCTGGGGAAGCGCCAGTGGGTCAAAAGGGGTCGGCTGACGTCGGTATGAATGTAGCCGAAGGCGACGCGCTCGGCCTCCACCACCGGCACCCGGTTTTCCCGGGCGTACAGCAGGGCGTCCGTTGAGGCGTAGGGCATCTTCTTGAACAGGATCAGCCGCCCCACGTCGTGCAAAAGCCCCTCCACGAAAAAGCGTTCGACGTTGTTGACCCCGACGGCGTTGGCCAAAAGCTTGGCCAAAAGCCCGCAGGACACGGCGTGCCGCCAAAACGACCGCATGTCCACAAGCTCCGGGGGGATGCCCTTGAAATAGTTGATGGCCGTCACCCCCAGGGCCAGGGTGGAGATCTGGTCCATGCCGATGAGCGCCACGGCCCGGTCGATGCTCTCCACGGCCCCGGAAAAGTTGTACAGGGGGCTGTTGGCCAGCCGCAGAAGCTTGGCCGACAGGCTCACGTCCCGGCTGATGAGCGCCGTGATGCGCCCCACGGACGACCGGGGGGATTCCATCTCCTCCTTGAGCTGGAAATAGATGTCCGGGAACGAGGCCAGTTCCGTTTCGTGGGCCACAAGCCGGGCCGGGGCCGCGATCTCCATGGGCATGACGTCGGCCAGGTGCTCCACGTTGACCGCGCGGCGCTCGTCCAGGGAGGGCAGACGTTTTCCCGAGGCCATGTCCCGGGCGACGGCTGCGGCCACATGCCGGAACAGGGCCAGCACAACGGGATGGTCAGGATCGAGGAAGGCGAAGAAATCGGCGGCGTAGTTGGCGGCATCGTCCAGATGCGCGTCGATGGCCGCCTGGTCCGGGGCGTTTTCCCCCGGGGAGTCGTCGACGTCCACGCCCGTGACCCCGAGGCGGCGGCAGACATCCAGGTGCCGGGCCTCGAAGACCGTTCCGGCGGGCAGGACCAGTCGGCCGTCGGGCGTGACCACATCGGCGGCGGGCACGGTTCCGGGAGTGATGGCGTCCAGGGGTATGCGCGGCATGGCTCACCCGCCTTGGATCCGCGCCGCGGCCCCGGTCTCGGGGCGCAGGGACGCGGATGTCTGGATATGTGTGCTGGTCAAAAACGGCTTCTCCTGACGCCGCATCCCGAGCCCCCCGCATCCGGAAGGAAAGAGGACGGGACGCCGCACGGCGTCGGGATCAGTCGTCAGGGGCATCGCGTTCATGGCCGCCACGTCAGATTCTCTGGTAGGCCACGGCCCCGGAAATGAACTTGGGTCGAAAGGCCGAACTGATCTTGTGCAGGGTCTCGGAATGGCCGAGAACCAAAAAGCCGCCAGGGATCAGGTTTTCGTAAAACGACCCCACCACCTTTTTTTTCATGGCGTCGTCGAAATAGATGATGACGTTGCGGCAAAAGACCACATGCGATTTGGGGATGCGCTTGACGGCCATCACGTCGTTGAGGTTGAGCACCGAAAACGAGGTGAGCGCCGCCACGTGGGGGGCCACCTTGAGACCGTCCTTGACCGCCGTGAAATACTTTTTCTTGATGCTCTCGGGGGTGGTCTTGAAGGCGTAGTCCGCATAGACCCCGGCCCTGGCCTTGGCCACCATGGCCGGAGAGAGGTCGCAGCCCGTGATCTGGATCTTCCAGCGCCGGATGTCCGGCCCCAGTTCCTCGTGCAGCATGATGGCCAGGGTATACGGCTCCTCCCCCGAGGAGCAGCCCGCCGACCAGATGTTGATTTCCGGACGCACGGCCTTGCGCTGCTCGGCCAGAATCGGCAGCAGGATATGGGTCTTGAATCCGTCGAGCTGCTTCAAATCCCGGTAAAGGCTGGTCTCGTTGGTGGTCACCAGCTCGTAGACCTGCTGCAATTCCTTGTCGCGGCCCGGGTCGTGACGTAAAAGACGCAGATAATCGCTAAAGGACTTGAGCCCCAGTTCCCCCAGACGCTTGCCGAACCGGTTTTCAAAAAGGTACTTGCGTTTTTCGTCCACCCAGATGCCGCATTTGGAGTAGATGAAGTCGCGAAGCTCCCGGAACTCATCGTCGGTGATGGCCGCCGTGCGCCGCAGCAAAAGCGATCCGGTGGAGGTCATGGTGGAGGGGGATATGCTCATTTTTTTTGGTACAGTCCGGTTTCATCCGCTTCTAGCAGGTGACGATCCCGATGACAACCCGCAGTGCGTTTCCTGATTTCACATGCAGACGCCATGCGAAGATGGGCGGCGGCAACGATGCACAGACCGTGCAAATGGGTGTTTCGGGGAAAATACATACGCCGATATTTAACGAGCGGGCGAGACAATGCGGCCACCATGGAACTATGGCTTTTTTCCCAGCCTCGTGCAACGCTTTTGAAAACGGATCCAGGATGATTATGGAAACCTCGGGAATCCGCCCCCTGAAAATGCCCGTTCCCCGGACCGGCCTGCGCCCGTCGGCGCAAAGGCGCGCGGCGGCGCCCCGAAAAACAAAAAGGAGGCCACACGGCCATGAAAAGCTACCGCAAGGAACTGTGGATGCAGGTTCCCGCCCGGCGCGGCTTCGTGAACATCACCCACGAGGTGGAGGCCTGCCTGCGCGAATCGGGCATCCAGGAGGGTCTGTGCCTGGTCAACGCCATGCACATCACGGCCTCGGTGTTTATTAACGACGACGAACCGGGCCTGCACCACGACTACGAGGTCTGGCTGGAAAAGATCGCCCCCCACGAACCCGTGGGCCAGTACCGCCACAACACGGGCGAGGACAACGCCGACGCCCACATGAAGCGGCAGGTCATGGGCCGCGAGGTGGTGGTGGCGGTCACCGGGGGGCGTCTGGACTTCGGGACGTGGGAGCGCATCTTCTACGGCGAATTCGACGGCCGCCGCAAAAAACGGGTGCTGGTGAAGATCATCGGCGAATAGCGCCGCCGGGTCTCGGCGCTTGGCGTCGATCACGATGGATCCGGCAACGGCTGGCGATGCTTGGCGGCGCATGCCGCCCATGGCCGGTCCTCCCTCCTGGGGCCGCAGCCAGTCCGCCATTCGTTGACAGGCCAGGAGGCCATCGCATAAGCAATCAGCCTCGCCCCTGTCAGACGGGGGCAGGGAGGCGGCGGTGGCGCACATCTTCCGGGTGGGCGAATTGACCAGGGCGGTCAAGGAGGTGCTTGAGGCCGAATTCCCCCTGGTGTTCGTGCGCGGCCAGATCTCCAACCTGTCGCGCCCC
Organism: Desulfovibrionaceae bacterium; assembly: GCA_031082225.1. GTDB lineage: Bacteria > Desulfobacterota > Desulfovibrionia > Desulfovibrionales > Desulfovibrionaceae > Desulfolutivibrio. The sequence continues at coordinate 13,208 of JAVHLG010000071.1, read as the reverse complement.
TTTTCGGGCCACGTCTATTTCACCCTCAAGGACGCCGAGGCGGCCCTGGCCGCCGTGTGGTTCCGGGGGGCCCAGGGCGGGGCCACGACCGGGTCCGGGGAGCGCTACAACCCGGCCACCGGCGAGGTGCTGGAACCTGGCGCGGCCATGCGCCTTGGCGACGGCATGGAGGTCTTGTGCGCCGGGCGGCTGACGGTCTATCCGCCGCGCGGGGTCTACCAGTTGGTGGTGGAGATGGTGGAGGAACTCGGCGCGGGCAGGCTCCACCAGGAATTCGAGGCCCTAAAGCGCGAGCTGGCCGTCCTGGGCTATTTCGAGGCCGGACGCAAACGCCCCCTGCCGCCCCACCCCGTGCGCGTGGCCGTGGTCACCGCCAGCACCAGCGCCGCCGTGCGCGACTTCATCAAGGTCGGCCGGGACCGCGGCTTCGGCTGCCAGGTGCGCATCCACGACACCCCGGTGCAGGGCGAGGCCGCGCCCGGGCGCATCGCGGCGGCCATCTCGGACATCGGCCGCCAGGGTTGGGCCGAGGTGGTGGTGCTCATCCGGGGCGGCGGGTCCATCGAGGATCTGTGGGCCTTCAACACCAGGGCCGTGGCCGACGCCGTTTTCGCCTGCCCCGTGCCCGTCGTGACCGGCGTGGGCCACGAGGTGGACACCACCATCGCGGACATGGTGGCCGACGTCCGGGCTGCCACGCCCTCCCACGCGGCCCAGACCCTGTGGCCCGAGCGCGCGGTCTACGTCCAGGGCGTGGACGACCTGGAGAGGGCCGCCGTGGCGGCCGCAGGCAGGCTGACGACGGACCGGGAGGCCCGGCTGGCCCATCTGCGCCGGGGGTTGTCCTGGCTGTCCCCGGCCAGGCGGCTTACGCGCGCCGAACTGTCCCTGGCCGCCCTGGCCGGACGGTTCGCGCGGCTCGGCATGACCCTTACGGACAACGCGGGACGGCGGCTGGAACGGCTGACGGACCGCCTGGCCCGGACCATACGGCCGGGCGGCGGCCTGGATGCGGAGGTCTCCCTGGACCGGGCGGCCCGGCTGTCGCAACGCCTGGAGGCGGCCTGCGGCCGGATCGTCCGGGACCGGGAACGGTCCCTGCGCGACGCCGGACTGCGCCTGGCCGGGCTCGACCCCATGGCCCCCCTGGCCAGGGGCTACAGCCTGACCACCCTGACCCGGACCGGGAGATTTCTGCGCCGGGCCTCGGACGCGGCAAAGGGCGACAAGCTCGAGGTCATGGTGTATGAAGGCGTGATCCGGGCCGAGGTGACGGACGTGTCAGCCCCCGGCGGTCCGGGCCCGGAGCGGAAGGCGGAATGCGACGGCGGGGAGGAGCGGACATGAGCGCCAGGCAGGAAACGTTCGAAAAGACCCTGGAACGGCTGGAGGCCGTGGTGGCGAGGCTCGAATCCGGAGACATGCCCCTGGAGAAGGGCGTGGCCCTTTTCAAGGAGGGCATGGCTTTGGCCGCGACCTGCCGCAAGCGCCTCGCGGACGCGAAAATGGAGATCTCTTTGGCCCTGGGCGAGGGGGGCGACGTCCCCTTCCCGGACCCGGCCGGGCCATCCTCTGACGAACCGGGAGGCGGCGCGGATGTGGGTTAAGGAGAAACTGGCGGGGTATGCCGCCATGGCCGCCGACTACCTGCGCGACCGTTTCGGCAGGCGGCTGCGCGAGGCCGGAACCCCGGACTCCCTGACGGCCCCCATGGAATACAGCCTGCTGGCCGGAGGCAAGAGGCTGCGTCCGGCCCTGTGCCTGGCCTTCGCCGAGATGCACGGGACCAGTCCCAAGACGGTGCTGCCCTTCGCCGCCGCCTTCGAACTCATCCATACCTATTCGCTCATCCACGACGACCTGCCGGCCATGGACGACGACGACCTGCGCCGGGGACGGCCCTCCTGCCACAAGGCCTACGGCGAGGCCCAGGCCATCCTGGCCGGGGACGCCCTTCTGACCGAGGCCTTCGGGGTCATGGCCGAGACCGCCCCGGCGGTCCCCGAGAAGGCGGTGCTGGCGGCCCTGGCCGAGGCGGCCTTCGCCGCCGGAAGCGCCGGGATGGTGGGCGGCCAGATGCTGGACATGGACTATACGGGCCGAGACGGCGTGACCCTGGCCCAGGTGGCGGCCATGCAGGCCAAAAAGACCGGGGCGCTGATCCGGGCCGCCTGCGTGTGCGGGGCCGTGCTGGCCCAGGCCGCCCCTGAGGACGTGGACCGGGCCGCCCGGTACGGCGCGGCCCTGGGCGCGGCCTTTCAGATCGCCGACGACATCCTGGACGTGACCGGCGACGAAAAGACCCTGGGCAAGCCCGTGGGCAGCGACCAGGCCATGGGCAAAAACACCTTTCCCTCCCTGGCCGGCCTGGACAAAAGCCGGGAAATGGCCCTGGCCGAGGCCGAGGCGGCGGTGGCCGCCGTGTCCGGCCACGACGGGGAGGCGGCGCGGTTTCTGCGCGAACTGGCCAGGTACGTGGTCACCCGGGCGGCCTGACCACAAGCCCCGTCCGCCTTGATTGAAGCACCCTTCAGACGTTCGGGTCTGTCCGCCCCGCGCGCGGACGAATGGCCCGGACGCGGCGCGATCCCACAGCGTAGCGCATCGCGCCCGGAGACATGATGTCCGATTTTCACGAGCAATCGCTTTGCCATCTGCCCGCCCTGGACGATCCCGCCAAGGTGGCCGCCCTGTCTCCCGACGAGTTGGCCCAACTGGCCAGCGAGATCCGCCAGGTCATCATCTCCACCGTGTCCATGAACGGCGGCCATCTGGCCCCGTCGCTCGGGGTGGTGGAACTGACCCTGGCCCTCCTTCGGGCCTTCAACCCGGCCAGGGACAAGATCGTCTGGGACGTGGGGCATCAGGCCTATGCCTACAAGATCCTCACCGGCCGCCTGGAGTCGTTCCATACCCTGCGCACCTTCGGCGGCATAAGCGGCTTCCCCAAGCGCTGCGAGAGCCCCTACGACCACTTCGGCGTGGGGCATTCCAGCACCTCCATCTCCGCCGCCCTGGGCATGGCCATGGCCCGGGACATGGACAAAAAAGACCACCACGTCATCTCGGTCATCGGCGACGGCTCCATGACCGCCGGACTGGCCTACGAGGGCCTGAACCAGGCCGGGGGCTGGGGCGGCAAGCTCATCGTGGTCTTAAACGACAACGAGATGTCCATCGCCAAGAACGTGGGGGCCTTGTCGCTGTTTTTAAGCCGCAAGCTGTCGCATCGCTGGGTGCTGCGTCTGAAAAAGGACATGGAGGGCTGGATCAAGTCCCTGCCCTACGGCCAGGATCTCATGGGCTACGTGCGCCGGGGCGAGGAATCCTTCAAGAGCTTTTTCACCCCGGGCATGCTCTTCGAGGCCTTCCGCTTCAATTATCTTGGCCCCATCGACGGCCACGACGTGGAGCGCATGAGCCAGGTCTTCGAGGAGGTCAAGGACATCGACGGCCCGGTCCTGGTCCACGTGCTCACCAAAAAAGGCAAGGGCTACGTCCCGGCCGAGACCAACCCCACCTATTTCCACGGCGTGGGCTCCTTCGAGCCCGAGACCGGCCTGTCCGAGGGCGGCCCCGCGGTGGCCCCGGCCACCTACACCGAGGTCTTCGGCAACACCCTGTTCCAGAAGGCCCGCACCGACCCCCGCATCATCGCCATCACCGCGGCCATGCCCGAGGGCACGGGGCTTTCGACCTTCGCCGAAAAACTGCCCGGCCAGTTCGTGGACGTGGGCATCTGCGAACAGCATGCCGTGACCTTCGCCGCAGGCCTGGCCACCCAGGGCTACCGGCCCGTGGTGGCCATCTATTCCACCTTTTTGCAGCGCTCCTACGACCAGATCGTGCACGACGTGTGCCTGCAGAACCTGCCCGTGACCTTTTGCCTGGACCGGGGGGGGCTGGTGGGCGAGGACGGCCCCACCCACCACGGGGCCTTCGACCTGTCCTTTTTGCGCCACATCCCGAACCTGGTGCTCATGGCCCCCAAGGACGAGGCGGAGCTTGCCCGCATGCTGGTCACGGCCCTTTCCCACGACGGCCCGGCGGCCATCCGCTATCCGCGCGGCGTGGGGGTCGGGGCCAAACCGGAGCTGCGTCCACAGCCCATTCCCCTCGGCCAGGGGGAGCTTGTGCGCCAGGGGAGCGATGCGGCCGTCATCGCCGTGGGCAGCCGGGTCCATCCCTGTCTGGCCGCCGCCGAGGCGTACTGCGCCGCCACGGGCAAGACCGTGGCCGTGCTCAACGCCCGGTTCGTCAAGCCCCTGCCGGAGGCCGAGATTCTGGAGCTTGCCCGGACGTGCCCAAAGCTTTTGGTGGTGGAGGAGAACGCCCTGGCCGGGGGATTCGGCTCGGCGGTGCTGGAGCTTCTGGCCGACAGGGACGCCCTGGCCGGACTGACGGTCAGGCGTCTGGGACTACCCGACGCCTTCGTCACCCAGGGGCCGCAAAAGACCCTGCGGGCAACGCTTGGCATCGACGCCGTCGGCATCGAAAAGGCGCTTTCTGAGCTAATGGGCTGATCCCGCCGCGAGACGGCGGCCGGGGGAGGGCCGGGGCGGCCGACCGTGCTGCGGGGGAGCGTTTGGGGCAGCCGACGGCGAGGCCGGGGAGATGTTTTCGGCGGCTGGAGGCGAGGCGGTCGTGGAGAAGCCTCCGGCGGCCAAAGGGTTTCACCCTTTGGAATCCCGTCACGGGTTCAGGCCGGTTGTCCGTCGCCGTCAGGGATTTTGGCCGTTCCCGCCGGTCCCGCCGGTCCTGATGGTTCCGGCGGTCCCGTCGCAGTGACCGCCTCCCTCGTCGCGCAGCACCCGGCGCAAGAGCTTGCCCACCACGGTCTTCGGCAGTTCGTCGCGAAACTCCACGTACTTCGGCACCTTGTAGCCCGCCAGCCGCTCCCGCAGATAGGTCAGGATCTCGGCCTTTTGCAGACTGTGCCCTGCCTCGGCCACCACATAGACCTTCACCGCCTCCCCCCGGGTGGGATGGGTCACGCCCACGGCGCAGGCCTCCTTGACCCCCGGATGGTGCATGAGCACCTCCTCGATCTCCCGGGGATAGACATTGAAGCCGCCGCACAGGATGAGGTCTTTTTTGCGGTCCAGGATGAAATAATAGCCCTCGTCGTCGCGGATGGCCAGGTCGCCGGTGAGCAACCAGCCGTCCTTCAGGGTCCGGGCCGTCTCCTGCGGCCGGTTCCAGTATCCGGACATGACCTGGGGGCCGCGCACGGCCAACTCCCCCTGCTCTCCGGGGCCGAGTTCCATGGTCCCGGTCTCCATGTCCACGATCCGGGCCTCGGTGCCGGGGAACGGCAGGCCGATGGAGCCGGGCTTGCGCAGGGCCTCCAGGGGGTTGACGTGGGTGATGGGCGAGGCCTCGGTCAGGCCGTAGCCTTCCAGGATCTTGGCCCCGGTTGCGGCCGTGAACCGCTCGTACAGTTCCCCGGACATGGGGGCCGAGCCCGAGACGCAGTAGCGGATGCTGCCCAGGGTCTTTGTGGCCGCCTCGGGCTGGCGCAACAGCGCGGCGTAGACCGCAGGCGCGCCGGGAAAGATGGTGGGCCGGGTCTTGGCGATGATCTTTATGGTCTGGGCCGGGATGAACCGGGCGATGGGGGCCATGGTCGCGGCGCAGGCCACGGCGAAATTCACGCACACCGTCAGGCCGTAGATGTGGAAATAGGGCAATAGCCCCAGAAACACCTCGGCGGAGGCCCCCACCTCGCGCAGCACCGTGCGGCACTGCCGCACGTTGGCCATGAGGTTTCTGTGGGTGAGCATGGCCCCCTTGGCCTGTCCCGTGGTGCCGCCGGTATATTGCAGGACCGCCAGATCCACGGCGGGGTCCATGTCCGGACAGCTGTAGCGCGCCCTGCCCGCGAAAAGCGCCCGCCAGGGGAAGACCGTGCGGTTGTCCAGGCCAAGGGGCGGGCGCTTCCCCTCCCGGCGCATCTTCAGATAATACAGGACGTTCAAGGGGAAACGCAGACCGTCGCTTATGCGGGTGACGAAGACGCGCGCCAGGCCCGCCTCGCGGAACAGATGCCGGTGTTTGGCCCACAACAGATCCAGCACCACCAGCATCCGCGCCCCGCTGTCGGCCAGTTGATGGCGCAGTTCAAAGTCCATGTACAGGGGGTTGACCATGACGCACACGCCCCCGGCCTTCAGCACCGCGAAATAGGTGATGATGGCCTGGGGGGTGTTGGGCAGCATGACCGCCACCCGGTCGCCCTTTTTGAGCCCCGCCTGCCGCAGGACCGCCGCGCCGGTCTCGGCCAGGCGCAGCAGTCTGGCGTAGCTGATCCTGGCCCCGTGGAACAGGATGGCCGTCCGCCTGGGATGCTCGGCGGCGGCCCGGTCCAGGTGGACAAAAAGGGGCGCGTCGAGCCCTTCCAGGGAAAGGGGCGGAAAGACATAGGCCTGCGGGGCGCGGTCTGGCGTGTTCGGCATGGGCGGCGGATGCTCCTTGGGGGCGGTCGGTGTCTGGGGTCAACAGGCCGTATGTAAACGCCCCACGCCGCGCGCGCAACATTCCCGGCCGGGAGACTGGAAAAAACCCGCCCGGGGGAAGGCGGACCGGCGGGCCTGGCCCGAAGCGCCGCCCCTCCCCCGGCCGCCGTGTCGGGCGGTCACGGCTCTCCGAACAGGGGCAGCAGGAGCCCGGGCAGAAACCCGACGCGCCCCTTGCTGGCCTGCGCCGTGTCGCCGAACGCCCCCATGTTCACCCGGGAACCGTTGGGCGTCGGCTCCAGGGAAAACGGCGAGGCCGGATTTCCGGCGTCAATGGCCGGGCTGTGCCGGGCGTCGCGCACCCACAGGCCCGTTGCGGGCTGGTAGCGGCCTATGACCGACTGCAGGTGAAAATCCCCGGCCCCGGGGTCGGCGAAAAACGGATCCGACGTCAGGTTGCCCGTGCCGGGCCACGCCTCCTGGCTCAGGGAATAGGTCATGGCCAGGGCGCTGCCGCCGGGGACGTTCACGAAGAAGTCGTCGCCGTTGTCCCAGAACACGGAATCGACCACCACCGCCGACGACCCCACGTCCAGGTAGAGGCCGTTGCCGCCGTCGGCCAGTCCCTGGGAGACGTTTCCGGCCACGGTGCAGTTGTCCAGGTGCACCTGGGACAGGGACGCGGCCTCCCGGTCGGCGGCGATCCCCGCGCCGCCGCGAGCCCCGCCCTGATTGCCCCAGACCAGATCGTTGGTCATCACGGCCGTGGAACCGTCGACGAAGACGGCGGCCCCGTAGCTTGGGGCATAATTGTCCCGGAAGATCGTGCCGGAGGTGTGGGTGACGCCCGGGCCCGTGATGAAAAGCCCGCCGCCCCACCCGTAGTCGTATTCGATGCGGTTTCCGGCGATCAGGTTGCCCACCAGGATATTGGGTCCGGAAAACAGCGAAACCCCGGCCCCGTGGCAGGAGGCGATGAGGCAGGCATTGTCCTCGATGCGGGTGTTCTCCATGTGCAGGGTTCCGTCCCCGTCGCGCCGCAGCACCCCGGCCCCCCAGCCGCCCCGGTTGTTGCGCACGATGCTGTCGCCAATGGTGGTGTTTCCCCCGCACACGAGCATGCCCGCGCCCCAGGACTCGTCGCCCGCGATCCCGCCGTTGTCCTCCACGACAAGGGAGGAGAAGGTCAGGTTGTCGGGATGCGGCCAGGAGGCGTCGGTATCGCAGACCACGCCCTTGCGGCTCTGGCGCACGGTGAGGTTGTCCAGTCCCCCCTGATACGGACTGTCGGTAAAGCGGGTGAAGGTCACGCCGGCAGACTGCGCCCCGCCGCTTACCACCGTCAGGGCCGGATTCAGGGTCTGCTGGGTGAAATCGCCGCCCGTGCCTGCGGCATAGGCTGCGGGGCTGGCCCCGGGATAGCCGCCCAGAAACGTCAGGCCCTTGCCCTGGGTCTGCACCGGCCCATACGAGCCCACGGCGATCCTGACCACGTCGCCGCTCAACGCCGCCGCCACGGCGTCCTGGATGGCGGCGTAGGGATACCTGGCGGTTCCGTCGTACGTGCCGCTTTGGTTGTCGTCGTCCACGTGCCAGACGGCGCTGGCCCGTCCGGCGCAGGGCGCTCCGGTGTCCGGACCCGACGGCCGGGACAGGCCGGTCGGGCCAGTCGGGCCAGTCGGGCCAGTCGGGCCATAAGAGTCAGACGGGGCCACCGTCACGTCCAGACCCGGCGCCCCCCGTCGACCGCCCGCCTCCGCCCCGTCCGCAGCCCCGAACGCAGCCCGGGAGGGTGCGCCCGGGCCGCAAAGGACACACCCCGCCAAAAGCATCAGGATCCATTTCCCCAGGTGCCGCATGGTTTCGCCCTCTTTCTTTTTTTGCGCCCCCCCGCCCGGACGCCGCCTGTGGCGGCCCCAGTTCGCCGAGATCTTCGGCGTTGTACCCCCAGCCCCCGGACGCCGCATCCGGGGAGGGGCGTAGGGGGGGCGTCCGGGGAGGCGGGATCAAAACAGCAGCATCTTTTCGGCCTCGCGCGTGAGTTCGTCCCGGAACCTGGGATGGGCCAGGCTGATGATGTCCCTCGCCCGTTCGCCCACGGACTTGTTTTTCAGGTTCACCAGGCCATATTCCGTGCACAGGTACTGCACGTCCATGCGCGGCGTGGTGACCGCGGCGTTCATGTCCAGATAGGGCACGACCCGGGAAATTGTATCGTTTTTCGCCGTGGCGTAAAAGGTCATGACGGATTTGCCGTTTTTGGCCGCGTAGGCCCCGCGCACGAAGTCCAACTGCCCTCCGGCGCCGCTGTACATCTGCCCGGCGAGATATTCCGCGTTGCACTGGCCGGTGAGATCCACCTGGATGATGGAGTTGACCGCCACCATGTTGTCGTTTTTGGCGATGACGGCCGGGTCCATGACGTAATCCGAGGGAAAACTGGCCAGGCTGGGATTGTCGTGCATGAAGTCAAAGGTGTCGTCCGTGCCATAGGCGACCGAGAAGACGTGCTTTCTGGGATGCAGCGTCTTGGTGCGTCCAGTGACGACCCCCTTGACGATGAGATCCTTCATGCCCGGGCCGAACAGTTCGGTGTGGATGCCGAGATCCCGGTGATGCTCCAGAAACGGGCAGATGGCGTTGGGCAGGGCCCCGATACCCAGTTGCAGGACCGCGTTGTCCGGGACGATCTCCGCGATGAGCCGACCGATGACGGCGTCCTTTTCCCTGGGCTCGGGCGGCGGCATCTGCATGAGGGGCACGGTGTTCTCCACCACGGCGTCCACCTCGGAGATGTGGATCATGGAATCCCCGAAGACCCTGGGCATGTTTTCGTTGACCTCCACAAGGAGCGTCCGGGCCAGGCGCGCGGCCGTGGAGGTCATGTCGTTGGCCGTGCCGAAGCTGAAATATCCGGCCTTGTCCATGGGCGAAACCGTGGTCAGGCACACGTCCACGCTCATGTTCTCCCGCAAGAACTTGGGGACCTGATGCAGATAGGACGGAATGAACTGGACCAGGCCCACGGCGGCGAGCCTGCGGGCGGACGGCCCGAGGAACCAGGTTCTGGCGAAGACGCGGTCCTGGATGTCCAGGGCCAGATAGGTGTCTGCGGCGTGTTTCTGGGGATTGAAGGAATAGACGGACACCGTCTGCAGGTCGTCGGCCCGAACCCGGGCGGCGAGGGCCCCGAGCAGGGCCGGGGGCTCGGCGATGGTCACCCCGTGGACGACGGCGTCGCCTTCCCGGATGCGTTCGACGGCCTCTTCCGGCGTGGTCAGCCTGCGCAGATATTCGTCCCGGTAGGTTCGCATCGCTTTTTCCTCCCTGAGGATACGGGGCCTCGATTCCCAGGCTGCGAGTCTCCCCTGCCGGAACCGGGCCTTGGACCGTGCGCCAGCCGGAGCGCGACGCATTTTTGAATCGAAAAGACTCGTGATGACGGGATTTGGACAATCATCAGACCTGTGTCATGGCGGACAGGGGTCTCACTTTGTTGCTTGATAGCATGGCGACGCTTGAGATTCCACCACAAAAACATCTTTTCACTGCTGCGTTATGTATATATTTATATAAATGAAATGCATCCTGATGCATTTTTCTTGCATTCTTCTGAAATCATATGATCCATTTCTTTGCAAGCTATCCACAACATGACATTTCCTGAACGGAAACAGCCATGAAAACGACATGGCAAGACCCTGGCCTGTCCGGGTTGCGGGTGCGGCGCAGAGGTTCCGTCTGGACGTGACGCCCAGCGAAGGCGTATCCTGTCAAAGAACGCCGACCGACCCTCTCCGGCGTCCCGCAGCGGACGGGGACGGTGGCCGCCTTGGCGCGGCCGGGCCGTCGTCGGCCGATCCGATGACCGACGGGCATCGCGCCTGATCCGCATCCCAAAAGGGGAATCTCCATGCCCGCGCCCTCCAATCGCCGAACCAACCGCGAATACTCCGCTGCCCTGGCCCACGGAATCTCCATGCCCGCGCGCACCAATCGCCGAACGAACCGCCATTGCCCCGCCACATGGGTTTCGCGAATCCCCATGCCCGCGCGCACCCGACGATTCATCATCCTGGCCGTGGCGGCGCTTCTTTTCGGCCTCCACCTCCCGGGCGCCCCGGCCCTGGCCCAATCCGACGACCTCACCGTGTTTCTCCCGGCCTTTGTCGCCGCAAGCGAAAAAGCCATGGTCTTCGTCACCGAGGGCAGCTCGTTTTCCCCGGTGATCGTGGTCGAGGGCAACCCGACCATCCGCTGGACCTTCGCCGACAAAACCACCAGCAGTTCCGCCACGCCGACCAAGAACTACGGATCCGAGGCCCGGCGCGAGAACCGGCTGGTGGTCACCCCCTGGAGCGCGGTCAGGCGCATCAACATCGGCTACGACGCCGGGGACGGCGGCTCCCCGGACATCGAATTCGTCCCCGACCAGCAGGTCTCCGAGGTCCGGGGCCTGCATCTGGTGGCCAAGACCCTGGGCCAGTGGTGCTCCTCCTACAACCGCATCCCCCGTCTCGACTTCTCCAATTTCGTCAACCTGGACACCATCGAGTGCTTCCTCTCCGGCCATCTGACCACGGTCAACCTGGCCAACACGCCCTCCCTGCGCCGGGCCTGCTTCGAGGACTGCGCCCTGACCGCCCTGGATCTCTCCGGCAGTCCCAGCCTCGAAGACCTGCGCGGGGCGCTAAACAACTATCCATGGATCACCTTCGGCGGCATCGGGGCCCAGGTCTGGCACATCTGCGTGCGCGACAACCCCCAGTTCACCAATCGGGCCATGTTCGCCGACATGACCCAGTTCCCCAACATCTCGGAACTGTTCATCTGGAACGACAACCAGACTGGAACCCTGCGCATCCCGGCCACCAGCCCCGCCTCCGGGGTCTCGATCCTGGCCGACGACAACGCCTACGACGCCCTCGACCTGTCCGGCGGGCTGCAAAGCAGCCAATCCCTGGCCACGGTAAGCCTGCAGCGCAACCGGCTGACCGCCGTGAACATCTCCGGCTGCCGCCAGATCACGGAACTGTACCTGCAGGACAACCTCCTGTCGTCAGCCGCCCTCGACGGCCTGTTGGCCGAACTCGACGCCCTGGGCCGCGACCGGGACAACGTCCCCGAGTGGGCGGCCATGCGTGTGGACCTGCGGGGCAACGCCGACCCGGGCCCCGTGGGATACGCCCATGCCGAAAACCTTTCGGGAAAGGGCTGGACCGTGGCCGCCACCAGTTGGACCCTGGAGCCGCACCTGCCGGACAACGGGGAGCAGCGCCTGGATTTCACGACCAACGGCGTCTCCACGACCATGCGTTGCGACTTTCGCGGCGCAACCACCGTGGCCGTCTGGCACTGGTCCGACGGAACCACCACCCCGGCCGTCTCGGGACAGACCGCGACCAAGACCGGCCTGGGCGCAGGGGCGCATGCCCATTTCCTGCAGATCTCCAACGGCGCGGCACTGCTGCGCTTCGGCGCGGGGGAATCCGGCCAGGGCCGTCTGGTCTCCATGACCGGCTTTGCGAACACCCCGGCCCTGCGCATTCTCTACGCCTACCAGGAGTCGCTTCTGACTGCGCTTGGCCGCACCAACGCCACCCGGATCAGCGAATACCACCTCATGGATACGGCCCTGTCCGACACCTCCATGGACGCCGTGTTCGCCGACGCCGTAGCCACCCAGGTGGAAAACGGCGCCCTCTGGGCCAGTTCCCCCGGCACAGCCGCCAGCGCGGCGGACCGGGCCACCCTTGTGCAGCGCGGCTGGACCCTGGGCATACCCTAAGGCGGAACCGCCCGGCGCGGCCTTGGCCTGGACGACGCCCCTCCTTGCCATTCCCCCCCCGACAGGGGTATGAATTGACACAGTCAATGCCATGCCCTGCTTTTCATCGAAGTTTTCAATGACAAGCCAAACGGAGGAACGCCATGCCAGAAGAAGCGGTTGTCGGTTGCGCCAGACCCACAGGCGGCGCGGTCACGGACCAGACACCCTCAGACACGCCTGCCCGGACGGCAGCACAAGCCCCGCAGGGAGGAACGCATATGATCTCCGTCGGCAAACCTGCCCCCGATTTCACGGCCCCGGCCTATCTGGACGGCACATTCGTCTCCGTGCGCCTGTCGGAATACCTCGGCAAGTGGGTCATCCTGTGCTTTTATCCGGGTGATTTCACCTTTGTCTGAGCCACGGAAATCTCGGCGGTCGCCGAGAGGCACGCGGAATTCGTCAACCTGGGCGTCCAGGTGCTCTCCATGAGCACCGACAGCATGTTCGTGCACAAGATGTGGGTCGAACACGAAATTTCCAAAATGGTGACGGCGAAGACCGTGCCCTTCCCCATGCTCTCGGACGCGGGCGGCAAGGTCGGCGAAGTGTACGGGGTCTACGACCCCGACGCGGGCGTGGATGTCCGGGGCCGATTCCTCATTGATCCCGACGGCGTCATCCAGGGCTTCGAGGTGCTGGCCCCGCCCGTCGGCCGCAACGTGAGCGAGACCATACGCCAGATCCAGGCCTTCCAGCTCGTCCGGGAAAGCAAGGGGACCCAGGCCACGCCGTCGGGCTGGTCCAAGGGGAAACCGGTCCTGGCCCCGGGCCCGGATCTGGTCGGGCATGTCTGGGAGAAATGGAACGTCAAGCAGGCCTGCGACTAACGCCTCCCCGCGTCGCCGGAGAACAGGGCAACGTCTCCGGGCGACAGCAATGCATCGCACCCCCTCCCCGAGTCGCCGGGAAAAAGGCCCCAG
>JAVHLG010000070.1 GCA_031082225.1 Desulfovibrionaceae bacterium | reverse complement strand
GGAGATAATCCAGGATGTTCCCGGGGTGGGAGGCCTCAATCAGGGCGGCGCGGGGGATGTCCGGATCGAAGGCGGCGGCCTGGGTCAGGTAGTTGTGGTTGAAGGAGGAGAGCAGCACCAGATCCCGGGTTCCGGTATCGGCCACGAGTTGCAGGACGGCGGCGGTGATGGCGGCATCGCCGGGACGTCCGGCGTGGTCCTTGATCTCCACGTTGATGGGGAAGGCGTGGTCGCGGCAGAAATCGAGCGCCTGGCGCAGGGTGGGGATGGCGATTGCGGCGAAGGCGGCGACCGCGTCCCGGGGGATTTCACCGGAACGGATGGTCCCATGGGGGTCATTGGCCGCAAACCAGGAACCGGCGTCGAGACGTTGCAGTTCGGCCAGGGTGAAGGTGTCGATGTGGTGGTTTGCGCGACTGGCGAGGGGCGAGGCGGCGACATTGGTGGTGCGGGCCGGGGTGTCGTCGTGGAAGACGACCAGATGGCCGTCTGCGGTCAGGCGCACGTCGATTTCCAGAAAGTGCGCGCCGCAGTGAAGGGCCTTTTCCAGGGCCGGAAGGGTGTTTTCCGGGGCCAGGGAGCGGGCTCCCCGGTGTGCGCCGATGGCGTGTGCGGCTGGGATGTGGTCGAAGAACACGGATCAGGCTTCCTTTCGGCTGAAGTAGAGGTTGACCAGGGCCAGACAGGAGGTACCGACGATGAGCAGAAACGAGATGGCGTTGATGACCGGGGTGCTGCCGTCGCGGACCTGGAGGTAGAGGTTGATGGGCAGGGTGGGCTGCGAGCCGACCAGAAACAGCGTGGTGTTGAAGTTTTCGAAGCTCATGAGGAAGGCCACGGCCCCGGCCCCGATGATGGCGGGCCGAAGAAAGCGCAGGGTGATGAACCGGATGACCTGGAAGCGGGTGGCGCCCAGGTTGAGGGCTGCCTCCTCCAGGGAGCGGTCGAATTTGCGCAGGCGGGCCGAGACCACCAGGGCCACGAAGGTGGTGATGAACGAGAACTGCCCCAGGACCACCAGCCAGAAGCTGGGCCTGAAGATGGCGATGTCGAGATCGAAGTGGGTTTCGAAAAACATTCCGGCGGTGGTGGCCCCGAGGAGCTGGGAGATGCCCAGGATGACCCCGGGGATGACCAGGGGGGCCAGCATGAGAAAATAGAGGAGGTTTTTGAACGGAAATGTCTCCTGTTCGAAGGCGAAGGCGGCGCAGGTGCCGACCACGACGCACAGGACGGAGACGATGACCGCCGTCTGGAAACTGACCAGGATGGAGCGCAGGTTCTGGGCGTCGTGGAAGATGCCCACGCGCTGCGGGCCGGGGGAGAAAAACCAGTCCAGGGTGCCGCCGTTCCAGGGCAGGGACGGGAAGTTGGAGTCGTTGAAGGCCAGGACGCAGGTGACCAGAAGCGGCGCGAAGAGGAAGACGAAATAGAGGATCACGAAGACGTGGAAGGACCAGGTGTAGGCCCTGGAATTGGGGAGGGTGCGGATCATGAGGCCACCTCCCCGAGCTTGACGCGGCTGAGCTTCAGGCCCGCCCAGATGATGCCGGAGCTTAGGAGCAGGAGCAGGAAGCCGAAGGCTGCGCCCTGGTTCCAGTTGAAGCTGGCGATGAACTGGTTGTAGATCTGCTCCGTGAACCACAGGGAGTTTTTGCCGCCCATGAGGTTGGGGGTCAGGTAGTTGCCAAGCGACAGCATGAAGACCACGATGGCCCCGGAGGTGATGCCGGGCTTGCAGTGGGGCAGGATGATCTCCCGCCAGATGCTGATTTTTGAGCCGCCCAGGTCGCTTGCGGCCTCGATCAGGCTGTCGTCCAGGCTCTCCAGGACCGAGATGACGGGCACGACCATAAAGAGCATGGAGGTGTAGACCAGGCCCATGATCATGGTGGCGTCGGTGTAGAGCATCTTGAGCGGGGCGTCCACGATGCCGAGCTTCAGGAGAAAGAAGTTGACGACCCCGGATTCGCGCAAGAGGATCATCCAGCCGTAGACCCGGACCAGCTCGCTGACCCAGAACGGCAGGAGCAGGAGCACCATGAGAAAGCCCTTGTATTTCGGGCGCACCACCTTGACGATGTAGAAGGCCACGGGCATGGCCAGAAGGAAGGTGAAAAAGGTGGTGATGACGGAATAGACGGCGGTGCGCACGAAGGTCAGCCAATAGATGGGTTCTTCGAAGAAATGGACGTAGTTTTGCAGGGAAAAGCCCATCCGGCCGTATTCGTCCTTGGCCCTAAAGCTCATGATGAACAGATCAAGATGCGGCAGGACGATCAATAAAACAAGCCACATGAGCACGGGGCTTAAGAAAATCCACAGGGAGAGCCTGGAGGTTTTCACGGCCTAGCCCCCCCCGCGTCCGCCGCGGCGGCGGGATTCACGGCCGGAAAGCAGACGCCGGATTCGGGATGCCAGCCCACGGTGATGGTCTGGCCGGGGGCGATGTGGTCGAAGCGGCGGTTCTGGGGCAGGGCCACCATGAGTTCGTGGCCGCTGTCCGTGGCCGTGAGCAGACGGCTGGCGGCCCCGTCGAAGAGGATGGCCCGCACGGAGACGGAAAAGGTGTTCAGCCCGGCGGGCTCCCGGGGCTCGATGCGCATGGCCTCGGGGCGCAAAAACAGGTCGGCCCGGTCGCCAACCGTGAGCGGGGACTGGCTTTTGGCCGAAAAAACGAAGCCCTCGTCGGTTTTGATGGCCACGACCTCGCCGACCTTCTCGACCCGGCCCGCCCAGACGTTGTTCTCACCCACGAACCGGGCCACAAAGGGCGTTTCCGGGGCATGGTACAGATCCTGGGGGCTGCCCATCTGTTCGAAGCGGCCTTTGTTCATGACCGCCACCACATCGGACATGACCAGGGCCTCGGACTGGTCGTGGGTGATGTAGACGAAGGTGGTGCCCACCTTGGCCTGGAGCTTTTTGAGCTCGACCTTCATCTGCTCGCGCAGTTTGAGATCGAGCGCGCCCAGGGGCTCGTCCAGAAGCAGCACCAGGGGTTCCAGGACCAGACACCGGGCGATGGCCACCCGCTGCTTCTGGCCGCCTGAAAGCTGGTCCACGCGCTTGCCGCCGTAGCCGGGCAGGCCCACGCGCTCCAGGATGTCCTCGGTGCGGCGCTTTCTCTCCGGGGCCGCCACCTTGCGACGCCGAAGGCCAAAGGCGATGTTTTCGGCCACGGTCATCATGGGAAACAGGGCCAGATGCTGGAAGACCAGGTTGGCCGGACGGCGGTTGGGCAACACCCCGCGCATGTCCCGGCCCCGGATCATGATGGTCCCGGAGGTGGGCTCCTCGAACCCGGCCACCATGCGAAGCAGCGTGGTCTTGCCACAGCCCGAGGGACCGAGGATGGAAAAAAACGACCCCTGCGGGACGTCGAAGGTGACATCGTCCACGGCCAGGAAGGAGCCAAAGGACTTGACGCAGTTTTTGACGCTCAGATCGATTTCCATGGGCTCACATCACCGGGAAAAATGGGAGGGAAAAGGCGTCGGGGCGGCCCCGGCGCACACGGCGGCCACAGCATGCTGCGGCCGCCGTGTCGGCGCGCCTCGTGTTGCGTCCGGCACTTCCCGTGCGGGTGTGCCAAACATTAACACCTTGAATTGATGCATTTTATTCATAAAAAAACAGAAACGTCTTTTTGTGAACGCCGCACTAGTTGGCGGCCTTGATCTTGTCCAGGATCTTGCCTTCCATCTCCTCCAGCGCGGCCGGAACCGGCGGATACCACTTGATGTTGTCGATGGTCGCGGTGGGGAAGGACCGGTCGAAGTCGGCCTGCACGGCCTTGTCCACGAACGGCCCGGCGCCCTTGGAGGCCGTGGGGGTCTTCTCCTGGTTGGTGAAAAGGGCCGCGTTTTCAGGCTTAAGCATGAAGTTGATCCACTTGTAGGCCGCGTCCACGTTCTCGGCCTTGGCCGGGATGGCGAAGGTGTCGATCCAGCCCAGGCAGCCCTCGACCGGGGCCACGAAGTCGATGGCGGGATTCTCGGCGTGCAGCTTCCAGGCCCCGTTGTCCCAGGCCTCGGCCACCACGACCTCGCCCGAGCGCACGGATTCGAGCAGGGCGTCGCCGTTGGACCAGTAGTTCTGGACCAGGGGCTTGGCCGCGATCATGGCCTCGGCCACCTTGTCCAGCATGTCCTTGTAGGCCTTGGGGTCGCCGTAGAGGTCAAAGGGCTTGTAGCCCATGGAGAAGGCGATGCCGAGCAACGGAGCACGCTTCAGGCGATAGCTGATGCGGCCCTTGTAGGCCGGGTCGATGAGCGCCTTCCAGCTTTTGGCGTCCGGGGCCTTCTCGGTGTTCACCACCAGGCCCGAGGTGCCCCAGCAGAAGGGAACGGCGTAGGACTTGCCGCCCACCAGGGTGTTTTTCTTGACCGCGTCCAGAAGCGACGGGATGAACAGGGCCGCCTCGATCTTGGAGTAGTCCATGGGCTGGTAGATCTTGAATTCTTCCTGCACGGACGAAATGCGGTCCTGGCTGGGCTGGGCCAGATCGAAGCCCGCGCCGCGCGTAGCCCGCAACTTGGCCACCATTTCCTCGTTGTTGGAATAGGTGACCTCGACCTTGATGCCGGTTTCCTTTTCGAATTTGTCCACCAGTTCCTTGGGGGCATAGCCCTTCCAGGTGAGCAGCTTGAAGGTTCCGGCGGCCTGGGCCGTCCCAACCAGTGCGAACAGGCACATCGCCACGAGCGCCACGATCCGTTTCATGCCAAACCCCCTTGTTTCCTGTGAGTTTCTCTGTCCATGCGGACGTGTTTTCGAAATCCATCAAAAAATAGCCGGGCGCTCGGTTTTAGGCAACCCGGAAAGCATGTCGGGCAGGTGACGAATGCCCGACAATCCGGAGCAAGAACCGGCTCGACAAGCTGCAACCCCCTTATGTTACAGGCCAACATGAGCCACCAGCACAGCCCGCGAATGTTACAAATTTTCGATTTCGAAAATGTTCACCCGGGGTCGGTCCGGGAGGAGCGGGCCATTTGCCTGCCCGGACCCTTCATGGTAACCGCCCGTCGACCCACTTCCCGCACAGGAGCCCCGACCATGTCCGCACACGCCAAAAAGCCCGGCCCGGCAAGCCCGGACGCCTTCCCGGACCGCATCCGGGCCGCCGTCCTGGCCCGCATCTCCACCACCCCGGAGCGCCGCCACGAGGCCCTGCGGGAACTTTTCCGCGTCACCCGGCCGGACATGGACGACGATGCGGCCCGGGCCCTGGCCGAGAGCATCCCGCCGCTTGTACCCGAACTGCACGAGAAGTGGGCGGCCATGTTCGCGGCGCGCCTGGTGGAGACCGTTCCCGAAAACCAGGTGGCCCTTTTGTGCGACGGTTCCCCGGAAAACGGCGCGGCCCTGACCCTGGCCTATCTGATGTTTCTGGAGTCCGAGCGCATGGAAAAACAGACCGCCGAGGATCTGGAGGCCTACCGCCGGGAGCATCCCGAACTGACCGAAAAAGGCCGCGAACTTGCGGACGAGGTGTTCGCCCGGCGCGAAGCCGCCCGCCTGGACAAGGCCGCCCGCTATGCCGGGGGAAAGAAACGCCCGACGCAATAACCGGTTGATCGTGAAAAAACTCCCGCGAACATTTCCTGTTCGCGGCGGCTGATCCGGGCTACGGTGATCCATTGGACGTTCGTGTGGCCGCGTGGTTGTCCGCTTCCGCCTCTTCGGGGGAAGGCTGCGTCCGGCGCCCCCGTCCGGAGGATGGACCATGCCCCCTTCCCGCCTTTCCCGCACCGCCTCCCGGTCCGGCCCTGAGGCCGACGGCTGTGTCGGCACGCCAGATCCCGAAGCTTTGGCCGCCAGACCGGCCCTGGGGGAAGCAGCCCGGCCCGGCGCATGAGCGCCGTTCCGTGCGTCGGCTGCGGCTGGTGCTGCCTAAACGACCAGTGCCGGGAGTCGCACATCCTGCACGGCTACCAGAAACGCTGTCCCGAACTGTATTGGGATGACGCGGCCTTGCGCTACGCGTGCAGGCTGGCCGCCGACCCGGTGCGCGGCGAGGAGTTCCGGTTCCTGCTGGCCATCGGCGAGGGGTGCTGCGCCCGGTTCAACACCTGGCGGGAGGATGTGAGAAACCGGGACCGGATAGATTGAGACGGACGATGCCGGGCCTGCGTCAGCCGCCCCCCTCCACCCCCAAACCGGCGGCCCCGGGGTCGTCCACGATTCCCCGCACCACCGCCTCCACCCGGACCAGTTCCGCGTCAAGCCTGGCCAATGCCGCCCGCGCGGCGGCCACATCCCCGCCCCGGGCCGCCTTCTCGGTCCACGACGACTGCTCCACGCAGGCCACGGCCCCGATCGCCCCGCAGGAATTCTTGCAGGAATGGGCCATCCGGAACACCTCCTCGGCCGTCCCCCCGGCCGCCAACCGGGCCACGGCCTCGCGCCGCGTCCCCAGTTCGTCCAGATAGAGCCGACACAACTCCAGGTACAACTCCGCGTCGTTTCCAAGCTTGTCCATGGCCTGGGCCACGTTGACCGCTTCGCCCGCATCGACCGCGTCAGGCGCAGGCAGCCCCTGCACCTGGTGCGGGGGTGCAGGCGAGGCCGCCCGCGCCGGGAGGCCGGGAGGGATCGGCAGGTCGCGTCCATCCGCTGCCGGGGGAACCACCTCGTCGAGGATCCGGACCAGTTCCCCGAAATCCACGGGCTTGGTCAAAAACCCGTTCATGCCCGCCCCAAGGCATTCCCGGCGCATGTCCCCCAGGGCGTGGGCGGTCATGGCCACCACCGGCACGTCCCTGGCGGCCTGCCCCGCCTCGCCCGCCCGGATGCGGCGGGTGGCGGTCAGGCCGTCCATCTCCGGCATTTCCAGATCCATGAGCACCACGTCGAAGGGCTCCCGGGAAAGCCGTTCCAGGGCCTCCCGGCCGTTTCGGGCCGTTTGTACGGCATGCCCCAGCCGACCGAGCAGGGCCCTGGCCAGCTTGACGTTCATGGCGTTGTCTTCGGCCACAAGCACCCGCAAGGGCCGCGAGGCGTCACGAAGGGCCTCCATGGAGGGGGCCTCCGTTCTATTCTTGCGGACCTCCGCCGGATCCCCCGGGGCCAGGGGCAGGGTGAAGAAAAAGGTGCTGCCCTGTCCTGGCGCGCTTTCCACCCCGATCTCGCCCCCCATGCGTTCCACAAGCTGCCTGCAGATGGCCAGGCCCAGACCCGTGCCACCGTAGCGGCGGGTGATGGAGCCGTCGGCCTGACGGAAGGGATCGAAAATCACCGCTATCTTATCAGGGTGGATGCCGATGCCCGTGTCGCGCACGAAAAACCTGACCCACACCGTCCCCTCGGGATCCCCGGGCCTGATCTCTCCGGCCCACGGCTCGGCCCAGAGCTGGACCTCGCCCTTTTCCGTGAACTTGAGGGCGTTGCCCACCAGGTTGACCAGCACCTGGCGCAGGCGGTCCGGATCGCCCCGGCTGGCCATGGGACAGCCCTTTTTCATGCGCGCCCGGAGCGACACCCCTTTTTTGCGGGCCTGGATCCGGAGCGTGCGGGCCACGGAGGAAATGATCCGGGGCAGGGAAAAATGCTCGTCGTGCAGATCCATTCTCCTGGCCCCAAGCCGGGAAAAATCCAGGATGTCGTTGATCAGGGCCAGAAGGGCCTTGCCCGCCTCCTGCACGGTCTGGAGGTGATCGCGCTGGTCCCGGTTCAGGTCGGTCTGGAGGGTGATTTCGGTCAGGCCGATGATGGAGTTGAGGGGGGTCCGTATCTCATGGCTCATGCCCGCCAAAAACTCCCCCTTGACCCGGGCCGCTTCCTCGGCCAACTCCTTGGCCTGCACCAATTCGCGTTCAACGGCCCGAAGCTGGGAGATGTCCATCAAACATTCGATAAACCCCCACACCTCCCCGTCGCCGCCCATGACCGGCGCGGAATAGACCATAAACGCCATGCCCAGCCGGGCCTCCTCCTCCGGGGTCGACGGCCTGGTATGGATCCGGGCGGCCGCGTCCAGCCCGGCCACGGGACAATTCTCGCACACGGCCGGAAGATCCCGGAAGACCTCGTGGCACAGCCGCCCCACCACCTCCTGGCGATTTTTGCCCATGGCCCGCAGCATCTTGTCGCCCACGTCGACCACGCGGAAATCCCGGCCGATGACGTGGATATGCCCGGGGATGGCGTCGAAGATGGCCCGCAGGCGGTTGTTCAGACCGGCCAGTTCCCGGGTGCGCCGGTGCACCCGGTCCTCCAGGGTGCGGTTCTGCTCGGCGATGGTGGCGCTTCGGGCCTCAAGCTCGGCAAACGACTCCCGGAGCTGTCCGCGCATCCCGGAAAACGACAGGGCCAGTTGCCGCAATTCCCGGGCATGGCCCTGGCTGCCGACGGGGTGGTCCCATTGTCCGGAGGCCAGGGCCGCCGCGGCCTGGCTGAGATTCTCCACCGGGGACGACATACGCCCGGCGATAAAAAGGCCCGCCCCGGCGGCCAGCCCCACGACGAGAACGAGCATGCCCACGGTGCGCGTCGCCTGGCTGGCCACCCTGGACATGAAATCCGCCTCCGGGGCCACGGCGGCCATGATCCAGTCCAGCCCCAGGCTGTCGCGAAACGGCGCGGCCTGGAGGAAATACCGTTCCCCCTCCAGGGAGAATTCCAGCAGGCGTTCCCGGTCGATACCGGCCAGGCCTCCCTCGCGACCGGCCAGGGCCACGGCTGCGGCCTCCACCATGGGCAGGCCGCAGGACGCAGCCGGTATCCGGACATAGGCGTCGCCCTGGCGGGCAAAAAGCTCGACATCGGGCGGCATGTCCGAAGCCGCCACCAGATCGCCCGAGCGCTCCAGGAGAAACACCCCGCCATGCTCGCCCACCCGGATGGTGCGTAAAAAATCGCGTATCCGCCCCAGCACGTAGTCCACGCCGAACACGCCCACAAGCCGCCCCGAGGCGTCGTAAGCCGGAAGCGCGGCCGTCAGGGCCATATCCTTCAGGGCGAAATGGCGGTAGATGGGAGTCCACACCGGCCCGCCCACAGCCTCCCCGGCCTTGTACCAGGGCCGGGTGCGCGGGTCGAAACCGGGATAGACCTGCCTAAGCTCCCCGGCGAGCCCAGAGGCGGTGACAGAAAAATTGCGGGAATCGCCGCCCGTATCCGGCCCCGCCCGCACGATCTGCAGTTCGTTGTCCGCAAGCCGCCTGGCCCCGCAGAACTGGCCGTCGGGCCTGCCGAAAAAGCTGTAGGCGATGGATGGGTTTGAGGCCGCCACCCCGTAGAAAAAGCGCTGGCGGTTGCCGGGATCGTCCGGATCAAGGAGCCCCAGGGACAGGGCCATGGCGTTGGCGGCGTTGACCGCCGGGGGGATGGACAGATATTCTCGAAGCTGGACCTCCACCCGGGAGAGCACCTCGGCCCGCAGCCGGGCGGCCACCTCGCCCACGGCGATCTTGCTGTCGAACAGGGCGAAACCGCCCACGGTCCCGGCGGCCAGGATGGTCAGAAGCACCATCGGGGCCGTGAGCAGAAGCCGCAGGGGAAAGCCCCTGGTCCGCGTGTTCCCCGGTGAGGATCCGTGTGTGTTCATGGCCTCGTCTGTTTCCTGTGCGCCCCGCAAGGCGGCCAACCCGCCATGGATGCCCGGGAGTGGGAACACCAGCATAACGAATCACCCAAGGCCGCCGTGTTGTCAACGCCGGAGCCGGGGCTTGCGAAAAGAGCCGCCGGGCGCGGCCCTCCTTGACGCCTTGCGGCAACCATTGGCATAATCTCGTGAAGAATCGGACGCTGTTGTTACGAACATGTGGCGAAACGCACCCACCACCGCCCTCCCCGGGCCGTCGGCTCCCGCCGAGCCACCCTTTCCATCCGAGGGCGGTCTGTTTTCGCGCCTGCTTTTCGACCGCGAGGACTACACCCTCTTAAAGATCGTCAGCGACGTCCTGGGCCGCCGGAAAATCCCCGGCATGCGGCGTCTTCTGACCCCCTACCTGCATCCCCACGGCATCAAGGAGATGGCCGCGCCGCGCGAGTTGCGCATGGCCTACGCCATCATCCACCTGCTGGGGTCGCTGGAGGCGGGCATGGCCGGGGACCGCATCAAGGCCCTGCGGTCGCTTCGCGACGAGGTGCTGTTTTCGGCCGAAAGCGACCTGGAGAAAAACACCGCCCGGCTCCTGCTGCAGATCATCAAGGAACTGGTGCGCTCCAAGGACGACCCCCTGCGCCAGCTTGAGCTGGCCCACGACTTCCGGGCGGCGTCTTCGGGCAAGCCGCGCATCGTGCGCCGGGGCCTGGCCGAGCATCACCTGCTGGAGATGCCCGAGGAGTGGAACCAACTGGCCTTCGACGACCACGTCCACGACGCCAACACCAAGGGCCGCAAATCCCCCACCCACCTGATCATGGACGCCTGGATCAAGGGCATCCGCAAGCTCACGGTCATCCACAACAACTTCATCCGCCCCGAGGTGGCCTCGGAGCTTCTCCAGGCCGCCCGGATCATGGGCATCTCGGTGCGCATCGGCCTGGAATACCGCACCCGGCACGCCGGGGGCTACCTCAAGATGATCTGGATTCCCAGGGGATTTCATGAACTGGAGGAATTCCTGGAGTTTCTGACCAAGCCCGAGGTGGGGGCCTTTTTGCGCCGGGGCCGCGAGGCCGCCCAGTTCCAGAAACGCTATGTCCTGGAGGCGCTGACGGCCTTCAACGCCGGGCATCGCCAGGCCATCGGCGAGATATGCGGCGTGGACGTCCCCCCCCTGGATCCCGAGGCGTTCACGGTCTTCGTGGGGGCCGGGCAGACCTCGCTCATGCACCTGGGCCGCTTTGCCCACAACGCCGTGCAGGCGGCCCTGGAGCACAAGGCCCGGGGACTTCTCGCGGGCGGGGCCGATCCCCAGGGGCCGGAGCTGGCGGCGGTGTTCGCCCACATGGACCGGTTCAGCCCCGAACACCTCATCGAGGCCTATCTTTCCCCGGAACAAAACCCCGGGCTCAAAAATCCGGACATCCCCTGCAACGACGCGGACTGTCCGGACATCCTGCGCCTGACGCCCTGCGAACTCATCGAGACCGTCCACGAATTCCACTCCCTGAACCGCTTCGTCCTGACCCTGGACGGGCACGGCCCTGAAGACGTGCTCATGATCTTAAGCGAATGCCGGGGGGCCGTGACCCATGTGGAGATCTTCAACCTCCACGACTACGAGGTCGATCCCTCCCGGGACAACGCCGGGATCATCGAGCTCATCGCCGTGGTCAACTCCGGAAACCCGGTCAAGATCAAGAAATTCGTGCGCCGCGTCATGCGCCGCCTGGAGGAGCGCAACGGACCGGGGGACGCCGAAAAGCTGTCCCGGCTCTCGGACGTGCTGGACAACATGGCCGGGCTCATGGACTATTACAAGAGCACCCCGCTTCGGGCCTGCATCGGCACCGACTCCACGGGCCAGTCCTGCCGCCACCACGGCATGGGCCTGGTGGTCAAGGACACCCTGCCCGCCCGGGCCGCGCGCCACCTGGAGCGCGGGCACAGCCACCAGCGCAAGGCCCTTCCCGTGGGCGTGGAGGTGGTTGCCTCCCTGCAGTACCACACCGCCGCCGGGGCCTCGCCCATGGCCCTGCGGGCGGTCCGGCTGGCCCTTTTCTCGCCGCTATTTCGACACGCGGCGCTTCGTCCCAGACTCAGGTGGTCAAGAACCCGCTACTTCCACGTCTCGGAACACACCGCCAACATCTATACCCTGGGCGGCATCCAGCCCCCCAGCGGCGAGGCGTACAAGAGCCGCATCCTGGCCGGGCCGCGCACCCCGAAATTTTGCTTCCGCTACGCCAACAGCGCCGTCAAAAACAGCCTCAAGATCCTGGCCGGATTCATCCCGGCCGCCCTGTCGTTTGGCCTGACCAAGGACTGGTGGGTGCTGTGCTGGTTCGGCCCTTTGATCTGGTTCGGCATCACCGGGCTTCGCAACGTCATCCAGTCGGTGTTCGGCTCAGGTGGGCTGCGCCGGTCGCCGGTGCTCAAGTGGAACGAATACGTCAGCTTCTCGCGGCTGGCCGATTCCCTGCTTTATACGGGCTTTTCGGTGCCGCTTCTGGACTATGTGGTCAAGACCCTGGTCATGGACCAGGGCCTCCAGATCACCGCCCAAAGCAATCCCGTGGCCCTGTATACGGTCATGGCCGCAGTCAACGGACTCTACATCGCCACCCACAACGCCTTCCGGGGCCTGCCGCGCCGGGCCGTCACCGGAAACCTGTTCCGCAGCGCCGTGTCCATCCCCCTGGCCATCGGGGTCAACGCCCTGGTCTCGGGCCTGTTGACCATGGCCGGGGTGCCTGACGCCGGGGCCGTCATACAGCAATGGGCGGCCATCATCTCCAAGTTGTGCTCGGACGGGGTGGCCGGGGTGATCGAGGGCCTGGCCGACCGCTCCAAATACATCGCCATGCGGCTGCGCGACTACAGGGCCAAGTCCAAGAAGCTCTACGACACCTATTCCGCCCTGGAGGTGCGCTTTCCCCAGAAAGACGTGGAAAGCCTGCTTGAATCGCCCCAGGAGCTTTCTGCAACCCTGTCCACGGACAAGGCCGACCTGGAGAAGATCCTCTACGTCAACGCCCTTGATCTGCTCTATTTCTGGATGTACCAGCCCCGGGCCCGCACGGTTCTGCGCCTGCTCATTCCGGGCATGTCCCAGGACGAGCGCCGGGCCTTCCTGCTCTCGCAATACGTGCTGCGGCGGGAATACGAGATCAGCCGCCTGTTCCTGGACGGCCTGGTGGGCAAGAACTTCGCCCGGGCCCTGTCGTTTTATCTGAGCCACTACCAGGAATACCTGGACGAACTGCAAAAGCTGGCCGGGCGCTGTCCGGCCTCCGAACCGCCGGAATGGGACGCCCCGCCTCCCGCCGAGGAGGCCCCGGAGGGCGCCCCGTGACCCAGGCCGCGGCCCGTGTCGCGTCCTCAAATCCCTGGACACGACGGGTGGAGCCGCCCATTCGGAAACCCTCTTGTTTCTGAAAAGGATGCTGGATCCTTTTCGATGAGACGCCACACAAGACCCGCCGCCCCATGGACGTTGCGGCGGGAACACCCTCCACCCCCCGGACACTTCCCTGATGCAACGCCCCTCCCTGCATGTGCGCACCCTGTTTTTCAGCCTGACGGCGTTTTTTTTCCTTTTATGCCTGGTCTTTTGGTTTTTCATCCGCCAGACCGAGGGGCTTTTGGTCGAGGACGCCCGGGAACAGGCCAAAACCAAGCTGGAGCTTGTCCTATGGCTTTGGCGCGAGGCCCCGGATCGGCCGGGGTTGACCGACCCCGGGGGGACGCCCGGCCAGGGTGATCCGTCCGGACGGATCACCCTGGAGGCCCTGCCGGGCTGGGCCGCCGACATGGGCCGACACCTGGGGGCCCGGATCACCTTCATCGCGGGCGGCAAGGTGCTGGCCGACACCGAGGTGCCCGGGCCGGAAACCGCCGAGCTTGAGGACCATGCCGGACGCCCCGAGGTGGTGGCCGCCCTGACGAAGGGCTTCGGCGCGGATGTGCGCACAAGCCGCACCACGGGCCGACAGACGGTCTACGCGGCCATGCGCGCCGACGCCCTTCCGGGCCTGCCGGACGGGGTCTTGCGCGTGGCCACGCCGTATCACGCCGTGACCAGGGATCTGGCCCGTTTCCGGGGGATCATCCTGGCCGCCCTGGGCGTGGTGCTCTTGTGCGGGGGCTTTTTGTCCCTGTTGCCCGCCCGCAGCCTGACCGGAACCATCAAGGAGCTGACCCTGGCCATAAAGGCCCTGGGCGACGGCGAATACAAGCGCCGCCTGTATCTCTCGGATCGGGAATTCTCCGGACTGGCCGAGGCCTATAACGCCATGGCCGAACGCGTGGGCAGAAACGTGGCCGCCCTCGAGGGCCAGCGCAACCGCCACGCCGCCGTGCTGGACGGTCTGGACGAGGGTCTGGCGGTCCTGTGCCCCGACGGCCGCATCGCCTCCCACAACGCCCCCCTGGCCCGGCTGGCGGGGCCAGGGGAACTGGACGGACGCCTGCCCATCGAGACCCCCCTGGGGCCGGCCGTGCACGCCGAGGTGACGGCCATGCTGCACGACCCCGGGGCCACGGCCGCCACGCGCCGCTTCACCCTCCCCGGGGGCCGGGACGTGGAGGCCAGGCTGGCGCCCTTTGCGGACAAGGACGGGAACCGGCGGCTGATCCTGACGCTGCGCGACGTCACCGGGAAAAACCGCATGGAGGCCAACATCCGCGATTTCCTGCGCGAGGTTTCGCATCGCCTGCGCACCCCCCTGACCAAGATCGCGGGCTATCTGGACATGGCCCGGGACGCCCTCTCCCGCGATCCGGCCCGGGCAGGGACGGCCCTCGACGCCTGCGCCCGCTTCACAACCCAGTTGGAGGACGCCGTATCGGATCTCGTGGCTGTGGCTGCGGCCCGGTTTTCCGCCAACATGGACCGGCCTCCGGCAGCCGATGTCCGGCGCATCCTGGAAAACGCCCTGCGCGAGGAGGCCTCGCGGCATCCCGACGTCCCGCCGCCGCGCCTCGTGGTCGAAGGGGACGGCGAATTCCTGGCCGCCGTTGAGCCCAACGGCCTGGGGCGGGCGTTCGCTTTGGCCGTGTCGCGTCTGACCGGGGCGGGAAGCGTCGATCCCGTGGTTCTGTCGCGCCAGGACGGCGGCCTGGACATGATCTTTCCCATGGCCGCCGGTCTGGCCAGCCCGTCCGGCGGCGGAGGCGACGCCGCATCCCTGCTGGCGGACCTTTTGTCCGCCTACGGCGGCAGGATCCAGGCCATGCAAAACCAGTCCCTGCGGCTTTGGCTTCCGGAGGCGGCTGCGGCGGACGGACGCCCCGCGTAAAACGACGCGAGAAAAAATGGAAAGGAGACCTGCATGGGCTTTAGCCTCTTTCCCCGAACGGTAAAATTCTTCACGCTCTTTGAAGAGCAGAACCGCAAGCTGCAAAAGGCCGCCGGACATCTCTGCTCGCTTTTCGAGGACGGCGCCGACACCGAGGACGTGTGCAAGCTGGTGAACATCATCGAGTCCGAGGGCAACGCCATCTCCCGGAACATCGCCCGGGAGCTGTCGCTGACGTTCATCACCCCCCTGGACCGGGAGGACATCCACGACATCAACGTCTCCCAGGAGGACATCCTAAACGCCATCAAGGCCGTGTCCACCCGCATGGGCGTGCATGAGCCGTCGCGCATGCGCTATCCGGCCAAAAAACTGACCCACAATATCCGGGGCATGGTGGAGGAAACCGGCACGATGCTCAAGAACCTGGCCCGAAACAAGACGGCCGATTCAAGCATGGAGCGCATACGCTGGCTGAAATACGAAAGCGAGACCCTGCTGTTGGTGGGCATCGGCGAACTCTACGACTGTGACGTCAAGGACTTCGGGACCATCCTGGAGATCGTCAAATGGAGCCACATCTACGACCGCATCGAGAGCGCCGTGGACCGGGTGGATACCCTGGGGGACATTCTGGAAGGAGTCATGCTGAAAAATGCTTGAAATCCCCTTCCTCCTCATCGCCGTGGTGGTCATCGCGCTCATCTTCGACTTCACCAACGGGGCCCACGACAGCGCCAACGCCATCGCCACCATCGTCTCCACCAAGGTGCTCTCGCCCCAGGTGGCGGTGATGATGGCCGCCGCCCTGAACCTGGGAGGGGCGCTCATGGGCACGGCCGTGGCCCACACCATCGGCAGCGGCATCGTCAGCCCGGAGATGGTGGCGGGCAGCCAGGGGCTGGTGCTCTCGGCCCTTTTCGGGGCCATCGTCTGGAACCTCCTGACCTGGTACCTGGGCCTGCCCTCGTCCTCATCCCATGCGCTCATCGGCGGGCTCATCGGCGCCACCATCGCCTACGGCGGCTTCGACGCCCCCAACTATCCAAGCATCGCGGAGAAGATCCTCCTGCCCCTGGTTTTTTCGCCCCTGGCCGGTTTTTTGTGCGGATATCTGCTCATGGTGTCCCTGTCCTGGATGCTGATCAAGGCCCATCCCACCAAGGTCAACCACGCCTTCAAGAAGCTGCAGATCGTGTCCTCGGCGTTCATGGCCACCAGCCATGGCTTAAACGACGCCCAAAAGACCATGGGCATCATCACCCTGGCCCTTTTCACCTTCCATCAGATTCCGGAGATGACCGTGCCCCTGTGGGTCAAGCTGTCCTGCGCCCTGGCCATGGGCCTGGGCACGGCCACCGGGGGCTGGAAGATCGTCAAGACCATGGGGCACAAGATTTTCAAGCTCGAACCCATCCACGGCTTTGCGGCCGAGACCGCCGCCGCCCTGGTCATCACCGGGGCCTCGGCCTTTGGCGCGCCCATCAGCACCACCCACACCATCTCCACGGCGGTCATCGGCGTGGGGGCCTCGAAACGGCTGTCCGCCGTGCGCTGGGGCGTGGCCGGAAACCTCGTGGTGGCCTGGGTGCTGACCATCCCGGCGGCGGCGGTCATGGGGGCGCTGTGTTTCGAGGTGCTGGCCCTGCTGGGGCTGTCCTGAGGGGCGGGGCTGATCGTCATGCCATCTTCATGCAGGCCGCATATCCTGCGCCCGCATGTCGCGCCCGGGAGGCCCGGCAGGGCGTCCTTGCGCCCTGTCCTTGCAACCGGCATCCCCAAGCGCACGGCATGATGGGGGGACGTCACGGTCCGCAGCCGATGCCCGCCCCGGCGTCCCCCTCACCGCAGCAACCTGTCGATAAATGTGGTATTTTAGATAATCACGGGGGGTGTTTTTCATGGGACGCACCAGGCAGGGGTCAGACTTGCAAAGCGTGGCATCCATGCCGGAGATCGCGGCCCTGGCCGAGGGGGCCGACCATGTGGACGTGAAGACCGTGGCCTGCGACAAGGAGCTTGGCCGGTTCACGGCGGATCTTCTGTCCTATCGTCCGGGATGGATGCGGGCTCTCTTCCGGTTACGCGGGGTGCTGGCAGGGCTTTTCGGGCTTCGCCGGGAATCGGGCGGACAGGGGGAACGGCTTTCGGAGGTTTCGTTTACGCCCAGGGCGAAGGCCGCGTTTTTCACGGTCACGGCGGCCGTGAAGGGACGATACTGGATCGCCGAGGCCTCTGACAGGCATCTGACCGCGTATGTGGCGGTCTGTGTCGGGACCGGCGAGGCCGGGGAGAGTCTGCGCCATGTGGCGACCATCGTGCGCTACCGGCACTGGACCGGCCCGGTCTATTTCACGATCATCCTGCCGTTTCATCATCTGATTGTGGCGGCCATGGCCCGGCACGCGGCGCGGGGCTGATCACTATACATCTTCCTCCGCATGTCTACTTCATATGATGAGCTGAGACGGGGGTCTATAAAGAGATTGCTTTCTCAAGACTGGAAAAATCCAATAAAAATGGCTTTCGATACAAGTTAGTATCGAAAGCTATTTATCCAGACATTTTGTTTTTTAACTCAACGAGATCATCCAATGTAATATCTGCCGAATAGCTCCCCCTACATACCGAAACGTTGCTTTTCAAATGATTCTTCAATATCTCTGATTCTTGTTCTGAACTCAAATCATGAATATTTACGTGACAAATATCTCCAGTTGACGACGGTTTGCACTCGAATCGAGCCATGGATGGCAAAATCACGCTACTAAATCTCCAATAGACGGGAGGATCTCCCGACACACTGGAATAGTATTCCTCTATATGTTCACAGGTTGTGGATGATAACTGCTCTCGGCAGTTATCATCAAAGACGGAGATACCGCCACCACCGCGTGAGGAGCAAAACGCTGACTTCTGAAAACGTCGTTTGCTGAGACTGAAGTGGTAACGAATGTTGAGTATTCGGACAAAATTTTTGTAAGTGGATTCGCAAACCACAGCAGCAGACCCTTTAGTTTTCCAAAAGTTATCAACCCTATTTCATGAGAAATATAGTCGTCGCCAATTCCATTTTCAACAGTCGCCTCAAAGATACCTTCTGCAAATATCGTTATGTCAAGAAAGTCTTCGCCATTCTGAAACGACAACAATATGTCCCCATCATCCGTTGGGCAAACCTCTGGATGAAGACCAAGGAATTGGGCATATTTAAATATAACTTTTGCCGTTTGAATAATTTCGTCAGCGAAAGCCTGCCCTCGACCAAAATTCCACCCAACTTGAAGTGCCTTTAGTGATTCAATTTCGGAGACTGCCTTTTCACTCGGCATTGAATGGACTTGCTGATTTCGGCATTCCAGCATTCCAAGAATCTGCATTTTAATGCTCTTCATCTTTTAGACCTTTAAATGACTTCTCAATGTCCACAGTAGTCAGAATTTTTTGCTCTGTATTTTTCTCAATATCACCTATCGTCTCTGCAAGTCCAACAGATAAAGACTTCGCAAGAGTATACGATAAATGAAGTTTCACAACTGCCCTATTGTCAAGTCGAAGTATGACTCCAACATCTGAATTGCTTCGATAAATAACAAAACCATTGGCATACACTGAACTTACACTTGGATCTTCAAGAACTTTGAGCAAATCCAAGCCAAGTTGAACCTCGTTATCAGATTTCATGCGAACTCCATGAACTTCGAGTGGCAGAACGACATTCCACGCCACGAGGCATATGAAAAAAAGTGACGGGAAGATGGTTCTGAGGGATACTGTCAGGCCTACTTATCCATAAATAATCATTTTATGTCAAATGCAAACACTGCGAAGACAATCGAATCACAGCGCCCCGCCACAGTTTCAATTCCGCAAAATCAGGCCCGTCTGCCCTACCTGGCGATCATGGCCCGCAGCGTGTCGGCGCAGGCCTCGGCCTCATGGCTCATGTGCTCCAGGCATTCCAGGAAACGCAGCAGGCGGAAGATGTCCCGAAAATCGCCCGTGGTCGCAAAAAGCGAGGCCAGCAGGTCGCGGCGCACCCGCTGCGCCTTCTGATGGCGCAGGCGCACCTCGTGGAAGCGGCGTTTGACCATGGCCCGATCCAGCCCGCCGTCGAGCAGCAGGGTGATGGTGTCGGCCAGGGCGGGTTTTAGGCGGCGCACGGTCTTTTTCACCCGGACCAGGTATTCCGCAAAGAGGTCCAGCACGTCCGGCGGCACGTCCGGGTCGCCCATGCCAAGCCAGGTCAGGGCCTCCTGGGCGGCGTCCAGGATGTTGTCCTGATGGCGCGTGTAGGAGAGAAAAAGGGTCATGTCCACGACCATGAGGATGGCCGGGGGCAGGTGGTTGCGCACCCGGCGCTTGATGCGGTCGGCCTCGCCCTCCAGGGCGTCGATGCGTCCGGCCAACACCTGATAGCCCCGGTCGGCGCTCTTGCGCACGTAGCGGCCGAACGCCTCCTCCACCACGGCCAGACTCCGGGCCACAGGGGCGTAATGTTCCAGAAGGCCGGCCATATACACACGCCTGCGGGGGGCGACGCGACGCAGCAGGGCAAGCATGGGATCTCCTTTCACGGCATGCGGATGCGGGGACGGTCTGGCGCGTCGGCACTGTGGCCGGGACCGCAGGCCCCTTCAGGATGTCCGACCGCCCAGGATCGTGCTGTAATCACATGTTATTTTTGTATGGATAGCAAATTTCGCCACAAAAGGCCACACCCTGGCCACCCCTTTTGCGACAGATTTCACAAGATTGTTACGCCCCCTCGCTTCCTCTCCCAGGTCGCTTCCTTTCCGTGGCGTGCCTCACAGGCATACGCCCCCAACCCCGGACCGGCCCCCAAAACACCGGCAGGCCGCCCAGGGAAC
>JAVHLG010000006.1 GCA_031082225.1 Desulfovibrionaceae bacterium | reverse complement strand
CTGCAAACCCGCCGCCCCGGCGGCAACCACCCAGCCCGAGGCCAAGGCCCCGGCCGCCGCCCCGGAGAAGGCCCCGGAGACCCCGGCTGCCGCGCCTGCCGCCGCTGCGCCTGCCGCTCCTGAGGCTGCCGCGCCTGCTGCGCCTGCTGCGCCCGAGGCTGCCGCGCCTGCCGCGCCTGCGACCGGCGAGCAGCCGAAATAGCCTTCTGACCGGGCCAGCTGCGGCCTTGCCGCACAGGCTGGCGATGACCGGCGAGGGGGCCGCCCCTGCCAGAATCGCGCGCGCATACCCCGGGCTTGCGCGCGACATGCGGGAGGCAGGAAAGGCGGCGTGTTTCGCCTGATATCCATGTGCGGCGCAAGCCGTATCCCAGATGCCGGGGCCGAGCAGCCTTTCCGCACGGCCCCGGCTCATTGCCGGATCGCATGGCCCCCCCCTGGCATGTCTGTGATGCAACTTCCCTGCGTTTCGACATTTTTCGCATTCCCGACCCGCCCGTTGCAAATTAGCGCTTTGATTTTCGGCTGTTTTCGTATACCTATTCGTGTCCATGGCACATTTGTCGCTGCAAGACGTAAGCGTGCATTTCGGGGGCCTCCAGGCCCTGACGGAAGTCAGCTTCGACCTCACCCCGGGAGAGATCCTGAGCCTCATCGGTCCCAACGGGGCCGGGAAGACCACTATTTTCAACGCCATCACCGGCGTCTACCGCCTCTCCGGCGGGGCCGTGCTCTACGACGGGGCATCCCTTGCCGGACTTCGGCCGCACCGCATCATCGAGCGGGGCATCGCCCGCACCTTTCAGAACATCCGCCTTTTTACGGCCATGACGGCGCTGGAGAACGTCATGGTGGCCCGCCACTGTCGCACGAAGAGCACGGTGTTCGGCGCCGTCCTGCAGCCGCCGTCTCAGCGACGCGAGGAGCGCGCGGTGCGCGAGCGGTCCATGCAGGCCCTGGATTTCGTGGGGCTGGCCGATGTGGCCGACGTGGCCGCCAAGAATCTGCCCTACGGCCTGCAGCGCCGCCTGGAGATCGCCCGGGCCCTGGGGTCGGACCCGAAGACCATACTGCTCGACGAGCCCGCCGCAGGCCTCAATCCCTCCGAGAGCCGGGAGCTCATGGATACCATCGGCCGCATCGCCGCGTCCGGGATCAACGTGCTGTTAGTTGAGCACGACATGAGCGTGGTCATGAATCTGAGCGACCGGGTGGTGGTCCTGGACCACGGCGTGCTTATCAGCCAGGGCCGCCCGGACGAGGTCCGGCGCGACCCGGCGGTCATCACGGCCTATCTGGGGGCGGAGGCTGCGGTCTGACGGAATGCGGCCCGCCGGGCCTGCCTTGGCCGGGGGCATGTTTGCACACAAGGGATTCCCTTCGCGGCATGTGCCGCGCGGGGAGGAGCAGAGCAACCATCTTTACCCAAGGAGGAACAGGCATGAAAGGATTTTCCCGCATCATCGTGTTGACCCTGGCCCTGTGCCTGGCCATGGGCGCGGCGGCCCAGGCGGCCACGCTCAAAATCGGCAGCCAGAGCCCGCTGACCGGCTCCTACGCCGCCGACGGCAACGACATCGCCAACGGCACGCGCGCGGCCATCGACGCCATCCAGAAGGAAGGCGGCATCCCGGGCTTCGAAAAAATCGAGCTTTTCGCCGAGGACGACGCCTGCGATCCGCGCCAGGCCGTGGCCGCCGCCAACAAGCTCTTAAACGAGAAGGTGGTGGGCGTGGTCGGCTCCTACTGCTCCAGCTCCACCATCCCGGCCTCCGAGGTGCTCGACGAGGGCAAGATCCTCATGCTCACCCCGGCCTCCACCTCCGAGAAGGTCACCGAGCGCGGCCTGCCCTACATGTTCCGGGTCTGCGGTCGTGACGACGACCAGTCCGTGGCGGCCATGAAGTTCATGACCGACGAGCTCAAGGCCAAGACCGTGTTCATCGTGGACGACAAGACCACCTATTCCCAGGGCCTGGCCGACAACGTGGAGAAGCTGGCCAAGGAAAAGGGCATCAAGGTCATTGAGCACGACCACGTGAACCAGGGCGACAAGGACTTCTCGGCCGTTTTGACCAAGGTCAAGGACGCCAAGCCCGACGTCTTCTACATGAGCCTGCAGAATTCCTCCTCCGGCGCGCTCATGCTCATCCAGGCCAAGCGCATGGGCATCGACGCGGCCATCATCGGCCAGGACGCCGTGTACCACCCGCAGCTCATGGAGATCGCCAAGGACGCCGCCGAGGGCGTGTACCTGACCTTCGGGTTCATCGACGAGGAGACCCCGGCCTACAAGAAGTTCCTGGCCGCCTACGAGAAGTACGGCAAGCCCGGGGCCTATTCGGCCTATGCCTACGACTCGGCCTATTCCCTGCTGTCGGCCATCAAGGCCGCCGGTTCCACGGACCCGGACAAGATCAAGGCCGAGATCATGAAGATCGACACCCTGGGCGCCTCCAAGCACATCAAGTTCATGGAAAACGGCGACTCCGGCTCCAACTACATCATCCGCATCGTGAAAGACGGCCAGTTCAAGAACTACTGGGATCCCCAGACCGGCAAGAAGTACTAGTGCGGCGTTCACAACAAACCATGAATGTTTTTTGTGGACACAAGTCATAAATGCACGGTGTTGCGGTTTGCTGAACCATAACGGAAATTGCCGGACGCATTACTAGACCGGCAACGCGCTTCCGGGAGGGGCCGCGCGTCCCTCCCGGGGGCGACCAGGGTTTTTCCGCCCTGGGCCATGTCCGTCGGCGCACGGCGGGCGGACATGGCCGAGGGCGGGGGCTGCCAAGGCCACAAGGCGGAACGCATGGATTATTTTCTGCAGCAGATGATCAACGGCCTGACCCTTGGCGGGGTCTACGCCCTGGTGGCCCTGGGCTACACCATGGTCTACGGCATCATCCAGCTCATCAACTTCGCCCACGGCGAGATATTCGCCGCAGGCGGCTATCTGGGCGTCATTTTCTTAAGCTTTTTGACGGCCAACGGCTTCATGGAGACCCATCCGGGGCTGGGCATCGGCCTGTCCCTGGTCCTGTCCATGGGCTACTGCGCCATGCTGGCCATGGCCGTGGAGAAGGTGGCCTACAAGCCGCTGCGGCAGTCCTCGCGGCTGGCGGTGCTGCTTTCGGCCCTGGGCATGTCGATTTTTTTGCAAAACGGGCTCATGCTCACCCAGGGCGTCTACGACAAGGCCTATCCCACGGAATTCACCCACGGCGGCTTCGACCTGGGGGCCATCCGCGTAAGCTACATGCAGATCGGCATCCTGGCCGTGACCGCCATCCTGCTCGTGGCCCTAAACGCCCTGGTGTTTCGGACGCGCATGGGCAAGGCCATGCGGGCCACGGCCCAGGACAAGGTCATGAGCGCCCTGGTGGGCATCAGCGCCAACCGGGTCATCAGCCTCACCTTCGCCATCGGGGCCTGTCTGGCCGCTGCGGCCGGGATCATGGTCGGCCTGTATTACGGCTCGGTGCGCTACGACATGGGCTTCGTGCCGGGCATCAAGGCCTTCGCCGCCGCGGTTTTGGGCGGCATCGGCAACATCACCGGGGCCATGGTGGGCGGGCTGATCATCGGCATGGTGGAGATCATGGCCGCCGCCTACCTGCCCATGGGCGGCCAGTACAAGGACGTCTTCGCCTTCGTCATCCTGATCGGGGTGCTCTATTTCATGCCCACGGGCATCATGGGGGAGAACGTCGATGACACGCGGGTCTAGGGTCTGGATGCTTTTCGCCCTGGCCATGGGTTGGCTGTTTCTCCTTTTATGGCCGCTTTTGGGGATCCATCCCGACGGCAGCCTGACCTTCGCCGAGGCCTTTTCCGTGTGGTGGAAGATCGCCCTGGCGGCGCTTTTTGGCTTCGTCATCCACCGCCTGTCCCGGGCCGGGGTCTTCGATGTCGTCACCCGGCCGCTTTCCCGGCTGACCCAGGGGGTGGGCCGGGTCTACGCCTCCTCGCCCAAGTGGATGTTTCTGGTTCCGCTTCTGGCCTTCGCCCTGACCTATCCCTTTTTCACCGACCGCTACGCCCAGGACGTGGCCGTCAACGTGCTGGTCTACATCTGTCTGGGCCTGGGCTTAAACGTGGTGGTCGGGCTGTGCGGCCTGCTGGATCTGGGCTACATCGCCTTTTACGGGGTGGGGGCCTACACCTACGCCCTGCTGTCCATCCACTACGGCCTGTCCTTCTGGCTGAGCCTGCCCGTGTGCGCGGCCTTGGCGGCCGTGGCCGGGTGCCTCATCGGCTATCCCACGCTTCGCATGCGCGGGGACTATCTGGCCATCGTCACCCTGGGGTTCGGGGAGATCGTGCGCATCGTCATCAACAACTGGATGAGCCTGACCAACGGCCCCAACGGCATCCTGGGCATCGCCCCGCCGAGCATCATCGTACCGGCCATGAAGGACGGCGTCCTGGTCATGGAGACGGTGGTCATGCGCCAGCTCTCGTATATGTACTACATCATCCTGGGGCTGGCGGTGTTCACGGTGGTGGCCGTGCGGCGGCTCAATTTTTCGCGCATCGGCCGGGCCTGGGAGGCCATCCGGGAGGACGAGACCGCGGCCGAACTCATGGGCGTGAACACCTTCCGCTTCAAGCTTCTGGCCTACGCCATGGGCGCGGTGTTCGGCGGGCTGGCCGGGGCCTTTTTCGCGGCCCGGATGCGCTTCGTCAGCCCCGAGAGCTTCACCTTCATCGAGTCGGCCATGGTGCTGGCCATGGTGGTCCTGGGGGGGCTGGGGTCCATCCCCGGGGTGATCCTGGGGGCCCTGGCCCTGGTGGCCCTGCCCGAGGTCTTTCGGCAGTTCGAGCTGTACCGCATGCTGGTCTTCGGCGGGGTGATGGCGGTCATGATGCTGGTGCGCCCCGAGGGGCTGTGGCCTGCGGCCCGCATGGGCAAACGATCCGATGACGAGGGGTAGGGACGTGGGCGCGACGATATTGGAACTCCGGGGCGTCAGTGCCCACTACGGCCGCATCCAGTCCCTGCGTCAGATCAGCCTGCGCGTGGACGAGGGCGAGATCGTCAGCATCATCGGGGCCAACGGCGCAGGCAAGTCCACCACGCTGATGACCGTCTGCGGCATCGTCAAGGCCTCGGAGGGCGACATCCTGTATCAGGGCGCGTCCATCCGCGACGTGAGCCCGGACCGGCTGCCGGGCATGGGGCTGTGCCAGGTGCCCGAGGGACGACGCATCTTTCCCCGCCTGTCCGTGTCCGAGAACCTGGAGATGGGGGCCTTTTTCCGGCGCGACGCGGACGGCGTCAAAAAGGACATGAGCCTGGCCTTCCGCCTTTTCCCGGTGCTCTACGAACGCCGCACCCAGAAGGGCGGCACCCTGTCCGGGGGCGAGCAGCAGATGCTGGCCATCGCCCGGGCGCTCATGAGCCGCCCGAAGATGCTGCTTTTGGACGAGCCGTCGCTTGGGCTTTCCCCGCTCATTTCCCAGCATATCTTCAAGATCATCAAAGACATCAACGAGCAGCAGGGCACGACCATCCTTTTGGTCGAGCAAAACGCCAACATCGCCTTGTCCCTGGCCGACCGGGGCTACGTCCTGGAGACCGGCCGGGTGGTCATGGAGGACAAGGCGGAACGCCTTCGCGCCAATCCCGAGATCAAAAAGGCCTATCTGGGCGGATAGGACTTGTTGACAGTAATTATGAATTATATATACTTTACGTTAAATTTTTATTTGGCAGGTGCCAAAGATGCGAAAAGAAATACGAGATTCTTTGATGATCGTAATCAGTGCGTTCTTCGGAGTGGCCAATTCGTTCCTTTATGTTAAAATTGGGAGCACGCCGATCTATACCGTAGGGTATTTATTGAT
The DNA here is from genome assembly GCA_031082225.1 of Desulfovibrionaceae bacterium. Taxonomy (GTDB): domain Bacteria; phylum Desulfobacterota; class Desulfovibrionia; order Desulfovibrionales; family Desulfovibrionaceae; genus Desulfolutivibrio. The sequence goes on along the minus strand of JAVHLG010000006.1, from coordinate 84,827 downwards.
CACTTTGATAGCCTACGGTGCTATTTTAGTTTTTATGATGTTGTTGACAGAGGGAGATACTCAGGTTTTAGTGGCTATACGGAAGTCTCATATAAAAATAATAATTTCTTTGGCAAGCATTCTTGTTATTATTGGATTTATATACTTCGTTATGGATGAGACAAGTTCGTTGAGCGTTCTTGCTATTTATTATTTTCCAATCATTATTATGCCTTTGTTTGGATGCGCTTTTTCGAAATCAACAGATAGTTAGCGAGGTGCTTATGGTATATGCAGTATTTGTTTGTTGCATTGTTGTTCCGTTTTTTCTTGCTGTGTATGTGTTTATTTACTGCTATTGTTTCGTAAAAAAGGGAGATCGACTTGAGTCTGATGTGCCGATCAACTCTAGCTTGTCAGGGTACGCAGGTAGAGATTGTGCGGTGGCAGAGGATCAGCCCCGGAGGACTCCAAATAATAAAGATGTTTATTATATGAATGACAAATGCAGTCAGCCTTCAGATGTAAAGGACGGACTTTCAGGAATTGAAGATAATTCTACTATTATTGATGATGATAGTAGCTTTAGCCATGTTATGTACACGGAGGTCCCCCAATGATGTGTCCACATCCCGAAGAGATAAAAACGGGATATCCGAAGCTTGATCGAGACATTGAGTATGTATACGGATATGCAGATATAGTATCATTAACTAATGCCGTTGCAAGTGTAGTAAACAGCAAGTCGGTCAACGACAGGGATGTACTAAAGGTAATTCCTCCTGAAATTCTTCGATTTGTATGGGTGATGTTAAATGGGGAGCTTGATAAAATTAAGCATAAAACAAGTGAAGTGACAAAACAGTATATACAGGAAGCCGAGGAAAAAGTTCATCCGATTTGTGACTTGTTGAGAAGCTGTCAGGATCGGCTTGGACGTATAATAAAGCAAGCGGCAACCTCGGAAGATGATTTTTTAGATAATGTGTTTAGAATGATTAGCCGGGTACAGTGGAGACCTGTGTGGATGTTTGAGGGGGACAATATCAAGCCAGCAGCACGTATTCTGCTGAAAAATAGAAATCAATCAAGCATATTGCTGGACACCACAGCAAGTTGGGACAATATTTTGTACTTAGCGTATGCGTTTACAGATATTCTCGCGAAAGACTCAGAAAGATCGGTGGATTCATTCAAAAAACAAATAGATCCAGGTAGGTTTTCGTGTGACGCTGACAAAGCAAGAGAACGAATTGAGAGAATTAAAGAAAATCTGCAAGTATTTAGCAATAAATTGGAGGCGATACTAAAAGACGAGTAATGTGCTATGGCGAATAGAGTGTAGCGCATGCGCCACAGCTGCTACTTTTTGCTTTAATAGCTGTGGAATATATAGAGGCGGTGCAGTTAGCACATCCAGATGCCTTGTTTGGGCGCGGCCGATCAGGAGGCGTCGCTGACGCGCAGGCAGTTGCGGCCGGACGCCTTGGCCGCGTACAGGCTGGCGTCCGCCGCGTCGATCATGTTCGTGACCGAGGCGAAGCGGGGGCTGTACGCCGCCAGCCCGGCGCTGATGGTGACGCCGTCGTGTCGGCTGCCCTCATGGGGCAGGCCGGAGGCCTGGGCCGCCGCGATGAGGCGTTCGCCGATCTGTCTGGCCGTTTGTTCGTCGGCGTCGTTGAAAATCACGGCGAATTCCTCGCCGCCGTAGCGGTAAACCCGGTCGCAGTCCCGGATATTGGCCGCGATGACATCCGATATCCGGCGCAGGGCCTCGTCTCCCGCCGTGTGTCCATACCTGTCGTTGTAGTTCTTGAAAAAATCGATGTCGGCCAGAATCAGGGAAAAGGAGGCCACGCCGCTTGTGGCCTGCGCAAACACCTTTGCGATATCCCTGTCGAAGGAGCGGCGGTTGTGAATGCCGGTCAGTGCGTCCAGCAGGCTTAAATCCCGCAGCTTGGCGTTGGCGGTTTCGAGCTCCCGGGTCCGGCTTTCCACGATATGCTGCAGGTTCCCATGCACCTCGCTCACCTCCCGGCACATGTTCAGGAAGAGCCCGGCCAGTTGTCCGATCTCGTTTTTTTGTTCCAGGGGCAGCATCTGGGGGGTCTTGATGACCTTCTCGTAGTCCCCCCTGGCCACCAGGGAAACGGCGTTTTGCAGCCGTTGCAGGGGGAGTTTGACCTGCCTGCGAATGATGAGGTGCACGGCGACATAATAGAGCACAAAGAGCGAAAAACCCAAAAAGAGCACGATTTCCGACGTCTTGTGGGCCTCCCGGGCGATGATCGCCTTGGGCAGCACCATGACGAACCACCACTCCGGGCCGGTAAGCGGCGCGACGAAGAGGTAATTGCCGCCCCCGGCGTCCTCGATGATGGTGACATCCTGGGTGGATAACCCGGCGTGGGCTGTGATTTCCTGATGCATGCGGGTGAGGCCGGGATCGCCGATCTTGTCCAGCGAGAGTTGTCCCTTGAGCTTGAGTTCGTTGCGCAGATCGCCTGGATGCGCGATCAGGTAGCCGTTTTTGCTGAGGATGAGGTTGTAGGCGCCTTCGGGATGGCCGGAGTCGAGGCGGTTCATGATCGATTCCAGGCTGACGTCGAGACTGGGGTTGATCAGGTGGCGTCCCTGGTAATCCACGGGCATCTCGAAGGTGATGGTCCATTTGCCGGCGGTCTCGTCGTAGTACAGTCCGGTCCAGACGGGTTTGCGCTCCGGGTTTTCGGATTGCAGGGTGGCCTTGATGGTCCCCAGTTCGTTCATGGGCAGATCAGGCCTGGCCTGCAGGCCCCAGGGGTCGTCGGGCGAAAAAATCACCAGGGCGTTTTCCGGGTAGGTGACGTGCAGGATGCCGGTGGGGAGCCAGGCCGGTCCGTAGCGATTGACCAGGATGTAGGAGAGCAGCAGCCTCCGTTTGAATTCCCGCGACTCCACGGACTGGTTGTTGCCGATGAAGCTGGTTATGCCCCATGTCCGGCCCAGGCGCGGATTGTACCCGACATCGAAGAATTCCTTCTTCATACGTGTCGCGCCGTCCTTGTCCACGACGTACATGTTCCAGAATTCGTCGTCGGAAAACTCGATGTCGGACAGGTAGAGCTTCAGGAATTCGTCGCGAAAAAACTCCAGATGGGCATAGGCGTCAAGGAACGCCCGATTTTCCTGCTGCCTTCTTTCGAGCATGTACTGTCGCAGATAGGAGAAGGTCTTCTCGCGGCTCATATTGTAGACGAGAAAATAGCAGATGATGGTGGCGCTGCCCACGATGATCGTTCCGATGAAAAGGACTTTCATGAGGATCTGTCGGCTGAGACGCCGGGAGGCTGGCCCTGTGGACGTGCTCATGCAAAACGACTCCTTTGCGGCGGGGCGATGAGATCCCGGGGGCCGCAATGGCTGCAACGTGACAGACCCGGGAATGTGGCGCCTCATGCGATAATGACGCGCAGGCCGCAGCCAGGTCGGGTCATGACCGACTGATTTCAGTCCCTGTCCGCCTGGCGACAAACGCCTTGGACGACCCGAAGCTGCTGGGGCGACGCTAGCAGAATCCGCTGCAAAGCTCCAGGCCGGTTTTTGACATATTGGTGAAAAACCCGGACAAAACGAAGGGCTCGGGCGACAGCCGGACAGCCATGGCCCGAGGGCGCGCCGGGTGGCGATGGAAGACACTGCGGCGGGCCTTCGCGTCAACCCGGGATCAAAAGGGCCGCCCTGGGGGGATCATCCGCATCCCCGCGTTCTGGCGCTGTGCAGACAGGATACGGGCCGTCCGGCTGGCAAGAGGGCGTTTCGCCCCGCGCCCCTGACGCGCCCGGGCCTTTTTCCCGCGCGCCAGGCCTCAAACCGCCGAGCCCACCATCTTCTTCACCCCTTCCAGGTGCGGCAGGAACCTGTCCTCCGGGGCGATCACGATGAGCAGAAGCAGATCGTTCCCCTTGGGGAGCACGGCCATGGCCATGGTGTGGTAGTGGGGAATCGAGACCATTTTGGACTGCGGCTTGCTGTCCTGGTCGTAGTCGGGCCGTTCCTGGACCTCCCTGCGCTGCTCCACCTGGATGTATTTGTAGACCATGATGGGCCGGGTCGTCTTATCCCTGCCCTCCACGGTCTCGATCCCCAGGGGCTCGACCACGGAGGCGCGCCGCAGGTGCTCCAGCACGGCCGTGGACAGCTTCTCGGGGGTGATCTTTCCGGAGGCGTCGGACAGCATGAAGATCCGCCCGTCCAGGCCGTCTCCGGTCAGGGCCAGGACGCTCCCCAGTTCGGTCAGGGGCGATTCCGGCTCGCTTAAGGTGACCAGCGGCCCGGCGGTCCTGAGAATGTCGAATTCGATCATGGAGTCGATCAGATCGTTTTTTTTCCCGCTCTGGGTGTGCTCCATGAGCTTGCCAAGCTGCGGTTTCTTGGCCAGGGCCACCTCCAGGGCGCTCGGCGGGGAGGACGTGGACCACTGGACGGGCATCTGGCACACGAAGGCGTCCAGCCTTTTTTCGGCGCAGACCATCTCCGGTTCGGATTCCCCGGCCTGCGGCAGGTCGGCCAGAAGGTCCGTCTCCTGCTGCCTGCCCGCCTTCGCCGCCTTGCCCGGCTTGGGCCGGTCGGCCGTCTCGGCGGCTGTCTCGGCGGTGGCCTTGGCGGCGGCCACGGCGGGCAGCTTGTGCGAGGCGTCGATGTCCATAACGGCGTTTTGGATCAGCCGCCGGGCTGCGGTGCTTAAGGTGATTCCGCCTGTCTGGCCGGCGTCGATGCCCAAAAATCCATTGAGTTCGCTCGTGATCACGGCCTGTTCCGTGAACGAGCCCTGGGCGATCTGTTGTCCGCTGTCGCCGTCCAGGATGCGGTACTGCAGGGTGATGTCCCAGCGGCGCTGCTCCTTGGCGGCGTTGACGGAGCCGACAAGACCTGCGCCCATCTGGGCCCCGGCCGAGCCGAGAAACAGGCCGCCCATCAGGGCCCCGGCCACGGCGGCGGCGTTTTTGTCGGTGAAGGAGAAATCCGTGGTCTGGGTCTTGACGTCCACCACGTCGAACACCACGAACCACTGGGGCGGCGTGACGCCGAGCCGGGCGAAACGCCGGGCTGCGGAACCGTCCCCGAGGTTCGCAGCCAGGGCGATTTCCTGGTAGATGTCGGCCAGGGAGGCCTTTTCGCGAACCGTGAAATTGGCCTTGGCAAGCTCAAGCTCGCCGAATTCGCGCAGGCTGTCGGGGTTGACCAGGGCCAGGAACTCGTAGCTGGAAGAGGTTATCCTGCCGGGCAGCACCACCACGCTGGGCCCGGGCTGGTCCATGTTGGCATAGGCGGCCTCCTGGTAGAGGTTTTGCGCCGCCATCTCATGGGCCAGCTCCTTGTTTTTGGCGCACCCGGCCACAAGGGCGACCACCAGCAACAGACAACACGATTTCCAGGCGCGCATGCGTCCTCCCTGGGGTGTGGGGCTGCGAAAAAAGTCGAGTTTTGCGATATGCAATGTCTTTGGAATCGCGAAAAAAATCGATTGGCCTTTTTTGAAAATCCGTGTCGTTTTGTCAATGCCCAAATGAGATGGGGGAACGGTGCGGCGCAGCGTTCGCCGTGCTGCTGGGGCGCGTATTGGAGCCTGCCCCGCGAACAGTTTTTAGGGAACCATGTCTTCCTCCATCCATTTCATGCCTGAGGGGAAAAATGTCTCAGGCCCCCGGATCGCGACGTGGTGCGTTCAAAGGGATGATATGCATCTTGCGTCCGGCCAGTCGCTGGACAGGCTCATTGCCGCCATGGCGCCCGGCCTGATGCGCCTGTCGAGCCCGACAGGCGGGCAGATTCTGGTTGACATATTCGCATATGCGAATACAATCAAGCCATGATTGACATCGCGAAACGCCTCAAGGCCCTGTCCGACCCGACCCGGCTGCGCATCCTGAGGCTTTTGGAGGACGGCGAGTTGTGCGTCTGCGACGTGATGGCGGCCCTGGATTTGCCGCAATCGTTGGTGTCGCGGCATCTGGCCTATCTGGACAAGTCCGGCTGGATATCCGGCACGCGCAAGGGCAAGTGGGTGTATTACCGTCTGGCCGAACCGGCTGACCCTGTCCAGGCCCGGGTGCTGGCGGCGTTGCGGGAGACCCTGCCCGGCCTGGCCACGGCCCGGGAGGACCAGGCCCGGTTGTGCGGGCATCTCAAGGCCAAGACCGACGCGGCGTGCGACTAACCAAAGACCATGGGGCAAGGAGACGGATCATGTCTGATTCCGTAATAAAAAGGCTGTCCTTTCTGGACAGGTATCTGACGGTGTGGATCTTTCTGGCCATGGGCCTGGGCGTGGGCGGCGGCTACTTTTTTCCCGGCATAAAAGACGTCATCGACGCCTTTCAGGTGGGCACGACCAACATTCCCATCGCCATCGGGCTCATCCTCATGATGTATCCGCCCCTGGCCAAGGTGAAATACGAGGAACTGGGCCAGGTCTTCCGCAACGTCAAGGTGCTGGCCCTGTCCCTTGTCCAGAACTGGATCGTCGGGCCGGTGCTCATGTTCGGGCTGGCCGTGGCCTTTTTGTCCGGATACCATGAATACATGGTGGGGCTTATCCTCATCGGCCTGGCCCGGTGCATCGCCATGGTCATCGTCTGGAACGACCTGGCCAAGGGCGACTGCGAATACTGCGCCGGGCTGGTGGCCTTCAATTCCATCTTCCAGGTGCTTTTTTTCTCGGCCTACGCCTACCTGTTCATCACCGTCCTGCCGGGGTGGTTCGGGCTGTCGGGCGTGGTGGTGGACATCTCCATGGGCCAGATCGCGGAAAGCGTGTTCATCTATCTGGGCATCCCCTTCCTGGCGGGCATGCTGACCCGGTTCGTGGGGCTTAAGGTCAAGGGAAAGGACTGGTACGAGCGGGTGTTCATCCCGAAGATCAGCCCTCTGACCCTGGTGTTTCTCCTGTTCACCATCCTGGTCATGTTCTCCCTCAAGGGCGAGAAGGTGGTGCAACTGCCTTTTGACGTCATCCGCATCGCCATTCCGCTGACCATCTATTTCCTGGTCATGTTCCTGGCGTCCTTTTTCATGTCGCATAGGGCCGGGGCCACCTACGAGCAGGCCACGACCCTGAGCTTCACCGCGGCCTCCAACAACTTCGAGCTGGCCATCGCCGTGGCCATCGCGGTCTTCGGCATCAACTCCGGCGAGGCCTTCGCCGCGGTCATCGGGCCCCTGGTGGAGGTTCCGGTGCTGATCGCCCTGGTCAATGTGGCCCTGTATTTCAAGCGGCGCTTTTTCCCCCATGTCGTGCAGACCCCGGGCGGGGTGTGCCACGTACGCTGCAAACCTGCGCCGGGGGCCCGATGACCGGACAGATGGGGGAGAGCGTTGTCGGCCGGGCCGTCCTGCGCCCGTTTCCGGCCAAGATCCAGGTGGAGGTCACCACCCGCTGCAACCTGCGCTGCGCCATGTGCGTCAAAAGCGCGGCGGGATGCGCCATCCCCGAGGGGGATCTGCCCCTGGACGTCTTCAGGAACATCGCCCCGGCCCTGCCCACATGCGAGGCCCTGGTCTTAAGCGGCATCGGCGAACCGCTTCTGCATCCCGACCTGCCGGGCATGGCGGCCTTTGCCCGGGCCAGGATGCCGGATACGTCCATGCTGGGCTTTCAGACCAACGGCCTGCTGCTGACGCCGGAACTGGCCCGTCGCCTGTCGGCCGCCGGGGTGGACACCATCTGCCTGTCCGTGGACACCCTGGACCACGCGGCCCCGGGCGGGGTGCTGCACGGCCAGGGGGAGACGGATCGTCTGGCCCGGACCTGCGACATGCTGCACCGGGCCTTTGCCCGGTCGCCCCGGCCCTTGCGGCTCGGGGTGGAATTCGTGCTCATGGCCGACACCGCGCCTCAGTTGCCCGCCGTGGTCCGCTGGGCCGGAGAGCGGGGCGCGGTCTTCGCCATCGTCTCCCATGTGCTGGCCTATGATGCGGCCATGCAGGGCCAGTCCCTGTTCAATCCGAACACGGTGAAGGCCACGGCGGTTTTTCAAAAATGGAAGGCCAGGGCGGCGCAGGAGGGGCTGGATATCCACGACAGCCTGTCGTTTCTGACCACGTATCACCGGACGGACGGCCAAAAGCGCCTCACGGAGCTTGTCCGGCGCATGCACGAGGATGCCCACGGCCAGGGCGTCTGGCTGCATCTGCGCAACCTGCTCGACTGGGACCGGCGCAACCGGCGGGATGGGGGTCGGCTTGCGAACCTTTTTGCCGAGGCCCGGGCGGTCGCCCGGGAAGGCGGCCTGGAACTGCGCCTGCCGCCGCTTCAGGCCGAGGACGCCCGACGCTGCCATTTCATCGAGGATGGGGCGGCCTGTGTGACCGCCCGGGGCGACGTCAGTCCGTGCCAGTTCCTCTGGCATCGCTATGCCTGCCACATGGACGGGGTGCAAAAGCATATCCGCCCCGTGACCTTCGGGAATCTGGGATCCGAACCGCTTGACGCCGTGTGGGCGTCTCCGGCCTATGCGGAGTTCCGCCGCGATGTCCTGGAATACGCCTCTCCGTATTGCGCCAACTGCGCCCTGGTTCCCTGCGACGACATCATCGGCGACGTCTCCCCCTTCGAGGCCGACTGCCTGGGCGGCACAGTGCCCTGCGGTCACTGCCTGTGGTGCATGGGCGGGCTGCAATGCCTGCTGTAGCGATAGTTTCGCGAAGGCTCTTTTTTTAGGGAAATCCGGCGGGTCGCTCGTCCGCGCCCGGCCCCCCGGGCCGCGACAGGCCAGGCGTGCGGCTTTGTGCGGCCTTGGGACCAGTCGGCGCGGAACCCAGGCGGTGCTCGCGGCGCATGGTCTGCGTTCGCGATCTCCATCGTTCAATTCTTCATCGCATGCCGCACCCTCCTGCGCAAAAGCCACCGTCTCCGCCTTGGGCTGTATACAACGTCCGTTATTCATCGTATGCCGCATGCCCGGGGGCGCGGCGACCCGGTTGCGTCTCCGGCGGTCCGATGTGTCCGCCACGGGGCGCGGCAGGCGATGGTCGGCATGTCGCCTAAGGGGGCATGGCTGCGCAATCGGCCTGGGGCATGGATGTTGTTTGTCCTCATGCATCGGCCCGCGAGGAGGCCTTCATGGAATATGCGTATCGCGGGATATGAAAGAAGGGATCATGGCAGCGGTTGAGACGCGTTTTCTTGACACGGTCGAGGCGATACGGGCCATGGATGGCAAGGCATGGGCGGTTTTGTAGCGATGCGGGGCCTGTTTCCGCTCTTGCGGGGATGGAAATTTTTTGAGACGAAAAGCGCATGGGTGGAGTCGATACGGAACCTGTTTTCGTGGATGCTGTGGATCTGATGTGGAATGCCTGGCGGGACACAACAATGAGGATGTCATGAGAAATACAGCGAAGAGACGTTTTGTGAAAACGATAGGCATGGTCATTTTCGTCTTGCTTCTGTCATCGGTATGGTTGCACAGATCGGCAGATGCCGCATCAATTGTTCCTATCTCTCAGTATGCAAAAGGGAAAAATCAGGATATTTCGTATTCAAAAAAGAAAATAGTGTTTTACGGTGTCGAGATAAAAGAGACGAAGGAGTTTGTGAAGGGGTATTACAATAAAAAAGAGATCATCTCTCAGGAGGTCGGAATCCCGATGTTCGGCGAGGCTGACAGCCTCAAAGAGGCGCTCGTCGTCTCCGATTATCCGCAAAAGGGCATGACGACGTTGTGGATGCCGCTCTTCACCGGGGGCGGCACATGCTGCACCGTGGATTATTTTGTGACGAAATCGGACACGGGTCTCTCCGTGGCCAGTTTCAATTTTATGAGCGGCGGGGGGATCGACAAGAAAGACATGGAGACCGGCAGACCGATACCGCAGGGGATGTCGGCCAGCACGCTCGGCATGGAGAAGGTCGATCCGCATTTTTCCGGATGGTGCGCGGCGTGCACCCCGCGACCCGATATCCTCATCTTTTTCAAGAATGGACAATGGGTTGCCGCCAAGCCCGGAGAGCTTGCCCTTGAATACAAGAAACGTCTGGTGGCGCAGCTCGACGAGGCCACGGCCAAGCCGCCGGCAAAGGAAAAAGCCGAGTTGTACGCCCGCGCGGTGTTCGTGGCCTATTATTCGATCATGGCCGGCTATGACGACCAGGAGACCTTCAAGTTCGTCTCGTTGGTCACGCCGAATCTCGACCAGTCGGCAAGGATGCGTCTCATCAAGGAAATCAGAAAGGAGATGCTTTCTCTCCCTGATGACGCCGTGACGAATAGAACGCTTACCGAGCACAGAACGCCGGTCGGCACGGAAAGGGACGGCATGGGGGACGCCGGGGGACAGCGGCCGCAGGTCGCCGCGCCAGTGCGGACACCCGCCGCGCCGTCGTCGTTTAAGATCGGCTCCATCGACACCGAAGCCGTGGCCAGAGAGTCCCGGGCCGGGAAAAAGGCCAGGGAACGACTGGCAGGCCAGCGAAACAGCCCGGACAGGGACGCGCGCATCCTGGCCGAGGTCAAGCCCCTCGTGGAGGCCATCATGGCCGAGACGGACGCCTATGCCATGGAGAACGACTTTGACGTGGTCCTCAGCGTGTCGGCCCTGGCGGAATTCGCGAAAACCGGCAGGCTGCGTCTTGAGGCGCTTTCCTACGTCAACAGCAAGACCGTCGAGGCCTTTTTGAGCATGGCCAACACGGGTGGGTACGCCCAGGTGAAACGTCTCGGGGTCGAGGATGTCACGTCGGCCGTTCTGGCCAGGATGGACAGCCGCTAGTGTCGCGTTTTGCAAATTGCGAGGCATAGAGTGCGGTCCTGGCGACCAGGCACTGGCTCAAAACACGGCTTTTGGCCAATCGAAGGACAAGCCTGTTTGTGGCGCAGAACACGAATGTGAAGCGCCACACCGAAGGATGTATTGCGTCCTGGCGAACACCATGTTTTTCCGCCGGTTTTTGGCGGCCACAACCGTCATGGAGCGCCGGTCCCTCTGCGGAAGGCGGCGCCTCCCTGGATGCAACCGGGCACGTCCCTCGTCCTGGGCTGTCGCCGGGGAGGACGCAAGACGTGCCCGGAGAGTGGGGCGTGGTGGCAGTTCGGGGCGGACAGGAAATGCCGGACGCGCCCGGGGGCGCGCCATGGGCAGGCCCTGGGCATGGGCGCAGCCGCCGCGGGGTTTCCGAGGGGGACGGCTAGATTTTTTCCAGGAGGATCTTGCCGTCTTCCTGGCAGGAGCACCGAAACTCGTCGTCAATGGAAAAGCCGTAGTTCGCCAGCATGGTGGGGCTCAGACGCAGGCCGAGCTTGGTGAACCTGAGATTCCCGGAAACGGTGCGTCCTTCCAGCCCGGGGATCTTGTAAAATTTTTCGTCAAGGCTCATCAGCTTGGTCAGGTAGCCTTTGAGAATCGGTTTTTTCACTCCGAAGGCATCCATGATCTGCTGCGCCGTTTTTCCTTCCTGAATGAGGCTGCGCAGTTTTACGGCATCGAATTTGGTGGCGCGGGGCATGTTGATCTCCATGTTTTCATGTGAATGGGGAGAAACATATTTTGTTTGATGCAGAAGTCAATGGAACTTTTCGCGGCAGCCTTTCTCCTTTCCCCTCCGGCAGTTCGATACGGCCGCAGGCCCGGCGCGGCTCGTGTGGCGCTCACGAAAAATACATGTATTTTTTGAATAAAAATCATAAATTCAGGGTGTTGCTGGCTGCTGCACCATGACGGGAAGGACCGGACGTACCACGAGAAGCGGCGGGGCAGGGCGTCACCGGCAGGGACCGGGCGGGGATTTCATTGCCCCGAGGATGATGGTACAGGCAGGTACAAAGCAACCAGGCCGCAGTACAGGCCTGCCCCGGAGGCGTCATGTGCGGCATCTGCGGAGAACTGCGCCTGGACGGGCGTGAGGTCCGGGAGGGCGACCTCCTGGCCATGCGCGACTCCCTGCGCCATCGCGGCCCGGACGACGCCGGAATCCTACTCGACGGCCCCCTGGGCCTGGGGCATCGCCGCCTGTCCATCATCGATCTTTCCCCCCTGGGCCGCCAGCCCATGGTCAGCGCCGACGGCCGCTTCGCCATCGTCTTCAACGGCGAGATCTACAACCACCAGGACATCCGCCGCGACCTGGAGGCCCGGGGGGTGGTCTTCCGGGGCGGCTCGGACACGGAGGTGGCGGTCAACGCCGCCGCCGTCTTCGGGCCTGCGCAGGCCGTGTCCCGTTTCCTGGGCATGTTCGCCCTGGCCTGGTGGGATTTCCGGGAAAAAACCCTCTCTCTTTGCCGGGACCGGGTGGGGGTCAAGCCCCTGTACGTCAGCCGCACCCCCGGGGCCTGCCTGTTCGGTTCGGAGATGCGCGCCTTCCTGGCCCGTCCGGACTTCGCCCCGGACATCGACCGCCGGGCCCTGTTCCGCCATTTCCGTACCGGCTATTTCGAGGGCCCGGACACGGTGTTTCGCAGCGTCAAAAAGCTCCCTCCCGGCACCCTGGCCACGATCCGGGCCGACGGATCATACCGGGAGACCCGGTACTTCGACATCAGCGCCGCCGCCCGGGGCTCCTACCAAGGAACCTACGCCCAGGCCCGGGAGGAACTGGGGGCCCTGTGCCGCGACGCCTTTGCCCTGCGTCTGGTGTCCGACGTGCCCGTGGGCATGTTCCTCTCAGGCGGGGTGGACTCCTCCCTGGTCTCGGCCGTGCTGCGAAAGGACGTGGGCGCGGACGTCACCCACTTCACCATCGGCTTCGCCGAACCCCGCCACGACGAGACGGCCAAGGCCGAGGCCCTGGCCAAAAGCCTGGGGGTGGCCCACAAGGTGCTGCGCGTGACCCCGGAGACGGCCCGGCAGGCCCTGCTCGACTTCTGCGAGGTCTTTGACGAACCCTTTGGGGACGCCTCGGGCATCCCCACGGCCATCCTGTCCCGGTTCGCCCGGGAGCACGTCAAGGTGGCCCTGTCGGCAGACGGCGGGGATGAGCAGTTCTGCGGCTATACCGGCTACCGGCGCTATCCGGGGCTTTTTTACGCCCTGCGGCCCGTTCCCATGCTGGTGCGCCGGGCCGTGGCCAGGGGGTTGCGCGCCCTGCCCTGGGAGCGTCTGGCCGACGCCCGCCTGCTGGGGGCCGACCGCACGGCCCTGTCCCCGGACCGGGCCGCCAGGCTTGGGCGTTTCCTCGACCTCCTGGATATCCGCGATCCCCGGGGGCTGGTCGATCTTTATGCCGCCCGGGGCCTTCCGGAACAGGCCGCAAGCCGCCTGCTGGGCATGCCGCCTCCCGAGACCGACCCCTTTCCGCCGTTTCACGTCCCGGAGCCTACGGACGCCGCCGGGCTCGCCGACTGGCTCATGCGCCGGGACTTCGCCTCCTGGCTGCCCGAGGACATCCTGTTCAAGGTGGACCGGGCCTCCATGGCCGCCTCCCTGGAATGCCGCGACCCGCTGTTGGATCACCGCATCGCGGAACTGGCCTTCAGCCTGCCCATGGAGTTTCTCGTCAAGGACGGGCAGGACAAGCGCCTCCTGCGCGACCTGCTGCGCCGCCGCGTCCCGGGGGGCCTGGCCGAGCAGCCCAAGCAGGGCTTCGACATCCCCCTGGCCGCCTGGCTGCGCGGCCCCCACGCCCCCCTGGTCCGGGAGGCCCTTGGCCGGGAGAGCCTCGTCCGGGTCGGCGTCCTGGACCCGGACGAGGCGGGCCTTCTCCGGGACCGCTTTTTCGCCGGGGAGGGGCTCTACACCCAGCAGATCTGGCTGTTGTTCAATTTTCAGATGTGGGCCGCCCGCTGGCTTGTCCGGGGCGGATCGGACGAAACCCCGTCCCCGGTCGGCCCCAGGCCCCGGGAAACGACGTGGACCGGGGATTGGTCGGCATGAGGATCGTGTGCTGCAACAAGTATTTTTTCGTCAACGGCGGCACGGAACAGTATCTGTTCCGCATCCTGGAGCGCCTGCCGCACTTCGGGTGCCAGGCCGTGCCGTTTTCCGTGGCCTACGCCGGAAGCCGCCCCTCGCCCTATGCCCCGTATTTCCTGCCCCCGCCGGGCGATCCCGGCCAGACCCACTTCAACACCCTGTCCCGGGGCCTTGGGGCCGTGGCCAGGCTGCCCCGGCTGGTGGGCCGGGCCGTGTGGTCCTTTGAGGCCAAACGGTATCTGCACCGCCTGCTGGACGCCCTGGGCGAGGTGGACATCGGCTACGTCCTCAACATCTACAATTACATGTCCCCAAGCGTCATCGCCGCCTTCAAGGAGCGCGGCATCCCCGTGGCCATGCGCCTGGGGGACTACCACCTGCTGTGCCTGAACTACCAATTATTATATAAAAACCGGCCCTGTGAGCGCTGCCTGCACGGGGCCTATTGGAACGGCATGGTCCGGCGTTGCGTCAAGGGCAGCCTGCCCGCCTCCCTGGTGCGCGGCGCGGCCATGTATGTCCACCGGCTGCTTGGCGTCTACCACCGGGTGGACGCCTTTGTGGCCCCCTGCGACTTCATGCGCGCAAAACTGATCCAGGGCGGCTTCCCGGAGCACAAAATCCACGTCGTCCGCCAGGGGGTTGCGAGCGACGTTCCTGCGCCCTCGGGCGAAAAGGGGCACTACATCCTCTATTTCGGACGCCTCAGTCCGGAAAAGGGGCTGGATGCGCTCCTTGAGGCCTACCAGACCCTGGCCCCGGACGTGGATCTGGTCCTGGCCGGGCGGGGCGTGGGCGGCTATGAGGATACGTTGCGGCGTCTGGTCCGGCCTGGGTTCGAGGGGCGCGTCCGCTTCGCCGGGTTCGTGCAGGGGGCGGAGCTGTCCGGACTGATTTCCCGGGCCCTTGTCAGCGTCACCCCCAGCCGCTGGTATGACAACGCCCCCCTGTCCGTGCTGGAAAGCGCCATGCATGGCGTCCCGGTCCTGGCCGCACGCATCGGCGGCATCCCCGAACTGGTGGAGGACGGGGTCACGGGCGCGCTGTTCGCCCCTGACTCGGCGGCCGACCTGGCGGACAGGCTGGGCCGTCTGCTGGCCGACCGGCCGGGCCTGGCGGCCATGGGGCTGGCCGCCAGGGAACGGGCCCTGCGCCTGGGCGCCCTGGACGACCATCTGGCCCGGCTGCTGGACCTGTTCCGCTCGCTTCGCCCCTGCTGATCCCCCAAAGACGTTTCGCTCCCGTCCGCGAACCGGCCGGAGCTGTTTCCCTCGCCGTCCCCTGGCGACGCCCCTGAGACCCCAAAAGACGTTTTGCTCCCGCTTGCGAACTGACCGGACCTGCTTCGCGCCCTGTCCCCTGGCGAGGCCCCTGCATTTGCCGTCCTTTTGCCGTCCGGGCTGGCGCATCCTGCACAGCCTGTCTTATGGCACGTTTTTTGACAATAGCGGTATGGAGTTCCCGGCCAGGCTCGCGGCCCCGTGCTGCAGCGTCCGCGATTCGAAACGGGGCGCGGGCGAAGACTGCAACGAGAACAGAGGGTTGAAGCGCAAAACTGCATCCTTCGCCAAAGCAATGGCGGTCCGGGCACGGCAACGGGGATTTTCACTGTTTAACCGAGTGAAACAGGATGCTGTCAGCAGAGTGATACGGAAGCGTCGGAAGGCGCAGGGGGCAGGATCGGGATGCGGCGTCGTCGCCGCCAGGGGCAGGTTCTGCGGCCCTCCCCGCACCGGCCTGCCCGGGCCAAGCAAAACACATTTCGGCCATGTTCGCGTGAGTGCCGACCCCAGGAGACATTCGTATGGCCACCTCAATGATGCAACACAAAGGCCTCGCCGCACGCCCTGACGGCCGTATGGCCACGGGGACGTTGGTTCTGGCCCTCGCCGCCAGTCTCCTCTTTGCCTGGGGGTGCGCCAGGTCGCACACGGACTCGCCCGATCCGGTGGTCACCGTCACGGACCAGGCCGGGGTGCAGGAGGTTTTGGACCAGCAAAGGCAACTGGAACTGACCCCGGCCAGCGTGGGGGACAACCCCGCGTTCAAGGTGCTGGACGGCGAGGCCGTGCCGGATATCCCCACCTACCGCATGGGCCCCGGGGACGTGCTGGAGGTGGTCTACCACATCCGCCACGACATCACCGTGAAGGACTACCGCCTGGACATCCAGGACCGCATCAGCATCGCCTTTCCCTACCATCCCCAGTTCAACGTCAGCACCCTGATCCGGGCCGACGGCAAGATTTCCCTGCCCCTGGTCGGCGAGGTCAAGGTGGTCGGCATGAGCATGAGCGAGGTCACGACGGATCTGGACAGGCGCTATGCGGCCTTCATCAAGAAGCCCTCCCTGACCGTGAGCCTGGAGGAGTTCAACGTGCGCATCGACGAGCTCAAAAAGGCCATCACCACCGCCCCCCGGGGCCAGAGCAAGATCGCGCCCATTGCCCCCGACGGCCGGGTGGGCTTCCCCATCATCGGCAACGTCGACGCCTCGGGCCTGACCGTGGCCCAGTTGGAGAAGGCCATCAACGAGCGCTACGCCAAATACGTGGACGACCTCCAGGTCACCCTGATCCTTTTGGAGATCCACAACAACAAGCTCTACGTCTACGGCGAGGTGAACACCCCCGGGGTCTACGAACTCCAGGGACGCCTCAATCTGGCCCAGGCCCTGGGCCAGGCCGGGGGCTTCAAGGACAGCGCCAATCTGCGCGACGTCCTGGTCTTTCGCAACAACGGCCTGCTCAAGCCCATGGCCTACCGGGTGGACCTGCAACGCCTGCTGGACACCGGGAAAATGTATGACGACCTGTACGTGCAGCCCGCAGACATCGTCTATGTGCCCAAGGGGACGCTGGACAACGTCAACGATCTGATCGCCAAGATCTTCACCAAGGGCCTGTACGCCGTGGTGCCATTCACCAGTTCGTTCAATGTCAACTACGACATCACCCCGTCGCTCAGGGTCAATACCAACTAGCAGGAAAGGCCGCCGCCATGACCGACAAGTACGCCAGCCGCGAATCAGGCAACATCCTGCGTGAAGTCGTCTTCATCGTTTTTTACCACAAACGGCTGATCCTCAAGATCGCAGGGGGAATCTTTCTGCTCTCCCTGGCCCTGGCCGTGCTTCTGCCTGCCCAGTATCTGTGCCGGGCCAAGTTCTCCGTGACCATGAGCCAGCAGATCGATCCCTTGCAAAAGGACGTGTACACCGACTCCAAGAACCAATACGTGCGCGTGCTCTCGGGACAAAAGGAGATCATCCTCTCCAACCGGGTGCTTATGCGCGCGGCGACCGTCCTGTATCCCGGCAAGACCGAGGCCCAGTATCAGAAAATCGTCGCCAAGCTGGGCAAGGACATCGAGGTGGGCCCCCCCAAGGGCGAGACCTTCGAGGCCACCAGCGACTTCATCCTGAGCTACGACGACAGCGACCCGCGCATGGCCTACAACATGGTCAAGGAGGTTTCCCAGGCCTATCTGGAGGTCTTCGAGGAGATCGCCAAGCAGCGCACGGAATATTCCTACGACTTCTTCAAGGAGCAGGTGGAAAGCCTCTACGCGATCATGCGCGGGAAGGCGGACCTGCTCAAGACCTACGAGGGCGAAAACGCCCTGGCGCTTGTGGACATCCTCAATCTCGAAGGCAACAAGGCCAACGCCGAAGCCGGGGCCAAGACCCGGCTCAACGCGGTCCAGTCCAAACGCCAGGCCCTGCGGGAGGAGTATGTGGGACTGGAAAGGACCATCACCGACCTGGAGTCCAGCATGGCCGACGACCAGGGACCGGCCATCCTGCCGGACATGGAGGGCAGCGGCAAGGCCATCACCGCCTACCGGTACAAGGTGGCCCAGTTGCGCATGCAGATCCAGGAGATGGAGACCCAGTTCACGCCCCAGTACGAACCCCTGCGGCGTCTCAAGCAGGAACTGGAGGCCAACGTCGGGCTTTTGCGCAACGAGACCGGGCGTTATATCGAAGGCAAGCGGATTCAGGCCCAAAGCATCACCAGCATGATCGTGGAACTGGATGCGGCCATCGCCGAGTTGGAGGAGTCCCTGCGCGCAACGGCCCAACAGCGCTCCACCTACGCCTTTCTCAACAACGATTACGAACTGGCGAAAGCAGCCTACGCCGAGGCCAGCGCCAAGCTGGAACAGGCCAGGCAGGCCAACGCCCTGTCCCGGCCGGACCTGCTCGTGACCCTGGTCGATCCGGCCGTGGAACCCATGACCCCGTACAAGCCCAACCGGATCGGCCTGATCGTTCTGGGCCTTTTCCTCGGCATCGCGGCGGGACTGGCGGCGGCCTTCACCCTGGACTACTTCGACCACACCCTCAAGACCCCGGAGGATATCGAACGCTGGTGCGACGTGCCGCTGCTCGGGTCCATTTCCCAAACGGGGCCTTAGCCCGATGCGCGACACGCCCCCTGGATCATGCGAGCCGTGGCCGCATGAACGCCTCGGGAGAGGGGCCTCGGCGCGGGGTGCGACACGCGCCCCGCGTCCGCGCAGCCGGAGGCCCTGGATGTTGAATCGGGTGCTGTGCAACGAGGTTGTTTCTATTTTGTAAACGGGCATGGTGCTCATGGGACGCCATGCTGGTTTGACGCCCGCGAAACCGGTCTGCGGGTTCCGGATGGGATGACAGGCTGAAGCGTTTTGGTTGTCGAAACTGTCGGCGGATGCGTTCTGGACGCAGCAGTGCCGTGCGCAGGGCAAAAACAACGGCGCTTCGTGTGAAGATGGCGAATTTTTCAGGCAGGCGGCCGTGGAGGTTCGGATGCGCGGATCACGAAAATTCGGCGTCAGGCCATGGAACTGATCCTGTCCCTGGCCGTCCTGGCCATGGCGGTCGTGGCAGGGCTTTTCATCCTGCGCCTGTCCTGGGCGAGGCGGAAATCCTCGGCGCACTATACGGTTTTCCCGATCCTATTCAGCGTATGGATCGTCTCGGTGGTGGTGTGGAACACCTATTTCGCCTCGTACAAGATTTTTGGACTCTTCGACCTCTCCGTGGAGCGGTTCCTCTTTGTTCTGCTCAGCGTTTCCGCCGCGTACCAGCTCTTCACCAAGAGGGTTCAGCTTGCAGGGGATCATACCCTTGAGCTTGTGATGTTCATCTTCCTTGTGATCTGCGTCGTCTCCATGTCCTTGAACGGCTTTGCGGCCATGTACGCCTATGCCCCGAAACCGTGGTATGTGTTTTTTTCCGGATACTTCGTCCCGTTTATGGCATTTTTTTTTGCGAAGTATTTTTTCGGGGATATCCGAAGCCTCAAGATACTGTTGGCTGTGCTTTTTGCCCTGGGCGTCTATCTGTGCCTCATTTCCATTCTGGAACGCTACGACCTCAACTCCCTGGTCCATCCCGCCTACATCACGGACGAAAGATTTCCCCTGCACCTTGACCGTTCCCGGGGACCGCTGCTCAATGCGGCCTTCAACGGGCTGGCCATGACCATCTGCTTTACGGCCGGCATGATGCTGTTGCCCCTGGTCGGGCCGGGAGGCCGTTTTCTGATCCTGGGCCTTGTGCCGCTTTTTTTCCCGGGGGTGTTTTTCACCTCCACCCGCTCGGCCTATCTCGTCTTCCTGCTGGCGCTTGGGACGGTGCTGTTTTTTGTGCGCACCGGATGGCCCAGGTGGAAGCTGGCCCCCCTGGTCCTGGCGGTGTGCCTGTTCGGCATCGCGGCCAACTCCGAGCGGCTGTTCTCCTCCAGCCGGGAGCTCGGCGGCATCGCCCAGGTGGAGGAGGTGGAGATCCGTTTTCAGCTTATCGCCAAATCGTTGCGCCTGATCCGTGAGCATCCGGTCTTCGGGGTGGGGCTGGCCCATTTCTCCGTGTCCGATTCGCCCGAAACCTTCCAGGACAACCAGCACAACCACCTCATCGGCATGGCCGTGGAACTGGGCCTCGTCGGGATGTCCGTCTATCTGGCCCTGCTCGTCCTCATCTTTCGCAGGCTGTACGCCCTGACCAGGGATCCCCGGGTGGACCGAAACGCCTGGGCCAACATGGTCATCCTGCTCACCCTTGGCATCACGGCGGCCCTGGTGAACAACGTCTTTGTCGAGGCCTCCCTGTGCCCGTTCATCAACGTGGCCACCTTCACCTTCGCCGGACTGGCCTGCCGCCTGCTGGAGCATCCCGACATCCTGGACGGGGCCGTCTGATGCGTCCGGACGCCTGGGCCCGGCGGGCATCCGCCGCCGCCGACCGCATTGCCCCGGGAGGGCCGCCGCCCAAAGGGGCGTCTGGCGCCCCCATGGCCCGGGGCAGACGCCCATGAGCCAGGAGGTCATGGACGGCATCCGCCGCTCCACGCTCGTCATCGTGGGCCTGACGCTTGTGGACAAGATCCTGGCGTTGGGCAAGGAGATGCTGTTCGCCTACCGCTTCGGCATCTCCCGGGAACTGGACGTGTTCAACGTGGCCTACGCCTTCCCGGCCATTCTGGCCATGCTCCTGGGGCAGGCCGTGATCTCGGCCCTGGTTCCCCTGTACATGACCTGGCGGGGGCGGGGGCCGGAGGAACTGCGCCGCAACCTGGCCAACCTGGGCCTTCTCGCCCTCCTTTTTTTCCTGGCCCTGACCGTGGTCTGCGCCGTGTGGTCCGCACCCATCATGGCCGTGATCGGCTACGGGTTTCCCGAGGGGGAAAAGGCCCTGGGCGATTCCCTGATTCGTCTTTTGGTCTGGCTCATCTTTCTGGAGGGCGGCGCGGCGGTCATGGCCGGGGTGCTGCAGGCGGAGAAATCTTTCCTGGCCCTGTACGGGGCCCAGCTTTGCATCAACCTGGCCATCATCGGAACCCTGGCGGCGTTCGGGGACATGGGCGTGCACGCCCTGGCCGTGGGATTTCTGGCGGGCACGGCGGCCAAGGCGGTGGTCATGGCCGTGGCCCTGCGCGGGTCGCGTTTTCCCCTGGGGCCGCCGCGCCCGCCGGTTAGGCCCGCCTTGCGCGAATTCGTTCTCCTGGCCTGGCCCCTGGTGGTCGGCGGCCTGGTGGTCAATTCCAACATCCTGGTCGATCAGGTCATGAGCACGGAACTGCCGTCCGGGTCGGTGTCCGCCCTGCGCTACGCCTACCGCATCAACGACCTGCCCCTGCAACTGTTCGTGATGGCGGCGGCCCGGGCTATTTTCCCCTACGTGAGCGAACAGGCCGAGGGGCACGACGTCCTGGGCATGCGCCGGGTGTTCTGGCGCGGGGTGCTCTTTTCGTGCATGGTCTCGGCCGGGATGACGGCCTTTGTCCTGCTTTTTTCCACGGAGATCGTCGCCTTGCTGCTGCGGCGCGGGGCCTTCGGGGACCAGGCCGTGGCCTCCACGGCCCTGACCCTGTCCTGGTACGCGACGGGGATGCTTTTCGCCGCATACGCCGTGCTCAACGGGGTGTTTTTCACCGCGCTGCGCAAAAACGTGACGCTTCTGGTCGTGGGCGTGGTCACCATGCTCCTCAACGCCATCTTCAACCTCTGGTTCATCCGGACCATCGGCGGCCCCGAGGCCGTGGCCATGTCCACCACCGTGACCATGGCCCTGACCTGCCTGATCTTCCTGGCCATCATCCAGCGCGCCCTGGGCGTCTTTAACGAACCGCCGCGCGCCTGGCCCTTTCTCCAGGTGGCCGGGGCCACCCTTGCGGCGGTGGGGCTGGCCTTGGCCGCCAAGCTCGGATTGGCCTGGCTGGGCCTTGCCGGGCTGTGGGCCTTTCCGGCCGCGGCCCTGGTCTTCGGGGGGGGCTTTCTCGGGAGCCTGGTCCTTTCCCGGGACACGGAGATACGCTGGTGCCTGGGTATGGTCCTGCCCTGGGGTCGGGCCAGGCCGTAACGCCGCAGGACGGTGCGGCGCGTCTTAATCCGGCGGGCATTGTCTCGCCCTGCGGCCCGTGCTAGTTTCACGCCCGCAAACCAAGGGCTGCCGCAGAGTGAGGAAAACGCCGTGGGCGCATCCCTGTTCATGGGATGGACGCGGGATTTCCGGCCCAGGCGGCCAGGGCGTCCGGCCTGTCCCGGGCCCGGAAAAGCCGCATCCTCCTGTCGCGTCCGGGTCCGGACGGTTCACCACAACGAAGCGGCACACCCGCAAGGCGCGCTCAATGCTACGCAGACTGTTGGGCATGATCGATGAGGTCAGGCGGTACAACCGGGGCGAACTGGGCTACGGCTGCTTGTTCGTGAACATCACCAGCCGGTGCAATTCCCGGTGCCGCTACTGCGAGGCCTACAAGCTTGACGCGGCGCGGGAACTCGATCAGGCCCGGCTTTTTTCCCTGTTCGAGGAGGCCCGGCAGGCGGGCGTTCCGCACATCTACCTCTCCGGGGGGGAGCCGTTTTTCCGGCGCGACGTGTGGGAGCTCATCGAGAAGATCCTGTCCCTGGGCCTGCGGTTTTCCGTGGTCTCCAACGGCCTGTTGGTGGAAAACTTCCTCCCGGCCCAGCTCGATCTGCTCAAAAACGCCCAGTGGATCGACATTTCCCTGGAATCAGGCCGCCCGGAAACCCACGACTTCCTGCGTGGCGGCAAGGGGTTTTTGAAACGGACCACCGGCGGCATCCGCATCCTGAAAAGCATCGGCCTGAAGGTGAACATCAACACCACCGTCTGCCGCCAGAACTATGCGGAGCTTCCCGGGGTCATCGCCTTCGCCAAAGAACACGCCGTGGACTACATCAATTTCCAGCCGCTGCATGTCTGGAACAATTACCACGACGTGGAGGCCGACGACAAAAGCGACATGCTGCCGACCCCGGAACAGGTGGCGCATCTGCCGGAGCATTTCCGGGAACTGGCGCGGCTGGCCCGCAAGTTCGGGGTACGCACCAACATCCCCCATGTCGCGCCGTGGATGCGCCAGTATTTCGAACACTGTCTGGACGAATCGTCCCTGTGGATGCGGCGCTGCCTGAAGGATTTCTCCTGCCTGGAGATCGCCGCCAAGCTCTTTGTGGACGCCGACGGGTCGGTTTTGCCCTGCGCCCTGTTGCCCCCGGCCGGGAACGTGCAGGAGGAGCCCCTGTCCGCGTTGGTGGAGAAGATGCGGCCGGTGCGCGAGGCCATCCGGGACGGACAATTCCCCCCGGCCTGCAACCGCTGCTCCTGCCAGATGAGCATCAACTACAAATTCAGCGTGCTGCGCCGCCCGGTGCGCAACTTCGGGCGTCTGACCCGGTATGCGGCCTCCCTGGTTGGGGAGAAGCTGTCGCGGCTCGGATAATCTTGCGAAAGCTAGTGTAGCAAACTGTCCAGGGTTCTCACGACACGCAATGCATGAGGCGAGACTCCAAAATGTGCGGACGTAATCTCCAAGCGATCACTCTATTTGATACAAACGGGGCTTCATATATATTTTCATATGTATGCAATATCAATGTTACAAATTTTTATAATTTCCCTCAGCCAAGGTATGGCAACAAGAAAAATCTAGCATTTCATGAATATGGATATGGTCCATTTTGCAAATTTAAACTCAGCGGAATAACAAATACATGCGGAGTATATATTATAACTTTGAACGGTGACAATCGCTATATCGGTGAATGCGTCAACCTATCTAAAAGATACAACACTGGATACGGTAATATATCGCCAAGAAATTGCTATATCGGTGGACAGCAAACGAACTGCAGGATCAACAATCTGATTCATGACCATATTTTAAAAGGAGATGTTGTCGCTTTGTGGTTTCATCAGATACGAAATCACAAGAATATTGAGAAAAAATTAATAAATCCAGCTTTGTTTCCATGGAACAGATAGACTGAACTGCTCGATCACTTCCCCGCCAGCCGGATCGCCTTGGATAACAGGGCCAGAAACCGGAACGGCTGCTCGGCCAGCATCCGGCGACACCGCTCCCGGGCCCGCCGTCCCATCTCCCGGGCCTCGTCCGGATCGTCCAGCACGGCCCGCACCGCCTGCAGCAGGCCTTCCCGATCCCCGGGCTCGTAGAAAAGCGCCTCCTCCCCGTGCCCGGCGTATTCCAAAACCGCCACATTGGCCGCCGCCACCACCGGCCGCCCCAGGGCCATGGACTCCAACAGCCCGTTTTGCCCTGCGGCCAGACGGCGGTCCCTGGTGGGCACCACCACCACGGCCGCGGCCTGACTGCCCTTGGCCGCCAAGGCGGGACTGGCCGGTCTGGGGCTTCCCGTGGTGTGGGCCTTTCCGGCGGCGGCCCTGTCCTTCGGGGCGGTTTTTTTCTGGGGAGCCTGTCCCTTTCACGGGATACGGAGATACGCTGGTGCCTGGGCATGGTCCTGCCCTGGAGCCGGGCCAGGGAGTAGACACGGCGGCGGATGCGGCCCGAAAACGCCAGCGTCCCCGGCATGTCCGATCCGGACACGCCGTCACTTTCATCGGGGCTTCTCCTTTAGGGGCCGTTTATCCCGAATTTTGTCCGAAGACGAGGCTAGTGGGAAATCCAACCGGGCACCAGGAACCAATATGAACAACAGGAAAATGCAACCAAAAAAGCGCATGGTTCGTCTTTTTGCTTGGCAATGAGTGGAGAACCTACGCATCCTCTTTCCGGTTGCTACGGCCTCTCAGGTATAGGGGGGCTCACGCGCTAGTGTCACGCCACTTGAAAAATGCCAGTTTTTGAAATAAACAATAGTTTCAGACTTTTATTTTAGAAATCCGCACATGCGTATTTCAAGGATACGACACTAGTGTCGCGTTCCAAAAATAGATAGGCATTATATTGCGGTCGTGGCCACCAAGCAATGGCTTAAAAACACTGCTTTCTGCCAAATGAAGTGCATGCTTGTTTGTGGAGCATTACACTAGTTGTCCAGGAGGAGCAATGAGACGGGATTAAATCGTACTGAATTGGCAACAGGGAACGGCCCCGTATACGTGGATGGATAGGATTGCCACCTGTCCGCGACGCAATCTACAGGGATATGCCTGTTCTCCTTGAGGAGGGGCACCATATCGTCAAAGGAGTCAACCGGCCCAAAGAAATACTGGTTGCTTTGAAAATAGTATTTATCCTCGTATGTAGTCACGGAAATGACATGTCCGGCGTTTGTCGCGGCGTTACATCTGAAAGAATAGATATCCGAGTTTGTATTTTTGGCGCTGAACACTGCAAAATCTTTCGCTTCTCCGGACTTCAGCAGGTTGAGTTCTTCCGGTGGAAAGGCATATTCCCCAGGATGGGGGCCAAGGGAAAAAAATGCCGTCATGTAAATGGCCGGGTGTTGAAAATACTGAAATTGGGCCGTGGCAGTTTGGTAGTCGGCGTTATAGACAAATCCTTTGGAGTCCTGCAATTGGCCTGTGAAATCGGCGGGGTACTTGAGCCATTGGTCCGCGACCGATCCATCCGGCAGTACGCCGTCGGCCAGGAGCAGATTTCCCGCTTCTTCGAGACTGTTGACAGGTCCATATATTCGCTGTGTGCTGCCTTTGTTACTCGCTACATATTGCTTTCCATCTGTGTCTGTAAAAATGATAACGATATGACTCCAGCCATTTACAGTATCATATCTGAAAGCATACTTTTTCACTGCGTACGAATGATAAAGAAGAATGTCGCCAAAAAATGTCGCATAATCCTTGCAATCTCCTCGCTTGCTCGAATTGAAAGCGGAAGGAGACATCGGCGTGTAACCCCAGTGTGACTCATATTGAAAGTAGGCTGTCATGTATTCTGCGGCAGCCTGGGGAGTGGAGAGCAACGGCTTCACAACGGAATAATCAGCGTTGTAGGCGATTGGCGCTGATAGAGCCTGTTGCGAACAGAATAAAGAAAACACCGCCAACACGAAAAGAAAAAATTGTCTTTTACCCATATTAAGTGGCCGTTTTTTTATGATTCGTCTTGAGCACCATATGTGCCGACCCGGACATACGTTAGTCTAAATGACACCGTCTGGTACGAATACTAATATCAACCATTTGAAAATACTTCTATTTCATTGCAGACATGGGATACATCCTGAAAAATAATTCTTGTTAGGAATTATTGCAAGAGTATACAACTGCAAACGAGTCCAGCAAGGAGTCAGGAAACTGTTACTATTTGTACAGTGATCTGTCCTGCTAGATCACTTCCCCGCCAGCCGGATCGCTTTGGATAACAGGGCCAGAAACCGGAACGGTTGCTCGGCCAGCATCCGGCGACACCGCTCCCGGGCCCGCCGTCCCATCTCCCGGGCTTCGTCCGGATCGTCCAGCACGGCCCGCACCGCCTGCAGCAGGCCTTCCCGATCCCCGGGCTCGTAGAAAAGCGCCTCCTCCCCGTGCCCGGCGTATTCCAAAACCGCCACATTGGCCGCCGCCACCACCGGCCGCCCCAGGGCCATGGACTCCAACAGCCCGTTTTGCCCTGCGGCCAGACGGCGGTCCCTGGTGGGCACCACCACCACGGCCGCGGCCTGCAAAAGCCCCACCATCTCCGCCTCGGACACCCTGGAGCGCATGGCCCGCACATTGGCGGGCAGGGGCTCGGGGAAGGCGAAGGACTGGCTCAGGATCACCACCTCCCGGCCAATTGCATCGGCCACGGCCACAAGGCTCTCGAAATCCCGGTCGCTGTTGCCGTAGGCAAAGACATACCCCTGGCACGGAACGTCCGGCAGTTCCAGGTACTGGCTGGGCGGCTCGTCCGGATAAAAGGACACGGCCGTCTCGGGCAGCCCGAGCATGTCGGCGTAGAGCGTGCGCTCCGCCTCGGAGGTGCACCACAGGGCGTCGATGCCGGGCAGGGCCAGGCGCAACACGGCCAGCCGCAGGCGGTAGGCCGCGTCCGTGCGGGAGAGGTTCAGGTGGAAGTCCCGGAGCACATGGACCGGCCGCAACCGGGGCGGCACAAACCGCAAAAGAAGCCCGGTGCAGACCCCAAGGGGCAGGGCCCAGGACAGGACCGCGTCGCTTCGCCAGGCGCGCGCGACCTGCTTCACGGCCAGACACGCGGCCGAGGCCCAGGCCGACAGGCGGCCCAGCCGGGCCAGGACGCGTCGGGTGCGGTCGCCCAGACGGACATATTCCACGGCGGCCAGATCCCGACGCAGCAGGTGCAGAAGCCGCCACTGTCCCGTCTCGGCCCAGTACAGCCCAAGGCTCACCCGCCGCTGGGACAGGGGGCACAGGTTTTGCCGTGGCGGCCGTCCGGCCAAAATCTCGGTGAAAAGATTCTCGAAGCCCCGGGCCATGCCCGAAAGCGTGTGGCCCTGGCCCACCAGGGCCCTGGCCCGGCGTCCCATCTCCCGCCGCGCCGCGTCGTCGCCAAGAAGGTCCAGCATGGCCCCGGCCAGGGCCTCGGGATCGCGGGGCGGAACCAGACGGCCGGTCACCCCGTCGCGGACAATCTCGTCCATAAAGCCCACCCTTGTGGCGACCATGGGCACCCCGGCGGCCATGGCCTCCAGGGCGGCCACGGACAGGGTCTCCTGCTGGGGGTCGGAGGACAAAACAGCCAGATCCAGGGCGGCCAGGATGTCGGGCACGTCGCGTCGAAATCCCAGAAACCGCACCTGGCCGCCAAGGCCCAGCCGGTCGGCCAAGTCCTCCAGGAAGGCGCGCTGTGGCCCGTCGCCGACGACCAGGAAGCGGACGGCGGCGGCCACGGCTGTCATTCGGGCAGCGGCCACGGCCGTCACCTGGGCAGCGGCCTGCAAAAACACCTCGTGGGCCTTGTCCGGGCGCAGGGCGGCGATGATCCCGACGGTGGGCGCGTCCCCGGGGAGGCCAAGACGCCGCCGGGCCTCTTGTGGCGACAATTCCGAGCGAAAGGCCGCCGCATCCACGCCGTTTTGGATGGCCAGCACCTTGCGCACCGGCACGCCCTCCACCGTCACGAGGTATCCGGCATGGCCCCTGGAGGCCGCCGTCAGGGCGTCCAGGCCCCAGACCACGCCCCGGCGGGCGAGCATGTAGAGTTCGTGGTGGCTGTGTCGCTTGAAGGTCTCGTTTTGCCAGTTGACGACGGCCCGCACCCCGGCCAGCCGGGCGGCGGGCAGGCCGTAAAACAGGCAGTTGCGGTGGTTGATGAGCAAAAGGGCGTCCAGGCGGTCCTGGCGAAAGACCCGGCGCAGGCGGCATATGGTACGCAGAGGTCCGCCCCCCAGGCCGGACCTGACCGGGACGCCCAGGGCCGCGATCTCCTGTCCGATGGGGCCGGGTTCCCGCAGACAGTACAGGCGCGGCTCGAAGCGGCCCTGGTCCAGGCGGCGCAACAGCTCCAAAAGGAGTTGCTCGGCCCCGCCGACGGCCAGGGTGGAGACGAGCACGCCGAGCACGGGTCTGTGTGTCATGCGTGTCCCTCCTTACCGCCCGTCCGGCAGACGCCACAGCCCCAGGCCGTTGAAGCCGACCCACAGGCCGCCCGGGCCGGGGGAGATGGCCGTGACGCCTACCTGGGCCGTATCCGTTGCGACCCGGGAGAAGGTCGCGCCGCTGTCGCGGCTGACGTACAGCCCATCCGCCGCCTTGTTGTCGTAGGCCGAGGTGCCCACGGCCATAAGCCCCGGCCGGGCCGGGTCGAAGGCCATGGCCTGGACGGCGATGTGCGGCGGCCGCTCCCCGGGCAGGGTGCGCTCCTTCCAGGTGGCCCCGTAGTCCCGGCTCTCCAGCAGGCGTTTTTCCGGCAGTCCGGCCACAAGATGCCCGGGCCGGGCGGGATCGGCGGCCAGGCAGAACACGAAAAGCCCCGGGGCCGTGGCCGTCGCCCAGGAGCGGCCGCCGTCCAGGCTGCGCCATATCCCCCCGGACACGGTGGCCGCCACCAAAAGGCCCGGTTTCTCCGCAAAGGCCACAAGGCTCTGGGGGCCGAAAAAGACGGGCCGGGGCAGGCCGCGCCCGATGTCCGTCACGGCGGCTGGCCCCTCGCCCCGGGCCAGGGCCGGGACGTCCACCCGGAACAGGCCGTGCCCGCCCGTGCCGAGCATGACCGCGTCGTCGTTGGCCGGATCGATGACCAAAAGGGTGGGGCGGCCGCTGGCGAAGGCCCCGGGCAGGGGCCGGGCCGCAACCGTGACCGGCAGGGCCTGCCAGGATGCCCCGCCGTCCAGGCTGCGGTACAGGTGCAGGGTGACGCTGCCGGGGGCGTGGCCGGGCTTCCAGGGCTCGGCCAAAAGATAGCGCTTGGCCGGGTCAAAGGGGCTTATGCGGATGTCCTTGACGTGGCCGTCGGCCACCCCGGCCATGTCCCTGGCCCAGGTCGCCCCGGCGTCCGGCGAGGCCATGAGCCCGTTGTCGGCCGTGGCCGCCAGGATGGCCTCCGGCTGGCCGGGGACGGGGGCCAGGGCGTTGACCACCGTGTTTTGCAGCCCCGTGTGCCGTTGCTCGAAGCGGTCGCCGCCGTCCCGGCTTCTCCACAGGTTCCACCAGTCGGCCGCAAAGACGGTTTTCCCGTCCGGGGCCACGGCCAGGGCCTCCACCGATTCCAGGCCCGTGGGATAGTTGGGCGGGCCGTCCGGGGCCAGGGCGAACGCCGTGACCGGGGAAAAGCGTCGGCCTCCGTCCTCGGAGACGAACAACAGATAGGGCCAGTAGTCCGGGTGGGTGGCCAGAAAGACCCGCCCCGGGAAGGCCGGGTCCAGGGCCAGGGTCTTGAACCGGGCCGGGGACTTGGCCCCGGGGGGCAGGTCGGGCAGGGGGCCGGGCCGCTCCCAGGCGTTTTTTTCGGCATGGTAGCGCCACAAGCCGGTTTTTTCCTCCACGGCGAACAGCCCCGAGGCAGACGTGGCGGCCATGTCCGTGAGATTTTTTCCGGACCCGAGTCCGGCGTTCGCGGCCACGAACCGGCCGTCGCGCAGCACAAAGGCCCCGGCCGGGGTGGCCGCGAAAAGATCGTTTCCGAGCCGGGCCAGACTGTTGATCTTTCGTCCCTCAAGGCCGGGCAGGGGGGTCACGGCGGGCGCGGCCTGCCGCCAGGCCACCCGGAAGACGCCCCGGGACCGGGTGGCGACCAGAAGGTCGTCGCCCAGGGGGACCAGCAGATGGGAACCGAAAAAGCGGTCGCCGTAGGCCATATCCCCCAGGCGGACAAGGGTGTCCCCGCCGTCGCGGCTCAGATACAGCCCCTCGTCGGTCATCACGGCCAGGGTTCCCGGCCGCCCGGGGTCGAAGGCCAGCCCGGCCACGGCCAGGCCCAGGAGGCCCGCCCCGCGCGGGACAAAGGAGTCCCCGCCGTCGCGGCTCACGAACAGCCCGGCCACGTCCGAGCCCGCAACGACCAGATGCGGGTCGCCCGGGTCCACGGCCAGGGCCGTGAACCGCCCGCCGCCGCCGTATCCGGATGGGACCAGGGCCGGGCTTGTGGCCCAGGCCAGGAGGGACTGGGCCACAAACAGGCCGATGAAAAGCGCCAGGCGCATCATTTCTTTCCGCCCCGCAGCGTGGCGGTGAGCTCTTCGGACAGCACCCCGTGAAACGTCGCCTGATAGCGGATGTTGGCCTTTTCCACGGCATCATAGCCATTCATCCAGACCTTCCCGGTGACCTGCTGCCCGGTGACGTCCAGGGTCATCTCCCCGGCCACGGCCTGCACCTTGGTGGGCAGGGCCTCCGTAAGCGTCTGGCGGATGCGTTCGCTCTCGCGCTGGGTGAGCATCCCCTCCTGTTTGAAAAGGGCCGGGCTCAGATGGAAAAAGAAGATGTTCGGGGATCGGGAAAAGGTGTTGGCGATGCGGCAGGTCACCCGGCCGGCCAGGGAGTCCATGTACGAATCCTCGGAGTTCCAGACAAAGGTGTTTTCCCCGTTGCTCTCCGGCCAGCCGTTGATGGTGACCAGATAGTCGTGGATCGAACCCGGCGGGGACGCGGCCAGGACGAGCATGGCCCGGACGTTTTGAAAGGACGTTTTGCCCGCCAGCCCGGAGAGGGTCAGCAGGAAATATTTGGAATTTTCGTTGACGTCTTCCAGGACGGACTGTCCCAGGCACGCCCTGGCCGGAAGCCAGACCACGAGGGCGGCCAGGGTCGCCGCCGTCAGACGCCCGAGCCGCGCAGCAAGGCCGGAATGGTCCGCAGGCATATGGCGACGTCCTCCCAAAGGCTGCAGTTTTCAATGTAGCGCATGTCCAGGGTCATCCATTCGGAAAACCGCATGGCGTTGCGATGGGGCATGGTCTGCCAGTAGCAGGTCAGGCCGGGTTTGACCGTGAACCGGCGGCGTATCCAGTCCTCGCTGAGCCGGTCGTAGTCGCGAAGGGACATGGGCCTCGGGCCGACCACGCTCATCTCGCCGCGCAGCACGTTGATCAGTTGCGGCATCTCGTCGATGTTGTACTTGCGCAGCCAGCGGCCCACCCTGGTCACCCGGGGGTCGTCGGCGATCTTGAACACCGGCCCGTCCATCTCGTTGGCCCCCTCCAGGGCGGGCTGGCGTTTTTCCGCGTCCGGGACCATGGATCGGAACTTGTAGAGGCTGAAGATGCGCTTGTTGAGCCCGATTCTGGGCTGGACGTAGAAAAGCGGCCCCCCGTCCTCCAGCTTGATGCGGATGGCGGCCAGGAGCATGACCGGGGAAAAGACGACCAGGAGCGCCAGGGTGGCCGCCACGTCGAAGGCCCGTTTGGCCAGGTCGTAGGAATTCGCCGCCGGACAGGAGGCGATGATGGGCTGTCCTTCGGCGTCCTCGCCCATCTTGCAGGCGTTGGGAGGAAAAAACGAGCCCGGGCATTCGCACGGGATGCCCTGGTTCGTGCCGTCCTGCATGGCCGTCAGGATGGCGTCGTAGTGGCTCCGGATGGGCAGGCAGATGACCACCACGTCCACGATCTCCTTGCGCAGGATGGGCACCAGATCGCTTAAGCCTCCGATCAGGGGGACCGCCCCCTTGGTATGGTCGGCATCGTCCACAACCCCCACGACGGAGATGCCGAGGAACGGATAGTCCAGGCTTTCCTGATACAGTTCCGCGCCGCGTTCATTGGCCCCCACGATGAGCAGATGGATCGTGTTGCGCCGCAACAGGCCCGAGCGCAGCAACAGGGAGAGCAGAAAACGGAAGACGAGACGCAGCAGGGGGGCCAGGATCAGGAACAGGGCGATGAACAGGACGGGCCTGGATTGCGCCTGGAAGACGAGCCAGAACAGCACGGTCAGGGCCGTATCGGACAGCAGGGTCTCCCGGCGCGCGGCCCAGAGTTTCTGAAGCGTCCCGGGGCGCTGGATGCAGTCGGTCTGCCCGCGGTCCCGTTTGAGGCTGAGCCGCGCCCCGATCAGGACCAGAAGCTCCAGGAGATTGACCAGCAGCACGGACTGGGAGACGAACAGGCCGGACTCCCCGCGCAACACGGCATGTTGCGGCAGACAGAGGGTCAGGGCCAGGACATACGCCCCCACGACGCCCAGAATTTCCGCTACGGTCGCCAGTCGTTCCACGAGCGTGCGGCGTTCATCAAGAATGGAATGCGCCATGGCTAGAGCAGCCCCCTGAAAAAGTCCGGAAAGTTGATCAAAAGGAGCAGATTGAAAAGGATCACGGTTACGGCGGCCAGGATCACGTAGGTCTGCACGAGGCGTCTGTTGGAACTCATGGGCGCTCCTTGGGGCGGTTCCGGCCCGGGACCGTCCGGTCCAGGGCCCGGTCATAGAGGGCGGCCACGGCGGCGGCGGCCTTGTCCCAACTGAACTGTCCGGCCACCCGTCTGCGGCCCCGTTCGCCGAGTTTTGCCCGAAGGCCCGGCGAGGCGGCGGCCGTATCCAGAAGGGCGGCCAGCATCGTAACATCCCCGACGGGGAAGAACCAGGGATGGTCGTCGCCCAGAACCTCCCGGTGGGGCGGGATGTCGCTGGCCAGGCACGGGATGCCGTAGGACATGGCCTCAAGCAGCGTCAGGGGCAGGCCCTCCAGTTCCGATGCGGTGACGAAGGCCATGGCCCCGGTGAACAGGGCGGCCAGGTCCGCGTCGAACCGGTAGCCGGTGAACGCCACCTCCGGCCGTCCGGCGGCCAAAAGGCGCAGACGCTCCAGATATCCCGACCCCGAGGCGTCGTCCCCGGTCACGGCCAGCCGGACCGGGGTGGTGGTGCGACACGCGGCGGCCACCATGTCCTCCACCCGTTTTTCCGGGGTCAGCCGCCCCACGGACAGGGCGTAGCCGCCCGGGGCCAAGCCCATGGCCGCCAGGGGGGTGGCGTCGGCCTTGCCCGGGAGGCTGACCCCGTTGTGGATGACCTCGCAGGCGCAGTGGAAGCGCTCCCGGTAGGACCGGGCCAGGTCGTTTGAAACCATGATCCGCACGTCCGTCAGCCTCGCCGAGAACCATTCGCCCAGGCGCAGGGCCAGGGCGGCCGCCCGGGACCATTTGCGCCGCTGCCAGTCCAGGCCGCCGCAGGTAAAAAAGATCGTGGCCCGGGGCAGAAGCAGCCGGACCAGGGGCAGAAGCAGGCACGGCCCCTGGGAATAGACGTGCACGATGCGCGGCCGGGAGACGAAGGCCATGTGCAGCACGGACAAAAAGGTGTGGACCAGGGCCTCCAGGTGGGTGGAGCGCGGCGCGGGCAGGGTCTTGACGGCGACCCCCCGGTGGCTGGCCACCTCGCCGCCCACGTAGTCCCGGCGGGCGTAGAGGAGGATGTCGAAGCCCATGGCCGCCAGGCGGGAATACAACTCCTCGCACTGGCGCTCGACGCCCCCCCAGGTGGCGGGGATGCCCCGGGTTCCGGTCACGGCGATGCGGCGGTTGGTTTTTTCGCGATGGCTCACGTGCCTTTCCTGGGCTGGGGGGCGCGCCGTGCCCCGGTTTTGGCGTCGCGCCCGGACGCCGCGTCAACCGGCGGCGCAGGCGGGAGGATCGCCCCTGGCGTCTTTGTCCCACAGGGCCTGGTAGGCCGCGGCCACGATGCGGATGTCGAAAACCCGCCGGGCCTTTTCCCGGGCGGCCTGTCCCAGGGTCCGGCCCATGGCCGGATCGGCGGCCAGTTCGGCCATGGCCCGGGCCATGGCCCGGACGTCGCCCGCCGGGACCAGCAGGGCCTGCCCCGGGTCGAGCAGCTCCCGGTTCCCCGGGATGTCCGTGGCCACGATGGGTCTGGCTGCGGCCATGGATTCCATGAGCGACAGGGAGGTGCCCTCCCAGACCGAGGCCACGGCCACCATGTCCGCCGCGCCAAGCAGTTCGGGAATGTCGCTTCGCTCCCCAAGCAGGCGAACCCGGTCGGCGACGCCAAGCTCCTTTGCCTGGCGGGCCAGGGCATGTTCCAGGCTGCCGGTCCCGGCGATGCACAGGCGGGCCCGGGGGCATTCCCGGGACAGGATGGCCATGGCAGCGAGGAGCACGTCCTGGCGTTTCTGGTCTTCCAGGCGGCCGATATTGATGATCAGAAAATCGTCCGGCCCCGCGCCGCAGTCCCGGCGCAGCGCCTCGGAGCGGACGGCGGCCTCGAGGCGGGCCACGTCCACGCCGTTTCGGATGCAGACCAGCCGCGGCGGCGTAAGTCCCAACTCCCGCTGCAGCACCCTTTCGGTCTGCCGGGATACGGCCACCACCCGCCAGGCCAGGCGGTACAGAATGGTGAGGGAGGCCCGGTGCAGGAAGTTGCGGGGGTCGCCCGTGCGGCGCTTCTGGAACAGGATGGGGTTGTGGACGGTGACCAGGGTCGTGCGGACCCCGGCCAGCCTCCCGGCCAGGATGCCGATGATCTCGGCGTCCCCCAGGTGGCAGTGCACCGCGCCCGCCCCCAGTCGTCGGCACAGGCGCGCCACGTCGCGCACCCCGCAAAGGAAATAGGCCAGAAAGCGCAGGGGGGACAGGATGGACGGCCGGGCCCGGTTCAGGGCCGTCACCTCGGCCCCGGCCGCTGCAAGGCGTTCCCGCATGGCCAGATCGGGCTGCAGCACGCAGACCACGGTCCGTTGTCCGGGCGGTGCGTGCCGGGCCAGGAGCAGCACCAGTTCCTGGGCGCCGCCGACGTTGAGGGCGTCGATCACATGCAAAACGACGCGTGCGGCCATCATCCACGATCCTGGGGGGCTATTTCAGCAGTTTATAGAAAAATTGCGGCACGCTGTAACGCCGGGCGTTGAGGATGACCCCCTGGGGGGCGACGCCGGCGGCCCGGAAGGCGTCCAAAAGGGTGTTTAAGACCTCGCGCCGGGTGACGGCAAAGCGGCATACGAGAAGATTCACATCCAGGGGCTTGGCCATGGTGGCCGTCCAGGGGGCGCTTAATACGGACTGGGCGTCGAACACCACCACGTCGAAACGTTCCCGGGTCTGGCGCAGGAGGCTTCCCAGCACGTCTTTTTCCGGCAACAGCCAGGGCAGGGCGTGCTGGCCCTCGGTGATGCCGAGATTGAGCACCCACAGGCCGGGCGTTGACGAGGCCGCCACCAGATCGTCGATTCCCCGGCCTGAGGTCAGGCAGGCCACGACCTCCTCGGCAGACGGGCACGGCGGGGCGTTGGGGGCCAAAATCTGGTTGGCCACGTTCACGTAGAGGACGTTGTGGTTGTAGGCCGTGGCCAGATACAGGCTTAGGCGCTCGGAAACATACGTGACGCCCTCGCCTTTCGACGCGGAGGTCAGAAGGACGCTGTGGGGAGGGGCGCCCTGGCTGAGGAGGATGTTGCTCCAGATGGCGTCGAGTTGGGCCCGGACCCTGGGCATGGCCTGCTCGGAAAAGGAGATCTCGCAGAAATGGCGGTTGTTGCGTCCAAGGACCGTGGAGTCGGAGGCCATGTCCTTGTTTTGCACGATGCGGAACAGGCGTTGATCCTGCCCGTTGCCGCCGTTTTTGATGATGCCGAGCAGCCGTTCCGTGGTTTTCAGGCCGTTTTTTTTCGCCATGGGGCACCTTGCCGGGCACAAGTGAGGCGGGGCGGAATCTGGCGCACCCACCGCCGGGAACGACACTTTATACAGGAAAGAAAAGAAAAGAAAAAGGCGTCTGCCCCTGTCCCGTCAGGATCGGCGCGTTTCCGTGCCCCCGGGCCGGGCCATCTCCAGGCACAGGAGGCTGACGTCGTCCATGGGCAAAGCATGGCCGCCGAATTCGAGCATGGCCGCGACAAGCGCCTCGACCAGCCGTTCGGGAGGCAGTT
This sequence comes from Desulfovibrionaceae bacterium, assembly GCA_031082225.1. Classification (GTDB taxonomy): domain Bacteria; phylum Desulfobacterota; class Desulfovibrionia; order Desulfovibrionales; family Desulfovibrionaceae; genus Desulfolutivibrio. Next base: position 48,942 of record JAVHLG010000006.1, on the reverse strand, counting down.
CCCGACGGTCCAGGGCGCAGGCCTCCAGCCGTCCCTGGGAGAACATGCCGCCGTCCGCCGCCTGATACTGGATCAGCCCGTCGGTGTATACCAGGAGCTTGTCGGCGGTGTTGAGGGTGACCGTTCCCTCGTCGAAGGCGGCGGGAAAGCCCAGGCCGATCATGGGGCCGCCCCGGCTCAGACGCTCCAGGCCGCCGTCGGCCCGTAGGACCAGGGGCGGATTGTGCCCGGCCCCGCTGTAGCGCAGCCGCCCCGAAGCCAGATCGAGCACCCCGTAGAAGATGGTGAAGTGCTTTTCGAAGCGCTCCATGGGGAAATCCCGATCCAGGGCCGCAAGCACCTCCCCCGGGGGGATGATCGCCCCTTGGCGCACCAGATAGCCCGACTGGGGCATGAGCAGTTGGGACAGGGAAACGGCCACCAGGGCCGAGGGCGCGCCGTGGCCGCTGACGTCGAGCATGTACAATCCGAGGCTTCCCGGCGACAGGACGAAAACGTGGAACATGTCTCCGCCGAGCTCGGCGCAGGGCATGAACCTCCAGGCCACGGACAGGCCGGGGACGTCCGGCGGCGTCTGGGGCAGGAAGCGGCGCTGTACGTAGGCGGCTGCCTCCAGATCGCGTTCGAGCTGCCGCTGCTTCTCCTTGACGGCGGTCACCAGGCGGTACTGGGCCACGCCTGCGTCCAGGCTCTTGATCAGGGCGGCGGTGGCGGCGGGCTTGGTCAGAAAGCGGAAGATGCGGCCCTCGTTGACCGCGTTCATGGAGGCCTCAAGGTCGGCGTGGCCCGTGAGCATGATGCGGGCCGCATCGGGCAGGATCGTGGCCACCTCGCTCAAAAAGCGCACCCCGTCCATGTCCGGCATGCGCAGATCCGAGACCACCACCTCGTAGGGGCCGCAGGAGCGGACCATCTCCAGCCCCCGCAGCGGGCCTTCGGCCGTGTCCAGGTTGAAGTGCCGACGCAGGCTGGCCCGGAAGGAGTCCAGGATGTTGGGGTCGTCGTCCACGAACAGGATGCGCGGCCTCATGCCCGTTCCTCAATGGTTGCGGCCAGGGCCATGCCCCGGCGCAGGTTGGCCGGATCGCGGTCGGCGACCTCCATGCAGGCCAGACGCCAGGCCTTGTAGCGCGCCAAAAGGTCGTTGCGGTCAAGCCAGAACATGTCCGGCGGATGCAGGGCGTAGTCGCCGTGGAAGATGAACAGTTCGTGGTCGAGGCTGTTGGCGGCGTGCACGATGACCCCGGGGGTCAGGCCCTCGGAGGACCGGGACATGTCGTGGTGGGCGTAGACGGCCTCCACAAGGTCGTCGGAAAATCCCCACAGGCCCAGCAGGTAGGCCCCGATCTCGGCGTGGGTATATCCCAGGACGTCCAGTTCTGCGTTGGTCAGGGGGATGTTCTCCCGCTGGGATGTTTGCAGAACCTCCAGGTACTTATCCGTGAAACTGCTGGCCAGAAGGAGCTTGCCGATGTCGTGGAGCAGTCCCGCCAGAAAGGCCGTGTCCCGGTCCCCAGGGCCAAGGCCCTCCATCTCGGCGATGCTTCTGGCGAAAAAACAGCAGCGGGTGCTGTGCTCCTGCAACTGGGACAGGGAGAAGTCCTTGAAGCGGATCATGTTGAAGCTCTGGAAGAGCTTCATGCCCAGGACCACGCCCTTGACGATGTCCATGCCAAGCAGGGCGATGGCCCGTTTGGGGCTGGATATGCGCTCATAGAGGCCGAAAAACGTGGAATTGACCAGCTTGAGCAGGCTTGCGGTCATGCTCACGTCGCTGCCCACCAGCCCGGCCACGGCGTTGATGGAGGGATATTCCTTGGCCAGTTCGTGGGTCAGGCGCAGGTAGATGTCGGGCAGGGCGGGCAGGACGTCCACGGCGGCGATGACCCGGGCCGTGTGTTCGTTGAGGAAGACCTTGCGCAGGCGCAGGCAGCGCAGGATGGCGGCGCTGATGGTCTCCGGAGGGCAGGGCTTGGTCAAAAACTGGTGGGCCACCTTGACCGTGCGCATGGCCTGCTCCTGGTCCGGAGAGCCGGTCAGGATGATGCGCACGGCCTGGGGCTGGCGCTCGCGCGCGGCCTGGAGCAGTTGTTCCCCGCGCATGTCCGCAAGGCGGATGTCGGCCATGATGATGTCGAAGGGTTCCTGTTCCATGAGGCCCAGGGCCGCCGCGCCGCTGTCGGCGGCCACGATGCGGAACCGGTCCCGGTGGCGGTGCAGGGCCGCGCCCAGGGCCCGCACGGCAAGGGGCTCGCTGTCCGCGTAGAGGATGCTGTTCATGTGGCTTCCGGGTGGGTTTCCCGGGCGGCGAGGGGCAGCTCGACGGTGAAGGTCGCCCCTTGTCCCGGGCTGGATTCCAGGCGGACAGTTCCGCCGTGCTTGTTGACCACGATGTCGTGGACCAGGGCCAGACCCTGCCCCGTGCCCTTTCCCACCTCCTTGGTGGTGAAAAAGGGATCGAAGATGGTCTCCTGCAGGGCCTGGGGCACGCCTGGGCCCGTGTCCGATACGCACACCACCGCCCGGTCTCCGGAAAGCCTGGTTTTCACCCGGATCGACCCCTTTTCCCCGGAGTCGCCCACGGCCTCGGCCACGGCCTGGGCGGCGTTGACCACGAGGTTGAGAAAGACCTGGCTCAAGTCCCCGGCGTGGGCCGGAACCAGGGGCAGCCCCCGGTCCAGGTCGGTTTCCAGCCTGGCCGCGTATTTCCATTCGTTGCGGGTCACGGTGATGGTGTCCTCAAGGGCCCTGTTGAGATCCACGAGGCGTTTTTCCTCCCCGCCGGGATGGGCGAAGCGCTTCATGGCCAGCACGATGTCCGTGATCCGGGTCACGCCTTCCGTGATCCGGGCCCGGGCCCGGGGGATCTCCTCCAGCAGGAAGGCCGCGTCGATCTCCGCAGCGGTGCGCCGGATGCGGTCCCGGACGTCCCGCAGACCGGGGGTGTCCGGGGCGGTCCGCTCCAGTTCCCGGTACAGGTCGAACAGGCGGTCCATGTCCTCTCCGGCCTCCGCGAGAAAGGTCATGCTGTCGCCGATGTACTGCACGGGGGTGTTGATCTCGTGGGCGATGCCCGCGGCCAGTCCGCCGATGGCCTCCAGCCGTTTGGCCATGCCTTGTCGGAGTTGCCGGACGCGGCGGGCGGCGATGTCGAAGAAAACCTCGCCGATGAAGGCTTTTCCGTCGTGCCGCAAGGGCATGAGGTGCCAGGACACGGGAACCAGGGTGGCGTCGTCCCGGGCCAGAAGAACCGGGATGTCCCGGATGCGGTCCTCGGAGGGCGGCCAGGGCAGGGGCGTGTCCGGGGTCTCCTCGCGCGCCAGGCGGATGGCGGCCCGGTCCCGGCCTGCCAGCCCCCCGGCCGGGGCGCGGAGCAGGTTTTCGGCCGTGGCGTTGGACCAGACGATGCGCAGGGAGTCCGGGTCGGTCAGCAGCAGGGAGGCCCCCAGGCCGTCGAGGATATCCAGGTACAGGTGGCGAAAATCCATCCATGCCTCCGGTGGAGGGTTGCCGTGTTTTCGCCGCATGCTACCAGCAACGGCCCGGAAAACAAACAGCCATGCGCGCCAGGGTCCGCACAAGACGTCGGCCGCCGTCAGCCTCGCCGCACAAACAGGTTTTTTACGAGGATGCGCATGTCCTCGCCCAGTGACCAAGTCTGAACATAGTAGTTCTCCATGACGCGTTTTTCGTCGCTCTCCGGTTCCCGGGAGGTCATGGCCCGCCAGGGGGTGACCAGACCCGGCGGCCGCTTGAACCGGTCGTCGGCCCAGGAGCCGCGCCAGGATTCGGCCTCTTCGGGGGACAAGGGCTCAACGCCCACCAGGTTGAGCCGACCGGCGGCCACGTCCCACAAGGCCGGGAGGCGGCGCAGAAATCGGTTGACCACGCGCAGTTCATGCATATGGAACCGCCGGAGTTCCTTGCCGCCCCTGAGGTCGCGTTGCACGTATTCCCCGGCAGCTTCCCGGCGGATCAGGCGTCGCCGCCAGCCCGGCACGAGAAGGACCGGCAGCAGGACGAGACAGGACGGGATCAGGGCCGCCAGGGCCAGAAGCCGCTGGAGCAGACGCGAGACCGCCTGGGCCAGCCCCGGGTCGGCGGCGTCGCCAAGCAGGAAGGCGTCCGGGACGCGGACCACGGTTCCGTTTTCCGGCGAGACCAAAAGGTTCCGGTCCACGACGCGACCGTCCAGGGTCACCTCCCGGCCGACATAGCCGTCAGAAAAGACCACCGAGCGCAGGATCTCCGACCGGGCGTCCACCACGCACCGTTCCCCGAGCAGGGCCATGGGGCCGATGACGCATTCCCGGCCGATGGAGGTGAAATCGCCGAGGCTGACCGGAGGAACCAGCCGGGCCGTGGGGTGCACCTCGCACTGCCGCCCCAGGGCGACGCCGCCGGGGCTTGGGGAAAAGGGCGGCAATCCGGCCAGGGAGGCCAGGACGGCCCGGTGATAGGTGGGCAGGCCGTCCACGGCGACCGAGACCCCGGCCGGATGAAGGGTGTGCACGGCGTGTCGGGGCAGGGTCGCCGCCCATCCGGAAAGATCCTGGAAGTCGGCCGGGATGTCTTTGGCCGCGTCGCGGTCAAGGACGTGGAAGGCGGGACCGGGAGGGTCGGCAGGATCCGGCCGGGGCGCGCACACGGTCAGCATGGCCCCCGCCTCCCGGTGGGCGGCGAGGACCGGTCCGGGGTCGATGTCCGTGACCAGGAGCCGGTCGTAGACCAGGAAGGTCCGATCCAGGAGGGGGGTGGCCTTGACGAGCCCCTCCCGCATCCCGGCCACGGCCCGGCGCAGGATGTAGCGGATGTCCAGGCCGAAGCGTTCGCCGTGCCCGAACCGCCGCTCCAGGAGGTATGGCGTGTCGGAGGCGACGAAAACCACCCGGCGGGCCCCGGACCGGGCCAGGCCTTCCAGCATGAGTTCCGCGACCGGGCCCCCGGCCAGGGGCATGAGGGCGGGAGGACGGCGGGCCAGAAGCTCCCTGGGGAAGTCGGCATGGGTATCGGTGAAGATGACGGCGTCCATGGCATGGTCCGGATCAGAGGCTGCGGCGGGGTCGTCGGGGGCCGGGGCGCGTCGCGGGGGCGGCGGCGGTGTCCGGATTCCCGGACCGGTCGTGGCCACGGCGTCTCAATAGGCCCCCTTGCCGCTGAGCACTGCGGGTATGGTGCGCAGGAGGATCAGCACGTCCTGCCAAAAGGACTGGCTCTCCACGTACTGCCGGTCCAAGGCCACCTGTTCCTTGAACGTGAGCCGACTGCGGCCGCTGATCTGCCACAGGCAGGTGATGCCCGGGGCGACACGCAGGCGGACGCGGTCGTCGTAGTCGTATCTGGCCACCTCCGCGGGGGTCGGCGGCCGCGGCCCCACCAGGGACATGTCCCCGAGCAGCACGTTTACGAACTGGGGCAGTTCGTCCATGCTGGAGCGGCGCAGCACCGCTCCCACCCGGGTCAGGCGCGGATCGCGCCGGATCTTGAACAGGACATCCCCGGCTTCGTTGTCCGCTTCAAGGCCTTCTTGCAGCTCCTCGGCGTTTTTGACCATGGACCGGAACTTGTACATCCGGAAGGTCCGACCATGTTTGCCGACGCGGATCTGGCTGAAGATGACCGGGCGACCGTCCTCCATGAGGATCAAAAGGGCGGCCAGGGCCATTACCGGAGAGAAAAGCGTCAGGCCGACCAGGGCCCCAGCGATGTCCAGGCCGCGCTTGATGGCCCGGGAGAACCAGATGACGGCGTTCCACATGAGTTTTTTGCGCAGGGCGCGCAGGCGGGGGGAATGCCGGGAGAACCGGCCCGTCCCGGAACCGTAAAGGCGCAGGAGATCGTCCATCCGGCGTTGGCGTTCCTCTCGGTCGTGTCCCATGTCCCGTTTTTCTTCCTCACGCTGCCAGCCGGATTGGAACGTGGCCCCTTGATGTGAAAACGTCCCCATGGGCGGCGGCCCGCCGCAGGTCAGGCGTAGCTGGCAACGGCCGTGTCCACGGTTTCATGGATGTCGAAGATCTTGTCCAGGCGCGTGAGCTCGACAAGGCTTCTGACCTCGGGGGGAAGCGAGGCCAGCCGGATGTCGCCGCCCTTGGCCAGGATGGTCTTCAGGGCGATGACCAGGGCCCCCAGGCCCATGCTGTCGATGAATTCGAGGGCCGACATGTCCAGGACGACGCGGCCCGCCTCGGCCTGAAAGCGTTTCTTGAAATCGGCCGCGTTGGTCGAATCCAGACGGGTTCCGGCGGTGAGGACCACGATGCCCTGCGGCAATTCCCGTCGCAGCGGGTTGTCCATAAGGGTCTCCATCAAGGGGCAGGGGAACGCTCTGGGGGTCGATGTGCTCTCCATCGTCACGCCATGCATACGCAGTTGGTCGGAGAAAGTACAGAGATGCCTAAGGCCGTCGAAGGGTTCAGGTATGTCCCGCCTGCCTGGAGAGGCTGTCGCCTCGTGCCGGAGCGTGGGGGAACGCGGGCGTGCGGCCGGAGACGATCGGAGGCGGCCGGAAGCGATCGGAAGCGATCGGAAGTGATCGGAGGCATTGTCCCGCAGGCATGGCATGTGTGACGGAGATATTTCGCCAGTACATGGCGCGTCCCCTGTCGCAACAGCGACATGCATATGATGTGCAGTGTGCGTTCTGGCAAGACGCGTGCCGTTTCCGGGCCGGTGCAGGGACGCCCGTGGGATTATAAACCCTGGAACCGCACCGGCCAGGCCACGGCGTCGCGATACGCCGCAGCCTGGCCGGATGGAAGGCGTTGGCCGGATCAGTCGCCAAGCAGCAGCACGGTCTGCCCGGCGGTGCTGACCGTCGGGCGCGAGTCCGGAACGTATTGCTCCTTGAACATGAGGATGCCGTTGTTGCCCCGGTTGGTGATGTCCTTGGCGGTGTTGTTGAAGGTGTAGTTGGCCACGAGGCCGGAGGCGGCGGTTTGCCGCGTGTTTTTGCTCGCGACGATCTCGGCCTGGGTCAAGGCCCTGTTCCATATCCGCAGGTCGTCCAGATCCCAGTTTCCGTAGTGACCGGCCTCGAAGGGGTTGCCGTCGGAGAGGACGGCGCCGCTGGCCGAAGTCGAGTCGATGAGGACGCCGTTGAGGTAGAGCCTGAAGTTGTTTGCGCCAGCCGCCGGATTGTAGGTCATGGCCAGATGCGCCCACTGGCCATAGGGCACGTATCCCGTGTCGGCATATTGGTCGTTTATGCGGTAGGTTCCATTCGCCGTGGTGATCTCGGCGGTGATGATCCTGTCCGAGGCGGGGCTGCCGCCCTGGTGGGCGATGATGGTGCCCAGGGCGTAGGAGTAGCCGTTCCCATAGGGCTTGAAGGCCACGGGGCGGTAGACGTTGGTGTAACCGGTGTCCGCGCCGCCCTGGGCGGGCTTGACCCACAGTTCGAGGGTGAAGGCCCCGGCCGGGGCCACGTCGGCCGTGGTGGGAACGTGCATGTTGTCGAAGCGCTCCTCGAAGGGGACGCTTCTATCCGAAATGACGCGCAGGTTTGTGGACTGGGAGGGGGCGGGGGGCGTGAAGGAGTGGCGGCGATAGAAGATGTCCTCCCGGCAGTTGCCGCCGCACAGGGACTGGGAGTGGAACAGTCCGCCCATGACGTAATGCAGGGAACCGTCCGCGCCGCTGGCCACCTGTTCCCGACGCAGCGCCGAGAAGCGGAAAAACGGGAAGAGATAGGCCTTGCCGCCCAGGGCGGCGCCGCCATTGGTGGCCGTACGCAGGTTGCCCTGCCAGAACAGGTGGGCCTGCGAGCCGTCAGGCACGGTGGGGTCGATGTCGATGAGGGGCCACCAGCCGTTCGGGGAGGCCTCCACGGCGGGCTGGAAGGAGACGCCGCCGTCGAGGGAGGCCCGGAAGGGAATCAATGCCCCGGTGGTCGTCCACATGGCGTAGGTCATGGAGCCCTTGGCCTTGATGGTCTCCTGCCCGGGCGAGATCTCCGTGCCGCCCGACTGGACGTACAGTTCGATGGGCGACTGGAAGTCGGCCCCGTTGTTTGTGGACCTGCGATAAAAGACCGTCCGGATGCCGTCCGTGTTGGTGCCCGTCCATGTGGCCGCAACGGTGGAATCCACGGCCGCTATTTTGGACACATAGTGCGATGCCTGTCCGCTGGAGGCCTTGTAGCAGCCGTCGGACTGGGGAATGGACAGCAGCGACTGGCCAAACGAGGCTCCGGAATTTGTCGACGAGGCCAGAAACATCCTGGATTCGCCTTCATAGCTACATCCCCTGCCGTTGTAGGTGTTGTACATGACGTAGACGTTCGATCCGGAACGCAGGATGTCGTACACGGTCGCCCCGGCATAGGGGGGGTCGTTGTGTGCGTATTCGAAAATCTGCGTGTGGGTGAACGAGGCGCCGTCGTTTGCGGACGTGAAGAGCTCTCCGGAATCGCGTTTGTAGCCGCTTCCGGACCGCAGTCGCAGGGCGATGGAGACGTTTATTCCCTCGCTTACGATGTAACTGTTTGTCAGTGTGCAGCCGGTGGTCTGGGAGAGGATTTGGGTGGCTTCGAAGCTGGCCCCGTTGTTCGTGGAGCGACTGTAGGACAATGTGCCTGCCCAGGGCGAAGACCAGTTCGTTCCGGTGAAAGCGATATGCACGGTCGTGCCGCTGACCGCGAGACGTTTGTGCGTCTCGTCGATGTCGATGTCGTTTGGGCCGCCCTCGGCGATCTTGACCCGCTCCTGCCAGGTGGAGCCTCCGTCCAGGGAACGGCGGTACCAGATTTGCCAGATATCGGAGCTTTCGGTCACCCATACGGCGTGAACGGTGTCGCCGACCACGGCAATTTCCGGCGAGCGATGGGTGTTGGCGTTGTCTTCCATCGCACTGCCGGACGACAGGTTGACCATCCAGCTTGAGACGTCGGGGTTTCTGGCCGCAGCAGGGAAGGGTGCGAGCAGGGCCAGGGCCAGGACGGACGCCAGGCACAGCAGGGCGAGGCGTGGGAAGACACGGCATGGCGGCGTTGACATGGGGCGCTCCTGTCGGCGTGGTGATTTCGTTCATGAAGAAATTTGCCGTGACGCGCCGGGCATCTTGTGCGTCCCGGTCATGTCCATTTGGAACGCCTCCAGGGCAGGCCCAGGAGGAGCCCCTCGCCACGGGCCGACCGTACCGGGCGTTCCGCCTCACTGCTGAAGCAGCACACTCAGCAGCGCCGTGGTGACTGGCCGGAGGACAGCGGCCGGAGATGAAGTGAAATGCTCTTTGAAAATATCGTATTTTGGATTGGAACAGATGGCAATAAAAATTTCGTCGGCAGGGGGAAATAAAAAAAAGTCCACAGAATGGTGCATCTGTTATAACTCGTGCGATAGTATGCATTAAGCGAAGACGTGTTCGCGTCGTAGGAAGATATGACGCCTCACATCATGCCTGCATTCTGATTGCGCACGTTGACGCAGGGGGCTGATGTGGCCCGGGAGGGCCTTGAGGGCCAGCGTCAGGCCGTACGGGCCGACCCCCTACCGGGGAAGCAGGTAGTACAGCCGGGGCGAGTGGAACCCCTGGCGGGAGACCGGAAGGGGCAGCCTGGGCACGACGGCGGCCAGGGCGGCATGGACCCCGGTCTGCAGGGTATGCCACAGCCCCGTGGGCGGCCGGTAGGCGGCGTAGAACACCTGGCCCTTGGCCCCGGTCTCGGTCTTGAGCCGGGCGGCCAGTTCCTCGGGATACAGCACCTCGTCCACCAGCCCCAGTTCCTTGGCCCGTCTGCCGCTCCAGACCTCGCCCGTGCCCAGCTTCTCACGCACCCGGGCGACGGGGATGTCCCTGCTTTTGGCCACCTCGGCCACGAATTCGTCCATGCTCTCCCGCACGTCCCGGGCCAGGAGGGTCTCCTCGGCCGGGGTGGGATCGCGGAAGGGATTGCCCATGTCCTTGAATTCGCCGCTTTTGTAGACCTTCATGTTCACGCCCAGGGTGTCCGTGGCCAGCTTGCGGAAATTGAGCATCTCAATGATCACCCCGATGCTGCCCACCTCGGCGTTTTTGGCCGCGAACACCTTGTCTGCGGCGCAGGCCGCATAATAGCCGCCGGACGCCAGGACGAAGCTCGAATAGAAATACAGGGGGATCTCTTCCCGGGCCTTGAACGTGGCCAGGATGTTGCGGATCTCGTCCGAGGCCGCCACCTCGCCGCCCGGGGTCTCGAAGCGGATCACCAGTCCGGACAGCCCGCCTTCCGCGCGCATGACCGACAAGGCGTCGCGCACCACCTCCGGGGTCACCGTCCCGCCCTGGCTGGCAAGCACATCGGAATCGGCAAAGCTGGCGATGGTCCCGGAAAGCTCCACCAGTCCCACCACGGTGTCGTCCGCGCCGATGTCCTCCCAGGCCACCTCTTCGAAAGCGGCGTCGAGATAGGCCACATGTCCCTTGTCCGTGAAGCTGTCGGTCTCGAAGGCCGAAAACGCCACGAAAAGCACAAGGCCCCAGAACAGCACGCGCAGGGCCAGGCGCAGATAGTCCAGGGGGCCGCTGACAAGCCGGACCTTGACGGTCCGGGGGGCGGGGGAGGGGGAGCCGGGAATCATGGCGAACCTCGTTGTCGGGCCGGGCGGTTGCGGGAGGCCCGGTCGCCGTGGCGGTTGCAGGTCCGAAACGGACCCAGTGTGCCCCGGGTCGCGCCGCGAGGCAAGCGCGGCGTCAGGCGGCCCTATCCCAGGTAGAAGTAGCCCACGGCCACGATGATGATGGTGGCGGCCCGGAAGGCCTGGTTCCAGGCGATGAGCCGCATGGCCATGGCCGGTTTGAAGATGCCTGCATAATAGGGGAACTGGTGGCGGAAGGCGCGCATGGGCGTGGACAGCACGTTGCCCACCAGAAGCGCCATGACCACCTGCTTGACGTCCAGGTCGCCCGCGCCGAGCAGGGCCCCGGCCGCAGCCAGTCCGGCCGTGAACTCGGCGGCCATGTGGAAGATGACGATGCTTATGGCCTGGGGCGACAGCCAGGGCAGGTCCCCCAGGTGTTCGGAAACGAGCCCTTCCAGGTAGCCGAAAAAGCCGTGGGTGCTTAAGAAGTGAATGCCCACATAGGTGGGGATGGTGAACAGGGCGATGGTTTTGATGCGGCGCTTGAAGCGGAACCAGCTTTTTTTCAGGGCGCTTGCCAGCGTCACCCGGTCCTCGCCCAGGTGGCAGACCACGCACCCCTCGGGCAAAGGCGGCAGGAGCAGATGGCCCACGAATAGGATGCCCAGGGTGCGCAGGATGGCGGCCAGAAGGGTCAGACCCACGTAGAGAAAGGCGGCCGAGCCCAGAAAGGGCGCGGTGATGAAGAACATGTTGGGCAGATGCAGGAAGTAGGTGGGCAGGCTGTTGAAGAGGTTGGCCAGGACCAGTTCGCGCGGGGTGAGGCGCTTTTCGGCGTAGGCCTCGGCGAGCATGGTGTTGGCGGCCATGCCGGAGAAAAAGCCCATGGAGAAGCTGGCCCCCACCACGTCCTTCATGTGCCCCAGGCGGATGAGCGGGGCGGCGAAGCGGGCCATGAAGCGGGTCCAGTTGAGGGCCTCAATGAGGTTGGCCACCAAAAGGCCCACGGACAACGACACCAGCAGACGGGTCAGGGGCCACACCAACGTGCGCCACAGTTCGGCCATATCCATGCCCAGGGCTCATATACCGGCGGCGTCCGGCGCGCCAGGGGAAACTGCGGTGGCCGTGGGGCAGGGCCTTTCCCAAAACGCCAGCCCTTGGTTCCACAAGAACCCGCGGTTTGAGGCGGTTGCGGCCAATTCCCGGCTGCCCTGCGGCCTTCGCCACCGCGAGGCGTGGTCAGGCAGTGGGGCCGGAGGCCTGGAGACGGCGCAGCCCGGAGGCGCATTTTCCGATGGACGCGGGGCCTGGATTTGATTAAGCATTCACCTCGGCCGGGCTCGGGATGATGGCCGCGCGGGAATTGCCCTTGACAGGGGGCGGGCATGGGATTAGGAAGCCTGTTTCCGCGTGGGCCGTTAACTCAGGCGGTAGAGTATCTGCCTTTTAAGCAGAGAGTCGCTGGTTCGATCCCAGCACGGCCCACCATATGCGTCCCCATCGTCTAGTGGCCTAGGACGTCGGCCTCTCACGCCGGGAACAGGGGTTCAAACCCCCTTGGGGACGCCAGAATCTATCAGCGCGGTAATTGTCTGCTTTCGCAGGCAGTTACCGTGCTTTTCTATTTTCTTTCCCTGTTTGCCCGTCTAGCTTCTCTTTCCCGTTCAGCCTGCGTGGCTTTCCTCGACGACTGCCATTTCGATTGCTCCTTTTTTACCCCTTTCGCGCCATCCACTCAACCCTCCAACGCTGACCGCTCCGCATTTGGCGGAGCGGTCGCCCGGCGTCAGAGGGTTATATCTCCTTCGCCCTCGTCTCCCTTCAGAAACTCCTTTTCCCGCCTTTCGCTTGCCACCCTACCCTCCAACGCTGACCGCCCCGCATCTGGCGGGGCGGTCGCACGGCGTGAGAGTGAATTATTCCCTGCATCTTCCTCTTCCGTCAGAAACGCATCTTTCCCGTCCAGCGCTTGCCTCCCAACCCTTAACGCTGACCGCCCCGCATTCGGCGGGGCGGTCGCACGCCGGAGGGCTCCTTCATGAAACAACCCACTGAATTCGTGCTTCTTGTTTCCGACAAAAGCTATGTTCGCCTCTTCAAACGGATCGTCGTCCAACTCCACGGTATCGACCTGGAAGAGGCCTTTCGCCTGCTCAAGGCCGGTGGGCATCTGTCGAGCGCCTGGTCGCTTGAGGATTTTCTCTGCTCCGTCCGTAGCGGGCGGATGACGGATTTGGTGGAACCAAGCCCGATCCCCGCGCCCGTCCAGAAGGAAGGCATTATCCCTTTTGCATTCGGGGACGAGCTGGTCCGGGCCAAGCTCGATGCCCAGGGGAACCCCTGGTTCGTGGCCAAGGACGTTTGCCGGGTGCTGGAATTGGGGAATGTGACCGAGGCCACACGAGGATTGGATGAGGATGAAAGGGGTTCAGAATTCCTGAATACCTCTGGCGGTCGCCAGGAAATGCTCACCATTTCCGAGTCCGGCCTCTACTCGCTGATCTTCCGCAGCCGCAAAGACGAGGCCCGGGCCTTTCGCCGCTGGGTCACGTCCGAGGTCCTCCCCACGATCCGCCGGACCGGGGTCTACCGTCAGCCGGCGGCCCCCTATGCTCAGGAAGTCGAAGGTGAGGAATGACATCTCTCTCGCGCCCGGCACTTCTCACAGGCACGAGCATGTGCTGCATCTCCTGCCCATACTCCCAGGCCTGTTGCCGGAAATTCAAGGTGCCTGTGACCGTGGACGAGCATCTGTCCGGACTCTACCGGATAAATCCGGACCGGACGGTCATCATCCACCTGGACCGGCTTCCGGACGGAACGTGTGTCTATCTGGACGAGAACGGCCGATGCGCGATCTATGCCTATCGACCGGAGACCTGCCGCGAATACTCGTGCGCCGGGGACGAACGGCTGAGCCGCCCTGGCAGTCAATTCAACGGAGATGCAACATGAGGAAGCATGTGCAGATCAGCATGGACGAATTCAAGGCCCGGCTTGAAGCGCAGGATGTGCCGTCAGAACATTTCGCCTTCCGCTGCCCTCACTGCGGGCACATCCAAAGCCCTGCATCCCTGGTCCAGTATATGGAGGGCAAAGATGCCGGGAACACGGCCTATTGTTGCTGTGAGGGCCGTTTCAACAGTGGCGGCCCAGGGTGCGATTGGACCCTTGGCGGAATGCTGCGCATCCATACGCTGGAGGTCATTACGGATGATGGCCACGTCGTGCCGGTTTTTGAGCCCGCAACGCCGGAAGAGGCCCAGGCGTTGATGTCCACGACCGTTGGCAACATCAAAAAATGCCGGGTGTGCGGCTGCGATGATTTCCACGCTTGCCCAGGGGGCTGCTCGTGGGTGGAACCCGGCCTGTGTTCCGCATGCGCGGGGGATGAGGCGTGGGGATGCGCATGGATCTGATTCCGTCCGCTACGCAGTCCGTCCTGAGTTGGCGAAACCGCCCGGATTCCTGGGCGGTCGGCCGGGGGTGGTGCCCCGGTCCTGATGAGCCAGCCGCTCGGACAACCAAGTCAACGGAGATGCCGAAGACGAAACAAAGATCGGCCTAGAAAAGGCGAAACCCACGATTGCAGTCGTGGGTTTCAAGAGATGGATGGCAGGGCCACCCCGATTCAAAGGGCTGGACTAAACCATACCCGCTTAGGGGTAGCGCGTCAAGCGTCAGCATCTTTTTTATCCTTTTTTTGGCCAGATTCAAAAGGCTGAAAAGATGGGAACTATTACAGGGAATTTTGAAAAACGTGGAAAAATTTTGCCGGATGTCATCATGAAACGCACTGATCTGACCATGGGAGCAAAAGTGCTCTACGCGTTCCTGCGCGACAGCGCCGGGAACAAGGATCATTGCTGGCCGGGGCAACGTTATCTTGCCGCCTCGCTCAAGCAGACTGTCCGGAGCGTTCAAAATCATCTGCGCCGCCTGAAGGAGCTGGGCCTTATTGCCATCAGGAAACGGCCCTGGCGCGGAAATATCTACTACATCCTCGATCCGCAGACCGCCGCCCCGGACTCGAGTTCGAGTCCGGACCTGGTCAAGACCCGGATACCGGTCTCGTCTCCGGTCCCGGCAGCGCCAGCGACAAAATCCCTGGCCAAAGCTCCAGCTATGGCCAAGCCATCCACCTCATACAACCGGCAGGCGGCGGAAGCCGCATTTCAGCGCCTGTGGGAAGCCTATCCGAGGTCCGAAGCTCGAAAACCCGCCCTGCGTCACTGGCATCGGCTCTCGCGCTCCGGAGCGGCTCCGGCTTTGGAGTTCCTCCTGGAGAGGATCCAGGTCCACCGTGACCGTAACCCCAAATGGCAGCGAGGCTATGCGCCGTACCTCTACACCTGGCTCAAAGATCGCCGGTGGGAGGACCCGCTTCCGCTGGAAGCGGCCAGGGCCTCGGAGGCTCAAACGAAACCGGTTTTACTCCAAAAGGAGAAGCCGGCACCCGCGCCTATCCTCCAGCTTCCAGCCGAGGCCGCACACAGGCTCCGAGAGGCCCTTGCTCTTTGGAAATGCACGTTGACCGACGCAGAATCCGCGATGGTCAAGGCTCTATGGAACATTTTGTATATCAAGAACAGACTTCCTTCCGCAGAGACAATTCGAAATGCGGTAAGAATGCATGAGAGATTTTCAAAATGGTTGAATGGTTTATTTTTTAATGAGCTGCATTGTTTTTCATAAGTAGGGTTACATCATGAGCCTTGATGAAGACAGGATAGCACTAGCCCAATTTTGCGGCCGCCCTGGCGAGGCAACCCGTCTTATTTTGTCGCATAAGGACGACATCTCTCGATGGATTGATGAGGGATGGCCCGTGGTAGCCATATACCGCCTGCTCAGATCAAAAGATATGGCGACGATGAGGTATGACACATTCCGTAAAGCCGTGAGAAAAATTTTTGGCAGCAAAAAGAGTCATTACTCAAATAATTCTTTGCAACATGACAACAAACAGGACAAACAACGAACGCCTATCAACCGTCCACGTCCGCATGAACGACATCACAAAGAAAAAGAAACATTTGTTACAATAGCTGGCATCGACCACATAGGGCTTGAAAAAAAGGAGTAAGACATGGCGACACTACATTACATTATAAATGCCAAGGGTGGTGTTGGAAAATCATTTTCGTCGGTGACTCTCCTCCAATATTTGATCGAATCCGGCGTCAGTGCGCGAGGCATTGACGTGGATGCCGCCAACAACACGTTCGGTGCCTACCGTGAGTTGGATGTGGTGGTGCTCCCGATCGTCGCGGAGGGAAACAGGATCGAGCCGTTGGAATTCGACCGAATTGCCGACATCGCGGAGGCCATGCCCGAAGACGGCCACCTGGTGATCGACACCGGATCGTCGGCCTATCCCCAACTTTGCCAGTACCTCCTCGATGTCGATGCATTTGGAGCCGAGGGGGTTTATCGGCAGCATGGACACGAAATCGTGCTTCATTCGGTGATTGCCGGTGGCGGTGGCCTGGTCGACAGCCTGACCGGCCTCTCCGACCTGATTTTCAACTTTAAAAGCGCGCCAATCTTTGGCGAGCCTGCGGAAGACGTGCCCACTTTCGATTTCGAAATCCAGGGAGAGCACATCCTGCGCCAGTTGGTTTCCGACATTCCTCTCGTCGTCTGGCTCAACCCCAAAGACGGCAGAATCCAGATCGAAGGCAAGGAATTCTTTGATTTCAGCATCTACCAAAACCTGGGCCTCGCCATTGATGCGGTTGTCACCTTGCCGGTCCACGATGCGGCAACCTTCGGAAAAGACCTTGCCGCGATGCTCACGCGGCGTGAAACGTTCGACGCCGCGATCAACAGCAGCTCGCGTTCGATCATGACCCGGCATCGGCTGAAGCGTTACTGGAACGAGGTGAAAGAGGAGCTCCAAAACGCCAACGTCATTTCCATCGGAGCGATGCAGTGAACAATTCGGAAACCACGGAATCCCCCATGTCTGTGCCAGAGTCAGGAATTGGCCTGAGCATCGACGAGGTCAGAGCCATCCTGCACCGCGCGGCTGGCGTCTCCATCGACAGGGATGATCCGTTGTGCCTCCTGGTTTTGATTCTCAACGCCTACATGGGAGCGTTCGATGCATTCGCGGCGAAGCACCGCGAAGGATTCTCTGCGTATCTGAACGGCGAGGGATCGAAATACTTGGAGCAAGCCAAACAGGCTGCCGACACCCTCACCAAAGGTATCTCGCAGTCATCTGTATCCGAGGTCAAAGCTATATTTCAAAGCTGCAACAAAAGTCTCGGGACATACCAGAGCAACATGCGCTGGCTCACCATCATCGTAGTGGCCATGTCCCTGGCAAACGTCCTGGCCGTCATCCTGAGCAACGTAGGGCACTGATGAACCAGACCACCGCCTTTGCCACCGACGCGGAACGCCAGGTCCATGAGAAACGCTTGGTCAGCCTGCGGGCCTCCCTGGGTGAGACGGCCCTGGCCGCGCTCCAGGACCCGGAGGTTCTGGAGATCATGCTCAATCCGGACGGGAATCTCTGGATCGAACGGTTCGGTCGACCCATGGAGAACGTCGGCCGGATCGACACCTACAAGGGCCGCCGGATCATCTCCCTGGTGGCCGCCGCCCTAAATACCGTCATCACCCGTGAAGAGCCCGTGGTCGAAGGGGAGTTCCCCTTGGACGGCTCCCGCTTCGAGGGCATGGACGCGCCCATTGTGGCCGGGCCTGCCTTCGCAATCCGCAAAAAGGCGTCCAAGGTTTTCACTTTGGACGAATACGTGAGCGCTCGAGTCTTCCCGGCCGGGCTCAAGAACTTCTTCGAGGCTGCCATAGAACGGCGTCAAAACATCCTGGTGGCCGGCGGGACCGGCTCCGGAAAGACCACGCTCACCAACAGCCTCATCGAGACCATCTCGCGGCTTTGTCCGCACGACCGGATCGTTACCATAGAGGACACACGCGAACTCATGGTGACCAGCGCCAACCGGGTGGAGTTTCGAACCACCGACCACACGAATCACGGCAAACTGCTCAAAACCACGCTCCGGCTGCGCCCCGACCGCATCATTGTCGGCGAAGTCCGCGACGGCTCCGCTCATGATCTGCTGAAATCGTGGAATACCGGCCATGACGGGGGCCTGGGGACGCTGCACTCCAACAGCGCGTTCGAGACTTTCCAACGTTTACGCGACCTCGTTGCCGAACGCGTCTCGTCTCCGATGCAATCGTTGATTGGCCAGGCTGTGGATATCATCATTTTTATCGCAAAAACTGAAGAAGGGAGGCGTGTAACCGAAGTAATGAAAGTGCATGGGTATGACGAATCGAAGCAAGAGTACGATACGGAGTTCATTTATCGCTATCACAATGCGAAAGTGAAAGAAGAGCAGTGGTGGAAACAATACAAGCTTGAGGAGGCTGCATAATGCGACTGGTGAGCTTTGCCAAACAGGTGCCCTTTTGTCTGTTCCTGACTCTGATTTTCTGCCCCCAGGCGTTCGCCTCGGGTGGGATCGAGCAGTTCGCCACGCCTCTTGAAAAGGTGGTGGGCACGATCACCGGCCCTGCCGGAAAATGGATTTCGATCACGGCCATGGCCCTGTGCGGAGTCGTCTACATCTTCAACAAGGACGACTTGTCGGGCGGCTTCAAGCTGCTCCTCGGCGTCGTCTTCGGGATCAGCTTCATCGCGTTCGCGTCTGCGATCGTAGAAGGTCTGTTCTCGTTCTCGGGCGCGGTCCTTTAGGAGTTAACGTATGCGAGCATATCCTATCTTCCAGTCGTTGCACCGGCACAACCATGTCATGGGTGCGGAGCGCGAGCTTGTGCTGCTGAACGTCTTGTTCTCCTTTCTGGTCGGCGTCGGAGGGTTCACCCTGATTTCCGGGCTCGTCGCCGTTCTCTTCTACATCATGACCACGTTTGTGCTCAGGAAAATGGCCAAGGCCGATCCGATCATGAGCAAGATCTGGTTTCGTCACATGCGGCTCCAGATCATGTATCCCGCGAAATCCGGCATCTGGAGAAAGAACTGATGCTCAACCTGCGAAACTTCCGGACGCAGAAGCGCGGTTTTTCGGATTTACTGCCCTATGCCGTCCTTTGCGCGCCGGGCGTGGTCCTTTGCAAAGACGGCACGCTTATCGCTGGATTCACAGCCCGGGGCCAGGACACGGCCAGTTCCACGGAAGACGAACTCGCCTACGTCTCCATGCAGTTCAACAGCGCCGTGAGACTTCTTGGCTCCGGCTGGATGATCCAGGTGGATGCCGTCCGGACGAACTACCACGCCTATCCTCCGCGCGAGGCCAGCCACTTTCCGGATCATGTTTCGCAGCTTATCGACGATGAGCGCCGGAAATTCTTCAGTGATGATGTCTGTTTCCGGACAAAAACCGTCATTCTCCTGAGTTATAAAATTCCATTCGGCAGTGACAGGGTTTCATCTTTGGCGCAAACCGGAATGCAGCAATCCAACGCCCTGGAACGGGCGATCAACGCGTTTCAAAACACCATCTCTGAACTGGATGACGCGCTATCATCAATCCTTAAACTACGCCGTCTCAACGATTACAGCATCGTTGACGATGACGGCACAGAACATTTGTACAGTTCTTTGCTCTCTCATATTCAGCATTGCATCACCGGGATGGAACAGCCAGTACGTGTCCCCAAAATCCCGATGTATCTGGATGCCCTCCTGGGCTCCGACGATTTCATCGCGGGGCTCGCTCCCAGGGTTGGTGAACAACACATTGCGGTTCTGGGCATTGACGGTTTTCCGCAAGAATCTTGGCCCGCCATGCTGGCGGCCCTGGACGGCCTCAAACTTCAATATCGGTATTCCACCCGGTTCATCTGCATGGACCAACTGGAAGCTACCAAGGAAATCAACAGCTTCCGGAAAGGCTGGCAGCAGAAGGTATTCCGATTCATCGACAAGTTTTTCAACAACCCCAACGCCCGTGCCAACCGTGACGCGGCCCTGATGGTCGAGGACGCCGAACAGGCGCTCGTGGACGTCCAGGGCGGCCGCGTGGGAGCGGGATTCCTGACGTCGTGCATCGTCCTCCAGCACGACAACAGGGAACTTCTACGCGACTGGGCACGTGAGCTGCGCCGCCTGATCCTCAGTCTCGGTTTCGGCTGCCGCTTTGAGCGCATCAATGCTGTGGAAGCCTGGCTCGGGACGCATCCTGGCAACTGGTTTGCGAACCTGCGCCGGCCGATCCTCAACACCCTCAACCTGGCAGACCTGCTTCCCCTGTCCAGCGTGTGGACGGGCGAACAATTCTGCCCGTGCCCGTTCTATCCAGAGCATTCACCGCCGCTGATGGTCTGCACCACAGACGGTTCCACGCCGTTTTGGTTCAACCTGCATGTACGCGACCTGGGGCACACCGCGATTCTTGGCCCGACCGGCTCCGGCAAGTCCACCCTTTTGGCGCTCATCGCCGTTCAGACCCGGAGATACGCGAACGCCCAGATTTTTGCCTTTGACAAGGGCATGAGCATGTACGCCGCCTGCAAGGGGTGCGGCGGCGCCCATTACGAGATCGGCACGGGCAAAGCCCTGTCCTTCGCGCCCCTGGCCCACATCGACGACCCCGCCGACATGTCCTGGGCCGAGGAATGGATCGCAACGCTCCTTGAGCTCCAGGGGACCACGGTCACGCCCGGCAACCGTGCGGCCATCCACAACGCCATGGTCCAGCTCCGTGCCGACTCGAAGGAGTTCCGGAGCCTGTCGCATTTCAAGGACGCGGTGCAGGATCACCGTATCAAGGAAGGGCTGACGCACTATACCATTGAAGGAGCCATGGGCAGCCTGCTCGACGCTTCCGAGGATTCCTTTGGAATATCACGTTTCATGGTCTTTGAAATCGAAGAACTTATGGCTTTTGGCCCAAAGAATATCATTCCTGTCCTGCTCTACCTGTTTCGCTACATCGAGCGATCCCTGCATGGCCAACCTGGTTTCATCATATTCGATGAGGCCTGGGTGATGTTTGCCGATCCCGTTGCCAAGGCCAAAATCAAAGAACAATTGAAGGTCATGCGCAAAAAGAACTGCGCTGTCATCCTGGCCACCCAAAGCATTACTGACGTTGCCAGTTCAGGAATCATGGACGTCATTGTCGAATCGTGTCCGACAAAAATTTATTTGGCCGACCTGACGGCACGGCAAGAGACTCGCGCAGATATGTACAAAAAATTCGGTTTAAATGACCGACAGATTGAAATCATTGCCTCAGCTACACCAAAGCGTGATTATTACATGGATACTCCGAACGGACGCAGGCTTATACAATTAGCGTTACAGAAAGAGACTCTGGCGTTCGTTGGTGTAAGTGATCCTGATAGCATCTCCAGGATAAAAGAGCTTGAAGTCTCTCATGGAGAGACATGGCAAATGGAATGGCTTCGTGAACGTGCGTCATAACAAAGCGTATTGGAGAAAACCATGAAATCTCTTCGCGTCATTTTCATGCTGGCAATGATCCTGATGAGCACATCTGCACATGCACAGTGGGTGGTTCACTGCACAAACTGCTCTGAATGGGTCACTCAGGCCCTGGACAGGATAACGAATCTATCCCAGCTCCAAGAGCTTTATACTCAGGTCAGCGAAGCCATCGAACAAACGCAGCAACAGATACAGATGGTCACAAACACGTTCGATCAATTAGAGAACATGATCAAAAACACGGTCAGCCTGCCAGGACAAATCAAAAGCAAACTCCAAGGTGAATTCAACAGGTTGATGTCCCTCACCCGCAGTCTGGACACGTTGCGTGGCGATGTGGAGGGACTGAGCCAGATCTTTGATCAGGTCTACACCGGCCGAACGGGCATCATGGACATTGCCCGGTCGGCCAACGCGGCGAGCCAATACCGCGAGATGTACTCCAAGATGTCGGACGATGGGGATCGCGCCCAAAAGGCGGCCATCCAGGTGTCGGGGCAGCAAATCCAAGAATTGGAAGAGAAGGCCGCTGAGCTGGATTCCCAACTCAACGACCTTCTGGATACGCCTGAGGGACAGATGCAGGCCATTCAGGCGGGCAACCAACTCGCTGGCATGCAACTCCATGAGATGCAAAAACTCAGGCAGCTCCTTGCTGTTTCTGCCCAGGCTGACGTTCAAAAAATGGCAGAGGACAGCAAGAGACAACAAATCAAAGATGAAGAAAACGCAAAAGAGATAGAGGCATTTCAACGAGTTAAAAACGAACTAAGCAACATGAACAAGACACAATTTTAAAAAGGTGTTTTATTCATGTTTTTTAACTCCTCTTTGACGCGTTTAAACGCTTCTGCTTCTTTTTTATTATCTTCTTCCCGCAGAGCTGTCTTTTTTGCAGCTTCACGGCATTCTTTGAGTTCTGTTGCAAGAGCGGCGTTTTCCTTAGTCAGATCATCAATCTTTGATGAATCGCTGCATGCAGAAATCATAAAGACAAGCAGAGAAATAAGCATGAAAGACATCACTCGCATTACCATCTCCTTTGTTGTTGTTTCAGTTATTATTGCAACAATAGTGTGCGCCATGCAAGAAAAATCTTATGCTCAAACTGGAGGAGCAACAATTATCGGCCAGATTGTCGGCAAATATGAACAAGCCACACAACAATGGATCGAACCATTGAAGAAGGTGGCCATGAAGCTCTTTGGATGGTCCGCCATGCTGAGCGTAGCCATGCTCGGGGTAAATGTCGCACTCAATCGAGACGACATCCCAAATATCATTAAGCAGTTTATCATGATGCTGCTCATGATTGGTTTTTTCCTTTGGTGCATAGAAAATTACGAATCCTGGACAAACGGAATAATAAAAGGGGTCCCAGCCTTGGCAGGGGATGTATCTCCGTCGTTCAATGTTGAAGACCCCGTCGAGATAGGTGTAAATATGGTTGTATCTGCCTTTGAAAGCTTTTCCGGATGGGAGCCAATAAAAGGTCTCATCATCATTGTCCTATGCGCAATCGCTTTGATTTGCTTTGCCCTGATTACTGGGATGATAATTCTCGCGAAATGTGAGGCCTACATCGGCGTTGCAGCGGCCGTTCTTCTTATGGGATTGGGCGGGAGCACGCTCTTCAAGGACTATGCTGTGAACGTCATCCGCTACGTCTTTGCTACCGGGTTCAAACTCCTGGTCATGACCCTCGTCGCCGGGATCGGGGTGCAGTTCATCAGCAGCATGTCAACGGGCAGTCTCTCCATCGCTGATCTGGTGGCCAACGTCGCGGCTGTTCTGATCCTCCTGCTCCTGACCAAGGAAGTGCCCGGCATCGCATCCGGGATCATCTCCGGCTCCAACGTGAGCAGCAGTGGCAGCGGCTTGGCCAGCATGGCGGGCGGCATGGTCGGCGGGGCCGTGGGTGGAGCCGTGGGAGGGGCCATGGGGGCGATCCAGACCGCCAGAAACCTCGGTACCGCTTCCCAGGTGGCAGGGGCCGCCGGGAAGTCAGGCATGGGCCGGGTCGCCTCAACGGCCCGGGCCATGTGGGATGGCCACCAAGCTGCGCGTCAGCAGCCGCAGGGAAAATTTTCGCACACTGAAAGTATGGGTGTCCACCTGAAATCACGCCTGCAGGAGATGAAGATGAATCCGCCTCAGCCGAAAGGTAGTTCCGGAGACTCCAGTGGAGGAAGTGCGGGTGAATCCGGAGGTGGAGGGAAGGCGTAAAGAACGAAAGAACGAAATATTGCAAAACCGAAAGGCCTAAAGAACGAAAAGACGATGATAACGCGGCCCCCGCGCATACATCCAGCTACTCGAAAGGCGGCCAATAGAAACAAGCGGAATCCGGTCCTTCGGCTGAAGAGTTTGATCCAGCCTCCCCGCCGGATACGGAGGGGATGGACGATGTTCCATTTTGAACTCCAATGAGCACAAACCCAGGTGAAGTTTTGGACATGGAAAAAAGTGATCTTGATTTTGAATGTCTTCTTGAACAGCTCGAAGATCTTCAAACTGAGATGGATTTTCTCTTCTTCAAGGTCGATGCTGTGAAATGCAGACTGAAATCATTGCGCGAGTCCGCAAGTCTCACGGAGATGCGCAAGGAAATACAAAAGCTGCGACTGCTTCGCGCCGGAGCTCTCACCGGTTTCAAGCAACCCTCATAGGAGAATCTCATGCTTTGGAAATCTCGAACAAAGGCAGCTTTTGAAGCTCAACGGCCTGATACCGAAAAATCCTCTTACGTGCGAGGCCGCGAGGAATGGCTTGAGCGATACGGGAGTTACATACAGCGTGAGAGACGATGGATGTGGGTAGCAATTATATGCCTCAGTGTCACGGTTATCGCTGTAGGCGGCAACGTGATCCAGGCAACGCAAAACAAGGTTGTTCCCTATGTTGTCGCCGTAGACAACCTCGGCAACATCAAAGCCGTTGATCGAGCATCTGTGCCATCAGCCACACCTACCCGCGTCATCCAGGCGGAATTGTCCAACTTCGTCGTCAACTGGAGAACGGTCACAGCAGACCTCGACCTCCAAAAACGGATGCTGGAGCGGCTGCAATTTTCCGTGGCCGGCGCGGCCAAAGGGGAACTCCGCGAATGGTTTGTGGCGAATAACCCCTATGAGCGCGCCAAGAATTTGCTCGTCCAGGTGGACATCAAATCACTGCCGTCGCCGGTGAGCGCCAATTCGTGGCGCGTGGAATGGGTCGAAACAACTCGGAATCACACCGGCGTCCTGATGAACCAAGGGACGTTCCAAGCGACACTGGCTGTCCAAATCGAGCCGCCCACAACGGATTCCGCAATCTTGCGCAATCCGGGAGGCGTCTTCGTCATTTCCATGTCCTCGTCCACCATCATGGAACCCAAGCGATAGGACTCACGATGAACAAGTTATTAATCACGTTGGCCCTGGCACTTTCGCTTCCGTTTTCGGCGGAGGCGCAGCAAACACCTAGTCCCGGCCTGGCCCAGACCCAGGCCAAGACGGCCCCGGCCACACAGACGGTTGGGCAGCCCCCGCTCCCCTCCGCCGAGAGTGCGCGTCCCGACAATTTGGACCATCTGGATTCCCTGCTGTCCAAAGGGGGCAGGGTCTCTGACCCGTTGCCACCAGCGGATTATCTGAGCCGAACCGCAGTCCCCCTGACGGCCAAGGAACGCCACGCGATCAATCTGGCCGCTTCCTGGGAGGCGCAAGGCGCGCCACCGATCCAGGCCAACGGCAAGATCATGTACACCTACGGTGCGTCGTACCCGACCGTCATCGGCGTCCCGCATCTGATCTGCGACATCGAACTCCAGCCGGGGGAAAATATCAACGAGGTCGTGATTGGCGATTCAGCCCGGTGGATCGCTGATACCGCCAAATCCGGCGACACCACTCATGTTCTACTTAAGCCCATGGACGCGGGGCTCATGACCAGCGCCGTCATCACCACGGATCGTCGGGTTTACCACCTCAAGCTCATTAGCCAACGCACCGGTCTGACCCCCTATGTGGGATTCCTCTACCCCGATGGTGGCTCGGGGCTTGGCGGATCAAGTCTTCGAGAAAAACTTTCCGTGGCCAAAGACGCCAGAGAGAAAGAGCAGCAAATGAAGTCCCTGGAACCCGCCTCGGACCCAAGCACGCTCAACTTCGCCTACGACATCAAGGGCAAAACGTCCTGGAAACCGCTTCAGGTCTATGATGACGGAAAACAGATGTTCATCAATTTTCCGCCCTCAATCCAATCCGGCGACGCGCCGGTTCTCCTTGTCCGTAACGGTGGCGAGGACACCATGGCAAATTTTCGGATGAAAGAATCGAGCATGATCGTTGACGGTGTTTTCCCCGAGGCGATTTTGATTTCCGGCGTCGGGAGCAAGCAACAACGCATCACCATACGGAAACAGTAGCCATGGCACGTATCATCTTCATTACTGTGAGTGTAGTCCTCCTTTTTGGGGGTGCTGGTTGCGTCCATCAACATCGGGGCTCCGGAGGTCTGGCTCTGTCTGCCTATGACGGAATGAGCCAGGACTATCCGGACGATGGCCGGGCTTTGGCCGACCAGGCCGCCGACACCCTTGCCCAGAAATTCCCTCCAGGGGGTACCACCCTGGCCCTGGTGCAGACCGACACGTATTTTGGGACCGACTTCGAATCCGCCCTCAGAGGACGAGGGTTTGCCGTGTCTGCGCCGGCTACTCCCGAGTCTCCCGGTATCCTGGTGGCGTACACTCTCGACATCGTGCAGGAGACTACGCCCTCGGTCTGCTACCTGCAGGTGAGAACCTCGGACGGCGTTGGATTTGGTACGACGCGCCGCCTTGGAGCGAAATCGACCCGTCAGGCACCAGCACCTCTCGATGAGCCTTTTCATGCCCAACAGAGCTCTCCTGCGGCGGCTCCTGAGTCCTACACGCTGCCCGATGCCGCCCCCCAGGCTCCGGCCTCGTCGTCCGGACCGACGCAGCCTGCCACAGGGCAAGCCCCAGCCCTGCCGCCGGCCGCACCAGCTCCGGAGCTCATGCCTGCGGTTACCCCCGTCCTTCAGCAGCTTCCGCCGGTGGACACCGCGAAAGTGACTCCACCCGTTTTGGCATCGTCGCTTGAGGCTGCACCGGCCACATCGCCTGCCGTGACTCCTCCTGCCCCGGTGGCCCAGGGCACGCAGAGCCAGTCGCCATACCTGCACAAAGAAGCCCCGGCCTCTCTCCCCGAGCAGACGCCGTCACCTGCGGCGCAGGCCTCGGCCCCGTCGCCGTCCACACCAGCTCCGGAGCCCGTTCCCGTCCCACCAGAAACGCCCCCCCCGGCCGATCCGGCCGAGACATGGGGCATCGAGCCAGGCAGTCTGTTGACCCAACTTGAAGAATGGACGAGCCGTGCCCGGTACAAGCTCATATGGAAGTCAAAAAACGACTACGAAATGTCTGCCGCATCGCAATTTCATTGCGACTTCGTGAACGCTGTAAAACAGCTATTTCGTGGCCTCCATAACAACGGACATGCACTGAGAGTCACAGTGTACCAGGGAAACCATGTTTTAGAGGTTGCCGAGGATTAAAACAATGCATCGTATATTCATCATTCTTATTTTGCTTCTTATGTCATGTTCTCCGAACCCTAAATCCATAAAAATGATGCAGGCCGTAGAGGAAAAAGCCGACTCTTTTCAGGCACAGTCACGCCCACGAACTGTTGACGTTGTCGAAGAGTCGTATCTGGGGGCAACGTCCATCCCCATGGGGCCGATGTCGCATCCGATCCTCAACAAACACGTTACGCTGAGGACAAAAGGGTCGCTCCCTGCGATTGCCAGCGAAATCAGCTCGCTGCTCGGCATCCCTGTCCAGGTGGCGACTGATTCTGGCGCCCCAGTCGTAACTGCACCGGGCAAAGCTCCGAAGCATCCGGCCCAACCGCATCCCGACGCCGCGCCGCCGGCGGATGGGATCAATATGGATCTGGAGGCCCTGCTCCAGGTGCCCTCTGCCGGCGTGTCGAGCGCCACCAGCGGTGGCCTCAGCATCTCATACGAAGGGACCGTACGCGGCCTTTTGGATCACGTGGCCATGCTCTCCGGATACGGTTGGGACCATGACCAGAACGAAGGCATTCTGTTCGCCAAAATGTTGGTGCGCACCTTTTCGATCATTGGTGCTCCAGGGAAGGTCACTTACGAAAACCAACTGACAAACAAAAGCAAGGACTCATCAGGATCGCGTGGGATCGGAAGCACGGCTCAAACTGTCTCTATCGCCGATACATCGTCGCAAAACGCTCAATCAAACACCGTGTCCTGGGAATTTGACATTTGGAGCGACACAGAGTCAGCCATCAAAGCCTTGCTCTCTCCACAAGGAACGGTTGTCAGCAACCCAGCCGCTGGCACTATTACCGTCCGCGATGCTCCGGACATCATCCGCAGAGTCACCACCTATGTTGACGACGTCAACACAAGACTTTCGCGCCAGATTGCGCTCAAAATCCAGGTCTGGTCCCTCAGCGTCAATGACAATTCCGACATCGGTGTCTCGGTGTCGTCGATGTTTGCAGACGGCAACATTCAATTTACAGGCAATGTGGCGTCTGGCGACCTCAACAGTGTGACCGCAAGTATCGTATCCGGCACCCTCAAGGATTCGTCGGCAATTCTTAAAGCGCTCCGACAGTGGGGTAACGCCACTCAGGTTACTTCTGCCGGAGGCATCTGCATGAGCAACCAGCCGGTCCCGGCCATGGCCATCGAACGCACCGCATACCTAGCCGGCATGGGGATGTCGCAAAGCGAATTCGGGCAGACCACGGAGGTGACTCCAGGCGAAGTGACGACGGGATTTAGCATGACTGTTATCCCCCACATCCTGGATCAGCGTCGAGTTGTTCTTCATTACAATATCAACTTGTCTGCCCTTGATGAAATGAAGGAATTCACAACCAGTGATATCACTGTCCAACTGCCACAGGTATCAACACGGGCTTTCTCACAACGTACAACCATGAAAATGGGCCAAACGCTAGTTCTGACAGGATTCGAAAAAGAAATGCGCGACATTCAAAAAAGCGTCGGCATTCTCAACACGTTCAGGAAAACCAATACCGACAGAACCTTGCTTATCATCACTATCGCAGTCGAATCAGCTGAGGTTTAAGATGCGCTCTATCACATTGCATAATCGAAAATATGCGGTTGGCATTCAGTGGTTTTTGAGCAACCGCAAATTAAAGACCTCAGAGCTTCGTCAAGAGGCTCGCCATGATGAGTCGTTTGATATGGTTGTGTTCCGTCAGCGTCAGTACGGATTTGGCTCGTCCGGCGGCGACATTCGACCCTGGCGTGGACGCCGCGCCCTCGCTGCCGCTCTCCAGGTGCCCTCACCCTCGTTTCTTGGTCTGTTCTGCCTGGAGGATGAGACTGGTCCGTATTGGTGGGTATTTGCTTCCGCCCAGGGGCTTATCCTTGGAATGGGTGATCAAGCGTTCACATCACAGATTGAAGCCGAATCGTGGATCAAATCCCTGCGTGGGCTCATGGATGCCGATTTTGAGGAAACGGTGACCTGCGAGACGCCCGTTGACAGCCTGAACTGGTTATCGCCGTTCGTTCCGTCGCTCCCTTTCGCATTGCCGAGTCGCCGCCGTGGCTCCTTACATCCTTTGCATCCGGTTCCGAGTCAACGCCGCAACCGAATCGTCATCGCAGCGGCGCTCGGGATTCTCTTTCTGGGTGGCTACGGTCTGAAACTGTTTTTCGATCAACGCGCCGCCTCTCAGGCCAAGGAAGCTGCCCGCACGGCCATGCTGAACAAAGAACAGCGGCGACGTGAAATCCAGGCTCACCCTGAAGTGCATTTTCCACGGCCCTGGCGGGAAGCGAGTGATGTCCGCTCAACTCTCCAGGCCATAATTCCGGTCATGCTCTCGCTGCCGACGGTGGCCAGCGGCTGGGTTATCGAGGGCGCCGCCTACGATTCCAAAACAAACCAAATTTCCGCTTCCTGGGGGCACAGGCCGGGTGCCGACTATATCCGCCTCCCTCCAAGCGCGAGCCTCGAAACGCCCCAAAAGGCGGTCACTAAGATTGCAATCCCCCAGATCCATCAGCTTCAGGGTGATGCTTTGTTCATGCGAGAAACTGCGTCACAGCGGCTCTATCAGTCAACGCAGGTCATCGGCGGCCGACTGAAGTTGTCCTGGCACTCCCCTGAGCGCAAATCGATAGAAGGGATCGAGATCATAAGTCCATGGCAGCGCGGGCAATGGGAACTCAGTGACGTACCCGCTGCTATCATTCTCGATCAATCATTTCCCGAGGCATTTACTGGGTTGCCGGGCCTCATTCTCGAACAAATTTTCCAGGACAAAGAAGGCCGATGGAGCCTTAAGGGGGTTGTCTATGCAAATCCGGAATAAAAAGCTTTTCTGGATCATCTGCGGCAGTTTGGCTTTACCGCCGCTTATCTACATGACCTCCATGGCCATGGAGCACCTGACGTCGTCTCCTCCATCTCCTCATTTGCCCCCGGCCCCGAGCTCGGCGCTTTCTGTACCTGCCTCGGTATCATCCAGCGAAGCCGGGCCCGGAAGCCGACAGGCATCGGCACCGGCCACCTCCAACCCTCATCGTGAACCCGTTCCAGTGCCTGTGGCTGGGAACCTGGAGGGGCTTACCGCCCTCCGAGCGGAACTAGAGGAGATACGCCTCAAGTCCGCCATTGCCGCCGAGGCCGAAAAGCTGAACCCAAAGGCCCCTGTGGTGGTGGCAGCGCCCCATTCCGCCTCATCGCTTCCTTCCGAAGCAGAAGCTCCCCCGAAATCCTCAGCAGCTCCGCCGCCTTCGGGACCGGTCGTCTTGTCTGTTCAGGGTCTTGATGGACACGCCAGAGCCATCGTTCGCCAGGGATCAGAGTTGGTGACACTGCGTCCAGGAGATCGATTTGACGGAGGCGTGGTGGCCTCCGTTAGCCGTAGCGGCGTTTTCATTCGACGTGGCGGGAATGGGAAAGCAACCATTCTGCCGTTTGAATAGGAGCGGTGATGGAAATATCAATCTTGGAAAACCTTCCGGAGTCCATGCGCTCCCGAACGGTCCTTTTGGACGGCACATTACATATGAGCAAGGAGCTTAAGGGAAATCTCGAAATGGTTTCCTTTGTTGCTGGCCTTCGCCGTCGTGGAATTCTGGCCTGTGAGTTTCATGATCCAAGATATTTCGATTCCACATTATCAAAATTTACATCTTCTACGGGTAAACTTGAAGACAATGAAATAGAGAAATACGCGATCGATTTATTATCAAAAGCTCACGCGTCAGGGGCAACTGACATACATTTAATTGATTATGGTTCTTACACCATGATCCAGTTTCGCATCCTTGGAATGCTTTCTGATTATACCCAGCTCGAAGGAGAATTCGGCCAACAAGTCATTGGGTGCCTATATCAAAAACTCTGCCAGTCTGCGGATGCTTGCTTCTCTCCGTCCGTGCGTCAGGACGGACGGATCGCAAAGCGTGAATATCTCCCTCCCGCAGTGCATTCTGTTCGCGTTCATTGCGAACCGATAGAAAGCGCCCTTGCTAAAAATGGCGTTGGAACCTCCATGGCTCTCCGTCTTCTGTACGATTCGACCTCGGCCGCTGGCTCACTCTCAGAACGCATGACCAGCCTCGGATTTACCGATGAGCATTGCAAGACGGCAGAATTTTTAACCCGGCGCACCGGTCTGACAATCATTTCCGGACCTACCGGCCACGGGAAATCCACATTGCTCAAACACATCATGGAGGCTGAAGTCGAAAGAAACCCCGGCAAGGCCTATTTCAGCATCGAAGACCCGCCGGAGTACCCTTTGAAAGGGGTTCGCCAGGTTCTCATTTCCAGCAATGACAAGATCGAACGAGCATACGCCTACAGAGACGCTATTGCCGGGGCAATGCGCTCTGACCCCGACGTGATCATGATCGGAGAAATTCGCTATGTGGAGGCGGCTGTTGCCGCTATCGATGCGGCGCTTACAGGCCACGCCGTTTTTGCTACGCTTCACGCCAACAATGCTTTTGGAATTATTGCCAGAATGTCTTCGATTCTAGCTACCCATTTCCAAAATCCACTAGATCAACTTTGTAATCATAACGTTCTTGCAGGTCTTGAGTATCAAAGACTCATACCGGTACTATGCCCGATATGCAAAGTTCGCTTTTTTGATTTATCTGATGATAAACGCGAACAAGCAATTCCTACAGATGTCAAAGAGCGTCTTTATCGTGAAATGAAAAACGATGACATTGAAAATGTCTACGTTCGTGGTGATGGCTGTGAAAATTGCATGAAACGAGGCTTTATCGGCCAAACTGTTGCCGCTGAATTCATCGCCACTGACCAGGAGATGCTGAGTTACCTGAGTGCTGGCAATACATCCAGGGCACATGAATATTGGGTTAAGGAGAAAGAAGGGAAAAGCTACGTGAAGCATGCTGTCGAATTGATTAAGGCAGGGCTTGTCGACCCATACATCGCGGAAGAACGGCTTGGCGTTCCGTTGAATTTTACACAGATTTTCGTCCAAGGAGGGCGTTTTTAATGCTCTCATCATCCATTCTTCCTCGTTTAAGCTTTTCCGCCACTGTACGGCTGAGGACATGGAAAAAACTCTCTGCCCAGGTCCGCCACGGATTGAACCTGTCTCAATCCCTGAAGCAAATGCAAGCCCGGGCCGCCGCACAACGATCACCAACGGCCGTCGTTTTTGCGCAGGTGAGTGACTACCTGGGCAGGGGCCACAACCTGGGGGCTAGCCTGACCGGATTTGCCACGCCAGAGGAGATCATGCTCATCTCAAGCGGCCAACGGGCAGGCCGCCTTCCCGAGGGCCTTGACCTTGCCGCAGGCCTGCTTGCAGCACGCCAAACGATTCTTCGGGCTGTTGCCGGAGCCCTCATTTACCCTGCCTTTCTGATGGCCATGGTCGCGGTGGTTCTTCTTGTCGTGTCGGTCCTGGTCATGCCCAAATTGGCCATGCTCTCCGATCCCACGGCCTGGCACGGCCCAGCGGCCCTCATGTACATGGCCACGTCGTTTGTAACGTCCCCGTTTGGCGTTGCCACGTTCGTTCTGCTTCTGGCTGGCCTGGCCGCCATCCTTATCACGTTGCCCCGATGGACAGGCCGCTGGCGGCTCTCCGTTGAACAAATCCCTCCCTGGTCCATTTACAGACTTACCGTTGGTTGTGTCTGGCTCTACACGCTGTCCACCCTCATGCGCTCAGGCATGCAACTGACTCACATTTTCGACAGCATGATGAATAGTGACCACATCACAGCCTATCTGCGCGAGCGAGTTGCCCTCGTTGCACAAGAAACAGGGACCGGGAAGAACTTGGGGGAGGCTTTATTTTCGTGCGGCATGGAATTTCCGGACTCTGAGTTGGTTGAAGATTTGCGTGTCTATGCGTCGCTCCCAGGATTTCATGTCACACTACATAATCTCGCTGAAGAATGGCTGGTCGAAGGCGTTGAGCACGTCAAGCGACAGGCCCGCATTCTAAATGTCGTCGCCATTATCATGCTGAGCGGCATCGTCAGTTTGATTGCGGCATCTATAGGTTCTCTTCAATCTCAACTCATTCCCGCTGGAGGTTTTTAGCCATGTCGCTTTTAGAAACGTTAGGAGCAATTCTCGTTGGTTTGATTATCCTGGCAGGGGCCGCCCTCGGCCTCAATTCCGCGTTCAGTTCCTCCAAATTAGGAGAGACGGAACAGAATCTCATTACTCTGCGCATGCAGGTGCAACACATGTTTTCCGGATCGAATGATTTTTCTGGTCTGGATAATGATTTGGCGCTCTCTGCCGGATTAGTCCCAAAACCGTTTGTAAAAGGGACCGATCTTCGCAATCCCTTCGGCGGAACGATTACCCTCGCCGCTGTGTCCGGAACGTCTGCATTTTCCATCAGCCTGACCCAAATTCCGCAGGATGAATGTTCCAAGCTGGCTAAATTTCAGACTGATGCATGGCTGGCAGTAGATATCAACGGCAGCGACGCCACAGGAGGCGATGTCTCCGAGATCGTCACGGCCTGCTCGGGTTCATCAAATACAATCACGTTCACCGCGAGGTGACGCATGTCTCTTGCTGAATTGGTCTTTTCAGACATCCTGATCCTCCCGGATGGGACCGCGAAATTGAAGGGTTGCCCCGATACGGGCCAACAACTCGTCCCAGTCCCACCAGAATACGAGAGCGAGTTAGCGGACCTTCCCAGGCGGCTGACGGATGCGTTTTTGTCCATCAGGCACATCGAGCCCACCAGCGGAATGCGGGTGGCCAGGTCAACGATAAGGTTCCAGCACGGCGGTATCCACTACCGCGTGGCCGACGTGCAGGATGTGGACGGTGGCCGAACCTGGTTTCTGCGCCGCCTGCCGGCTGTTGTCCCCGACCTGTTTTCCTTAGGCCTCCCTGACTACCTCTGTGACTGGTTTCTTCTGCCGCAGCAACGGCATGGCCTCGTTCTTGTCGCCGGCGCTCAGGCCTCCGGAAAGACTACCACCGCGAGCGCCCTGGTGACCGCCAGACTCAAAACATTCGGAGGACATGCCGTCACATTCGAAAATCCAGCGGAATTGCCTCTAGGAGGAAGCTGGGGCGAGCACGGCCATTGTTTCCAGACGGAAATTCATGGTGAGCACGAGCTCGCCGCGCACATCGAGCGTGCCCATCTCTACGCAAGCCCTAACGTGATCTTTATTGGCGAGATTCACACCAAATTTGCGGCCATTGAAGCATTGCGTGTTGCGCTGGGATCGCGGCAGCAGCTCGTCATTGCCACGATTCACGGGTTTGACGTGCTGTCAGCCCTGGAACGTCTCATCAACTGGGCTCAGGAGATTGATGCCGCCAATGCTTGCGAAAATCTCGGCAACTCCCTGCTCGCCATCATTCTGCAAGACCTTAGATGTGAAGAACGTCTGGAAAAGATTCCTCAATATCTGTTGCTGCCTTTCCCCTATGACGGTCAACCTGTTGAACGAGAAATTCGTGTCAAAGGGATTCGCGCCAAGTTGCGTGAAAAACGTCTCACCGCTCTCGAAGAGGACATGAACCAGATTAAAAATTTGATCAAGGAAAAGGGGATTAAGGCGATTTAATATGAAAGCGCTTGCTGTTCTAGCCTTTACCTTCGGCATAATGGCCATGTTCGATTTTGGTCGATATCGCATGGACGATGCGCACCTAGCACAGGCTGTAGCACTGAACTACGTGATCTATCGCAATGAGGTCATGCGATATGTTTTGTCGACAGGGCAGACAACGCCAGGGGACATTTCGTTGGCATCCCTTTCACTTCCTGCCGGTTGGACGCAACTGCGTCAGTGGCATGCGCGCATCCAAAATGGATGCCTCTACGTGTGGGGCCCGGCCTCCGATGAGGAGGTGGCAGCCGCACGTGATCTCCTGTTCGGCAGCCTGGCGGTTGGCCAAGCCGAGAGCGGCAAGCTGACGCCCGGCGGCAGTGCCCTGCCGGCATTCGTCTCCCAGGGCAACCTGGCCAGCGTCATTGATCTCGGAGGTGGCTCATGAAGCTCATCGAAGTGCTGGGTGCCCTGGTTATTCTTTTCATCCTCCTGCCCTCTCTGGCGAACCTCTGGATGATGGGAACAGAAGAGGTGGAAAAACGACAGGCGGCGGATCAGCTCACTGAGGTCAGCCGGGCAGCCGCGGCTTACGTCCGAAAAAACTACACCACGCTCGTTGGGCAAACGACGGCCAGCTCCGGCCCGTCCATAAC
The DNA here is from genome assembly GCA_031082225.1 of Desulfovibrionaceae bacterium. GTDB lineage: Bacteria > Desulfobacterota > Desulfovibrionia > Desulfovibrionales > Desulfovibrionaceae > Desulfolutivibrio. The sequence goes on along the minus strand of JAVHLG010000006.1, from coordinate 14,134 downwards.
GACCGCGCCCCTCGTGTCCGGAGGATTCCTCCAGTCCGGATTCCAAGGCCGTAACGTTTGGGGCCAATCCTATCAGATCTATTTTCGTCAACCGGCATCAGGCTCGATCCAGGCCGTGGTTCTGACTACCGGCGGCCGTGGCCACGACGCCAGTCGTCCAAAATTCGGAACGGCCACGGTGCCGGCGGCAGCGGCCATGGCCGGCGGGTCCGGAGGATTCGTCCCAACAGGGCTCGTCCCGGGCCAATCGGCCGACACCCTGCGCGGGGCCGGCGGAGGCTGGACTCTCAGCCTGGCCAGCCTCGGCATCAGCTCGCCCGGCGCTGGTCATCTCGGGGCGTCCAGCACGTTCGACAGCGGCAGCCTGGGCCAGGATTTTCTTTACCGCGTTGCGGTCCCGGGCCACGAAGAACTCAATGCCATGCAGACAGAACTGGACATGACCGACCATGCAATTCGTGGGGTTTCCGAAATTCAGTTCACTCCAAGGTCTTATTCGTCTGGAGAGACCTGCAACAGCGATGACGAAGGAAAAGTTTTCCTTGACAGTGACCAGGGAGTTTACATCTGCCGCAATGGTCACATGGAGATCGTTGCCGACTCTGGCAACAGCAGCCTTCTAAAAACTGCAACGTTGGCCAAATCCGGCGACACTATCGCAAAACCCACCTGCCCACCCGGGACGGATACCACTCCACAGATTTTTGTCTCACCGGCCATTGCCGCCGCCGGCCAGAGTGCACCGCCGATGACATCGTTTCAGGCCTGGGCCGTAAGTCTCAATGCCACGCAGTGGCGGGTGTACCTGCGCATGTTGACCACTGATGATTCGCTGGGCTGGGTTTATCCCGAGGCTGACTACGGTCGAATTCTTGTCTGCACGTTGTGCGCAAAGGATAGCTAAGTATGTCCCACGATCCCGATGGTTTTGACGCGCCCCAGAAACTGCGCCGTTTGCCGATCTACCTCGGTGTGATTGGCGCTGCATTGGCCATCACGGCTTTGGTTTGGTCGGTAAACTTCTCCGGAACCAAACAAGCCGAAGACACACCGAAAATCCAGGCCGTGACCAAGGATTCCCAGCCGCTTATCGAAGGCAATGTCGGACCGGGCCTGGCCATGGCTCCTCCCGTAGAGCCTGCGCCGGTCCAGCCGCCTCCACAACCGATCGTTGTCGTCACGAGTCCTGAATCTCCTGAACTGAACCGGGAACGTGATGAACTGCGCCGCCGTCGCCACCAGGCGGCACTTAACGCCCTGTCGTCGCCGTTGGTGATCCGCAAGTCCGGAAAGACGGATGACGCCTCTAAGCCTCAGTCGGTCACTGCGCCCCCGCTCCATCCGGAGGACAGAAGGAATCGCGCATCGCTCGGTGATCTGCTCTCCGGGCAGGTGCCCGTCCGGGAAGGGACCTATGACCCAGCCGCTGACAAGGACAAGGAGGCCTTTTTTGATCGCCAGTCGCCGAAAGGCGACACGCAGTGGCAGGCATCCGGGACCCGGATCGCCGGCCAGCGCTTCGAGGTCAAAACCGGCTCGGTCATCCCCGCGACCATGATTGGCGGCATCAACAGCGACCTGCCAGGGCAGATCATCGCCCAGGTCAGCCGCAACGTCTACGACACGGCCGACGGCCGGTATCTCCTCATTCCCCAGGGCGCCAAGCTCTTCGGAGTTTACGACTCCCGGATCATTTATGGTCAGTCCAGGGTGCTTGTGGCCTGGAACCGGATCATTTTCCCTGACGGTTCGGCCATTACCCTGGACGCCATGCCCGGCACGGACGGCGCGGGGTACAGCGGATTTAACGATGAAGTGAACAATCATTATTTCCGGATTTTCGGAAATGCCCTGCTCATGACCCTCATTACCGGCGGCACGTCCTGGGCCGTCGATTCCGTCACCCCGCAATCCGAGAATTCCGAGTCGTCCACCTCGTCATCATCGCCCTCAATGCAGCAACAAATGGCCAGTGCTCTGGCCACCCAACTCGGGCAAGTCACGGCCCAATCCCTCACGAAAAACATCAACATAAAGCCCACTCTGGAAATCCGGCCGGGCTATTCCTTCAATGTCGTCGTCACCAAGGATTTGGTGTTCGGAGGTCCCTACAGTGACAAGCGGTAACTCAAGGAGGATGCCAGTGACTTTATTCTGCGAGGATCACGAAAGAAGGCTGCCGATTCAGGCGATTTCCCTCTTGCTCATGACCGTGGCTGCGTTCGTCTCGATCCTGATTTGGTCGATTCTGACTCAGCCGGACGAAGACAAGGCTGCGGTCAAGGGCTCCCCCCCTCTCATCGAGGGCAATATCGGTTCGGGTCGGGAAGCGACTTCGCCCTACGTGCTTATCGTGCCCCCCGTTCTGTCCTTGCAGCTCGATTGCTCCAATCCAGCCGAGGCGGTTCAAAAGGCGCTGACGCTCCTGCAACCGCTGCCCAATGGCAACTACACGCTCAGTGTCACCGTGAAAAGCAATCACCAAAGAGAGAAATAGCCATGCCCAAGGATAAAGAATACGGCCTTGGCGGCGTCAAGCGCCGCCCCTCGGCCTTCCGCTGGTTCTATTTGGGCTTCATGGTGGTCCTGGCTCTGGCCAGCTTCACATTCGCCACCCAGCGGGTGGCCGCCTACTTCGCCTACCATCCGGGCCTGGGCCAACATCTCTTCATCGCTTTCGGCTTTGCCTGGTATTCCCCCTTCAAAATCCTGGACTGGACTTCTCTTTCCAGGGAGCACGAGGCCGTTCGCCAGGCCGTTTTCCAGGCCCAACTTCTGTTCATCGTACCGCAACTGGTCATCCTCGGCCTGGCCAGGTTCCTCGGCCGATCCCTCAAGGGCCGGGATGACCTCCATGGTTCCGCTCATTGGGCCAGGGAGAAAGACATCCGGGAGTCCGGCTTACTTTGCGGCATGGGAATGTACATCGGAGGCTGGATCAAAGAAGCCGTCGGCCTGGCCGCGTTCATCTGCTTGCTCCTCGGCAGGTCGACCAGACGGCAACGTTACCTTCGGCACAACGGCGCGGAGCACGTCCTCGTCTATGCGCCCACCCGTTCGGGCAAGGGCATCGGCATCATCATCCCCACGCTTCTGGCCTGGAATGGCTCCACGTGCGTCCTGGACATCAAGGGCGAGAACTGGGCTTTGACATCCGGCTACCGGAAGTCTCTGGGACACATGGTGCTCAGGTTCGACCCCGCCGACACCACTGGTGCGAGCGTCCGGTTTAACCCCCTTGAGGAAGTCCGGCTGAACACGCTTTCCGCGATCCCCGACGTGCAGAACATCGCGCAAATGATCGTGGACCCCGAAGGCAAGGGCCTGCAGGACCACTGGGCTAAGGCTGGCTTCGCCTTCATCGCCGGTGCTTTGCTCCACTGCATGGTCCTCGTCCGGTTCACCCAGAGCCGGACAGCCACCTTGCACGACCTGGGGAACATGCTGGCCGATGAAGCCAAGCCAATCAAGCTCCTCTTCCAGGAGATGCTGGACACTCCGCACCAGGAATGGATGCGGGGTTGTTTCCCAGACGGAGCCGTGGGCGCGGACCAAATCCACACCTTCATCGCCAGTTCGGCCCGCGAGATGCTGAACAAGGCGGAAAATGAGGCCTCCGGCGTCGTGTCCACGGCTCTGGTCAACCTGGCCTTGTACCGTGACCCCGTGGTCGCCGCGAACACGGTGTGCTCGGATTTCCGAGTGCACGACCTGCTGCACCATGCCAATCCGGTCAACCTCTACTTAGTAGTGGGCGTTTCCGATATCGACCGTCTGCGGCCCCTTCTGCGCCTTGTTCTCAACATGATTGTCTCACGCATCTGCGAGCGCATGGAATTCGTGAACGGCCTGCAAAAGAAGCCGCCGCGTCGGCTCCTGATGCTTCTGGACGAGTTCGTAAGCATCGGCAAGATGGAGATCATCGAGAAGTCCATCGCCTACGCCGCTGGATACGGCCTCACGTACATGCTCATCATCCAGGACGTGGAACAGCTCGCAACGGCCTACGGCAAGGAGAACGGCATCCGTGGCAACTGCCACATCCGTGCGGCCTTCGCTCCGAACACCCTGGCCACGGCCAAGGAACTCTCCGAGATGACGGGCAAGACCACGGTCGTGGACCGCAAAACATCACTGTCCGAGGGCCGAGGCCTGTTCAAATCCGCTTCGGTCAGCGTTTCTGAAACGGCCCGGCCGCTCCTGACCGCTGACGAATGCATGCGCCTGCCCGGGCTCAGAAAGGACGCCCAGGGCCGCGCCGTGGAAGCGGGCGACATGCTCATTTTCGTGGCCGGACGCCCTCCGATTTACGGCAAGCAAATCATGTACTTCCTGGACCCGGTGTTTTCCATCCGGGCCAAAATCGCGGCCCCGAAGGACTCCGACGTGACCGTTAAAAACCCTGTCCACAGGGATCCTTCTTCCGGTTCCGGAGAGGCCTCGGAACCACAATCGCACGGGTACACGGAGTTTTTGGCCGCCCGGAATGGGGAACCCCTGCAGTGAAGACCCTCGTGCTTGTCTTTGGGCTTGTCATCGGTCTTGGCGGTTTGCTCTTTGAGCAGCTCGGCTTCAGGTTCAACCTCACGCCCTCCATGCCCAAAGGACTCTACCGAATCAGCGATGCGGCTCCGGAGCGCGGCGACCTGGTCACGTTTTGTCTGGACGATCCGTGGTTCGCCTCCCTGGCCCGGGAGCGAGGCTATCTCCGGCCGGGGGCCTGCCCAAATGAACTCGAACCACTGCTGAAGAAGCTGGCTGGGACCGCAGGCGACCATGTATATCTCACTCGTGGCGGTGTCTGGCTGAACGGCGATCTCCTGCCTGACAGCCAGGTTCGCTTTCAGGACTCCCTGCAACGCCCTCTCCCCCCGACTGCCCTGCGCTCCGGACGAATCCCGCCGGACATGGCCTTGGTCATGTCCAACGGGCATTCGGGTGGATTCGACGGCCGGTATTTCGGCCTGGTCCCCATGGCGACGCTCCACAAGGTGGATGCTGTTATCGTTTTTACTCCAAAAGGAGAGGGTTCATGAGTTGGCAGGCCGATGTTGAACGTTTTCTTGCTGGAGGGATGCGCCGTGAGGAATTGCTTGTGATCGAGCAAACGCCGTTGGTTTTGCGATCTCTAGGCGCTCCAGAGTTCCCAATGGCGATGACTCAGCGCGTAGCCCATAAAGTGCTGAACGACCATGCTATCTCCGTGAAGATTTTGAAGGAACTTCCTCAGCATCTGGAGCAGCCTGTTGCTGTTTTTGATTCGGCATCGCGCCCAGATTCTGGCTCTTTGGTCGTTTTAACCGAGGCACACCAAGTCGAAACCGAGTGGCCGATTATCGCCGCCATTCAGTTGGATACTGTACAACGTGGGAGCCGGAACATGCAGGTTAACGGTATCGCCAGCGTGTACGGAAGGGAAAAGTGGAGGGAGTGGCTTCTCACTCAGTTTGAACAAAACACTCGGTATTACGACAAAGAAAAACTCCTCACATTGGGTAGGCGTACCGGGCTACAATTGCCCGGGCCGTCCAATATGAGGAGCAATATATCTATACTCACCAACCAGCCCCTTGTCAATTCCCCCAAGCGTAATCCCTCGAAAGAACAACGGCCTGAGCCTGAAGCGTCTCCCCTCGCTGAACCGCTCCGGCAAAGCGCGCGGAATTACCTGGAGGCCGAACAGGCCTACAAGGCGTCTTTCCGCGCGCCCCGTAAGGAGGTGGCCCGGTGCATGGCCACCACCCAAAAAGCCAAGGAAGCGGCGCGCGAGCATTTCGTGACCGAAGCCACCCGCTTCATCAATTCCCATGGTGTCGAGGCGTTCCGGACCCAGATGAACGAAGTCGCGGGGCCGAAGGCCACGGAATTGTCCAATGAGGTTTTGCAAAGCAGAGGCAAGGCCTTGGAAACAGGCCTCGAGTTGTCCCTGACATCCCATACCCGTCTCAAAGGGACGAAAGGAGAAGAATAGATGGACAAGGATTTTTTGAACTCGGCGGCAAAAGCGGTGGAAAACCAAGCCTTGGAAAACCCGAGACTCGGCATCCCGGTCGATCCGGACGTGGCGGAGTTCATGGGCGCTTTCCAGGAAAAGGCAGTCAGCCTGGACGACCTGTTTGACGAGGAGGCTGGCGACAATGGCCGTTGAAGCGGTTGCCCGCAAACCGTTCCACGAGGTGTTCGCCGAACAGATCATCGAGGATCTGAAACAAGGCGCGGCCCCATGGCAAAAGCCCTGGCAACCGGGAGAGCTCTTTCCCCCCATGAACCCCGTCTCCGGCACGGTCTATAGCGGCATCAACCGGTTGATGCTCTCGCGTAATGGGTATGCCGATCCCCGGTGGATGACCCTGCGACAGGCGAACTCGATAGATTGCCGCGTCCGCAAGGGGGAGAAGTCCCAACCAATCGTTTACTGGCAGTTCACCAAGGATGTCCCGGCCAAGGATGAGCAGGGCAAGCCCGTCCTGGATGCCGACGGCAAGCAGGTCATGGAGAAGGTCCAGTTGACCAGGCCCATTGTCCGATTCTCGTCGGTCTTCCATGTCAGCCAGCTCGAAGGGCACGTGCCGCCACTGGACGCCTCGACGCTCGTCCGGACCTGGGACCCAAACGAGAAGGCCGAAGCCATCCTGGCGAATTCCGGCGCGGTCATCAAACACAACCAGCGCAGTAGAGCCTTCTACAGCCCGGCCAAGGACGAAATCTGCCTCCCCCCCATGGAGCAGTTCCCTACGCCCGGGAATTACTATTCCACCGCGCTGCATGAGCTTGGCCACTGGACCGGGCATGAGTCGCGCATGGCGCGTGAATTCGGCCCCTTCGGGTCCGAGGTCTACGCCAGAGAGGAACTGCGGGCGGAGATCGCATCCTGGATGCTCGGCCAGGATTTGGGCATCGGCTATGACCCCGGCCAGCACCTTTCCTACGTGGGCTCCTGGATCAAGGTCCTCGAAAAAGACCCCTATGAGATCGTCCGCGCCTGCCGCGACGCGGAGAAGATGAAGGAGTTCGTCCTCGGCATGGAACACAAGCAGGAACTCAAGCAGGAAGTATCGGTGTCGACCCGGGACGCCGGCGGAGTGCCCGACATCGCCACGGAAAAAACCTTCCTCCACGTGCCCTTCGCAGAAAAGGGCCAGGCCCGGGCGGCAGGCGCAAAGTGGGATGCCGACGCCAAGTTGTGGTACGCGCCCGAGGGCGCGGACCTGGCCAGGTTGGATGCTTGGCGCACGGCACGGACGCCCGAGCCTGTCTCTCCCATGGATCCCCGGCAGGAATTTGCGCAGGCGCTACGCTCGGCCGGGCTCGACCTGGGGGGACATCTGCCTGTCATGGACGGCAAGATGCAAAGGGTGCCCACTTTAGACGGCAAGCCGGGCACTCTTGACGGCGCGTATATCGGGCACCTCGATGGGCACCCGGCGGGGTGGTATCAAAATCATAAGACCGGCGAGAAGACGACGTGGAAAGCCACGGGGCACACCCTGACGCCCCAGCAGAAGGATGATTTGCGGCGTGAAGGCGAGGAACGAACGCGGCAACGCCAACGTGAACGCGAGATGGTTCAAGATCGTGTGGCTGAAATGTGCGTTCAGAACTTCTCAGCCCTGCCGCCCATCGCCTCCATGGCGGCGCTCAGGAACCCCTACCTCCTCAGCAAAGGAATCCTGCCCCTCGGTGGCGTCAAGGAGTCGTCGGACGGGAAAGTCTTCTTGGTCCCTCTCACCAACGCGGAAGACAAACTACGGAACGTCCAGGAGATCGGCTGGGGGGGCGAAAAACGGTTCCAGGCCGGGGGCGAAAAACAGGGATGTTTTTTTCTCCTCGATCCGGAGAAGAGGCTTTCCCAGGAGCCACGGGGCGGGCTTCTACTCGCTGAGGGCTACGCGACCGGCGTCAGCCTGCACATGGCCACCGGCAAGCCCGTGGCCGTGGCCTTCGATGCTGGCAACCTGGAGCCCGTGGCCAAAATCCTTCGAGAAAAGTTTCCCGATGCGCGAATCGCCATCTGCGCGGACAACGACCACAAGCACGAAAACAACGTCGGCGTCGAGAAGGCCAAGCAGGCCGCCAAAGCCATCAACGGATGCGTCATCGTGCCCGCCTTCACTTCAGATGAGAAGGAGAAGGGCCTGACCGACTTCAATGATTTGCACCAGGCCCGAGGCCTTGAAGCCGTCAAGGCTCAAGTCTCCCGAGTTCTCGAAACCCAAAAATGCCACGGGATGGAACGATGATGAGAATGTGCGTGACAGTGCTGGTCCTGCTTTTGACCGCCGTGCTCCCGGCCGGAGCCGAAGACCTGCACGACCTCTTTGACGCGCCATGCGCACGTTACGGCGTGCCCAAGGCACTGGCTCTTGCCATCGCCCGGAAAGAAAGCGCCCTGAATCCTTGGATCATGAACGTCGAAGGCCGCACCGTGCGGGCCGCCAGCCGGGCCGATGCCATGGCTCTCAGCCAGGCGGCCCTGCAGAGCGGACTCTCCTTCGACATCGGCGTCATGCAGGTGAACTCTCAGTGGCTCCGGCGGTACAATCTGCCGTTGGAGGATGTGATGGATCCACGCGGCAACATCCAGGTCGGCACGTGGATCCTCGGGCAAGAAATCAAACGCCACGGTCTGACCTGGAGGGCCGTGGCCGCCTACCATACCCCGCATACGGACTCCGAGCGCGGTCGGACCTATGCCGAAGACGTGATTCGCCGCATCTCCGGCCGGGAAACTCCGGCCGTGTCAGGGGACCGGCCGCCTGAAAGCAGTGGCCCGGCCCTGACACGCGACAAGGAGGCCGCTGCGTCTCCCATGCTGGTGAAGCGGTATGTGGTCAGCAACGATTGATTTGATGAGGTGAAGGTTATGAAACTCCTGATTGTCGAATCTCCCGGTAAAATTTCCAAGCTCAAAAGCTTTCTGGGTCAGGGATGGGATGTCCAAGCCAGCGTCGGCCACGTGCGTGACCTCCCCGAAAAAGAGATCGGGGTGGCCGCTCCGGATTTCCGTCCCTCCTACGTCCCCACCGAACGTGGCCGGTCGGTGCTGGCCAGGCTGGCCAAGGCCGTGAAATCCGCCGATGAAGTGTACTTGGCCACGGACCCTGACCGTGAAGGCGAGGCCATTGCCTGGCATCTCAAGGACGCCCTGAATCTCAAAAACGAACGCCGCGTGACATATGCCGAAATCACCGAAAAGGCGGTCAAGGCGGCGATCTCCAAACCCAGGGCTTTGGACATGAACCTCATCGCCGCGCAGGAAGCCCGCAGGGTGCTTGATCGCCTCGTGGGCTACCTGGTCCCCCGGCCCCTGGGGAGTCTTCTGGGAGGGAGACGGCCCGCCGGGCGGGTGCAGAGTCCGGCCCTTCGACTGATCGTCGAACGTGAGCGCGACATCCGGAACCATCGAGTTACGACCCACTTCGGTGTGGAGCTGGTCTTCGATTCCACTCCGAACATCTCCCAAGGCTGGAAGGCCACGTGGCGGACCAAGGAGTGGCTGGCCGAGGGTCAGGAATTCATCCTGGACATGAACCTGGCCACCGAGGTCGCGGCCGTCCGGCGGGTGGTCGTGCTCTCCTGCAAGGATTCCCAGACCAGTTCGGCCCCTCCCGCGCCGTTCACGACATCTACCCTCCAGCAGGCCGCCTCAAACGCGCTCAAGCTCTCGCCCAAGCAGACTATGGGCGCGGCCCAGAAGCTCTACGAAGCCGGCCATATCACGTACATGCGCACTGACTCGCCCAACTTGAGCGATGAGGCCATTTCCGAAATCCAGGAGTTTTGCCGAAGCCAGGGCTGGCCGGTAGTGGCCAAACCGCGCTCTTGGAAAATCAAGACCGGCGCGCAGGAAGCCCACGAGGCCATTCGCCCAACTCACATCCAGGTGGAGGAAGCAGGCGAAACCGACATCGAAAAGGCGCTGTACGACCTGATTCGCCGGCGGACCCTGGCCAGTCAGCTCGATGACGCCGTGTTTGCCGTTCGGGAGTCAGTGCTTCAAAGCGAAACGGCCGTAAACGGCAAATTTCCCGAGTTCGAGGCCAAGGGCCGGACCCTGCTCAAGCCCGGCTGGAAGGTGGTCATGGCCACGGACCAGGTGGACGAATCCGAAGAAGAACCGGAAAACCCGGTCCCGCTTCTCCAGGAAGGTGGCCAACTCGCCGTCAGGGAGGGCGCGGTTACGACCAAGAAGACCAAGCCCCGGCCGAGATTCACCGAGGCGGCCTTGGTCAAGGCGTTGGAGAACAGCGGCATCGGCCGGCCTTCGACCTACGCGGCCATCTTGGCCAAGATCGTGGATCACGGCTACGTCCGCCTCGAAAAACGCGTCCTGGTGCCCACTCCCGAAGGTGAGGCCGTGATCGAGGCTCTGGTCGGAAAGTTCGCCTTCTTGGAATACGCCTTCACCCAGGACATGGAAGGGGACCTGGACGCCGTTGCCGAAGGCAATGCGAAGTACCTGGATGCCGTGCGGAAATTTTACGGCACCTTCGAGAGGGAGCTTCAAGCCTTCCAGAACGCGCTTCCGACCTTCCCTTGTCCGGACTGCGGCAAGCCTCTGGTCCACCGGGTCAGGACCGGCCCTAAGGGCTATGATTTCTGGGGATGTTCGGGCTACCCGGACTGCAGGGTCAATTTCTTCTCGAAAGGCGACAAGCCCGGACGGCGCAAGGAAAAACAGGATGGGGAGAGACCACCCCTCAGCGATTACAAATGCCCTGATTGCGGCAAGCCTCTGGTCCACCGGGTCAAAACCGGCACCAAAGGATACGATTTCTGGGGGTGCTCGGGCTATCCAAAATGCAAAAACGTCTGGGACGACGACCACGGAAAACCAACAGGTGCACATTAACGGAGGATTACTATGAAAATTCCCATGCTCTTTTTCGCTGCAATTATGGCACTTTTCATGCCTGCCCCGGGGCTTTCTGCCGACTCCGCGAGTTTTGACCCGACTCCGGTTTCGATTACGAGCCAGGGTGCTATCCCGGTCGGGACCGTGATTACCTGGTCCTCCAGCACAAATCCACCTGATATGGCAAAATGGCTGGAATGCAACGGCCAAGCCGTCCCGTCCGGTTCTCAATATGATAGATTACGATCTGTTCTGGGTGCTGGGAAGCCAGTTCCCAACTACAATGATCAATTTTTGCGGGGGACAACGGCCCTGGCAGACGTCGGCAAAACGTTTTCCGACACACTCAAATCCCATTCACATTATATCGATCCGCATCAACACGACATCATCAGCGGATCGGTAAACGTTTCTGGGACGACGTCCCCTCAATACTTCAGCGGATCGACCAGTGTATCCTATGTCATGCCTGTGGCAGGCGTCACGTCTACGTCGATTTCGCCACCATATGGATATATGAACGGAGTGTTCATAACCACAATGAGCACCGCGACCGGAACCGTTTCCGGATGGACGGACGGCGGTACATTCTCAGGCAGCGGCACGATCAGCGGGCAAACGAACATGGCTGGTGGAGGAAACACCCATGAGACCGGCGAGGTGGAAACCGCCCCGAAGCATATCAAGGTGAGGTACTTGATCCGCGCTATACCGTAAGAAGCTCATCCGAGGTCTTGCTGGAAGCCCAGGGCCTCCAGCAAGACCTCGGCCTCAATCCCTCGCCTGAGAACGTCCACTGCTTCGTGCGGGACGTGTACCAGGATCGCCTCGAACGCCTCCCGCTTCATCTTGACAGCCTTCCACGGCCGTGCAGCCAGATAACGTACCTTAGGAATGCCTAGGACTTCCCAGGCCTTTGGCGCGATGGCTTTCGGCGTCTGGCAAGCTGGGCAGACGTAGAATGACTTTCCGGCCGAGTCCTCGATGGCCACGGCTGGACCTGCGTATTGACAGGCGATGCACTTCATTTTGCTTGACGGTGAAATCGTTTCCGCATCTGATTTATTCTCTGCCGTGTGACGCCGTACTCTTCTGCCAAAGCGGCATCTGATAACCTCCAATCAACTTTATCCCATTCCATTTTTTCTTTTGTTTTCTTGTCGAGACGCCTTGTTATTGCCTTAACAAGCCAAGTTCTATCTTTTTTTATTCTTGAAAATCTCTTTATTGGCTGGCATTGATTACAAAATTTTTTACCAAGGCATGTCAAGTCTTGTTTTGCAAAATTATAACTATTTAAACATACTATTTTGAGAAGTGTCGATTCCTGCATTCTGCCTAAAGATTCTACTATTTCCACACCAGGATTTCCATTAATAAGAACTATGTCATTATCGTTATATCCTTCTAGTTTTTGTTTTAGCTGACGTAAAGTTATATACTCATCTGATAGCATTTCTTTCCCATATTTATTCTGAAAATCTTCAATCTCTTCCCAAATTCTTCCTCCTATTCCTTTTTTGCTTAAAGCTTCACTTTTGTTTAATTTTAGAATATCTTCTACACATGTACAATTCAATCTACAAATCTCTGTTATAATGCGTGACGGGAGTCCAGTTTCTTTCTCCAATAATTTTCGCACTTGCGACCAATAGTCCCACCATTCTTGACGTCCCCACTCAATACCTTCAGGCCTCGGCATGACCTTTTCCTTTCTTTTTATCTTGCTGTCGTGCGTTATATTTTTCTTCCCAGGCATCAAGGCACTGTCGCAGAAGTTCGTTGAGCTTCAAATCGGCCCCCGCAGCGCACTGACGGAACCTGCGGCGGAATTCCGGGGACACTTTGAAATTCAGAGGGGAAGAAGAGGCGGAAGGAGTCTCGGGTTCAGGCTGCCGGGATGTTGCGTCGCTCCCGACTTTTGCTTGCCCCTTGGTAGCTACGAGTCCAGCAGATAGATCAGCAGTTTTCTTGACCATGGCTTGACCTCTTTCTTTCTTGTTATCGTTTTTTCGTTTTTTCGTTCATTCGTTTTTTGCAGAACCGCCAAAGCTCTTCGATTTCGCTCGTTGCCCGCCCGCGAGGATCGATCTCCATGACCGTGCGGCCATCCACCATGGACGAAGCGAAATCAACTCGGTCGTGGATTATGGAAGAGGCCACAACGCCATGCTCAGAAAGGGCACCCATTGCCTGCGGGGTAAGCCTGGAATTCGCTTTGGCCTGGGTCAAGGCGAAAGCGAAGGGACGGACAAAACCTGCGACGAGTTCCACGGTAGACCCCACAGCCCGGAGGTCGTGGGGACTAGGCCTTGTCGGAATCAGCACGAAGTCGGCCAAAGCAACCACGGTCCGGATCGCCTCGGTGATGGCCGGAGGAGTGTCGATGAAGGCGTATCGAAACTTGGCTTGTGCCAATGCCTCCAGTTTACCCGAAAGCTCCTCCAAAGACGTTATCGCGAAGGCAGGTGCTTCCGCTGCCCGGCAGTTCCACCAGGCTGCCAGCGAGGCTTGCGGGTCAGTGTCGATGAGGATGCTGGGACCGTCGCCAGCTCTCTCAGCCATAACGGCCAAGTGGGCGGCCAATGTCGTCTTCCCCGAACCTCCTTTTTGGCTGGCAAGAACTATTGTTTTCATCATTTCTTCCTTTCTTCTTGGGGCTGCAATTGACCGAGTTGAACTCCCAGGGCATCAGCGATCTTGAGCAGAGTTGATCGGTGGGGCCTGGCCCTTTTGTTAGCCTCTATCTGGGCAAATCCGCTAAGCGAAATACCGGCTCTTTTTGCAACCTCTTGCTTGGTTAACCCCATATATTCGCGCCAAGCGCGAATGAGGCTTTTCTTCTGCACAAGGGCGATCTTGGAAACCTCCCAGGGGATCGTAAGATCATCGCCATCGTCCTCTTTGGTCAAGGCCAAGTATTCCGCATAGGGTAGGACAAGGACAACGAAGAGAGGCTGCCCTTCGTGCTTAATGATCTGGGGGTTTGGATGTACGTTCATTGGCCCTTCTTTTGTGTTAAGTGCTTTTTCGTTCAAGCAAGATAGCAAGAAAAAAGAAAAAACGCAAGCACGAAAGAACGAAATCTTAGATATTTTCCGAGATGGCGGGAAAGAAACAAGCCCTGCCGGGTCATGATCCTGGTCGCTACGGCTTTAGAATGTCCTTCAGCTAGTAGAGTTTGAGCGTGCCAGCTCTTGGCGTCATCGCTTTTAGGCCTCCGCGTATGTTGGACTTGACTGTGGTCACGGCCAAACCATCACAGGCGTTTTCAGCAAT
>JAVHLG010000069.1 GCA_031082225.1 Desulfovibrionaceae bacterium | reverse complement strand
CATGCTGCTGCGCAAGAGGCCTTAAACTTTCACTGTCACGATCCCATGCGCGCACCTCTATTCTAAACGGACCACACAATACAGGCTTCCCTTTTTCTCCCACTGGTTGCCGGGTGTACTGCGTCGGGCCATGTCCTTCAATGTTTATGGTCCCTGTAAAGCATGAATTTTCATCTATAGAACCTTCGAGGCTATAACGTGGATTCATGACAACATCGGGTGGAAGAACCCGACCCGAAAATTGGTCTTCGCCCGGTATCCCCAAAAAAATTGAAAAATCAACGACATCTTGAAATGGCGAAATCAATCGCCCTAATCGAGAATGCAGGGTTTGAAAATCATTATGTGACCATGGTTTACGCAAGCCCTCTAAAGTGATTCGCGTCCCCGACGAAAGGTTTTTTGCCTCTGTTTCCTCCCACTCAATGCTAACTTCTTCAAGATATTTATCATTATCGAAATCACCCCAATCAATGATAACAAGTACCCCTGGATGGTTGACCATCTTGCTTTCAAGCATCATTTGCTTGGCTAGCCGGGCTGAGGCGAATCGACCGATCCCTTTTGCGCCTTGCAGCACTCTTCCTTTTTTGGTTTTATCTTTATCCCGTTTTGAAATAGTTCCTGGCTCGAGCCATTTGTTGAGAACATCGTCAAGACTCATTCCACATCCATCATCCTCAATGACAATGCTATCAAACAAAGCTGCATCATGTGTTTCAAATTTAGTGAACTTGCTAGATAAATTGCCACCGAAATTGTCAAAACTACATTTTTGAAAAACAACCTTGACTTGGGTTGCATCAGCATCATAGGCATTTTTTACCAGTTCAACCACGGCAACGGGTTCATCGCTTATCAGTTCATCGCCGATCAGCTTGATGAGGCGGGCTCGTGGGCGCATCCTGGCCGCGCCTTTTTGATTATCGATATCCGGCATGGGCGTATTTCCTCACGTTTCTGAATAAAGAATACGTCAAGGTCTGGTTGATGCGCAACAATTTTCGTTTCCCGCAGCAGGGGGAGGATTATAAACATGGGAAGGAAGGGCCATGACTGTTTCTCCGCCGAAAAGCGAAGCGAGGTGATGTCTAGGATCAAAGGGCGCAATACAAGACCGGAAAGGGCCTTAAGAAGCGCCTTGTGGGCTACTGGCCTGCGCTACAGGATTCATCCAGCGCTTTTTGGAAAACCAGATATAGCGTTTCTAAAACATCGAATTCTTGTCTTTGTAGATGGGTGTTTTTGGCATGGCTGTCCACTTCATGGGACCAAGCCTAAAACAAACAATTTGTTTTGGTCTGAAAAGATTAGTCGTAATATGAAGCGAGACAAGGAGGTAACGTCATTCCTGGAGGCTGAAGGTTGGATCGTGATAAGACTGTGGGAGCACGAGGTCGAAAAATCTCTCAAAGAGTGCGTCGACCGGATTTTAAAAAAAATCAAGTCGCAATTGTAACGGTCTGTTCGATAACTGCTTGCATGACTGGTGCACATATCCCATTTCCACAAAGCTTGACCTTGTCTCGTCGCGTTGGAGCTACCAGTTCATGTTCAGGAGGGAGTCCCATCGCTCGTGCCAGTTCGGGTGGTTGCAGCATCCTCATCCGGTATCCGGCGGATGAAGGTTCGACCAAGGCAAATCGGTCAAGCGTGGTCACCGTACGTAACGGGCTGTCCAGGCGCTGCCATCCACCTGATCCATCCGATCCATAATAGACCACAAGGAAGGCAGTCTCCCTGCCAAGCTCTGAAATGGCTCGTTCAGCATGTCGTATTGTTCGTTCTGCGCGTCCAAGTCGATATAGCGGGGTAGTTGGCCAAGTTCCAAGAGGGTCAAGAATACTTTGCGCATGTCTCGACGGAGAATTCCCAATTATAGTGTCAGGTTGTTTTCCTTCCAAATCTGCCACCATGAATAACCGCCGCCTGGATTGTGGAACTCCAAATTTTTCTGAATCAAGGATATACTGCTTGGTCTTGTATCCAAGTTGCTCAAGTTCAGAGATAATTTCCTTCCAGCGTGGCCAAGATGCAATGTGAGGGACGTTTTCAAGAATAATCCAGCGAGGTTTCAATGCCTTTGCCCAGCGAATGGTCTGCAAGGCAGTGCATCGGCTGTCTTCGTTTCGTTCTTGGGCACCCTTTGCGGGTGAATGGTTTGTGCATTCTGGGGAAGAAATTAACAGATTGGCGAGTTGCCCGTCCAAAACATACAACGGATTGATTTCTTCAACCTTTCCACGGTAAACTCTGGCTGAAGGAAAGTTGGCCGCGTATGTCGTTGCGGCGTGTTCCCAGGCATCGACCGCCAGTAACGGTTCACAGCCAGCATTTACGGCACCCCGTGCGCCAAGTCCCCCGCCGCAAAATAAATCCACAAATCCAATCATGCCATCCCCTTTTCTGATTCTGTCGAATGGCTTAAATCACAAGAAAATATATCGCAACAAAGCAATTCTTATGAGCCATGCCGTGCGGTGAAATGTGCGAATACTTCTGAAAATCAAGTTTCTTTTCACAGAGACGCCACAAACATTTCAACTTGAGATGGCATGCCGGTTTATCGGTGGAGCCTGGATATGGATGGTGAGGCTATTCATTGCCTATGGAACCACCGCGTGGATACTTCATCAGGCCCTGCGTGTGCGTCCGCCTTTTTTTCCCCCGGGTCTGGCCCGCGACGCGGCAAAGACCCCGCGCCGGGCCGTCAGGTACAGCCCCGCGCCGATCACGATCATGGGCAGGCTTAATATCTGGCCCATGGTCATCCAGTCGAAGAGCAGATAGCCAAGCTGCACGTCGGGCACCCGCACGAATTCCACCGTGAACCGGAACAGCCCGTAAAATCCCAGAAAAAGGCCCGTGACCGTCCCTGTGGGCCGGGGCCGGGACGAATACAGCCACAACAGGGCGAAGAGCGCCAGGCCTTCGAGTCCGGCCTCGTAGAGCTGGGAGGGGTGGCGCGGCAGGCTGCCCGCCCGGGGGTCGGGAAACACCATGCCCCAGGGCAGGTCCGTGGGCTTGCCCCACAGTTCGGCGTTGATGAAGTTGCCGATGCGCCCGGCGAAAAGCCCCAGGGGGCCCAGGGGTGCGGTGAAATCGGACACGGCCAGAAACGTCCGGCCGGTCTTTTTGCCGAAGTACCACAGGACCGCGCACATCCCCAGAGCCCCGCCGTGAAACGACATGCCCCCCTGCCAGACCTTGAAGAGCAGCAGCGGGTCGTGCACAAGGCCCATGAAGTCGTAGAACAGCACATAGCCCACCCGGCCGCCCACTACCACGCCGAGCACGCAGTAGGTGATGAGGTCGTCCACCTGGGCCGGGGTCCAGCCCGATCCCGGCCGCGCGGCCCGGTGTCGGCCCAACAGCCAGGCCGCCGTGAAGCCCAGAAGATACATGAGCCCGTACCAGCGCACGGACAGGGGGCCAAGCTGCACGGCCACGGGGTCGATGACGGGGAAGGCGATCACGCGGGGTGGATCCTCATGCCTGGGCCAGGCGTTGCGTTTCGACTTCGCGCAAAAAGGCGGCGGCCTTTTGCGAATCGGGATTGAGTTCCAGGGCCTTCCGCAGATAGTCCCTGGCCAGTTCGTTTTTTCCCGCCCGGCGGAAGATGGCGGCGATGTTCAGGCACACCGGCTCTCCGGCCTTGTAGATGTCGGCGTTGAGGGACAGGGCCTTGGTCAGGAAATTGTAGGCGTCCATGAGTTGGCGGCCTTCCATGTGGGCCATGGCGATGTTGTAATACAGATTGCCGTCTTCAGGGGATATCTTGAGCGCCTTGCGATATTCCTTGATGGCGTCTTCCCAGCGGCCTTGCTTGCGCAGGGTGATGCCCAGGCGGTTGAAGGTCTCGATGTCGCTTTTGTCCAGAAAGCCCTTTTTGGCCTCCAGGGTGCGGCGCAGGTAGCGTTCGGACAGTTCCGGGGCCACGTCCAGGCAGATCTGGGCGATTTCCCGGGAGACCCGGCTCAAGGATTCCATGGCCTCCCGGGTGGCGACCTTGATGGCCTCGTCGAAGACGGTCTTGGCCTTTCCCGTGTCCCCCATGCGGATGTAGCCGTTGCCGATGTCGATCTTGCGGTCCACGTTGAGCGGGCTCAGTTTGTCCAGCCGCTCGAGCAGGCGGATCTCCTCGGCGGTGTTGCCGGTTTCCCGGTGCAGGGCGGCGATCTTTTTCAAGGGCTCCAGGAACAGCTTGGCGCTTTTTTCGGCCTGTCGGTAGCTTTCCAAGGCCAGGTCGACCTTTCCAAGCCCCTTTTGGGCGTCCCCCAGCAGGATCAGGCCGGCCGGACTCTGGTTTTTGAGGGCCAAGACCTGGCGCGCCTTTTCCGCAGCGTCCTCATAGTGGCCGATGGCCAGAAGCTTCTTGCCCTCGTCGATGAGTTCGCCGATCTGCCCCCGGGGTTTGACGGTGAAGGCGATCTTTTCGATGAGGGTGTCCGGGGCGATGGGCTTGGTGATGATGTTGTCCGCCCCGAGCTCGTGGAGCAGGATCAGCTTTTCCCGTTCCACCTCGGTGGTCAGCACCACGAAGAGCACGTCGGGCTGGTCCTGCTTGACGAATTTGATGATTTCCGTGGTCGGTTTTCCGGCCAGTTCGCGTTCGATGAAAATCAGGATGCGGTGCCCCCTGGAGCGGTACATCTTGATGACCTGCTGCAGTTCCTGGACGGTGAAGGCGTTGACCACGCAGTCGTCCTTGACGGACAGGTGCCGGGTCAGCGTCCCGCGCAGGTTTTTGTTGAACAGGCCATCGGAACTCGCAGCCACGAGAAGTCCACGCTGGCTGGAGATGAATTCCCGGACGTCCTCATCGTATGGTTTGGGCTTCATGATCTGTGCTCTCGGGACAACAGGAATGTTGCGCTCATAAAAAATACGTCGGTATTGTTATGGAAAAAATATATTGTTTGAACGAGTTAGGCCAAAAAAGCGTATGCCCGGATTTTCAGGACACGACACGCTGGGGCCATCCGCAGCGGCGCGGCTGCTGCGGATGGCGGCGCGGCGACGTTTACCCGATGAATCGTTTGAATTCCTCGTCGTCAATGGAAAAGGCGTGTTCGGGGCCGGGAAAGTCGCCGCCCCGGACCTCGGCCGCGTAGCGGGCCAGGGCCTCGCGGGAGGCCGCGCCCAGTTCGGCATACCGCTTGACGAAGCGGGGCGTAAAGCGGTCGAAAAGCCCCAGGACGTCATGGTAGACCAGCACCTGCCCGTCGCAGCCGCTTCCCGCGCCGATGCCGATGGTGGGCACAGGCAGTTTTTCCGTGACCACCTGGGCCACCCGGGCCGGGATGGCCTCCAGCACCACGGCGAAACATCCGGCCTCGGCCACGATCCGGGCGTCCTCCAAAAGATGTGCGGCCTCGGCGGCTGTCTTGGACTGGACCTTGAAGCCCCCCAGCCGGGCCACCTGCTGGGGCCGAAGCCCCACATGGCCCATGACCGGGATGCCCGCGTCCACCATGGCCCGTATCTGGGGGGCCGTCTCCCGGCCGCCCTCGATTTTTACGGCCTGGGCCCGGCCTTCCTTGAGGAACCGTCCGGCGTTTTTCACCGCCTCGGACACCGAGACCTGGTAGGACAGAAAGGGCATGTCCCCCACCACCAGGGCGTGATGCGCCCCCCGGGCCACGGCCTTGGTGTGGTGGAGCATCTCGTCCATGGTCACGGACAGGGTGTCGTCATGGCCGAGAACCACCATGGCCAGGGAATCGCCCACCAGGAGCATGTCCACCCCGGCCTCGTCCGCGATCCTGGCCGAGGCGTAGTCGTAGGCGGTGATCACCGCCAGTCTGCGGTGTCCCTTGGCGGCCAGTATTTCCGGCACAGTGACGCGTTTGTCGGACATCAGGGTGCTCCTTGCGGTCGACGCCGGGGACCGGGGGCGCGCCATGGCGGCCAAGACCCGTTCCGGCACAGGCGAGACAACACGCCTACCCGATTTCCAGGCGTTTGTCTTGCCCGGAGGAACCCGCCTCCCGGTCGGCCAGCCGACCTGTCCATGACAAATGAACATGACCGATTCAGGGAGGGCACGAACTGGCCGAACCACCTGCGCCATGGCCAAGGGCGTGGTGGCCCGCCAGAGCCGTCGGCCTTGCCTTGCTCCCGGCTTTTGCCTACATGACCCGGCCATGGGAAACATTTCGGAAAACCGGCTGGCGCGCATCCGCCAGGTCTTGGCCGCCCGTCAGAAGGATTTGGCCCTGGTGCTGGACAACATTCATGACCCGCACAATGTGTCGGCCATATTGCGAAGCTGCGACGCCTTCGGCGTGCCCCGGGTCCACCTGCATTATACCACCACGGCCTTTCCGCATCTGGGCAAAAAATCGTCGGCCTCGGCCAGGAAATGGGTGGAGTGCGTGCGCCACGCCGACGCCGTCGGCCTGGCCGCGCGGCTGGACATCGACGGCCTGCACCTTGTGTCCACGGGATTCGGTCCCCGGGCCGTGCCGCTGTGCGAATGGGATTTCACCAGGCCCACGGCCATCGTGTTCGGCAACGAGCACAGCGGCGTCTGTCCCGAACTGGCCCGGTATGTGGCGGCAGAAATCTACATCCCCATGCGCGGCATGGTGCAAAGCCTAAACGTCTCCGTGGCCGCCGCCGTCATTTTGCACGAGGCCCAGCGCCAGCGGGCGGCGGCGGGCATGTACGACCGTCCGTCGTATGCCCCAGACGAGATCGAGGCCCTGGTTGCGATGTGGCGGGAGAAGTAGAGGCCGTAGCGTCCTTTTTGGCCAAAAAGGCCATGGCCGCGCCGAAAAGGCCCAGGATGCCGAAGGCCGCAAACAGGGTGCGCATGGCCGCCAGATATTCCCCGATGACCTCCGGCCCCAAGGGGCGGTCGCCCACGTAGCGGGCGATGACCACCGTGATCACCGCCATGCAGGCGGTCATGCCCATGGTCCGGGACTGGCCGGACATGGCCGAGGCCACGCCGTAGCGTGACGGGTCCACGGCGGACATGAGCACCACCATGCTCGGCGTGGAAAATATGCCGATGCCAAGCCCCACCACGGCCAGGATGACGATCACCGCGCCCGTGCCGCTTTGGGCCGAAAGGGTGGCCGCGGCGAGCACCCCCAGGGCGGCCAGCGCGGCCCCGGTCCCGGACAGGAGATGAACCGGGGCCTTGTCGGTCAGGCGGCCGACGACGGGCGAGACGAGGCACTGGATGACCGGCTGGACGGCCAGGATCAGGCCGGCCTGGGCCGGGGTCATGCCCCGCGCGTATTGCAGGTAGAGGCTTACGAGAAAGGCGATCCCGAAGGCGGCGCAGGACACGATGCACATGGCGGCCACGCCCAGGGAAAAGGCCCTGTTGGCGGAAAACAGGTCGAGATGCAAAAGGGGCGACGTCGTGCGGCGCTCGATGGCGAGAAACGCCGCCAGGGCCAGGACGCCCAGGCCAAGCCCCCACCAGCCCAGGGGCGTTTCCAGATGCGCGCTGCCAAAGACTATAAGGCCGATGCCTGCGGCGCTGCTGACCGCGCCCAACCAGTCGAAGCGCGCCCCAGGCGCGGGCGACAGCCTCCAGGAAAGATTTTTCAGGCAGACCAGAAGGGCCACGGCGCACGGGGCCATGCCCAGATAAAACACCCAGCGCCAGCCAAGGCCCGAGGCGATGATCCCGCCCAGGACCGGGCCTGCCGAGATGCCCAAAAATATCCCGGCCACGCTGATGCCCAGGGCCCGGCCCCGCTCCTCGGCTGGGAAGGCGTCGTACAAAAGGGCCAGCCCTGTGGCCAGGGTCATGGCCCCGCCCAGGGCCTGGACCCCGCGAATCGCCAGAAACACCTCCATGTTCGGGGCCACGGTCAGGGCCAGGGCGCTGGCAGCGAACAGGGCCAGGCCGATGAGGAACACCCCGCCCCGGCCGCAGATGTCCCCGGCCCGGCCAAAGGGCAGAAGAAACATGGCGTTCACGCATAAAAAGACGGATTCGACGAGGCTGAGGGAGATGGCCGAGGCGGCGTATTCCCGGCCGATGGCCGGGAGGCAGACCCCCACGGCCGACAGCATGAACGGCACGGCGAACTGGGTGGCCACCACGGCGAAGAGGACGGCCCATTTCCTGGAACGGTTGTGAATCATGAATCCTCTCGCGTCAGCGCGTCTTCGAGGTTGGCGGCCATATCGGCCAGGATGCCAAGGGCCAACTCCCGGCGAATCGGGTCAAAGCCCGTAAACAGGGCCTGGTTGTGGTCCTTGAGCACGGCAAAAAGCCCATTTGCCAGATCCAGGGTTTTTTGTGTCGGGGAGACAAGTTTCTGGCGGCGGTCGCGTTCGTCTTCGAACCGTTTCACGTAGCCCTGCTTCTCCAGTTCAAAAAGCGTCCTGGCCGTCGCCGCCGGGTCCACCTTGAGGCTTTTGCACAGGGCGTCCTGGGGCTGTCCCGGCCGGTCCAGCACCTCGAGCAGCACCCCGATCCAGCCGCGTTTGAGCCCGAGCTCCCGCATGCGGGGGGCCAGAAAGGCGGCCGAGAGGCGGTGCAGCACGGCCAGATGGTGGCCGGGGGCCTTGTGGCGGCACAGGGCCATGTCGCTGGGCATGACGATCCTTTTTGTTGACTTGTCAATTGTTGATGCCGTCAATAATCATGCCGGGCCGGGGTGTCAAGAAGAGAATGGGATCTAGCAAGCAGCGAAGAAATATTACCATCAAGAATCTTTCAGTTGCGATGGTACTTATTTATTTGCTAATATTAATTTTTGGCTTGCTTTGGGATGGATTGGTACGTGGTAACAATTAAATGATCCATGGTCGCGTCTTATTCAATAACATAAATATCAATTGGATATGTGTATGAATGAAACTGAATTTCGTGGATTAATGGAAAAGCATTTATTGCCAATGCTGCCGGGTTGTAGCGTGACTATTGTAGATAAAAAATCAAACAAAAAAAACGTTGTATCTGATTGTGATGGGAAAACAGGGCTTAAATTGTATCCAGCATGTTTGGAAAAACATATTATAATTAAAAAAAGACAGCGGTTCAATAATGTAGAAAAAGCAATTTGCCGAAATTTTATTCGATTTATGGCGGCGATAGATGAAGTTTTTGGAAAGGAATATCAACAAAATGTTGAAGATTATGTAATGTCAAAAGTTATTGCGGCGTCATGTGACGTGAGTGGATTGCTTGGTACTGATAATAGTTCTATTTATTCTGAAACGTTACAGTTTATTTCTAGTGTTTTGAGAACATTTTCTGAATGGTCACAGCAGACTTATGAAAATCAAAAAATAGCAGTGTCAGTCGGTATTGAGCGGCAAAGAGCAAGAAAATCTGTTTCTTTTGAAGAGTATTCTGCGTACAGTTTTTCTAAGATTTTTGGAAATGGATATGATTCATTGGTTGTGTTTTCTCCGTCTGGAATAATGCTGAAACACGAATCTTTTGGTTGTAATGCGAATATACTGGATGAAATAAATTCACCGATAAGGTTTTCTCTTCTGGCGAATTGGACAAGAAATGGGAAAATAGCAATATCGCTTTTGAGAAATGGCGATATATTAATATTCAATGATGGTTCTCTTCTGTTCGCAAAGCGAAGAGGGGTTTGGCGTTATTTTTCTCATGATTCTGTGATTACCCAAATGTCATTAGGAACTCCAAATATATGGAAATCAGGAGTAATAAATGCAGTATATCGCACTGCTTTGGACGTTGCGTTTGCAAAAACAGGTGGATGTATTGGTGTAATACTAAAGAATAAAATTAATGACGCCATCGATATAGTGAATAATAATGATTTAATGGTTCATCCTGGGAATTCAGATAAGATTCGACTGATGACATATTTGTTTCGAAAATGCAACACAATTTACGATATTAGCAGGCGATTAAGACAGGAAATTGCTGCAATTGATGGCGCGTTGATCATTGGTTATAACGGAAAAATACTAGCCATTGGAGCAATTCTTGAGATACAAAGTGGCAGTACTGGTGGTGGACGTACTGCTGCTGCAAAGGCTTTGAGTCAGTATGGATTAGGGATAAAAATATCAAATGACGGAAATATAGAAATATATAAATCTGGTGAAGATGGCCCTTTTCTGTCGCTAGGATGATTCTAATTTCGTCCCTCCATCAGTAAAACCTAGGGAAAGATTTTTCCGGGATTGAGGATCATGTTGGGATCGAAGAGCTTTTTGATGCCCCGTTGCAGATTCAGGCTCGTGGCGGACAATTCCAGGGGGGCGTAGCGTTTTTTGGCCAGCCCCAGGCCATGTTCCCCGGAGATGGTGCCGTTTACATTCAAAACCGTGTTCAGAATCCGCTCCACCAGACGATCCATGCGTTCCCGGGTGTCCGGCCCAAGGGTCTCGGCGATGATGTTCAGGTGGATGTTGCCGTCCCCGGCGTGGCCGAAGGCGTACACCGTCAGGCCGAATTCGCGCTCCAGCATCTGGACGGAGGCGATCAGTTCCGGGATGTAGGCCAGGGGCACGGCCACGTCCTCGGACATGTACAGGGCGGCGGCGTCGTGGATGCGTGTGGAGATCTGCCGCCGGACCTCCCACATCCTGTCCCGGGCCGCCGGATCCCCGGCGGGCAGGATCTCCATGGCCGACATCTTCCTGCAGGCTTCGACCACGCAGGCCATGTCCGATTCGGCCGAGGCCTCGTCGCCGTCGGTTTCCACCAAGAGCAGGGATGTCTGGCCGCCCCGCAGGGGGAAGGGCAAAAGCTCGGCCACGAGCGTCAGGCAGCGGTGGTCCATGAGCTCCACGCAGGACGGGGTGACGCCCGAGGTCATGACCGCGCCCACCGCGGCCACGGCCTGGCCCGGGTCGGGAAAAAGGGCCAGGGCGGTGCGCACGGCCCGGGGGTGGGGGATGAGCTTCAAAATGAGCTTGGTGATGATCCCCAGCGTCCCCTCGCTGCCCGTTAAAAGCCGGGTCAGGTCGTAGCCCACCACGCCCTTGCGGGTGGCCACCCCGGTGCGGATGAGTTCGCCCGTGGGCAGGACGGCCTCCAGCCCCAGGACATAGTCCCGGGTCACGCCGTACTTGACGCAGGCCGGACCCCCGGCGTCCGTGGCCACGTTGCCGCCGATGGTGCTTGTGTCCAGGCTGGCCGGGTCCGGCGGATAGAACAGGCCTTTTGCCCGGGCCGCCTCGCGGATGCGTCCGGTCACGGCCCCGGGCTCCACCACGGCCAGCATGTTCACCGGATCCACGTCCAGGATGCGGTTTTTGCCTGCCAGGGACACCACCACGCCGCCATGCTCGGCCAGGCACCCGCCCGCAAGCCCGGTCCCGGCCCCGCGCGGGGTGACCGGAAACTCGTGCAGGTTGCCCAGGTGCACGAGCTCCTGGACGTCTTCCGCGCTTTTGGCGAAGAGCACGGCCTCGGGGCGGCGGCAAAGGCCCGAGGCGTCCTCGGAGGCCGCGCGCAGATCCGCCTCGCGCAGGGAAAAGGACGGGCCGAAGCGTTTGGCCAGTTCGGCGGCCAGGGCCGCGTCAATGGGCGCATACCGGGCGGGGGAGGAAGGGACGCCGTTTGCCATCAGGAGTTTTTCACCTCGAAGCCGGGAATGGACAGGCGGTTTTCGATGAGTCGTAAAAGCCACCCGGCCAGGGTGACCAGGGCCAGATAGTACAGGCCCACGATCACGTAGACCTCGGTGTTCTGGAAGGTGGCCTTGGCAATGCCCCGGCCCACGCCGGTCAGCTCGTTGACGGTGATGATGGAGGCCAGGGACGAATATTTGATGAGATAGATGATCTCATTGCCGCAGCCGGGAAGCGCCCGCCGGAAGGCCTGGGGCAGGACGACGGACAGGATGCAGTGCAGCGGCGTAATCCCCAGGGCCTGGGCGGCCAGGAGCTGGCCGCGCTTGATGGAGAGAAGGCCTCCCCGGATGTATTCCGACTGATAGGCCCCGCTGCACAGGGCGAAGCCGATGATCGCGGCCTGCACCGGGGACAGGATCAGGTTCACCCCGCCGACGCTCACATAGGGCAGGGCGAAATACCAGAAATAGAGCTGCACCACGAGGGGCGTGCCCCGAAACAGGGACACGTAGCAATTGGTGATCCGGCGCGGCCACACCCCGCCGTAGACCCGCAGGGTACCGGCGGTGACCCCGATGGCCACGCCCAAAAGGGCGGCAGGCACGATGATTCCGATGCTGGCCCACAGACCGGCGTTAAGCCCCGGGATGACCCGCTCGAAGGCGAAGGCCAGGGCCTCGTTCATCCGCCCATCTCCCCGCTTAACTCGCTTAATTTGGCGCAAAAGGCCATGGTCCGGGAACAGGAACCCCGGGCCAGAAGGTCGGAGGGAGCGCCGCGTTCGATGATGCGCCCCTTTTCCATGAACAGGAATTCGTCGGCCAGGGAGGAGGAAAAGCCGATCTGGTGGGTGGCCATGATCATGGTCATGCCCGCGTCGGCCAGATCGCGGATGACCGCCAAGACCTCGCCGATGAGTTCGGGATCAAGGGCGCTGGTGGGCTCGTCGAGGAGCATGACCGCCGGGTCCATGGCCAGGGCCCGGGCCACGGACACGCGCTGCTTCTGGCCGCCCGAGAGCTGGGCCGGGTAGAGCCCGGCCTTGTCCGCCAGGCCCACCCTGGCCAGTTCCTCCATGGCCCGGTGGGTGGCCGCCCGCTTGTCCATCTTCTTGACCTTGATGAGGGCCACGCGCACGTTCTCCATGGCCGTCAGGTGGTCGAACAGGTTGAAATCCTGGAAGATCATGCCCACGCGCTGGCGAAGCCACAACAGTTCTTTCTTGCTTTTGCCGTTTATCTCGCGGCCGTCGAGAAAGACCTTGCCTTCGTCCGGGGGCAAAAGAAAATTGATACACTGTAAAAGCGTGGACTTGCCCGCGCCAGAGGGGCCGATGAGCACCTTGAGGCGGCCTTTTTTCACGGTCAGGGACACCCCGTCGAGGATGCGCTGCCCCCCCAGGTGCTTGACCACGTCTTCCACGCGCAGGACCACGGATTCGTTTTGCATCACAAGGATCCCTGGTGCGAATAGCCTTCCATGCGCACCTTGGCCTCAAGGGTCTTGAGGGCCTTGATCCCTGCCCAGGTCAGGACGAAAAAGATCAGTCCGGCCAGGATGGACAGGGGCAGGGGTTGGTGGGTGGTGGCGGCCACGGACCGGGTCCGGGACATGATTTCCAAAACGCCGATGACGAAGGCCAGGGCCGAATCCTTGAGCAGGATGGAATATTCGTTGGACCAGGCCGGAATGGACAGGCGCAGGGCCTGGGGCAGGATGATGGTTGAAATCGCCGTGGTGTCGGTCATGCCCAGGGCCCGGGCGGCCTTGAGCTGGCCCTCGGGCAGGCTCTGGATGGCCCCCCGGAAGATTTGCGACTGGTAGGCCGCGCTGGTCAGGCCCAAAACCAGGACGGCGGCGGTAAAGGCGCTGTCCAGGTGCAAAAAGGCCAGGACCTCGAAACGGCTCAAGTAGGCCAGGATGCCGAAATAAAACAGGTAGAGCTGCACCAGGATGGGCACCCCGCGAAACAGCCAGACGTAGAGCGACGCCAGCCGCCGCACGGGGCGCGTCCCGTAGACCTGGCCCACAGCCAGGGGGACGCCCAGGACAAGCCCCACGGCCATGGCCCCGATGATGAGCCCAAGGGTCCACCAGACGCCGCCCAGGATGTAGGGCAGGGCCTCCCACGAGGCGGTAAGGGCCTTGAGCATGCCGTCCATGTGTTTTCCCGGCGCCGCGTCGCAAGGGCGCGGTTTTTCGGTAAAAGGAGTGAAACAGGCGACGGCCCCGAAGGCCCCGGTCCACACGGGCCGGGCGCGTTCGGGGCCGGACGCGAGGCGGCCGGGCCGCCCGGTGCGCTAAGGTTGTGTTCGGTCCTTCACATTATGGATAAACAAGCAGCAACACCGTTAATGTATGATTTATATTCACAAAAAACAGAAAATGTTTCTTGTGAACGCCGCACTAGATGTCGTACTTCTTCTTGAGTTCCTGCCAGTAGGGATCCTTCATCAGCATTTCCAGACCCTTGTTGACGGTATCCAGAAACTCCTTGTCTTCCTTGCGGATGGCGTAGCCGTACTTCTCGGCGGGCACGTCGAAGGTTCCGGCCACCTTGTAGGCCTGGCCCTTCATCAACTCCTTGGCGATGGAGGAATCCATGCCCGAACCGGCGATGCGGCCGACCTTGACGTCTTCCATGGACAGATCCGTGGAGTCGTAAAGCACCAGCTCGAACTTGTAGCCCTCTTTCTTGGACATTTCCTCAAGCAGCTTGTTGGTCACGGTGCCGCGCTGCACGCCGATCTTCTTGCCGGTCTTGAGCAGGTCGTCGAAGGATGCGGCGTCGTCGCCCTTGACCACCAGCACCTGGGTGACCTCGTAGTAGGGGATGCTGAAATTGACGATCTTGGCCCGCTCTTCGGTGGCGCTCATGCCCGATGCGATGATGTCGATCTTCTTGGCGGTCAGGGCCGGGATGATGCCGTCCCAGTCCATGGGCTGGTGCTTGATTTTGAAGCCCATTTTCTTGGCGATCCAGTCCATGGATTCCACGTCGAATCCGGCCGGTTTGCCGTCCTTGTCCACGAATCCAAACGGCGGAAAGCCGAAGTCGATGCCGTTGATGTAGGTTTTTTCCTCGGCCAGAGCCGCGCCGGAGAAGGCGAAGGCCAGGGCCACGGCCAGAAGGGTGGCGACGCGCAGCGTTTTGAACATGATTTCTTCCTTTTCCCGGGGTTGTACGACGATGCAGACGGAGGCCTTGGCCGACAACGGACGCACCCGGGGAATATTTCCCGGGCTTGGGCTTTGGGGCGCAAGCGTCACGAAACCGTTACGCCGCATAGCAGAGATGCGTCCGGCAATCAAGGAAATACGCCAGGAGGGTGCAGCGTGCGATGGATTGGACGATGACTGGGCGCTTGACCGGGAGGGACTCCGTGGACTTTGACGGACTGTAAAGAATCCTGACACCCCCTGGCGGAAAAAATACCGACACCGAGATATGTTTTGGAAAATAAGTCTATTGTTACGGGATGTTGACGACAGACAAATAATGCATCGCCCTGGCACGCAAGTTGCCTTTCCCCCGGCGGCATTCCCCAAGGAGGAGCATGTGGACAGGCCCGGCCGCACCATTCTCGTCACCGAGCGCAACGGAAACATCCGTGAGCTGTTGCGTCGGGAACTGGTGCGGGCGGGATATCGCGTGCTGACTGCCGCCGATGCCCCGGAGACCCTTACGATCCTGCGCGAGAATGCGTCCGTGGCACTGGTCATCCTCGACGAGGAGCTGCCAGGCGCCGGGGAAACGGGCGGGATTGAGGCCCTTTTTTGCGCCGAGGGCGGACCTCCCGTGATTATGCACGCCTTCTCCCACGGGGCCTGCGCCTGCCAGGAGGGGGGCCGGGTGGCGGCCGTGGTGGAGAAAGGGGGGGGGCTGGAGCTTTTGACGGCAGCCGTGGCGAAAGTTTTTGCGGCGTAACCCACAACCGTTCCGGGATCCCGGAGCGCGCGGGAAAACGGACATGTCGGCCGGTGCAG
Source organism: Desulfovibrionaceae bacterium (assembly GCA_031082225.1). Classification (GTDB taxonomy): domain Bacteria; phylum Desulfobacterota; class Desulfovibrionia; order Desulfovibrionales; family Desulfovibrionaceae; genus Desulfolutivibrio. Next base: position 4,597 of record JAVHLG010000069.1, on the reverse strand, counting down.
AGAGAACCGGCAAGGCGGCATGCCTGCTTCCCTTCTCGGGCGGACACGGGAGACCGGAGCCAAGCCTCGACGCGCCAGATTTCAGGGCGCCGGAAGCGCACGACCGGTCGAGTCACACTTCAAAACGGAGGGAGAGGAAATGGGTTTGGGCAGAAACATCTTTGAATTCCTAAAATCCGCGTCCATCGCGCACGCGAAATGGGACATGGAGGTCTCCACGTCCATTTTGCGCAACCGAAAAAAAATGTTGTTCCTCATCGCGCTGGCCCTGCCGATCCTGGCGGTGTCCTTCGTGGAGGCGGGTGATTTCCTGGGCGGCAAGACAGCCTACGCCCCGGCGTTCTACACCACGACCATCTTCCTGGTCTCCATCGCCGTGGGTCTGGCCGCCGGGCTCATCACCGGATGTATCGGCGCGGGCGGCGGCTTCATCATCACCCCGGCGCTCATGGCCGCAGGCGTCAAGGGCATCCTGGCCGTCGGCACCGACCTGTTCCACATCTTCGCCAAGGCCATCATGGGCACGGCCGTGCACAAAAAACTCGGCAACGTGTCGGTCAAGCTGGCCATCGCCTTCCTTGTCGGCTCCGGCGGCGGCACATTCATCGGCGGCGCCATCAACAAGGGCCTCTACAACAAGGATCCGCTGTTGTCCGAGCTGTTCATCAGCGTGATTTATGCGATCTTGTTGGGCTTTTTGGGGTTCTACGCCCTTTTTGACTTCCTGAAGTCCAGCCGGGGCTCGGCGGCCCAGGGCGGCGGCGGGCACGACGCCCACGGCGGTCCCAGCGGCACCACGGGTCTGGCCGTGAAGCTCCAGAACATGAAGATCCCTCCCATGATCACCTTCGACGAGGACTTCGTCCCCGGCGGCAAGCGCATCTCCGGCTGGATCGTGGCCGGCGGCGGCGTGATCGTGGGCATCCTGGCCGCCATCATGGGCGTGGGCGGCGGGTTCGTGACCTTCCCCATGTTCGTGTACATCTTCGGCGTGTCCTCCATGACCACCGTGGGCACGGACATTCTGCAGATCATCTTCACCGCCGGTCTTGGGGCCATCGCCCAGTACGCCATCTACGGCTTTGTGTTCTACACCCTGGCCATGGGCATGCTGCTCGGATCGCTTCTGGGCATCCAGATCGGCGCGTTGACCACCAAGGTGGTCAAGGGCATCCACATCCGGGGCTTCTACGCCATGTCCATCATCGCCGGCTTCATCAACCGGGCCGCCGTTTTGCCCAAGAAGCTGGTGGAACTCGAATACATCGAGTTGTCCAAGCCCCTGGTCGACAACATCGAGTTCGTGGGCAACATCATCTTCTGGATCGTGGTGGCTATCTTCGGGGTCTGGGTCATCGGCAAATTCGTCACCAACATCTCTACGCTCAAACAGGAGGCCTAGGTCATGGTGACCAATAAAAAAGCTCTTTCCATCGGCATGACGCTCCTCATCTCGTTTGCCGGCGTGTTTTTCCTGATCATGATGCCCATTTTCGGCGACGGCATGACCGGATTGGATTATTCCGACGATCTGTTCAACAAGCTTTCCAAGGGCTCGTCCTACTTCATTCCGGCCGTCAAGGATCAGATCAAGGAATTCGACGGCAAGCAGGCCAAGGTGACCGTGAAGATGAAGTCCGAGGACGACGCCAAGCAGTCCCTGGCGGTCATGACCAAGGCCGGATTCGCCGCCGCCCAGGCCGGGGACACCCTGAACCTGGACGTGGATCTGGGCAAGATGTTGACCAAGGTGGTGGATGACGCCGACGTCATGTACCACGACGACGGGGCCAAGGTGGGCGCGTTCTACGGCCTGGACAAGGACGCCGAGGGCAAGCTGGCCATGAAGGCCTGGTGGACGCTTCTGGCCGGGATGATCAAGCCCCTGCAGAAGGAAAAGCAGATCCCCATGGCCAACGCGGTCAACCTGGTCAACCAGAAGGCCATCGAACCGGCCTACAACTTCTACGGCATCAAGGCCGAGTCCATCCTGGACAAGATTCCCACGGCCTCGGGGCTTTTGATCTTCTACGTGATCTACACCATGTGGTACGGCTTCGGCATCTTCGAGGTTTTCAACGGCATTGGACTGTCCATGAGCAAGTCCAAGATCAAGAAGGAAGTCTAAGCCGTCGTGGCATGACGACGGCGTCGCGGCCGGTTCCGAAAGGGACCGGCCGTTTTTTTTTGGCTTGCCTCGGACAGGCCGCCGTATGCCGAGCGCCCGGGCGTCATGGGAGGCTTCATCTCTCCCTGCGCCGGGATCTCTCTCATGACGGACGGTTCCCGGAACCAGAGTGTCCGGGGCTGGGAAGCGGCGGATACGGCCGGGGGCATGGTGGCCATGTTTGACGCCAGGGGGATTTCCGAGGCATAGCATTCCCATTCGAAGGATCGAGTGTTCCGGATGCCTGGAGGGAAGAGCCGTGGAATTTCTCGCGCCGCATTTCTTGGATGTTATCTGCCTGCTGGTTTCCATCACCATGTTTACGCTCTACAACGTGTTTATCTGGTGGAAGTTGAAGTCAGATCCCATCTACACAATTCAAGGAGCATCAAATCTTGCCCGGAGGGCATGGGTTGTTACTGTCATGGAGGAGAAAAACGACATTCTTGCCGTGCAGACGTTACGAAATTCCACCATGGCCGCGACGTTTTTAGCCTCAACGGCGATACTTCTCTCGGTGGGAGTCCTCTCGTTGACAGGTCAATTGGACACTATCGGAACCACATGGCACTCGCTCAACATCTTCGGTTCGACCGAGCAGAGTACTTTGGCCCTGAAGATTTTGGTTCTGCTGGTGAACCTGTTCATTGCGTTTTTCAGTTTCTCGTCCTCCATCAGGATGTATAATCATGTTGGATTCATGATCAATGTGCCGTGCATGGATGGAAACTACAGCTCATCGATGACATTCGTCGCCATGCAACTCAATCGCGCGGCAAGTCATTTCCACTTTGGAATGCATGCCTTTTATTTTCTTGTTCCCCTCGTGTTTTGGTTTTTCGGTCCGCTCTTGTTGGTTTTCTCCACGCTGGCCATGATCTGTGTCGTCTATAGTTTGGACAGGACGTCAAAAATGTACTGTGATTATATGACGCCGTTTAGCATGAAGATTTGCAATTTGAAGTAGCTCTCGCGGGCCGTTCCGGTTTGCTCCCCGGAAGAGGCCCGGCCCGCATCCGTGGCGGCGATCCACGTTCGCCGGACACCGCATCCTCTCCCAAATGTCGGGAAAGGGCGACCGGGATGCCCCAGGAGGAGTCCCGCTGTGAAAGCCATGCGAGATAGAAAGCCGGAACGGACAGATTCCGGCCATATGTGGCGGTCACGGCCTCGGCAGGAATGTCCCCGGGCAGGGCTGCCGTCGGGCCGGGACTTCGGGTGGCGGGGGGGGCTATTCGATGAGGTTCAGATTTTTCAGAAGATGCAGCAGCATGTGCTTGTCGATGGGCTTGGGGACGTAGGAAGTCGCCCCGCCCTTGTAGTAGGCCTCGACCACGTTCTTGGGATCGTCCAGGGCCGTGGTCATGATCACCTTGACCTCGTCGACAGGGTTGACGCCCTGGCTTCTCTCCATGGCCCGGATTTTTTTCAGGGCCTCCTGGCCGTCCATCTCCGGCATCATGATGTCCATACAGATCAGATCATAGGGGCGATCCTCGCGCAAAGACGCCTCGAACGCCTCCACGGCCTCCAGACCATTGACCGCAATATCCACCTCGCCGTGGGGAACAAGGATTTTTTGCAACACCTTCCGGCTGGTGAAATCGTCTTCAACGACCAAAACACGCATATATTCCACCCCACGGTTGCGGGCCAGCGGCCCTTTTGAGAAGAGTTTGCAGCAAACTGAGGGAACATTCAAGGCCGTTTCCCATCCTGCCCCGGGCAAAACGGCCAAAAAAGGCTGCCCACAGGCGCTACGGGCGGCGTTTGGGGCAGGATTCCTGAAGCATGCACACCGGGCAGCCCCCGGCATAGGGCATGGGCGTGAAGACGGCGTACTGGCGATTGACGGTCCCGGACGGGTTCCATTCCAGATCGAGGATCTTGAACTGGCGCAGCATGTCCCGGTCCGGCCGGGGAAGCGGCGCACAGCCGCCGTCGGCCACCTCGGGAACCACCTGGGCGGCCGCGCCCATGACCAGGGCGATGGCCAGATTGTGCAGGGAAAAGCCGTCCGAAGGCGAGATCTGCCAGGCGGCCTCCACCTCCTGCTCTACCTTCTCATCCAGAAAAATCAAAACATAGCCCTTGCGACGGCCCAGGTCGAAGCGGTAGGCGCGAAGGGCCGGGGTCCATTCCCCAAAACGGGCGGCAAGCCTGTCCGCCTCTTCCTGCTCCATGCGCGGCAGATCCGCGATCTCCATATAATGCAACATGTCGAAGCCCGGCGTGACGTCGAGTTTCTCCCTGATGATCTTGCCCATGGCGGCCTCCCTTCTCATGCGTCCCGAAACGAGGCCCGTTGATAAACCACCCCCCGCCGCCGGGCAACCCCCCCTCCCGCACTGCATCGGGGCTGCCGCCCCGCACTGCGTCGGGGCTGCCGCCCCGAACCCCGCCCGGGGGAAATCATTTCCCCCGGACCCC
>JAVHLG010000068.1 GCA_031082225.1 Desulfovibrionaceae bacterium | reverse complement strand
AGGGGGCGAAGCCCTCTCCCCGCGTGTCCTGGCCCTAGGCCGATTCGAGCATTTTTTTGAAGTAGGGGATGGTTTTTTCCAGGCCCTCTTCGAGCTTGATGCCGGGTTCCCAGCCGAAGGCGGACTTGGCCAGGGTGATGTCCGGGCGGCGCTGTTTGGGATCGTCTTCGGGCAGGGGTTTGAAGTCGATCTTGGATTTCGAGCCGGTGTGTTTGAGCACCAGTTCGGCCAGCTCCAGGATGGTGAACTCCCCGGGGTTGCCCAGGTTGGCGGGCCCGGTGAAGTCGTCGCCGGTATTGTTCATGAGCCGCACAAAGCCCTCGATGAGGTCGTCCACGAAGCAGAACGACCGGGTCTGCTGGCCCTTGCCGTAGACGGTCAGCGGTTCGCCCTTCAGGGCCTGGATGATGAAGTTGGAGACCACCCGGCCGTCGTTGGGGTGCATGCGCGGCCCGTAGGTGTTGAAGATGCGGGCCACCTTGATGCGCAGCTTGTGCTGGCGGCGGTAGTCGAAGAAAAGCGTCTCGGCGCAGCGCTTGCCTTCGTCGTAGCAGGAACGGAACCCGATGGGATTGACGTTGCCCCAATAGGATTCGGGCTGGGGATGCACGGCCGGGTCGCCGTAGACCTCGGAGGTCGAGGCCTGCATGATCTTGGCCTTGAGGCGTTTGGCCAGGCCCAGCATGTTGATGGCGCCGTGCACGCTGGTCTTGGTGGTCTGCACGGGATCGTGCTGGTAGTGGATGGGCGAGGCCGGGCAGGCCAGGTTGTAGATCTCGTCCACTTCAATGAACAACGGGAAGGTGATGTCGTGCCGCAGAAATTCGAAATTCGGGTTTCCCAAAAGATGCAGGATGTTTTGCTTGGAGCCGGTGAAGCAATTGTCCAGGCACACGACTTCGCAGTTGTCGGCAAGGAGCCGTTCGCACAGGTGAGAGCCCAAAAAACCTGCGCCGCCGGTGACCAAAACACGTTTTTTCAGATGCATGGCCGTTTTTCCAGATGTGTTAGGAGGTGATGGGGGAAAATCCCGGGTGGCACATAATGCCGTTTGTCCGCTTTGTAAACAGTGCGCGCTGACAGCGGTTGCAGGGGGCTATTGAGAAACGGCGCAGGGCGGGGATCAGGTCCAGGACAGGGCCGCCCATTCGCCGGAGAAGCGGATGCCCGGTTCGGGGAGTCCCGTGAGGCGGTAGGCCGCCGCCACGCCTTCGGCCTGTTCGGCCAGGATGCCGGAGAGGATGAGCACGCCGTCCGGGGCCAGGTGCCTGACCAGTCGGCGGGCCATGGCCGTCAGGGGTTGGGCCAGGATGTTGGCCGCCACCACCTGGAAGCGTTCGTCCGGGCCCAGGGCGTCCAGACTGCCCACAGCCGTGCGCATGGCCGCCTCCACATTGTTGGCCCGGACGTTTTCCCCGGCGCAGAAGACGGCCTGGGGGTCGATGTCCAGGCCCACGCCGGTAAGCCCCAGGCGGCACAGGCCGATGCCCAGGATGCCCGAGCCCGTGCCCAGGTCCAGAAAACGCATGCCGGGCCGGATGCGCCCCGAGGCGGACAGTTCGCCGAAGCATTCCAGGCACAGGGCCGTGGTGGGGTGGTGCCCGGTGCCGAAGGCCATCTTGGGTTCGATGACGATGGGGGTGCGCCCGGCGTCCCCCTCGTGGGCCAGCCAGGGCGGCAGCACCTCGAAGACCTCTCCCACCGCGATGGGGGTGAAAAAGGCCATCCAGGCCGCGCCCCAGTCCTCGCTGGCCACGGATTCGCGCCGCATGACCAACTGCGGCCAGGCGGCGGCCAGGGCGTCGGCCAGTTCCCGCCCGACCGGGTTGTCCTCCACATGGATGCGGAAGACGGCCCCTTCCGGGGTGTCGATTTCCTCCCATCCCTGGGGAAGCCGGGGGGCCAGCCAGGCGGTGAGTCCCTCCCGGACGGGATCCACGGGATCGGGCAGGGCCTCCTCCACGAGGTCGCCCACCACCGGGGCCAGGCCAGGCGCCAGGACTTCCAGACGCAACAGATCGCTCACAGCAGGCTCCCTTGGGACATGGCGAAAACGGACCGCACAGGGGGCCTAATACCGGGCGGCCATGACGCTGGCCGGGATGTTCAGGGGCTGGCCGATCTCCAGCCGGTCGGGGCTCACGCCCGCATTGGCCTCGATGATGCGCATGACGCTGACGCCGAAGCGGCGCGACAGATCCCACAGGGTGTCGCCGTCGGCCACGGTGTAGTCGCGCACGGAGCCTTCCTGGCGCACGCTGACCTCCACGGAGGCGTCGCGGCGTTCCCGTTCGGCCTTGGCGGCCTCGCGGGAGGGAATGACCAGTTCGCTGCCGATTTCCAGGCGCATGGGGTCGATGCCCTGGTTGACGGCCAAAAGGTCGTCCACGCGCAGGCCATACCGCCTGGCCAGGGACCACAGGTTGTCGCCCTTGGCCACAGGGGCCCGGACCTCGGCGTCCCGGCGCTGGTCACGGCTTTTGGCCATGTCCGGGGCGGGTTCGGACGGGATGCGCAAAAGCTGGCCGATCTGGAGGCGCTTGGGATTGACGCCGCTGTTGGCGGCCAGAAGCTGCTCCAGGCTCACGCCGAAACGCTTGGCCACGGCCCACGGGGTGTCCCCTCCGGCCACGGCATAGGCGGTGTCGCCGTCCTGCCCCTGGACGACCTGTCCCGGAGTCGGGGCGCTTTGGGCCTGGGTCGGCGCGGCGGGTTCGGGGATGGCCAGACGCTGGCCGGGCTGCAGGCGCTCCGGCCGCACCCCGGCGTTGGCCTTTTTGAGGTCGGTGACGCGTACCCCGAAACGGCGGGCGATCTTCCACAGGTTGTCGCCGTCGGCCACGGCATAGCCGCCGTCTGCGGGGGCGGCGGCGATCTCCGCCTGGGCCGGGGCGTCTGGCACGACAATGGACTGGCCGGGCTGCAGTTTTTTGGGATCAAGCCCGGGGTTGGCGATGCGCAGATCGGAGACCCGCACGCCCAGCCGTCTGGCCACGCTCCAGAAGTTGTCGCCCTGGGCCAGGACATGGCTTGCGCCATCGGTCGGCAGGGCCGCCTGGGACGGGGCGTCGGGCCTGGACGCGGCCTGGGCCGCCTCGGTCCTGGCCGGGATGGACAGGCGCTGTCCCAGGGACAGCCGGTCCGGGTCGATGCCGGAGTTGGCCCGCACCAATTCCCGGGGGCTGACGTCGAGCTTTTTGGCCACGCTCCAGATGCTGTCCCCGGGCAGGACGGCATAGGTATTGGCGGCAGGTCCGGGCGTTGGGGTCTCCTCCTGGCGGGCGACCTCCGTCACGGCGGGTGCGGCCTGGGCCTGGGCGATGTCCGTCACGGCGGCGGGCTGGGAGTCTATGGGCGCGGCGTGATCCGTAGTGGCGGCGGCATCGGAGGCGGCAAGCGACACTGCGGATTCGGGGGCGGATTCAGGCGCGGCCTCCCGGGCCGGGGTCTTGTCCACGGAGGCCGTGGCGGGCGCGGCATCCAGGTCGATGGTCTCGGCCTCGGTCGCGGCGGCGAGGGCCGGAAGCGTCAGCACCACGCCGTCCGCCAGGCGGTCGGGATCAAGGCCGGGGTTGACGGCGGCCACGGCGGCCACGGTGGTTCCGGCCCGCTTGGCGATGGTCCACAGGGTCTCGCCGGGGCGCACGGTATGGCGGCCGGGGAGGTCGGTTGCCGGGGCGGCGTCGGGCGTGGCGGCCGCCAGCGCGGCCTTGGCCGGGGCAGCCTCGCGGGCGGCCACCGGGCGCAGGGCCTGGGCCTCGGCCAGAAGGGCCGTGGCCGGGGCGGCGTCCAGGTTCATGGCCGGGAGCACGGCCTCCAGGCAGCGCAGGGCCAAAAGGCGTGAGCCGGCCGGGGTGATGTGCACGCCGTCGTCCAGGCGCAGGGCGGTCATCTCGCCCGACGGGGAGGCGGCCAGGGGCGCGAAACGCCCCTCGCCGTCGGCCAGGACGTTCCAGGCGTCGATGTAGGTGCAGCCGTCCTTGGCCGCGCACATGGCGGCCACAGCGGCGTTGATCCTTTTCAAGTCGCGGGAGAGTCCGGGGTCGGCCATGACCGGCGCGCCCACCCAGAAGATTTTGGCCTGGGGCTTGTGGGCCCGGCAGGCGTCGACCAAAAGCGCGGTCCGGGCGGCATAGGCCGCGTCCCAGGCCGGATCCGTGAAATAGATGGTGCGGCCGTCCTCGCCGAGGAGGTTCTTGTTGTCGTTGGCCCCGATCATGACCACCACGACATCGGGCTCAAGGTCCGAGGCCATCTTTGCTGCGTATTTCTCCCAGTCGAAGAACTCCGGCTTGGCCAGACCGCTGGAGACCTTGCCCAGGCGGGTGAAGCCCACGTCCTGCCGGGCGGCGAACACCCGCTCCATCTCCTTGCCGAGTCCGATGGACAGGGAATCGCCGATCACGGCCACAACGCGGGCAGGCGCGGACCGGGCCAGGGAGGAGGATTCGGGCTCGGCCGAGACCGAGGCGTGCAGCCGACCGGGCAGGGGCGGCAGGGCCATGGTCACGATCAGCGCCAGGATGAGCAGGTTTGGTCCTTTTCGATGCATGCGTCACCTCGACCATGCGGGCGCGATGTGCTTGTCGCGCAGCGATAATGCGGCAGGGCGATTTCGGTCCACGCGACCTGTGCGCCAGGAACATGCTGCCGCCGTTTCACGAAACGGACGCCACGACGGGCGGCCACGGCCCTTTGGGCCGGGTCTCGCCCGATAAGAAAGTATAACTATATAAACATGTTATACTGTACCCCAAGTGAATTGGGGCCAAACATCCATTCTGAACCCGCACACTAGCAAAAAAAGGGCTTTTTTTGCAAGGGGAGGGGCCAGAAAAAAACCCGGGGCGTCCAGAGTTCGGAGGAAAGCAAAAACCGGGCCACGGTTTCGCTTAGAAGGAGAAATAGATGAACGGCAACACGCCGTCGGGACCGAGCTTGAGGATGGCCGTGGCCGCAAGCCCCAGGACCACACCCTGGATCGGCGCAGGCAGGGGGCGCACCAGCCGGTCGTAGAGGCCCTGGACGTTCACGCGCCAGATCTGGGAGGCCAGGACCAGGACCGCCAGGAGCACCGGAACCGCCGGAAGATGTCCCCCCGAGGCCCCGTGCGGGTCGCAGGCGACCACCCGGGCCAGGATGTCCAGGGCCTTGCCCGCGTCCTCGGCCCCGAAAAACACCCAGGCCAGGGTCACGTAGGAAAAGGTGGCCACCCGGCCTGCGGTTCTGGAGAGCATGGGGCCGACTCCCGTGTCCGGGACCGGGGCCTCGCTGCGTCGGCGGCTTTTGCGGTCGATGTACAGGTGCACGGCCACCAGGCCGAAGCCGTGGATGAAGCCCCAGACCAGGAAGTTGTAGGCCGCGCCGTGCCACAGGCCGCCCAGGGCCATGGTCAGGACCAGGTTGGCGTACTTGCGGAACCGGCCTTTGCGGTTGCCGCCCAGAGGGATGTACAGGTAGTCGCGCAGCCAGGTGGAAAAGGTGATGTGCCAGCGACGCCAGAAATCGCGCAGGTTGCAGGCGGCGTAGGGCAGGTTGAAGTTGTCGGGCAGGGAAAAGCCCAGAAGCCGCCCGATGCCCCGGGCCATGTCGGTGTATCCCGAGAAGTCGCAGTATATCTGTATGGAATAGGACACCACCCCGACCAGCACGGCCAGGGAGCTGAACCCTTCCGGCGCGGCGAAGACCTGGCGCACGATGTGCTCGGACAGGTAGCTGGAGATGACCAGCTTTTTGAAAAGGCCCCTCAGGATCAGGTAGAATCCCGAGCCCATGTCCACCTGCTCCGCCGTGGCCCGCCGCAACTGGGGGATGAAGTCTTTGGCCCGCAGGATGGGGCCGGAGAGGATGGTCGGGAAAAAGGCGATGAAGATGAAGACGTCCAGGGGGTTTTTCACCACGTTTTTGTCGTCGCGGTAGACGTCGATGGCGTAGGACAGGCCCTGAAAGGTGAAAAAGGAGATGCCGATGGGCAAAAACACGTCCATGAACGGCACCGGGTTGGCCACGTTGAAAACGCCCAGGAGTTGGTCCAGGGAGAGGTAGAGCATCTCGTAATATTTGAAGAAGATCAGGATGCCCAGGGAGATGCCCAGGTACAGGACAAGACAGAACTTGCGGAACCAGCGTTCCCCGGATTCGCGGAAGATGATGGCGAAAAACCAGGTCAGGAAACTGAAGACAAAGAGGATGAGGACGAATTTCAGGTTGAAGGAGGCGTAGAAGACATAGGAGGCGGCCAATAAAAAGGCCCGATATCCGAGATCCCTTGGCCGCAACAGCCAGTTGAGCGGGAAGACGACCAGGAAAAAAAGCGCGAATTCAAGACTCGTGGGATTCATGCGGGCTGTGATGCCATCCTTTGTGACGCAATCTCTTGCACAAACGGATGGTAAAACGGGGCCGGGAAAATGACAACCGCCGCCTGCGCCAAACTTCCGCCGCTTTGGGGCGGACGCGCGGAAGGATTGTTTGTAACAATTTGAAATTTAACGGCAAAACAGTGGCACTTGCCACGGCCCGCCCTTTGCATTCCTTCCCGGAAACGCCTCGCGGCCAGGGATTTTGACCGGCCGCAGACGCTCGGGAAGGCCATGATTGCACCACATCGCCATACCTTTGCCGCCCTGCGGCTTCTCCTGACGCTTTGCGCCGGACTGCTCCTTACGGCCGTTCCCCGGGAGCTTTTCTCCATGCGGCCTCCGGTCGAGACCCCGGCTGCGGCCACGGCGGCGGCGGATTTTCCGTTTCCGGAGAGCCTGGCTGACGGCCCGCCAAGGGCTCAGGGCGTCGCCACCCACGTCCTGCGGCTGCCGGTCCGCCCGAGCGCGGTGCGTCTGGCCGTGGACAAAACCGCCCTGCACCCCCTGGACCATCCCCTGCCCATACGCCGCCAGGGGCGGTTTCCTGTCCGGTCTGCGGCCCACCTGCGGGCGCGCGTCTATGCCGTCAACGAGCCGACATCGGATCGCCCGGCGACGTTGGCCGCCGGACCGGGCGGGACGGTCCCGGCCCCGCCCATTGCCCCGCCCATTGCCCCGCCAGTTGCCTTGCCAGTTGCCCCGCCCGTGGCGGCCTCCCCGCCCGCCGTATCGCCCAGGCCTGCCGCGCCCCGGGAGGTTGCGGCCCAGGCCGCCCCCAGCGTGGCCATGCCGCCCCCCGCCCCGGGCGATCCCGCCAAGGCGGCAGGCCGGGCCCTGTCCGGGTCGCGTCTTCTGGTGGTGGGCGACTCCCTGTCCATCTCCCTGGCCGATGTCCTGCAGCGGCGGCTGGCCAAGACCCCCGAACTGGCCTTTGCCAGGCTGGGCAAGGTCTCCAGCGGTCTGGCCCGCCCAGGGTTTTTCGACTGGGAAAAACACCTGGACGAGATGGTGCGGACAAACCGCCCGGATACCGTGGTGGTCATGATCGGGGCCAACGACAACAAATCCCTGCCCCTGCCCTCGGGCAGGACGGCGGCCTTCGGCACGTCGGCCTGGAGGACGGAATATCGCCGCCGGGCCGCCCGGCTGGTGGAGATCGCCCGGGCGGCCAATCCGGACGTGCGCATCGTCTGGCTCGGTGCGCCGGTCATGGCCGATCCGGGCCTGGCCCGGGACATGCCGGTGGTCAACGCCGCCCTGGCCGAGGAGATGCGCCGCCTCCCCGGATGCCGGTTCGTGGACGTGTGGCCGGTGCTGGCCGGTCCCGGGGGGCGATATGCGGAATTTCTCGACACTGGAACCCGCCTGCGCACCCCCGACGGCGTGCATCTGGCCCCGGCCGGGGCCGCGCGCCTGGCCGACGCCTGTCTGGCCGCCCTGGCCGAGCCCCCGGGCGCGGTCATGCTCTCCCAGAATCCGTGACGCCTGCCCATGCCCCTGCCCTTGCTTGCATATCCGGGGCGGCCGCACGTAGGATGAGCCGCACCGGGGTCTCCCCGAATGATTCCCTGGGGCTGCCCGGGATGTGGAGCGTCTATGTCCCTGTTCCGACGTGCCTGCCTGTGGGCCGCGCTTGTCCTGGTTTCCGGCCTCTTGGCCGGGCTTTTGGCCTGGGCCGCCTTTCCGGCCGCCGTGCTGCTCGGTCCCATGATCGCGGCCATGGCCTTCTCCCTGGGCGGCGCGCCCCTGGAGGTGCCCCGCTGGTCCTTTTCCGCCGCCCAGGCCGTTGTCGGCTGTCTGGTGGCCGTGACCGTCACCCCCGCCACCCTGGCCGCCCTGGGCCAGCAGTGGCTGCCGATGCTCGTGACCATCGTCCACATCATCGTTTCCGGGGCGCTTGTAGGGCTGGCGCTCATCCTTTGGGGAACCATGCCCGGCTCCACCGCCGCCTGGGGGGCCTCGCCCGGGGGCGCTGCGGCCATGTCGATCATGGCCGAGTCCTACGGCGCGGACATGCGCATGGTGGCCTTCATGCAGTACCTGCGGATGTTCGTGGTGGTGCTGACCGCCTCGGGTGTCTCACGCCTTCTGCTTGGCCATGCGGTCGAACCTTCCGCCAGCCGCGTCCTGTCCCTGGGCCTGGATGCGCCGGTGCTCCCCCTGGCCCTGACTGTGCTCGTCATCGCCTGCGGCATGCTCCTGGCCCGCCGGTTGCCCGTACCGGCCGGGACCATGCTGCTGCCCATGCTTCTCGCCGCAGCGCTCAACGCCAGCGGGCTTTTGCGCATCACCCTGCCCGCCTGGCTGTTGTGGACCACGTACGCCTGCCTGGGCTGGTACATCGGCATGCGCTTCACACGCAGCACGGTGCGCCACGCCCTGCGGGCCATTCCCCAGTTGGTTCTGGCCACATTTCTGCTCATCGCCCTGTGCGGCATCGCGGCCTGGATGCTGACCGCCTGGCTCGGCGTGGACCCCTTGAGCGCCTACCTGGCCACCAGCCCGGGAGGCCTTGATTCGGTGGTGGTCATCGCCGCGGGCAGCGGCTGCGATGTCCCCTTCGTCATGGCCCAGCAGACCCTGCGCCTCTTCGCGGTGGTGCTCATCGGCCCCCTGGTGGCGCGGCTTTTATGCCGCTTCGACGCGCGGCGAAGGGGAATGGCGGAGACGGCCGGAAACCGGACGGGCCGCTGACGGCATGAGGGGGGGCGCGTGATCCATGCCGTGGGATTGCCAGGGCGTCACGCCAATCCGGCTGTTATTAAAGAAAAAATGCCGGTTGCATTACGGGGTGTGACCCCGGGGGGCGACGGCCCTGGCGGCACGCGCCATTTCGGCCCCCACATAGTCACGCAGCTCACGCCCAAACCTGGGACGGATGCGCACCTGCTCCAGGTCCAGGGGGACGGACAGCCGCATCAGGCGGAGCATGTCCCCGTCCGGCGCGCCGTGGGGCCAGATGCCGGCAAAGAAAAACCCCGCCGCCTCGGCCAGTTCGCAAAGCAGGGGCGTGGCCGGCTGGGCCAGGGGAAGGTCGAGGGAAACCGCCTCGGCCCCGGCGATGTCCAGCAGATCCACGGCCGCCCGAAGGATTTCCGGCCATTGCCGGGCCTGGGCGCGCACGATCCGGATGGAGCCCTTGAGGAGCCCGCGATCAAAGGACACCGTGTAATCCCCGGGGGCCGCGCTGTCGCCCGGGGGGGCCAGGGTCAGGGCACGGTCGAACTGCGCGTAGATGCGCCCGGCCATCTCCTGGTGGCGGGCCGGAACATGGACCACGGCCGCCGACGGGGGCTTCAAGTATGCAAAACAGTGCAGATAGGATTCCCGCTGCGGCGCGGCGTTGTCCAGGCCCATGGCCTTGAACTGCCGGGGCGGGCAGGCCGCCAGTTCCAGACCGCAGGGTTTGGCGCTTAAACCCATCACTTGCCGCTGGCTGGCGGCATGGCTCGTGACCGGATTAAGCGCAATTCCGAACAGCCCGAGTTCTTTTGCCTTTTCGGTCAGGGCCATGGTCAGGGCCTCCATGAGCCCACGGCCGCGATGGGCCGGGGAGACCACCAATACCGCCATCTCGGCCATGGGCAAGGGCTCCGGACGCAAAAGCCCGACATGGGCCGCCACCTCGCCGGTTTCGGTCACGGCCACGTAGCTTATGAGTCGTCCGCTGCCGACCAGTTCGACGAGCCCCTCGGGACGGTAAAAGGCCTCATTTTTGTAGGAATAGCCGTATGCCAGCCAGAATATCCGGGTCACCTGCAGGGCCTCGTCCGGGCGCATGGGGCGGATGGCATAGGTGTGGGCCGGGGCCCGGGCAATCTCCGCCCGGACTTCCTGAGGCATGGCTTCTGCCGCGCGGGGCAGCCGCTTGACCAGACACAGCCCCTTGCCCTGTCGGCCGCGATTGATCCAGTGGACCTCGTCGGCGGCATGGTGGATGAGCTTCAGGCCCAGACCGCCCGAGGCGTGAGGTCCGGCGGGATCATCCGTCCGGGGGAGCAGGGATGGATCGAAGGGCAATCCCTGGTCATGAAAGTCCAGGCGCAGTTCCCTGTCTCCGATTTCGCCATTGACGAGAACATCCCCGGGGACGCCGCCCGGATAGGCATGATCGCGAATATTGAGGAAAATCTCCTCAGTGGCCAGTTCCAAGGCCAGAATCTCTTTTGGAGGCAGCCCCGCGATGGTCGCCAGATCCCGGACGTGGCCCTGGATCATGGTCAGGAAGGGGCTGTCGGCCGGGATGCGCAACTGGGTCTTGAGTGGAGTATGCATAAGGCCTCATACGCACTCCATGGGAATGCGTCCATATTCCGGGATTCGGTCGGCTGTTTCCGGCGGATCGGTTTCCGGAAACGGCCGGAGCCGACCCAAATCCCCGGTCTGGGAAAACGAGTGGGCATCAAGAAAGGATCGGGGCGTAGCGGCTTGCGCATCCGGTTTCCGACAGGATGCCGACAGTGTCACTGCCGCCGCAGGTTCTTGACAATAATGCCACGCGGGGCGAGACTGAACAATCAGGGAAAAGCGGATGCAACAGACGCAGGCGGACGATATGGGCAACGCAGACGAAGACGACGGACTCTTTCCCTATGATCTGGTTCTTGATCCGCAGACGGGCTATTTCCTGTATGTGGGCGAGGCCAGATTCGATTCCCTGAACACGTTCATGGGCGAGGCCCTGGAACGCTGGACCGGACAGCGCATGGGCTGCATCCAGGTTGTCCCCGACATTTCGGGATGCCATCTGTCCCGCAACACCATCGTGCTCAATCCCAGGGCCAAACGCCATTTCGACAGGACCGGCGTCCTGTCGCGCAGCCCCATGTCCGCCCGGGAGTTCGCCGCCGTGGCCTCGGCCTCGGATACCGTGCAGGATGTAGTCCGGACCCTGGTGCGGCGTCAGGGCGAGGTCTACGTACATGTGGCCGAATCCGTGCCCGAGCTGACCCTGTGCCGCCTGCCGGGGGTGCGGCTCATCGGACCCGACGGCGATGCAGCGGCCATGTGGAACAACCGCCTCTACCAGTTGCGCATGCTCAGGGATCTGGTGCCCCTGCTCGAACACCGGCTGTGCCTGACCACCGAAGAGGCCTGCGAGGCAGCGGTGGAGCTTTTGCCCGTGTGGGAGGACGGGGTGTGCGTCCTGTCGGAGTCGGCCTCCGGCGCGGACGTCTCGCTGGTGGCCAGGGACCCCAGGGATCTTGCCGCCCTTCCCCGGGGCGGGCGCGGGGTGTGTCTGTTCCGCCATGTCCCCGCCGCCCACGCCCCCACGGTCCTTGGCGTCACGGCGGGGGAAAACGACGTGTTCATCGCGGCTGTGGCGGATCGTCAGGCCATGGACAGGCCTGGATGGGAGGCGTCGTACCCATCGGTGCTGCCCGCGCACATCCTGACGGAAGTCCGGGAGCATACCCGCACCGCCGGCCGGGTTCTCGGGGGGAGCGGATATCGCGGCGTGTTCGGCTGCGATTTCATCGTGGACCGCCAGGGCACGGTGCACTTCGTGGAGGTCAACGCCCGCAAGCACGGCGCGGCCCTGGAGATGTGCTGCACCCTGGAGAACGCCCTGCCCGTGGGCGCGCCCACCCTGGCCGACCTGGAGCTTCAGGCCGTGTTCGCGGGCCGTCTGCCGGATAACGCCCGGGAACTGGCCAGATCCCTTGAGGGCCTTTTCTGGAGAACCTGCACCATCCGGGCGGACCGGACCCTGCACATCACAGCCGCCCCGGCCGCCCATTCGGACGTGCGGGCGCTTTTTCGGCGCATCCTGTCACGCGGGGCCGATCATGGTCTGATCGTGTTGGAGCATCCGGCCAGGGACTGCCAGGTGGAACGGGGCGCGGTGCTCGGACGGGTGGTGGCCGTGGCCACGGACCCGGCCTATCTGCCCGAGGATCTGGAAATCGGCCGCACCCTGCTTGCGGCGTCCTTTCAGGAGACCCCGGACGGGGCGTAGGCCCGCAAGCCGCTGCGGCCCCTTAGCCGGGTCTTTTTCCCCTGATGCGCCCCAAGCGCGTCAACCTTTCTGCCCACGCCTCGCCCGGGAACTCCTCCCGACCGGCCCCGGGCCGGAACGCAAACCCGCCTCCTTTCCCGGCCTGGAGGGCCATGAAAAACATCCTGTTGGTCAATCCGCGCCTGCCGCGGTCCTTTTGGAGTTTCCCGGACATCATGCGGGTGACGGGGAAAAAGGCCCTTTTGCCGTCGCTTGGGCTTCTGACCGTGGCCGGGCTGTTGCCGCCGGACTGGAACGTCCGCCTGGCCGACGAAAACGTGCGCCCCGTGTCCGACGACGATCTGCGCTTTGCGGACGTGGTCATGATCTCGGCCATGCTGGTGCAGCGCGACGGCCTGTTCGCCTGCGCCGCCCGGGCCAGGGCCATGGGAAAGATCGTGGTCGCGGGCGGTCCCTACGTCACCTCCGCCCCGGACGAGGTGCTGGCCGCAGGCTGCGATTTCGTGGTGGTCGGGGAGGGGGAGGCGACCATTCCCCTTTTGGTGCGGGCCATCGAGGAAGGACGGCCGGGTGGGGCCATCGCCGTGGAGGAAAAAACCGACATGGAGCAGGTGCCCCTGCCCCGGTTCGATCTGATCAATCCCCGGGACTACGACGCCATGCCCGTGCAGACCTCCCGGGGCTGCCCCTTCGCCTGCGAATTTTGCGACGTCATCAATCTGTTCGGCCGCACCCCCCGCTACAAGTCCTCCCGGCAGGTGGTGGCCGAACTGGCGGCGATCCTTGAGACGGGGCACCGGGGCGCGGTCTTTTTCACCGACGACAATTTCATCGGCAATCCCAAACGGGCCAAGGGACTTTTGCAGTCCATCGCCGACTGGAACCGGGGGCACGGGGAACCGTTCTGGTTCATCACCCAGGCCTCGGTGAACCTGGGGGGCAGCCCGGAACTCATCGACCTCATGACGGCGGCCAATTTCGGCTACGTGTTCGTGGGCATCGAGTCCCCGGACACGGAGATCCTGGCCGCCACCCACAAATACCAGAACATCCGGCATCCGCTGTTGGAATCCATCCGGGCCATCGGGGCCGGGGGGCTGACGGTGGTGGGCAGCTTCATCCTGGGGTTCGACAACGAGGCCCCCGGGGCGGGCAGGCGGGTCACGGCCTTTGCCGAGGCGGCGAACATCCCCCTGGTGATGGTCAACACCCTGCAGGCCGTGCCCCAGACGGAGCTGTGGCGGCGGCTTCGCGACGAGGGGCGGTTGGTGGACGGCGACGTGGGGGACTTGGCCACCGGGCCCATGAATTTTACGCCCACCCGGCCCATGCGCGAGATCTTGACGGAACAGATCGCGGCCTGGGACCGCCTCTACGACATGTCCCGGCACATGGAGCGGGTTATGGGGAACGTCCTGTCCATGCGGCCCGTGCGGTCCGAGCCGGGCACGGGAAAAAAGCCGCCCTCCCGGGAGAAAAGGCCCCAGGCCACGGTCCTGGCCGATACGTGCAGCGAACTGCGGCTTTTGGCCCGGCTGGTGTGGCGGCTTGGGATCGTCTCGCGGCACCGGGGCCAGTTCTGGCGGCAGATGTATACCGTGGCCCGGAAAAATCCCTCGCGCTGGCGGCGCTACCTGACCCTGCTGGTCATGGGCGACGACATCCTGTCCTTTACGGCGGTCATCCGGGAACGGGCCGCGCCGTCTTTGCGATAGCGCCGCATCCCCGGAAACCGGATGGCCGATTCCGTCATGGGTGATGAGGCAGCAGCCCGTTTTTTTCCGAAACGGCCCGTTTCCCACGGGAGGCGCCCCGCGTCCCGGGCGCGGCGCATCCCTTCCCCGGGGTACGCCCCGGCCGCGTGGTCCGTCTCACGGCGTTTCGCCCTGGCGGCCGCCCCGGACTATTTGTCGCCGCCCAGGATGCCCCCCAGAACCGAGCCGCCCACCCCGGCCACGCCCTTTTTCTCTTCGCGGCCCGCATACTTGGCCGAATGGATGCGGTCGGCCAGCCGGGAAAACGGCAGGCTTTGCAGATAGATCCGGCCGGGGCCGGTCATGGCGGCCAGAAACATCCCCTCGCCCCCGAAAAGCGCGTTGGTGAAGCCGCCCACGAACTGGATGTCGTAGTCCACGCTCTCCTCGAATCCGGCCAGGCAGCCCGTGTCCACCCGCAGGACTTCCCCTGCGGCCAGCACCTTTTCGATGACCGTGCCCCCGGCGTGGATAAAGGCCAGGCCGTCGCCCGTGAGCTTTTGCAGGATAAATCCCTCGCCGCCGAACAGTCCCGCCCCCAGACGCTTGGTGAAGGCCACGGTGATGTCCACGCCTGCGGCCGAACACAGGTAGGCGTCTTTTTGGCACAGGAAGGTTCCGCCGTGCTCGGCCAGTTCGATGGGCACGATCTTGCCCGGATAGGGCGCGCCGAAGGCGGCCATGGCCGTGCCGGACCCGGCGTTTTCAAAGGTGGTGATGAAGAAGTTTTCGCCCGAGACCATGCGCTTGAGGCCGCTTAAGAGGCCGCCGCCGGTGCCCGTGGCCATCTCGATGCCGCCTTCGAGGTAGAGCATGGCCCCGGTTTCGGCCCTAACACCCTCGCCCGGGTCCAGGATGATCTCCACGATCTGCATGTCGTCGCCCAAGATGCGATAGTCGATGTCGTCGGCCATGGGGCCTCCCGTGCGTCGTTGGTTTTTTGGCGGGTCCGGCAGGCGGTCCGGAACGCGTCCCCCTGTGGAGAACCGCATCGCGCCGCAGGCGTCGCCCGGAGGGGCGTGGCCCCTGCCGCCGGGTGCGGGCGGCGACGCGGCGTCACGAATGTCAGGCAGGAAATATCCGGGGCTGTGCGCCATCGTCAAGGACGAGCTTTCCTTTCAGGAGGAGGCCGGAGCCTCTCCTTCTCCCTGCGGTTTCGGAAAACCCGTGATCTGCGACACGGGGAGTTCCCTGGCCGCCGGAGGCGTTCCCCCGGCCCGTCCCTCCATGCCTTATTCCTCTTTGCCCTTGCCCGGCCGCAGATGCCCCATGACCCGCTCGAAGGCCTCCCGGGACTTGTCGGTCTCGATTTTGGCGATGTCCTCCCGGGCGATGAAATGGATGGCTCCGCAGGGACACATCTCGGCGCAGGCCGGGGACAGCCCGATCTGCCGCCGTCCGGCGCACAGGTCGCATTTGGAGAGCATGACCCCGGTGTCGGTCTCGAACATGGCCGCATACGGGCAGGCCAGCAGGCACTGCCGGGTCTCGCAGCCCCGGCACAGTTGCGGCTGCAGGATCATGGCCCCGGACTTGTCGCGCACGATGGCCCCGCGCTTGCAGACTTTGGCGCAGTTGGGGTTCTCGCAGTGGCGGCAGTACAGGGGGGCCATGACCCCCGAGGCCGTGCGCATCATATGGATGCGCGGGGTGTCGTGGACGAAGCGGCATACGTATTCGCAGGTCTCGCAGCCGATGCAGGTGGAATAGTCGATGTACAGGACTTTTTGCTTGTGCGGCATGGGGCGTTACCTGTGCAGGCGGCCACCGGGGAAGCGGTCGGCCTCCCGGGCCACGAGGTCGTCGTAGGGGTAGTCGGCCAGGCGGTCCTGGTCTTTGAGGTCCAGCCAGTTGGCCAGGGAGCGGGCCGCGCGCAGGCCGCTGTAGACGGCCTTGCCGATCTTCGAGGGGCCGGTTAAGGCGTCTCCGGCCACGAACAGGTTTTCGATATCGGTCATGTGCAGCCAGCGTACCTCGCCCTTTCGCACGTTTTCCAGTCCCAGTTCCTTGGCAAAGGGCGGGGTGGCCGTTTCGCCGATGGCCGTGACCACCAGGTCGGCCTCAATGACCGTCACATGTTCGCTGTCCGGCAGGGCGCAGCGTTTGCCGTCCGGTCCGGGTTCGCCCAGGGTCTTTTCCCGGATCTCCACGCCCGTGACCCGGTCCTCGCCGGTAAAGCGCAGGGGGGTGACCGACTCGTGCCACGCAGCCCCGGCCGCCTCCAGGCGGTCGATCTCATACGAGCCGCACGGGGCCTCGTGTCTGGTGCGCCGATACAGCAGGTGCACCTTGGCCGCGCCCAGAAACAGGGCGCTATGCACCACGTCCACGGCGGAATGGCCCGCGCCGATGACCGCCACGGTCTTTCCGGCCACGTCCGGGGCCTTGATGCCCGGCCCGGCGTATCCGGCGGCCCGGATGGGGAAGAGGAATTCCAGACCGGCCATGACCCCGGGCAGGTTCTCGCCCGGGATGCCCAGACGGCGCGAGCGCCAGGAGCCGGTGCAGATGATGATGGCGTCGTGCTTTTTCACCAGATCGCCCAGGCCCCGCACATCCGAGCAGAAATGGTCCCCTTCCTCATCGTGCAGGGGGGCGCTGCAACAGATCTTGGTGCGCGGGTGAAAGACCACGCCGTATTTCCTGGCCATGCGCCGCACCCCGGCCTCCACCCGCTCCTTGGGGATGCGGTGCCCGGGGATGCCGAAAAGCATGAGCCCTCCGGCCTTGGGCAGCTTGTCGTAGACCTCCACCAGATAGCCCAGGCAGGACAGGTATCCGGCGGCGGCCAGCCCCGACGGCCCGGCCCCGATGATGCCCACGCTCCGGGCCGAGGCCGGGGGCGGGTCGCCGCAGAGGAAATTGAAGTTCATGGCGTTCATGGGCGTCCTTGTGGGAACGCGGCGGCGTTCCCGCCGCATCCGTTTGTGGCGGAAGTCCGCCGTCGGCCCCTGCCCGGAAAAACGGGCCGGGCACGATCCATCGTTGCCTTACCCAAAGGCGGCCCGGCACGCAATGGGCAAAACATCGATATATTTTTCACGAAACCCGTTGACACGCCTGTCCCTGGCCGATATAGGACAAATCGTGTCCGATATGTCTTTTTTCTTGCGGTTTGGCCCGGATTGGCGCTACAGATTCGTGGACCGGGAGGCAGTCCGGAATCGGATTTCAAAAGATTCGGCCGCCCGGAGATGGCGAACATGCGACGCTCGGCAGAGAGTGCGTGATGTTTTCAAAAAAACCGTTACAAGGAAAGAAACATGCGTCTGACACGTTCCGGGGATTATGCAGTCCGATGTCTTCTGTATCTGGCCCTGGATCCTGGCCGGGGCGTGGTGGCGCGCAAGGAGATCGCCGAGGTAATGAACATCCCGGCCCAGTATCTGGGCAAGGTGGCCCAGACCCTGGCCAAGGCGGGGCTCATCGGCATCCGCCAGGGGGCCAGGGGTGGCTACGAACTGGCCCGGACAGCGGGAGAGATATCGCTTTTACAGGTGGTTGAAGCGGTGGATGGGGAAATCTTTTTAAACGACTGTCTGCACCAGCTCGACATCTGCGAGCGTCGGCCGGTGTGCGCGGTGCACCGGGTATGGGGCCGGGCCCGCAAACAGTTGCGGGACATGCTTGGCGGGATCAGTCTTGCAGCACTGGTGGAAGAGGAGTCGCGCACAGCCGGGAAAGTCTGTGGGGAGTGCCCGGCCACGCGCGGCCAAACCCTGGAGGGGAAAGGAGAGTAAGATGGACACGCTCATGCTTTCACGATTGCAGTTCGCCTTTGCCACGTTCATCCATTTCATCTTTGTGCCGTTGACGCTGGGTCTCTCAATTCTCGTGGCCTACATGGAGACCAAGTATGTGCGCACGGGCGACGAGACGTACAAGAAAATGGCCAAATTCTGGGGAAAACTCTTTCTGATCAACTTCGCCCTGGGCGTGGTCACGGGAATCACCCTGGAATTCCAGTTCGGCACCAACTGGTCGCGCTATTCGATGTATGTGGGCGACATTTTCGGGTCGCTTCTGGCCATCGAGGCCACGGCGGCCTTTTTTCTGGAGTCCACGTTCGTGGCGGTGTGGGTCTTCGGCTGGAAAGTGCTCTCCAAAAAATTCCACGCGGCCTGTATCTGGATCGTGGCCTTTGCCGCCAACCTCTCGGCGGTGTGGATCATCCTGGCCAACGGGTTCATGCAGAATCCCGTGGGCTACGTGATCCGCAACGGCCGGGCCGAGCTGGACAGCTTTTATGCGGTTATCACCAACGGATTCGCCTGGAGCCAGTACGTCCACACGGTCGTGGGCTCCTATGTCCTGGCCGGATTTTTCGTCATGGGCGTATCGGCCTGGCACCTCCTGCGCAAGCAGAACATCGACTTTTTCACCAGGTCGTTTCGTATCGGCCTGGGCTTTGCCCTGGTCGCCGCGTTCGTCGTGGCCATCCAGGGCCACAGCCACGGCAACGAGGTGGCCCGCCTGCAGCCCGCCAAGCTGGCGGCCATGGAATCCCACTGGGAGACGGGCAGAAACGTGCCCATGTATCTCTTGTCCATCCCCGACGAGAAAAACGAGAAAAACAGCCTGGAGGCCATCGGCATCCCCAGCATGCTGAGCATCCTGGCCTTCAACGACCCCAACGCCGAGGTCAAGGGATTGAAGGACTTCGCCGCCGAGGACCGGCCGCCCGTGACCCTGACCTTTCTGTCCTTCCGGCTCATGGTGGGCCTTGGCACGCTCATGATCATCCTGACGGTCTGGGGATTTCTCAAGCGCAAGAACCTGCTCGACAATCCGGGGTACTTAAAGCTCATGATCTGGGCCATCCCGGCACCGTATCTTGCCCTTCAGGCCGGGTGGGCCGTGGCCGAGGTGGGGCGGCAGCCGTGGATCGTCTACGGACTCATGCGCACCAAGGACGCGGTGTCGCCCATCGCCGCCTCCCAGGTGGCCGTGAGTCTGGCGGCCTTCGTGGTGGTCTACCTGCTCCTGGCGGCCCTGGACATCTATCTGTTGGCCAAGTTCGCCCGCAAAAGCCCGGCGTAGGTTGAACGAAACGCGCTGACCAATGCGCACGCGGCCGCTTTCCTGTCCCGGACGTGCGGGCGAAAGGGCCGAAGCAAAAGGAGAAGGCCATGGATCTCGGTACCATCTGGTTCATCTTGTGGGGTGTGTTGTGGGCCGTGTACTTCATACTGGACGGCTTCGATCTGGGGCTGGGGACGTTACTTCCCTTCCTGGCCAAGACCGATGACGAGAAACGCGTCTTCTACAACGCCATGGGGCCGTTTTGGGACGGCAACGAGGTGTGGCTGATTACGGCCGGCGGCGTGACCTTCGCGGCCTTTCCGGCCACCTACGCGGTCATGTTCTCGGGGATGTATTCGGCGCTGATGCTGCTTCTGTTCGCCCTGATCATCCGGGGCGTATGCTTTGAATTCCGCAGCAAGGTGGAGAGCCCGGGCTGGAAGAAGCTGTGGGATACGTGTCTTTTCATCGGCAGCTTCGCCCCCGCCCTGCTTCTTGGCGTAGCCTTCGCCAACATCTTCAAGGGCATCCCCATCGACCAGGACCACATCTTCCAGGGTACGCTTTTTACCCTGCTCAACCCCTACGGCCTGGCCGGAGGCATTCTCTTCGTTCTCATGTTCGCCCACCACGGGGCCCTGTGGCTGGCCATCAAGTCCGAAGGGAGCCTGAGGCTGCGGGCCTTCGCCATGGCCGCCAAGCTGTGGCCGATCATGGCCGGGTGGATCGTGCTGTTTTTGGTCTTCAGCATGTTCGCCACCAACCTGTTCTCCAACTACCTGCGCTGGCCGCTGCTTCTGGCCATCCTGCTCATCCCCGTGGGCGGGCTGGTCCTGACCAAGGTCTACGCCGCCAAGGCCCGGGCCTGGGCGGCCTGGGCCGCCTCGGCGGCGGTGATCGGCGGCACGGCCCTTTTTGGGGTCATGGGCATCTTCCCGGCCCTTCTGCCGTCCAGCCTGAGCCCCGCCTTCAGCATGACCATCGAGAACTCGGCCTCCTCGCCCCTGACCCTGTCCATCATGCTGGGCGTGGCCTTGGTGTTCGTGCCCGTGGTCATCGCCTATCAGATCTGGAACTTTAGAACCTTCCGCCATCCGGTGACCAAGGAAGATCTGGACTACGAAGAGGCCTATTAACCGGCAACCCGCACCCCTCCTCAATACGGCAGGCCGCCCAGGGACGTTCCCTGGGCG
>JAVHLG010000067.1 GCA_031082225.1 Desulfovibrionaceae bacterium | reverse complement strand
ACAGCGGCCGCACCGCCACGCGGCTGCCTGCCTCCAGGCCTTCGCTGGCGGCGTCGATGGCGATGAGTCCGTCGGCCTCCAGGAGGGTCTTGAGCAGTCCCGAACGGCCGAGCACGGGATGGGCCAGGGGCAGTTCGTCGCCGACATGTTCCAGGCGCACCCGGACATGGTCTTCGCGGCCGGGTTTCGAGGCCAGGTTTCGGGCCAGGGTGGCCGGGAAGGTGAAGGGTGGGCGGGTGAGCGCCTGGGGGTCACCCATGAGACGTTCCACCAGGGGCCTGCCGAACAGGGTCATGACCACCTGGGCCGAGGTGACCTGTCCGGGCAGCCCGATGACGGCCTTTTCGCCCACCCGGGCCAGGATGGTGGGTTTGCCGGGGCTTAGGGCCACGCCGTGGGCCAGTATCTCGGCATCGGGCAGGGCGGCCAGGGCGGCCAGGGTATAGTCGCGGGCGCCCACGGAGCTGCCTCCGGAGACCAGCACGGCGTCGCATTCGGCCACGGCCCGGGCCAGGGCGGCGTGGATGGCTTGCTCGACGTCGGGCACAAGCCCGAAGGGGACGGGCGTGGCCCCGAAATCGCACAGCAGGGCGCACAGGGCGTGGGTGTTGACGTCCCGGATGCCGCCGGGTGGAGGCGTGGCCTCAATGGGGGTCAGTTCGTCGCCCGTGGACAGGACGGCCACCCGGGGTTGACCGCCGACGACGGGATGGGTGACGCCCAGGGCGGCCAAAAGCCCGACCTCCTGGGCCCGCAGGCGGCGTCCGGCGGCCAGGGCCGTGTGCCCGGCGCGGGCGTCGTCGCCTTGCTGCATGACGTTGTCGCCCGGGGCCGCGAACTTGCGAAACTCCACAACGCCTGCGCCCATGTCAAAGGTATGCTCCACCATGACCACGGCGTCGGCCCCTTCGGGCAGCATGCCGCCGGTGACGATGCGGGCGCAGGTTCCCGGCGGCAGGGGGCGGTCCGGGACGACGCCGATGGGCACGTCCATGGCGCAGTCCAGGTAGGCGGGGTTTGCTTCCCCGGCCCCGAAGACGTCGGCGGCGCGCACGGCGTAGCCATCCATGGCCGCGCGGGACAGGGGCGGCAGATCCTCGGCGGCCACCACATCCCGGGCCAGAAACCGGCCCCGGGCCGCATCCAGGGCCACGGTCACGGGGGCGAGAGGCGGAAAGCGGCCAAGCAGCTCCAGGAATCTGGCCGGGGAGACGACGCGGAAAAAACCCTTGTTCATTGGCTGGTCCGTTTGGTCTGGGGCCCGTGCAGCAGGTCCGCGACGAGCCGCAGGGCCTTTTCGATCTGGGGGGCGCTGGCGAAGCGCCGGGCGTTTTCCCGGCAGACCTCCGGCGGCACGCCGAGGGCGGCGCGCACGGCCTCGGACATCTCGCCGGGCGAGGAATACAGCACCCCGGCCTGGCCCACAACCTCGCGACAGGCGCCCCGGTCCAGGGCGGCCACGGGGATGCCGTTTAGGTTGGCCTCCACGATGACCCGTCCGAAGGTCTCCTCGAACAGGGAGGCCGCCACCAGGCAGGCCGTATAGGCGTAGACGGGGCGCATGTCCAAGACATATCCCACGTGCCGCACGTTTTTGCAGGCCGCCAGCCGGGCCTCGCGGCCGGGCTCCAGGGGGCCGCAGATCAGGCAGGGACGGCCCAGGCGCGGGGCCTGCGCCAGGAAATCGTCCACCCCCTTGTGGGCCAGGCCGCTTGGCAGGGTGACGAAGCGGCGAAGCCGCGGGTCCGGGGGGGGCATCACGAGGTAGTCCGCCTCCTCGATGACCGGGAAAACCACCTCGGCGCGGATGCCGGAAAGCTCGTGCAGACGCCGTTTCATGTAGCCGCTGTTGGCCACCACCATGTCGGCCCGCTTCAAAGCGGACAGGTTGGCGGCATGGTCGATGCAAAAGCCTTCGAAACACTCCTGCGGGGCATAGCCGATCAGATCCACCACGAACAGACAGGTGCGCAGATTCCGGGCGAAGGCGCGCTCCAGCACCTCCGTGCTGCCCCAGCCCTGGGTGATGACCAGATCCGGACGGTCCCGGTCCATGACGGCCGCCGTCCGGGACAGATAATCCGGAACCACGTGGGCCGGGAAGGGCTCATCGTCCACGGAGTGCTCCGCCTCGCCCTGGCGGCCGGCGTTGATCGAGGTCACGGCGTATCCGACCCGGGAGAACGCCCGCAAAAGCGGCGCCATGCTCAGGCTGGCCCCGCCCAGGGACGGAAAGAGATCCCGGGCGGCGAAGAGCAGGCGTCCTTTTGCGTGGTTGGCCATCTGTCGTTCCGGATCAGGTCGGGGGTTTCCGGCCAAGGAGCAGGTGGGCGCACAGGGCCGCGCCGAAAAGCCCCATATCCTGGCGGCGGGCCAGGGAGACGGGAATGGCGGACAAAAAACCGGCCATGGTGGGGGAATCGCGAAATTCCGCAGCAAAACGCGGATGCGTGACCAGGAAGGGATTTTTGGCGGCCACCCCGCCGCTTATGTACATGCCGCCCCCGGCCAGCACCGTCAGGGCATAGTCCCGGGCCGCCCGGCCGTAGAAGGCCGCGAACATGGCCGTGGTCTCGCTGTCCGGGGTGATCTCCGCCGCCACCTCGGCCGGGGAGAGGTCGCGGCCGGTCAGGTAGCGGTGCAGCAGGGTCAGGCCAAGCCCCGACAGCACCACGTCCCCCCGGGGATAGGGTTCGCCCGTGGCCTCGGCCACAAGCCGCAGAAAATCCTGTTCGTCGCGGTAAAAAAACCGTGAACCGTGCCCGCCCTCCGAGCTCAGCACCTGATGGCCGCCGTCCGCCAGGGGCGCCAGGGCGGCCATGCCAAGCCCCGTGCCCGCGCCCATGACCCCGCGCACCTTGGCCGGGTCGAAGCGGCCGGGGAGGATTGGCAGGGCCTCGCCCGCAAGCGGCGTGCGGAAGCCCTGGGCCTGGGCCGCAAAATCGTTGACCAGGGCCGCGTTTTTGAGCCCGAAGCGCGGGGCGTCGCGGCCAAGGTCCATGTCCCAGGCGATGTTGGCGAAGGTGCAGGTCGTGCCCGAGGCTGTGCCCATGACGCCCACGGGGCCGGACATGGGCCCGGGAACGGCGAACACCGCCGCGTCGGCGTCAGACGGCCGCAGGGGGAAGTCCGCTTTGCCCAGGGCCGCAAGCATGTCCGCGAAGGACGCGGCCTCGCGGGTGGACAGCCACAGGTTGTGGACCTGTTCGATGCGCCCGCCGGGATGGGACAAAAAATGGCCGAAACGGCTGTTGGTGCCGCCGATGTCGGCGGCCAGAAGATGTTTGACGCCATCATCCATGCCGGTCATGAATCCTCCATCGCGCCCTGCGCCCGCGCGCCCGTGCGCCCGCTGCGTGTCGCCAAAAATCCGGCCTTGATGCCCGCGTCGTTTGCGGATACCTCAAGGCCGCTGCCTGCTGCGGTCCGACAGGCCGCCGGAGCCATGGACCGAGCGTGCCGAAACCATGTGACCGACGTGCGTGCATACCGTTAGCATATCGTTTTCGGAAAGAAAAACCCGGGGCACAGCCAGGCCATGACCGACATTCCCGCCTTTTTCGCCGCCGGGGCGGCCCTTGGGGCCAGCGCCGGGTTCTCGCCCGGACCGCTTCTGACCCTGGTCATGGCCCAGACCCTGGCCCATGGCCCGCGCGAGGGCGTCAAGGTGGCCATGGCCCCCTTTTTCACCGACCTGCCCATGCTGGTCGCCTCGCTCTTCGCCCTGTCCCTGGTGCAGGACCGCCCCGCCGTCCTGGGCGTGCTGTCCCTGGCCGGGGCCGTGGTGGTGTCCCTCTACGGCCTGGACTGCCTGCGCGCCCGGCCCATGGCCCTTCCCGACGTCCGCGTCTCGCCCGGGTCGCTCAAAAAAGGCGTCATCGCCAATTTCTTAAATCCCCATCCCTACGTCTTCTGGGCCACCGTGGGCGCGCCCGGCACCCTTTTTGCCGCCAACTCCCCGGGAGGCCTGGCCGCCGCCGCCGCGTTCCTCGGCGGCTTCTACCTGTGTCTGGTGGGGGCCAAGGTCTTCGCCGCGCTTTTGACCGGCCGCTTCCGCGCCTTCCTGGACAGCCGGGGATATGCCCTGCTCATGCGCCTTCTGGGGCTGGCTTTATTCGCCTTCGCGGCGCTTTTCGTGCGCGACGGCCTCAGGTTTCTCGGGCTCCTCTCCTGAGCCCCCGACCCGCCCGGCCGCGTTGTGCCTGCCTTGAGCTATGTCGAAAATGATCGTATACTCCCAGACCGCAGCACAGCCCTGCAAGGAGACCCCATGACCGCGCCCTTCACCGCCGGACTCGTCCAGATGGCCCCGGCCAAATCCAAGGCCGCCTCCCTGGCCAAGGCCGCCTCCCTCATCCGGGAGGCCGCCGTCTCCGGGGCAGGCGTGGTCTGCCTGCCGGAACTTTTCGCCACGCCGTATTTCTGCCGCACCCAGGACCACGCCGCCTTCGATCTGGCCGAGCCCGTCCCCGGCCCCACCACCCAGGCCATGGCCAAGGCCGCACGCGAAAACGACGTCACGGTCATCGCGCCGCTCTTCGAACGGCGCGGCCCGGGCCTGCATCACAACACCCTGGCCGTCCTCGGCCCCGAGGGCGAGGTGATCGGCATCTATCGCAAGATGCACATCCCCCACGACCCGGGCTTCGAGGAAAAATTCTACTTCACCCCCGGCGACCTGGGATTCCGGGCCTTCCCCACCCCAAGCGGCAGGATCGGCGCGCTCATCTGCTGGGACCAGTGGTTCCCCGAGGCCGCCCGGGCCACGGCCCTTCTCGGCGCGGTCATGCTCTTCTACCCCACGGCCATCGGCTGGCACCCCTCGGAGAAGGCCGAATTCGGAGACACCCAGCGCGATGCCTGGATGACCGTGCAACGAAGCCACGCCATCGCCAACGGCATCTACGTGGCCGCCGTCAACCGGGTGGGCGTCGAGGGCAAGGGCAAGGCCTACGGCGGCAGCCTGGAATTCTGGGGCTCGTCCTTCGTGGCCGACCCCATGGGCCGGGTCATCGCCCAGGCCGAGACCGACGCCGAGACCATCCTCACCGCCGACATACACCCCGCCCTGGTGGAGCAAACCCGCCGCCACTGGCCGTTTCTGCGCGACCGCCGGGTGGACGCCTACGACGGGCTGACGGAGTTGTGGGGAGAAGAGTGATCGGGGAGGAGGCTCTGCCTCCTCCCCGAACCCCCCGGCGGTGGAGGGGTTCGGGGAGGAGGCGACGCCTCCTCCCCGACGACGTGCTACGCCCGTGGGGCGTTGGCGAGTATCTGCTGGGCGTTGTGCCCGGCCTGGGAATAGTCATCGGGGGTCAGTCCGGCCCCCATGGCGATTTTTTTACGCAGTTCCAGGGACACGAAGTCGCCGGGTTCGTGGGCGTCGTTGTTGATGACCAGTTTGGCGTTGTGGGCCTTGGCCAGGGCGGCGACGAGGCCGTTGGTGAGGCTGTGGCCCTTGCGGGTGGTGATTTCCAGGGCCACGTTGTTTTCGGCGGCCAGGGCGGCCTCCTGGGGGGTGAGGAGGCCGGGGTGGGCCAGGATGTCGGCGCGGCCTTCGATGGCGGCCAGGTTGGTGCCGACGAGCACGGGTTCGACGATGGTTTCGCCGTGCACCACGACGATTTGCGCGCCGAGTTCGCGGGCGGTGGCGATGAGGCCCGGGATGAGCGGCGGCGGCACGTGGGTGATTTCCACTCCGGCCAGCACGTCGATGCCCAGGTAGGGTCCGGCCTCGCGCACGAAGCGCAGCAGGTTGTCCAGGATGAGCCGGATGTTGGAGTGGTCGGCGTGGTCGGTGACGGCCACGGCGCGGTATCCGGCCTTGGCGGCGCGTCGGGCCAGCTCGGCCGGGATGAGGCAGCCGTCGCTGAAGGTGGTATGGGTGTGCAGGTCGATCATGGTTGGCGGCTACATCTTGTATTTGGTTTCATCGTGGGTAAACTTCTCAAGAATTTCCGTCCACTTGTCGGCATCTTCGGCCCCGAAGGCGACAACGGAGCCGGCGGTCTTGCCCTCGGCGGCCATCTGTTCGAAGACGGCGGGCGCCACCAGGATGGGCACCTCGGCGCGCAGGGCCAGGGCGATGGCGTCGGAGGGGCGGCTGTCGATGCGTTTGCGTTCGCCTCGCACATCCACTTCGATTTCGGCGTAGTAGGTGCCTTCGCTGAGCGAAGTGATCGAGACCGAGGCCACGTTGCCGCCCAGGTCGTGGATGGTGTTCAGGAGCAGGTCATGGGTCATGGGCCGGGGCAGTTTGACCTCGTTTAAGGCCAGGGAGATGGCCATGGCCTCCATGGCCCCGATCCAGATGGGCAGAACGGTTTTTTCCTCGCGGTCCTTGAGGATGAGCACGGGAACCTGGGAGTCTTCGTCCAGGGCCAGCCCGAATACTTTCATTTCAATCATGGCCGCATACCGCCTTTCCCCGCAGGGAGTGCTTTTTGGCTTCGAGGATGTCCACCGTGACGAACCTGCCGGTGGGATCATCCGGGCCTGCATATTCGAAATCGACCACGCGGTTGCCCGGTTCGCGGCCGCGCCAGGAGGGGAGGCCGGGTTTGGGCCTGCGGCTGGCGCCTTCCACCAGCACCTCGGTGCGCGTGCCCACGCGGGCGGCCAGGGCCGCCGTATGGAGGTCATCCAGGAGAACCTGGAGCCGGGCCAGGCGCTCGGCCTTGATCTCCAGGGGGATTGTCGCGGCCAGGCGTGTTGCCGCCACCCCCGGACGATCATTGTACATGAAGGAAAAGCCGCTTTCAAATCCAACCGTGCGGACCATGTCCAGGGTTTGTTGGAAATCCGCCTCGGTTTCGCCGGGAAACCCCACGATGAGGTCCGTGGACAGGCTGATGTCCGGCCGGGCCCGGCGCAATTCCTCGACCAGATGCAGGTATCTGGCGGTGTCGTATTTGCGGCCCATGCGCCCAAGCACCGCGTCGGAGCCGGATTGCAGGGGCAGATGCAGGCTGGGGCACAGGGCGGGCAGTTGTGCAAAGGCGGCGATGACCTCGGGGGACAGATCCTTGGGGTGGGAGGTGGTGAAGCGCAGGCGGGCGATGCCGTCCACGGCGGCCACCCGGTGCAGGAGGTTTGCGAAGGTGACGCCGTCGCCCGAGGCGTCCAGGCCGTAGCTGTTGACGTTTTGCCCGAGCAGGGTGATCTCGCGCGCCCCCCGGGCGGCCAGTTCACGGCATTCGGCCAGGACGTCGGCGCTATGGCGGGATTTCTGCCGTCCCCGGACATAGGGGACGATGCAGTAGGCGCAGAAGTTGTCGCAGCCCTGCATGATGGTCACGAAGGCCTGGGCCGGGACGGTTTCTTCGGGCCAGGCGGCCAGGCGTTCGGGATAGGTGTCGGTGAAGTCGAGGAGCGAGATGCGCAGGCTCGGTTCGTCGATAAGACGCAGGATGGCCTGGGGCGCTGCGGCCAGGCCGTCGGTGCCGAAGACCAGGCGCACCAGGGGGAAGCGTTGCCAGAGCCTGGCTCCGATCTGCTGGGCCACGCAGCCGCCCACGGCGATGAGCAGATCGGGCTTTTCCCGGGCGTATTCGGCCAGTCGGCCAAGGACGCTGTAGACCTTGAGCTCGGGTTTTTCCCGGACGCTGCAGGTGTTGACGACAAAGATATCGGCCTCGTCTTCCGGGGCGGGGGTGAGTCCCTGGGCGACGAGGGAGCGGCTGAGCCAGTCGGAGTCGCCGACGTTCATCTGGCAGCCGAAGGTGATGACGTGGAATTTCATGGTAGGTGAGTATACTGCCTGTTTGGCCGGGGGTAAAGGCGCGGGCAGGGTTTGACCGGGCGCGGGGCGAGGGGGTACAGGGTGAGCGGCGTCCGGATTTCCCGGAATGCCGGTCGGTTGGGAGAAAGAGTATGGAACGGGACATGGAGAATCGACTACGCCAGGCCCGCCCCCTTTTCTGGCGAAACCCCGCCCGGCGGCCCGTGGCCGCCTGTGGGGAAGTCCTGGCGGCCCATGCCCCGGGCGTGGCGGCGGCCCGGGAGAGTTTTGCCCGGTTTGCGCCCCTTTTGGCCGATTATTTCCCCGAGCTTGCCCCATGCGGCGGCCGCATCGCCTCGCACCTCCTGCCCATCCCCGGCATGGCGGACGCCTTCCGCGACCCTGAAGGGAATGCGGCCTTTGCGCCGGAGAGCCTCTTTCTCAAGGGCGACCATGACCTGCCCGTGGCCGGTTCGGTCAAGGCCCGGGGCGGCGTGCACGCGGTCCTGTGCGTGGCCGAGCGGCTGGCCCTGGCCCATGGGCTTGTGTCGTCGCCGCAGGACGACTACCGGCGGCTGGCCGATGCCAAGGCCCGGGCGTTTTTCGCCGGTCACCGCTTAAGCGTGGGCAGCACGGGCAACCTGGGCCTGTCCATCGGCGTCATGGGCCGGGCCCTGGGGTTTGGCGTTGACGTGCACATGTCCCGGGAGGCCCGGGAGTGGAAAAAAAAACGGCTGCGGGACGTGGGGGCGCGGGTGGTGGAGCACGCCAGCGATTATTCGGCGGCCTGCGCCGTGGCCCGGGCCGAGGCCCAGGGTCGCGCCGACCGGCATTTCATCGACGACGAGAATTCCCTGGATCTTTTCT
Organism: Desulfovibrionaceae bacterium; assembly: GCA_031082225.1. Lineage (GTDB taxonomy): Bacteria > Desulfobacterota > Desulfovibrionia > Desulfovibrionales > Desulfovibrionaceae > Desulfolutivibrio. Next base: position 12,056 of record JAVHLG010000067.1, on the reverse strand, counting down.
ACGGCTATGCCGTGGCCGCCGGGGAACTGGCGACGCAATTGGCGGCGGCGGGACTGTCGCCGTCTCCCGAACGCCCGGTGAGCCTGTATCTGCCCTGCGGGGTGGGCGGCGCGCCCGGCGGCGTTGCGCTTGGGGCAAGGCTTCTTTTTGGGGACGCGGCCGTGATCTCTTTCGTCGAGCCGGTCCAGGCCCCGTGTTTTCTCTACGGTCTAGCCAGCGGCCGCCACGAGGCGGCCAGCGTGGCCGAGCTTGGCCTGACGCTTGCCACCGAGGCCGACGGTCTGGCCGTGGGACGGCCGTCGCGGTTCGTGGGGCGGCTCATGGAACCCCTGCTGGACGGCTGCCTGACGGTGGACGACGCCTTGCTTCTGCGCCATGTGGCGGCGCTGTACCGGGCGCACGGCATTGAGGTGGAGCCCTCGGCGGCGGCGGGGCTGGCCGGGATGGAGGTGCTGTGCGGCGACCCGGACGGCTGGCGGTTTGGGCGCGACCGGGCGGCGACGTCGGGCGTGCAGGTGGCCTGGGCCACGGGCGGGCGGCTGGTCCCGGCGGCGGAACATGCCGGATTTCGGGAAAGGGCCGTCGCGCTGGCGGCGCAGAAGGGGGCGCGGTGATGGAAGAGGAGGCAAAGGAGGCGGCCGGGACGCTTTCCTATGACGAATTTTTGCGGGTGGACATGCGGGTGGGCCGCATCCTGACCGCCGAGCCGCTGCCAAAGGCCAGGATCCCGGCCTACAGGCTGACGGTCGATCTGGGGGCGCTTGGGGTGAAGACGAGCAGCGCCCGGATCACGGCCCTGTATGCGGCCGAGGAACTGCCGGGGAGGCGGGTGGTGGCGGTGGTGAACTTTCCGCCCCGGCGCATCGCGGGGTTTGTGTCCGAGGTGCTGGTCATGGGCGTGGATGACGCCGAAGGCCGGGTGGCGCTTCTTGCGCCCGATGGCGACGTGCCGCCGGGATCGCGGGTCTATTGAAGGTCGTATGGAGTCAGGCCGGTCTTTTTGGCTATCCGGGCCAGCATACGGGGGCCGATTTCCTCGGTGTCATGAAAGGCAAAGACAACATCCGGCCAGCCGTCGCGTTGCAGTGTCCGGTGCGAACCGCTGCGCCGCTTTTCGCTCCAGCCAAGCCGCAACAGCGCGGCGAGCAGTCTGGCGGATTTGATGGACGGCCATTGGCTCATGCGGCGGCGAAGGAAATGGTGTCGGTATTGGGAACATGCTCGCCATGTTCCAACTGTTCTGCAATAGCCCGCAAAGCCAGGGCCTTGACCCTGGCAATGGCCTCGGCCTGGGTCGGACCATAGGCCATGACGCCGGGAAGCTCCATAATCTCCGCCAGCCACCGGCCATCCGTCTCTTGTTCGTATTCCATGGTCAATCGCATGGCTGCCTCCGTGCCTCGACCTTACAGCCACCCGGCCAGAAACCGCAATACCTCGTCCCGGGCCTGATCGACGCTCAAGGTGGCCGCGTCCACCACGCATTCGGCAGCCGGGTCGTCCTCGAAGGGCACATCCACCCCGACGACCTCCCCCAGCCCCGGAACCTCTTCCCCCGTGGCCTTGCGGGCCAGGGCCTTGGCGTACAGCCCGGCCATGACCAGCCCCTCGGGCCGGGACGCCTCCCGGGCCATGGCCACCGACACCGGACAGGACACGTGCACCTCGGCAAACCGGGGAATCAGGGCCCGGGCCCTGTCGCGCCACCTTTTGCGGTTGCCCGTGGCGTCCATGAGCACCACCCGTCCCTGGCGCACAAGCCCGGCCGCGTCCCCGGCGAACATCAGGTAGGCCGAATCGCGTTCGTCCTCGGTATAGGCCGGGACGGGAAAATAGACCTTGCGCCGGGCGTCCATGGACAAAAGCGTCACCGGTTGCCCGGCCGCTTCCAGGGCCCCGGCCACGGCTTTGGCCACGCTGCTTTTGCCCGAGCCGGGAAGTCCCGTGAACCAGATCGCCGCGCCGGTGTTCATAGTCGTGTCGCGTCCTCGCACGCGCAGGCACGTGCCGCAAAGGGTTGCAATGAAGCCTCAGGCGGCCAAAGGGCGAAGCCCCGTGGTATCCCTTTCCAAGCGTCCGGCGGTGTCGTTTTGTACGGGATGCACTCCTGGATGAGCCGACGAGCCCGCTCCCCGAGGGGGATTATGCCATGTATTTGTTGATGCTCAGGCAGTCGAAACGGTCGTCCTCAAGCACGTTTTCCAAAAACCGCAAAAGTCCCTGGCGCACGGGCAGGGGATGGTTGGGGTACCACTGGGGCGAGGCGATCACCAACCCCCGGAAGACGAAAAACGGGGCCATGACCGCCAGCATCTCGTCGTCGCCGCTTTCCCGCAGGTACGTCTCGAAAAAGGTCATGTACATGCGCTCGAAATCCCCGGACAGGCGCGGCGTGTCGTAGAGCCCGAACAGCAGGTAGTTGATGGCCAGGGTGGAGACGTCGTCGGCCGCGTCGCCCCATTCCCCCCGGCTGCGGTCCAGCACGGCGAAGTCGCGGTCCGGTCCTGGTTCGCCGACCAGGATGTTCCACGGGTGGAAGTCGCCGTGCACCTCGGTCAGGCGGTGGGTGTAGCCCCGAAGCCTCCAGCGCCAGTCGATGATGCGTTTTTCCAGGGCCGCGAAGCGTTCGGGCGGGAAGAGTTCGTAGGGGTGCGGATAGGCGTCCACCAGCCCGAAGATGCATTCCGAGGCCCCGATGAGGTTGCGGATGCGGCGCAGATAGAGATCCGGGTCGTCTTTTTTGCGGGCATGCACCCCGGCCAGGAAGCGGGCGAAGCGCCGGACCATGTCCAGGTCGTCGGGGCGGAAGCCGCCTTTCCGGATGCGTTCCAGATCCCGGTAATAGTCGTAGCCCGGGGCCTTTTCGCTCACGATGAAGAATTCCTTGGGCCGGGTGACCGGGGTCATGACGTCGCTCTCGTCGAAATAGCCGAGTCCCAGGGAGCGGACATGTTTTTCCATGCGCGAGGAGGCCTCGTGCTGGAACATGAGGATGGCCGCCCGGTCCCAGTAGAACTGGTGCCCGTACTTGTCGCCGCGCATGATGGACAAGACCGCGCTCTTGCGGACGCCGCCCAGGGTGAATTCGATGCACACGGGCTTGCCGTAGCCGAATTCCTTCATGCCCTGCTCGCCCGGTGCGGCGATGTCGCACAACCCGAGCAGGCGCGCGTCATCGCCGAAGGCCTGGCGCAGATAGTCCTCGACATGGTCCGCCCGGATGACGATGGGCGTTTTCTCCTCGGTGCCGGTGCGCATGGGGGGCTCCTTTGGAGGTACGGTAACCCCCAAGGCCCATGCCGGGCAAGCCCGGAAAAACCCGGGCCGCACGCAGGCCCGGCGCATGGCGTCGGACCTGGGCCGGGGGCCGTCGCATAATCCGCATGACTTTTGTAGGAAATGCTGCTAGGGCGAAACACCTGTAACGCATAGCCCCGGGAATTTTCACTTTATGACAAAACGCATCCCGCAGATCGAGTTCCTGCGAGCTGTGGCCATGGCCGGGGTCTTTTTCTTCCACATCTGGTCCGTGATCCCCGAGGCCGGGACAGAGAATCCCCTGGGGCCGCTTTTCGGGGACATCCTGGCCCAGGGCTATCTCGGCGTGGTCATCTTCAACACCATCACCGGCTTTGTCCTGACCCTGCCCCTGGCGGCCCGGGGCGGGGTGCTTGATCTGTCCTACGCGACGTTTTTCCGACGCCGCTTCGGGCGCATCTGCCCGCAGTATTACATGGCCCTGGCCCTGTGGAGCGGCGTGGCCCTTTTTGCCGCCACGGCGGCCGGTCCGTCGCTTGGCCGCTGCGTTCTCGAACATGCCCTGTTTGTGCATACCCTCGACCCGGCCTGCTTCTACGGCATCGTCCCGGCCCTGTGGTGGATGGGGCTGGTGGCCCAGTTCTACCTGCTGTATCCGCTCCTGCTGCGGCTTTTTGTCCGCGTCGGCCCTGGTGTGGCCCTGAGCGGCATCGTGATCGGCTGCTTCGGGGTGTGGGGGCTCCTGGAATACCTGTCCGGGCGGTTCCCCGACAGTCCCTTCGGGCTTTTGGCCTACATGCTCTATTTCAACCTCCCGGCCCGGCTGCCGGAGTTCGCCACGGGCATGTTTCTGGCCTTCCGTTTTGTGGCCGCCCGGAATGCGGACCCGGAGGACAGGGCGGAACTGCCGCATCCTGCCTCCCTGGCCCTGGCCGGGGCGACGATTTTGGCCGTGGCCCTGACCGTGACCGTCAAGGACGGGCTGCCCGCCCCTGCCGCCCACTTCCTGGTCTGTCTGTGCACGCTGTCCGCAAGCGGGCTGCTGTTCGCCCTGCCCGTCACCGCCCGGCTGGGGGAGAGCCGCCTCGTGGCCCGGCTGGCGGCGGCCTCCTACAGTTTTTATCTGATCCATCAGCCCCTTCTGGGCTATGCGGCCGGGATGCTCCATGGACGCATGTCGCCCCTGGCGGCCTTTTGGGTGTCGGCGGTGGTGGTGGGGGTGTTCGCGTTTGCGGGGGCGCAACTCATGGATCGGGCCGCCGCCGCCCTGTCTTCCAGGGGCGACGCACACAAGTCGGCATGAAAAAGGCGGCGACCCCCGGAGGCCGATCCGGATTCGCCGCTTGGATATCCCCGGGGGTCGCGAAAAATCCCCGGTCTTTGCAGGCTATTCGATGACCTTGTCGGCCTTTTTCAGGACGGATTCGGGCACGACCACGCCCATGTCCGCAGCGGCCTTTTTGTTCACCACCACCTCCAGATCCTGCAACTGCTCCACGGGCATGGCGGCGGGCTTTTCCCCGTCCACCAGGATGCGTTTGGCCATGACCGCCGTCTGTCCGCCCATGCGGCCGTAGTCGATGGCCACGGCGGCGATGGTGCCGCGCGGCACGGAGTCGTTGTCCGAGCTGAAAAGCGGCAGTTTGTTTTCCGTGCAGACCTTGATGGCCGACTCCAGGGCCGAAACCACGGTGTTGTCCAGGGGGATGTAGACCGCGTCGCACTTGCCCGCCAGGCTCTTGGCCGCCTGGTAGACGCCGCTGGAATTGGTCACGGTGGCCTCCACGGTGTCGATGCCGCGTTTTTTTGCCTCGGCCTTGAGCAGTTCGAGCTGGCTGACGGAGTTGGCCTCCCCGGCGTTGTAGATGACGCCCAGGGTTTTCAGGCCAGGTTGGATCTCGCGCATGAGTTCGAGCTGCCGGTCCACGGGGCTTTTGTCCGTCATGCCGGTGACGTTGCCGCCCGGGGCGTCGAGGGAGGCCACCAGGCCCGCGCCCAAGGGGTCGGAGACGGCGGAGAAGAGTACCGGGATGTCCTTGATCTTCTGGGCCGCGGCCTGGGCCGAAGGGGTGGTGATGGCCAGGACCAGATCGGGTTTTTCCCCGAGCATCTGGCTGGCGATCTGGGAATTGACGGCCGGGTTGCCTTGGGCGATGTGTTCGTGAAACGTGGCGTCCACCCCGAGGGCCTTGAGCGTGTCGATGAAACCCAGGCGCATGGCGTCCAGGGAGGGGTGCTCCACGATCTGAGTGATGGACACCACATAGGTTCTGGCCAGGGTCGGCACGGCGGCCAGGACCAGGGCCAGGGCGCACAGACCGGCGATTCCCAATCGTTTCATGGCGCTATCCTCAGGTGGTTAAAGGGTGTCGGAAAGACAGCCGGGCCGCTTGCCACGCACCCATCCCATCCCGGCGTCGCCAAACCCCGGGCCAGGACGGCGGGTCCGCACATGTCCGGCTCAAGGCCGGGCATGCAGGTGCTCCGGGGCCATGTCCCCGGCCCGGACCATGGCCACCCGTTTGTCGCGGCTGGCGGCGAAGGCCCGCAGGGCCTCCAGGGTCTCGGGATAGGGATGGCCGATGGCCAGGGCCTGGCCGGTTTTGAGCGCCAGGGCCTCGGTGGTTTTGAGCTGGCGCAGGATGGCCCGGGCATCCCGGGTGTTGTCCAGAAAGACGTAGCGGCGGCGGTATTCGCTGCCGGTTTTGGCCGCTGCGGCCGGAACGCCGCTATGATGGGTGGTCAGGCTGTCCAGGAAAAAAAGGTTTTTTTCAGCCAGATGCTCCAGGACCACAGCCATGCCCGAGGCGTCCTCGGTGAAACGCGACCCCATGTGGTTGTTGACCCCCGAGGCGTTGGGGGTCTGGCCCAGATTCTCGTCCAGGGCGGCCTGGATGCGTTCCGGGGGCATGCCGACGGTGAGCGCCCCCCGTCCGGGATTGACCCCTGGGTAGCCTTTGGGCTGCATGGGCTGGTGCAGGAGAACCTGGGCCCCGTCCCGGGCGGCCAGGGCGTCCACCTCGCGCGAATGGGGCCGGAAGGGGAGGATGGCCATGGTCACGGGAAAGTCGAGTTTGAGAAGCTCCCTGGCGAAGGTCACGCTGTCGCCCAGGTCGTCGATGACCACGGCCATGCGCGGCGCGGCGGGCGACGGGGCCGGGGTCTCGGGTGGGGGCGCGGCCGGGACGGGCGACTGGCGCGGTTCGGCCGGGACCACCACCGCGCCGCGATATTCCCGGACCACCTCCATCTCCGGGGTCAGTCCCCGCTTCCCGGTGAAATGCTCCTCATAGGCCATGGCAGGTTCCTGGGGGGCGGCCGACCTGGAAGGCGGCCGGTCGGCCGGTTCGGCGGGCAAAACTGGGGCGTCCGCAGGCTCGGCCGGAAGCGGCCGGACGGCGGGCGGGGCTTTTTCAGGCTTTTCCCGGCGTTCCGGGGAGATCTTGGCCGCCGGGCGGTCGGCATGGGAACGCTCCAGGATCAGGCGTCCGTCCGGGGTGCGGCTTTGCGGGCCGAACACCAGGATGCCCGCCACGACCAGGGTGACGCCCAGGGTGATTCCGGCCGCAAAGAGAAGGATTCCGGGTTGGGAGAGCTTTTTTTGCAGCTTCGGCCACCAGGCGGCCTTCTTTTTGGTGCGGGGCTTTTTTTTCTTTTTGGGTGCGGCCATATCGTGCGGGAGCGGTCGCATAACTGCCCGGCCGCCGGGGGTTTTGGCCAGGAGGCCGAAGTGGGGACCGTGATCGGGCGGTCATGGCGGCGGCCGGGATGGCCGGGCCATGGCCGAAACGCCTCCGTCCGATCCCCGGGCCGGGGGCGGACGGAGGCGCAGAAAACAGGCTACTTGACGAGGGCCTGGATGGGCACGGTCTTGACCAGCTCCAGGGCGAGCTTGAGTTGGTTGTCCCGTTCCAGTTGCTCTTTGACCTTTTGCTTGGGATCGTCGTTGTCGGACTTGGCGTCCTTGCGGTTTTCCAGATGCCGGGAGAGGTCTTTTTCCCGGAACTGGTGCATGCCGTTGGTCAGATCCCGCTCGGAAGTCACGTCCTGCAAGGGCACCTTGAAGTCCGGCTCGATGCCTTCGGCCTGGATGGAGCGGCCGTTGGGGGTATAGTAGAGGGCCGTGGTCAGTTTGATGCCCGAGCCGTCGGACAGGGGGATGACCGTCTGCACGGAACCCTTGCCGAAGGTCTTCTCCCCGATGAGCAGGGCCCGCTTGTGGTCCTGCAGGGCCCCGGCCACGATCTCCGAGGCCGACGCCGATCCGGCGTTGATGAGCACCACCGTGGGCGCGGCGACCTCGCCGGACTCGCCCCGGGCCTCGAAATCCTTGCGCTGGTCGGTGTTTTTGCCCTTGATGGACACGATCTTGCCGGAAGGCAGAAACATGTCCGAGACGCTCACGGCCTGTTCCAGAAGGCCGCCGGGGTTGTTGCGCAGATCCAGGATGACCCCTTTGAGCGGGACGCCGCCCTTGCCGTACTCCTTCAGGGCGTCTTTAAGCTCGCTGGTCGTGTTTTCGTTGAAGCGGCTGACGCGCAGCAAAAGATACCCGGGCTCAAGCTCGGTCTTCTTGACGCTGATGATGGGGATGGTGTCGCGGATGACGCGCACCTTGATCGGCTTTTGGGCGTCCTTGTGCAGGATGGTGAGGCTGACGGCCTTGCCCTTGGGGCCGCGAATCTTCTGCACGGCGTCAATAAGGGTCATGTCCTGGGTGGGCTGGTCGTCAATCTCCAAAATGATGTCCCCGGCCTTGATCCCGGCCTTGTCGGCAGGGGTGTCGTCGATGGGGGAGATGACCGTGAGACGGCCGTTTTCCAGGCTGATTTCGATGCCGATGCCGCCGAACTCGCCCGAGGTGCTGACCTGCATCTCCTTGAATTCCTCTTTGGAGAGGAAACTCGAATGGGGATCGAGCTGCTGCAACATGCCCACGATGGCCCCGTCGATGAGTTCACTGCGGGTGACGCCCTTGACGTAGTGGTTCTCCACCAGATCCATGACCTGGCTGAACCTTTTCAGCGGCGCAAACCGATCTTCCTCGGCTGCCGCAGCCAGTGCGGAAGCGGCCTGGCCGAGAACCAGGATGGTCGCGCAAGCGCAAAAAAAATGCCGGAAACGCATAGAAGCCTCCAGGGGCCTGGCGGAACCTGTCCCGCAAAAAGGGACGACTGGTTCGGATTCACGCGCGTCAATCACGGACGGCCAGCCACTCCACGGGGTTAATGGCTTTCTCGTGAAAACGCAATTCAAAATACAGACCCGGTCCGCCCGCTGGCGGATAGAATCCTGCATGCCCGACAGGGGCGTGGGCCTCCACGTCCTGTCCCATGGAGACGGTGATGTCGGCCAGATAGGCGTACACCGTGAAATGTCCGTCGCCGTGGGACACGATAACCACCTTGCCCATGCCGCGCAACAGGTCGGTAAAGACCACCTTGCCCTTGGCCACGGCCCTGACCGGGGCGTCCTTGGGGCAGGAAAAGCCCATGCCCCGCCGGGGCGGGTCGGCCCCGGGGTCGAAGCTTGAGATGGGCGCGCCGGGAACGGGCCAGGCCATGGTTCCCCTGGCCACGGGAACGGGTGCGGCCTTGGCGGCGGCCATGCGGGCGTCGAGGTCGCCGATGGTGCGCAGGATTTCCTTGAGCTGTTCTTCCTCGCTGACGATGCGGCGGCGCACGTTGCGCAGTTGCTTGGAGAATTCGAGCTGCTCGGCCAGGAGGGCGTCCTTGCTTTTCTCCGCCTCGGCCCTGGCCGCCGCCAGCCGGGTTCGGGCGGTCTCCTGGGCGGCCATGTTGGAGGCCAGCCGGGCGGACTGCTCGCGGTAGGCGGCGTAGGACTGCCCGGCCGCGCCATAGAGTTCGGAAAGCCAGGTGAAACGGCGGTCGGCCTCCTCCCAGGAGGACAGACCCGCGGCCTTGGATTCGATGTTGTGCAGATGCACCGGCCACAGCGCGGCCAAAAGCTCGGCCATGCGCGACCGGGCGGCGGCAAGCTGCCGGGTGAGGGCGGCGTGTTCCGCCGACAGCCTGGCCTCCTCGGCCATGACCTCGCGCACCAGCCGCTCCTTCTCCGCAAGCTGCCCTGAAAGCGTCCCGACCTTGGCTTCGAGCCCGGCCAGCCCGGCCCCCAGGCGGCGTTCCTCGGCCGTGAGCTGCTCCATGGCCTTGCGGCGTTCGCCGGCCGTCTCCTTGTGCCGGGCCAACTCCGTCTCCAGCTCGGCCGCAGGGGACAGGCCGTCCTCCTGAGGCTGGACCTGGGCGACGGCCGCATGGCCGCCCAAAAAGACCCAGAGCGCGCACAGAAACGACAGGGCCGCCCGGCGCAGTCCGACGGCGCGGTCAGTCCAAAAGGCGGGGGCGGTGGCGCGGATAATTGCGGTCATGTCCGGTCGTCTCGTGTGGTGCGGCCTGGAAACCTCGCCCTGGCAATCCCGAAAACGCGGCCTGGAGCCGATGCGCCGCCCGGATGCGTCATGCGGATGCGTCATGCGGATGCGCCATGCGGATGCCCGGGGCGTCGGTCACGGGACAAAGCGCGCCAGGGGGCATTCCCCGCACCGGCCTGCGGCCTTTTTGCACCAGGACTTGCCGGTGCGCACGATCAGGGCGTGGTATTCGTTGTACAGCCTCGGGTCCGGGTCCAGGACGTCCATGAAAAATTCGCGCATCTCGTCGTAGCCCGCCTCCTCGGGAACCAGGCCGTGCCGGGAGAGCAGGCGGCGGGTGTAGGCGTCCACCACGAAGGTCGGATAGTCCAGGGCGTAGAGCAGGATGCTGTCCGCGGTCTCGGGGCCGATGCCGCGCACGGACAAAAATTTTTCCCGCATGGCCGACAGGTCGCGCCCGGCCAGGGCCGTGATGTCAAAGCCGCATTCGGTCTTGAGAAACCCCAGGAGGTTTTTCAACCGTCCGGCCTTGAGCCGGAAATAGCCCGAGGGCCGGATGAGTTCGGCCAGGCGCGCCTCGGGCAGATCAAACATGGCCTTGGGCGCAAAGACCCCGGCAGCCTTGAGGTTGGCGATGGCCTGCTCCACGTTGGTCCAGGAGGCGTTCTGGGTGAGTATGGCCCCGATGGCCACCTCGAAGGGGGTCTCCCCGGGCCACCAGCGGCTGGGGCCCAGGCTGTCCAGCATGGCCTGGAACATGTTCATGAGCAGGCTTTGGCGGTTCATGGCGGATGGTCGCACTGTGGGAGGGTTGCAGGGTTGGTCCGGGTACGGCGCGTGGCGCGGCCCTCACAAGGCCCCTGTCCGGACGTTTCGGGGAAGCTTTGGGGGCAATGGCGGCGTCTGTCAAGGGAAAGGGGCGGCCTGGGAGGGCACAGACGCCGCCGCTCGGGGTGTTCCCCGCAGCCGGAGCACGCCGTGCCCGATGACCGGGTGCGGCACCCGGACGTGCGGCTTCCCGCCGTGTGTCTTCCCGCCGTGTTGCCATGAACGGCCCGCCGGGATAGGATGCCGCCTGAAAAAAAAGGAGTCCGACATGTCCGCCGCCATGGTCTACATGACCTGTGAAAGTCTGGAGCAGGCCCGGGAGATCGGCCGGGCCCTGGTTTCCGAACGTCTGGCCGCCTGCGTGAACATCCTGCCAGGCATGGCCTCCATGTACTGGTGGCAGGGGAAGCTCGAGGAGGCCGCCGAAGTGGTGCTTGTGGCCAAGACCCGCATGACCATGGCCGACGCCCTGACCCGGCGCGCGGTCGCCCTGCATTCCTACGATGTGCCCTGTGTGGTGGTGTTGCCCATTTTACGCGGCAACCCGGATTTTTTGCGGTGGATCGAATCCGAGACCCAGCCGCCATCCTGAACCCTTCATGAAAGGAGCCCGTTTCATGCGCATTTTCGTTTCCGGTTCCCTGGCCTACGACCGGATCATGACCTTTCCCGGCAAGTTTTCCGACCATATCCTGCCCGACAAGATCCACATCCTAAACGTCTGCTTCCTGGTCAACGGCCTGACCGAAAAATTCGGCGGCACGGCCGGAAACATCGCCTATTCCCTGAAGCTTCTGGACCAGGAGCCGGTCATCCTGGCCACGGCCGGGAAGGATTTCGCCGTATACCGGGAGTGGCTGGAAAAGTGCGGGATGACCTTCGAGGGCATCCGCCAGATCGACGAGGAGTTCACGGCCGGGGCCTACATCACCACGGACACCTCCGACAATCAGATCACGGGTTTCAACCCCGGGGCCATGAAGTTCCCCTGCGGCTACGATGTGGACGGCCTGGATGCGGCGGACGCGCTGGCCATCGTGGCCCCGGGCAACCTGGACGACATGCAGGACTACCCCCGGCGTTACAAGGCGCGCGGCATCCGGTTCGTGCTTGATCCCGGGCAGAACATCACGGCCTTTTCCGGCGACCAACTCACGGAAATGCTCACCGGGGCCACCTATCTCATTTCCAACGACTATGAGCTGGAGCTGATCCAAAACGCCACCGGCCTGACCCAGGCGGATATCCTGTCCCGGGTGGGCACGCTCATCACCACCCTGGGCGAGAAGGGCTCGGTCATCCGCCAGGGCGACGCGCAGTGGGACATCCCTGCGGCCCGGGCCCGCGAGGTCAAGGATCCCACCGGCGCGGGCGACGCCTTCCGGGCCGGGTTGCTCATGGGCCTTGCCGCCGGGATGCCCCTGGAAAAGGCCGGACGCCTGGGCTCGGTGAGCGCGGTCTACGCCGTGGAGCACCACGGCACCCAGGAACACGCCTACACGACGCAGGAATTTTTGGCCCGCTACGCGGAGAATTTCGGGGCCCTGTAATCCCTATCCGGCGCGGACCGGGGCGGACG
>JAVHLG010000066.1 GCA_031082225.1 Desulfovibrionaceae bacterium | reverse complement strand
CCGGAAAGCTTTCCGGGGCAAACCCGACGCGTAACACGGGGTGCAGGGGGGTTACCCCCCTGCCGGGGGTACGGGGGCAGCGCCCCCGCCTCCCAGAAATATCTGCCGTATCTTGGTCAGCCGCAGCGCCTCGGGCGGCGTATCAGGACAGACGGCGGAAACGAGCTTGACAGGGCTGATATATTTCTCCCGCCATGAGAACACAAGGCGCAAGGCATCCGGGGCAATGGGCTCGACGGTCTCGAAAAGCGGCCGGATGTCCTCGCTTCTGACGCCCTTTTTGGTCTCGCGCAGGTAGGGGAAACAGGACGCGGCAGCGAGGGCGGCGAAGGCGGCCAGGGCTTCGGCGGCCAGGGCCGGGGCACCTGGGGAGTGAATACGCAGGGTGAATTCTTCGGCCACAGGCTGCGTCACCTTGCGGCCCATGCCCAGTTCCTCGACATGGGACAGGACGAGCCCCTCGGGCAGGGCCGGGGCCAGGAGCCGGGCGAAGGCCTCGGGGGAAAGGGGACGCCGCAGATACACGGCGAACCACTCGGCCTGGCTTTCCACTCCCACGGGCAGGGCCCAACCGAAGGACAAAAGCGGCATGGGGTGGAAGCCGCTGGAAAACGTGGGGCTGACCCCGGCCCGGCGCAGGGAGCGCTCGAAGACGCTTTGCAGTTCGAGCTGGCTCAAGTAGGCGGCGGGTCCGTGCTTGGCGTACCAGACCCGGTAGTGGGCGGCCTTGAGGGTCAGGTCTTCGGTGGCGGTATCGGGGGCGGCCGTTTCGGCCGGGACTTCCGGACGGCTGCGGTTGAGCCTGGGCCGGATGTCCAGATGGGCCTGGGAGGCAAGCCCGCAGCGGCGGCCATCGAACGAGCACAGGCCGCATCCGGAACAGTCGCCGAAACGGCAGTCCGGGGTCAGCGCGCCGTCCCGGGCCCGGCGGCGTTCCAGCTTGAGATAGGCCGTGGACACCCCGGTTTTCAGGTGGTCCCAGGGCAGGGGCGCGTCGGGGTCGCGGGCGGCCAGATAGGCGTCGGGGTCGACGCCGCAGGCGGCGAAGGCCTCGTCCCACAGGACGGGATCGAAATGGTCCAGCCAGTCGCAAAAAAGCGCCCCGGCCCGGTAGGCGTGCAGCACGGCCGGGGCCAGCGCCCGGTCGCCGCGCGAGAACACGCCCTCCAGGCGACTCATGGCCGGCTCGTGCCAGCGCATGACCAGTTTCTTGTTGGTGGAAAATAACTCGCGCAGAAAGGCGATTTTCTGGGTGGTGTCGTCTTTTGAGTCCTGGCGTTCCCATTGGAACGGAGTATGGGGCTTGGGCACGAAGGGGGACACGGCGGCCGTGACCTGGAGGCGTTTGGTGCCGCGCGGGGCCAGGGCCAGCACCTTGCGGCTCAGTTCGAAGATGCCCTGGACATCGTCCCGGGTCTCGGTGGGAAGCCCGATCATGAAATAGAGTTTGACCTGCTGCCAGCCCTTGGCGAAGAGCCTTTCGGCGTGGGACAGGATGTCCTCCTCGGAGATGCCCTTGTTGATCACGTCGCGCAGACGCTGGGTGGCGGCCTCGGGGGCCAGGGTCGCGCCCGTGCGGCGGATGCGGGCCATGATCTCCAGCATGGGGTCGCTTAGGGTTCCGGCCCGAAGCGACGGCAGGGAGATGGACACCTGCTCCTGGCGGCATTTGTGCGCGGACTGGGAAAAAAGGCTCTCCAGGGCCGAGAAGTCCCCGGTGGACAGGGACAGAAAGGACAGTTCCTCAAAACCGGTGCAGCGCAGGCCCCCGTCCACCAGGGAGGCGATGGTCTCCAGGCTGCGTTCACGCACGGGGCGATAGACCATGCCTGCGTGGCAGAAACGGCAGCCCCGGGTGCAGCCCCGGGCGATCTCCACGGCCAGCCGGTCATGCACGGCCTGGCCGAAGGACACGGTCCGCCGGGTGGGAAAGACCGCTGCATCGAGATCGGGCATCAGGGCCTTTTCCACCTGTTCGTAGCCGGGAACCAGGGGCCGCACGCCGCCGCCCGGCGCGGCCTCGAAAAAAGACGGCACATAGATGCCCGGCAGCCGCGACAGGGCGCGCAACAGCGTGCCCCGGTCCTCGCCCCTGGCCCGGGAATCGCGCACGGCCTCAAGCAGGGCGGGCAGAATCTCCTCGCCGTCGCCGAGCACCGCGATGTCGAGAAAGGGGGTCAGGGGCTCGGGATTGAAGGCGCAGCCGCCGCCAGCGGCCACCAGGGGCATGGAGGCGTCGCGTTCGCAGGAAAAAAGCGGCAGCCCGGCCAGATCGAGCATGTAAAGGACGTTGGTGTAGCACAGCTCGTGGGTCAGGTGGAAGGCCACCATGTCGCACCGGGAAAGGGGGGTGTCGGTCTCCAGGGTGCATAGGGTCGCGCCCTTGTCCCGCAGGACGGCGGCGGCCTCCCGGGACGGGGCGTAGACCCTCTCGGCGGCCAGCCCTTCCCGGCGGTTGACGGCCTCATAGAGGATGGCCTGCCCCAGATAGGACATGCCCACCTCGTAGAGATCGGGGAAGGCCAGGGCCACCCGGGCCGAGGCGTCGGGCTTTTGCACCGCGCCCCACTCGCTGCCGGAAAAATGGCTCGGCTTGGGAACCAGGGCCAGGATGTCGCGCATGGGAAATCTCCGACGCCGAAACAGGCCGCCCGGGAAACAGGGAAGGACCGCCGCAGGGTAAGCGCCCATGCGGCGGCCGGATGCCGTCGAAACTCGCGGCGAGAGAGGCGCGAAACGAACGCGCTGCGTCCGTCTGTCGCTATTTCGTGATCAGTCCGCCCAGGCCGCCCTTGGCGGGCCCGGCCATGGTCTTCAGCGTCCGCAGATCCCCGGCCGTGGACAGGGTGAGGTTGCTGGTGGCCTCAAGGTACTTGGTTTTGATCTCCTCGGGGAACTTTTTATATTCGTACATCACGTGTTCCGTGGAGATCTCCCCGCCGACCTCGGTTTCAAAGGGATAGCCGAAGGGCAGAATCAGCATCTGCACGCCCTGCTGGGTGGGCACGGTCTGGAGGATGGCCACGTCGTTAAGCTTTTTGCCGCTCTCATCCATTTTGCCCAGGATGGTTTCACCGTTGACCAGTTTCACCAGACGGATATCATAGGCCATGTCAAGCTCCTTTCCATATGCGCGCTCCCAGGCGGCGCGTGTTTTTTTGGGGAGAAGGGACCGGCCGCGCCCCGGGCGTCGGCCGATCATGGTCGCCCCGCCGTGCGGGGACGGTTTGAGGTAGTTCCCGGGAAGGGCACTGTCAAGGGCGCACCCAGAAAACATCCGCCGCGCCCCGGCCTATTCCTCGCTGCAGCCGAAGGCGGGAAACCCCTTGGCCTTGCACAGGGCGTCGCGTCTGGCCTCGCGCAGATCCGCCTGCACCATCTCGGCGATCATCTCCTGTACGGTGATGCGCGGCCTCCAGCCCAGCTTCTCCCGGGCCCTGGTCGCATCGCCCAGCAGGCTTTCCACCTCCGTGGGCCGGAAATAGCGCGGATCAACAGCCACCAGACACTGTCCGGTCTTTGCGTGGTAGCCATTCTCCTCGATCCCGCTCCCCGCAAAACGCAAGGGGATGCCCGCCTCGCGCCCGGCCATGGTCACGATGTCGCGCACCGAATGCTGCACGCCCGTGGCGATGACATAGTCTTCGGGGGCGTCCTGCTGCAGCATCAGCCACTGCATCTCCACATAGTCCCTGGCGTGGCCCCAGTCCCGTTTGGCGTCGAGGTTGCCCAGATACAGCATCTCCTGGAGGCCCTGGCTGATGCGGGCCAGGCCCCTGGTTATCTTGCGGGTGACGAAGGTCTCGCCGCGCACCGGGGATTCGTGGTTGAAAAGGATGCCGTTGCAGGCAAACAGGCCGTAGGCCTCGCGGTAGTTCACGGTGATCCAGTAGGCGTACAGCTTGGCCACGGCATAGGGGCTGCGGGGATAAAACGGGGTCGTCTCGGTCTGGGGGGTCTCGGCGGCCTTCCCAAAGAGTTCCGAGGTGGAGGCCTGATAAAACCGGGTCTTTTTTTCCAGCCCCAGGATGCGGATGGCCTCAAGCAGCCGCAAGGGGCCCAGGGCGTCGGTGTTGGCCGTGTATTCGGGTGACTCGAAGGACACTTTGACGTGGCTTTGGGCGGCCAGATTGTAAATCTCGTCGGGCTGCACCTGCTGCACGATGCGGATGAGGTTGGTGGCGTCCGTCAAATCGCCATAATGCAGGATCATGCGCCGGTCGGCGTCGTGGGGGTCGCGGTAGAGATGGTCGATGCGCTGGGTGTTGAACAGGGACGACCGGCGCTTGACGCCATGCACCAGGTAGCCTTTTTCGAGCAGAAACCCGGCCAGGTATGCGCCGTCCTGGCCGGTGACGCCGGTGATGAGGGCGACTTTTCGCTGGGGCATGGATCAAGGACTCCGCAAAAGGGTGTGGATGACGGAAACTGCGGACGCAATAGCTGTTTTGCCGCGCGGGCGTCAATGCGACGGCCGGGAGGGCGCCCCCTCCCCGGCCCGGCGACAGTGGCCGCAGATTCCGTCGATGCGTATTTCCACGCCCGTGACCTCCATGCCCAGGCGTTCCCCGAGGACGCCCGGACCAAGCCCGGCCGCCGCCTCGGACACGCATTCCATGCGGCCGCACAGGCGGCACCAGACATGGCAATGGAAGGCCGAATGGTGGGCCGCGCCCAGGCAATAGCGAAAGGCCCGGTCCTCCAGGGCGTGGCGCAGGGCCACCCCCTTCTCCACGAACAGGTCAAGCGCCCGGTACACCGTGACCTTGTTGGCCGGGCGGACCCGGCGAACGGCCGCGAAAATCTCCGCCGCGCTCACGGCCCGGCCCTCCCCGGCCATGGCCCCAAGGACGGCCAGCCGGATGGGCGTGGCCTCGATGTCGGCCTGGCGCAGGATGTCCCGGAACGCCGCGTCAGCCATCATCTCTCCTCCCTGCCTTCCCGGGCGTCGGCCCGCCCGGCCCGCCCGAAAAGGCGGGTCCGCGCCGCGTCGAAAAGGCCCACGCCGATGAAAACGGTCACGGCCACGGCAATGATGGAGGCCCCGGAGGTCAGGTCGAAGCGGTAGGCGACCAGAAGGCCCGCCGCGCAGAAGATGATGCTGCACAGGGCGGACAGGGCCATCATGCCCAGAAGCGAGGTCGCACGCCGCTCGGCCAGATACGGCGGGATGGTCAGAAGGGCCATGACCAGGATCAGCCCCACCACCCGGATGAGCATGACCACGGACACGGCGGTCATGGCCAGAAGCAGATAATGCAGAAAAACCACGGGCGCGCCGCGCACCTCGGAAAACTCGCGGTCGAAGGACATGGCCGCCAGTTCCTTGTAATACAACAGGGTCAGTCCCAGGATGACCGCGTCCATGACGGCCATGCGCCAGATGTCCGCCCCGGGCACGGTGAGGATGGAGCCAAAAAGAAAGCTCATGAGATCCGTGTTGTAGCCCGGGGTCAGGTCGATGAGGATGATCCCCAGGGCCATCCCGGCGGCCCACATGACCCCGACCATGGTGTCCGCCCGCTCGGCCCGGCGAAGTGTCACCGTGCCCATGGCCAGGGCGGATGCGACCGTGAATCCGAAGGTCATGGGCAGGACCGGAAGACCCAGGAAAAAGGCCAGCCCCACCCCGCCATACGCCGCATGGGCCACTCCCCCGGCCAGAAACACCAGCCGGTTGACCACCACCAGGGCGCCGATGACGCCGCAGGCCACCGAGGCCAGAAGCCCGGCCAAAAGGGCGTTTCGCATGAACTCGAAGGACAGGGCCTCAAGCATGGGGAACCCCGCCGGACGTCCGGCGCAGATCAAGCATGGTGGGGATGCCCCGGATGAATGCGTCCATGGGGCAGCGGTGGCTGTGCACCCCGTAGATCAAGGCGATCATCTCCGGGGTCAGTTCCGGGGCCGGGTTGTAGGCCAGGGCGCCGTTGACGCAGGCCACGGCCGTGACCCCGGCGGTGAGTAAGCTCAGGTCGTGGCTGACGGCGATGGTGGTCACCTCCCGGGTAAGCCGGGAGAGCACCTCGTGGAAGCAGAACTTGCCCTGGGGATCGATGTTGGCCGTGGGTTCGTCCAGGATCAGAAGTTCCGGCTCGGCCACCAGGGACCGGGCGATGAGCACCCGTTTCTGCTGTCCGCCGGACAGGGCCGGGAAGCGGCGCGCGGCGTAGCGGTCCATCTCCACCCGGGCCAGGGCCGCCTCGGCCAGCCTTTTGTCCGCCGCGCTCCACAAAAAGCCGCGTCGGCCGCCCACGCGCCCCGGTCCCAGAAGCCCCATGAGCACCACCTCGCGCACGGTGACCGGAAAGTCCCGGCGCAGCATCCCCCCGGCCACCTGCTGGGGCACGTAGCCGATGCGGCCCCGGGCCCGGGCGGGTTCCTGGCCGAAGACGCGCACCTGCCCCGCCCCGGGCTGCAAAAGCCCCATGATCAGGCGTAAAAGGGTGGTCTTGCCGCCGCCGTTGGGACCGAGCACGGCCAGGAAATCCCCCCGGGCCACGGCCAGATCCACGCCGGTAAGGACATCCTGGCCGTCATAGGCAAACGATACCCCGGTAACCGATACGACGGGTTCGGACATTCGGGTTCCTTGTCGATGTTATTTCATGGACGCCTGAAAGGCCGCCGCCACCTTCTCCATGTTGGCCAGCCAGTCCTCCGCCAACCACATAAAAAAATACATAGTATTTTTATAGATAATGATGGCTTTCCGCTACCGGGCCTCTTTCATGGCCGCCTGAAAGGCCGCCGCCACCTTCTCCATGTTGGCCAGCCAATCCTCCGCCATGGGATCAACGCCCACCACCGAGCCGCCGATGGCCTTGGCCACCACCTCGGCGTTGCGGTCGGAGAACTGGGGCTGCACGAAAACCACCCGGACCCCGTCCTTTCCGGCCTCGTCGATGAGGGCCGCAAGCTGGGCCGGGCCGGGCTCCTTGCCCTCGCGCTCCACCGGAACCTGGGTGAGGCCGTACTGTCTGGCGAAATACCCCCAAGCCGGATGAAAGACCATGAATTTCCGCTGCCCCGGCGGGACGTCGGCGAAGGCGGCCCGCAACTTCTTGTCCAGGACGCTTATGTCGGCGGCAAGGGCCTCGTATCCGGCGCGGTAGGCCTCGGCCCCGGCCGGATCGGCCGCGATGAGCGCGTCGCGCATGGCCGTGGCCAGGATCCTGACCTGGGACGGACCCAGCCAGACATGCGGGTCCAGGCCCTCGTGATGGTGTTCGTGGTCATCGGGGCCGTGCTCATGACCGGCCGACGCGGCGACCGGCACGCCGGACTTGGCCGCGTCGTGGCCATGCCCGTCCCCGCCCTTGGCCGCGTCGTGGTCATGCCCGGCCTGCGGCGTGTCTGCGTCATGGTCGTGGGCATGGGGCGTCATGGCGATCTTGACGATATCCTTGTCGGTCATAACGATGGTCATGGCCGTGTTGGCCTCGGCGAACCGGGGCAGCCAGGCCCGTTCGAAATCGATGCCCACGGCGAAATACAATTTGGCCTTCTGCAGGGCGGCCATCTGGCTGGGCTTGGGCTCGAAGGTGTGGGCGTCGGCCCCGGCCGGGACCATGACCGTGACGGCGATCCTGTCGCCGCCGATGCGCTTGGCGAAATAGGCCTGGGGGGCGATGCTGACCGTGACCGGCAGGGGCCCGGCCAGGGCCGGAAGGGTGCACAAGACCAGGACGGCAAAGGACGCGGCCGCGAAAAACGCTCGTTTCATACTGCTTCCTCCGGGTTGTCGGGAAAACGATATGCAACTGAGTTGCATTCAGGAGGTGCTAGCCAAAACGTCCCGGAAGATCAAGGGCTGGGGCCACGCGCCACCCAAAAAAAACGCGGGCCGGAGAATCCCCCGACCCGCGCGAAAAGCTTTTTTTCGAACGGTCAATACAGCATCCGGGAAAGCAACCAGCCGCGCACCCCGGAATTGACCACCACCACCTCGGCGTAGCCGTCCCGGTAGCCCAGCACCCGGACCTGCCAGCCGCGATAGACCGTCATGCGCACGTCGCAATACATGCTCGGGCAGGTGCGTACTTCGGCCGTGCCGCGCACCGTGCGCACCTCCTCCACAACCACCACCTCGGACCGGGGCGGGCCCTCGACGCGCACCTGACACCCTGCGGCGAAAACCGCCGCCAGGACGAGGCAGGACCAGATCAACGCTTTGCGCAACACCATAGCGGCATCTCCTTGGATCGAGCGGCGCACCCAGCGCCCGCTCCATTACCAGAACAGGTAGTTGGACGACATCCAGCCCTCGGTCTCGGGGCCGATGACCACCACATTGACCCAACTGCCGTCGCGGCCGATCACCCGCACGTTGTCGCCCTTGCGCAGGGTCATGATCACGGCGCACCCGGTGGACGGGCATGTCCGCAGGTTGACGCTGGCGCTCACCGTGCGCACCGGGGCGTAGGGGTCGCGCACCACCACCACCGAGCGCGGCGGCGGATCGACCGAGACCATGCATCCGGCCAAACCCATGCTCAAGGCCACTGCGACAATCAATATCTTGACGGTTTTCATCTCCTGACCTCCTTGAATCCGCGCCATGGACTGCGGCCGCCCGCGTTCGCCGCCGACCTGCCGCACGACATGTTCCAGTGTGTTACAGGTTAAGCGCAAACAGGTCGCTTGTCCATAAAAAAACCGGGCCTGCCGACAATGCAGGATTGACTGTCCCCCGGACCGGACCTACTTGCACAGGTGAAACCTTTTTTCAGGAGCGCGACATGGAACATGCTCAATGCCTCATCATCGGCGCGGGTCCGGCCGGACTGTCGGCCGCCATCTATACGGCCCGGGCCGGGGTGGATACCCTGGTCCTCGGATGCGACCCCAAGGTCGCGGGCGACTACGACATCGACAATTATTTCGGCTTTCCCGAAACCATCACCGGCAAGGAACTGATCGAACGCGGCGCGGCCCAGGCCAGGCGCTTCGGGGCCAGCCTGCGTTGCGAACGCGTGCTCGGGGCCCACTACGGGGAGACCGACGGCTTTATGGTAAAGACCGACAAGAACGAATACGCCGCAGACAGCATCATCATCGCCGCAGGCGTGGCCCGTGTCCGGCCGGGCATCAGCAATATTGCGGACTACGAGGGCAAGGGGGTGTCCTACTGCGTCAGTTGCGACGGATTTTTCTACCGGGGAAAGACCGTGGCCGTGCTTGGCGAGGGCGACTACGCCGCCAACCAGGCCCTGGAACTGACCACCTTTACCCCAAACGTCACCATCTACACCCAGGGCAAGGCCCCCACCATCACCGGGGATTTTTCCGAACGCCTGGCAAAGGCGAATATCCCGGTGCACCAGGAGACGTTAAAAACCCTGTCCGGCGAACCGGCCCTGACCACCGCGCACACCAACGACGGCAGGGACGTCCCCGTGGACGGCATCTTCGTGGCCATGGGCCAGGCCTCGGCCCTGGACTTCGCCAAGGCCCTGGGGCTGCCGCTTCGCGGGGCCTTCATCGACGCGGACCACGAACAAAAAACCGGGGTGCCCGGGGTGTTCGCCGCGGGCGACTGCGTGGGCAGGTTTCTGCAGATCAGCGTGGCCGTGGGGGAAGGGGCCAAGG
The DNA here is from genome assembly GCA_031082225.1 of Desulfovibrionaceae bacterium. GTDB lineage: Bacteria > Desulfobacterota > Desulfovibrionia > Desulfovibrionales > Desulfovibrionaceae > Desulfolutivibrio. The sequence goes on along the minus strand of JAVHLG010000066.1, from coordinate 11,129 downwards.
CCGGGAAGTCGGCCATCGCCTTCCTCAAGGAGACGGGCAAGGCCGGCAGCGCCCGGTCGTGACCCCTGGATAGGCGCGGCGACGCCCATGGCGACGCCTGCGGCGGACTTGCGCGCCAAAGGCGTGGGGGCATGGCGGCCATGGCGCGGCAGGAAACCGTGGCGCTCGCACTGGTGAACCACAAGCCGCGCTGCGGGACATCCCGCCAGGGCGCAAAGAGGGGACGGCCGACAAAAAATGCTTGACGCCTCCGCCCCCAGGGTTTAGTTATCCGCTTCTCGCGCGCCCGTAGCTCAGCTGGATAGAGCGCCGGACTACGAATCCGTAGGTCAGAGGTTCGAATCCTCTCGGGCGCACCATAAATATCAAGGGGTTATGGTTTTCACCATAGCCCCTTTCCTGTTTTCCTCCGCACTCTGGCCCCACTCTGGCCCCTCATTTTTTTCGCGCTTTTTTTGCCGCTGCATCGCCATTTTTTCGGGAACAGACGGGGCGTCCTTCTCAGAGGGCTCTTTTTCAGATATCGACGGATAGCATGCCGCCGCGCGGTCCGTTGTCTCCGGCTTCACGGGAGGCATGCCTGGAGCTTGCAACTCCACGCATTTCACTTTTCCATTCTGGAGAGCAACAACCTGACATCTTTGTTCACAACCAATCCGGGACATGGCCTGTACGGATTTTTCCCATGTCCTGAAGGGAAACGTGGGTGGACCGCATGACGAAAAACGCGAAGCAGACCCCGAAGGCCTTACGCCGCAACGATGACACGCCCCATGGACTCGACCGCCGATCCTTCCTGCGGCTGGCCCTGTCCGGCGCCGCCGCCCTGGCCGCGCCGCTGCTCTGCGGCGACGGCCTGTCCTTTGGCGCGGAAAGCCAGGCCTCCCTGCCGACCGCCTCGCCCCCGCCCCCAGGCGCGGAGTGCTCCGACGGCGACCCGGCGTCGTATACCGCCGCCACGGCGCAGCGCGGCGGGACGTTCCTGCTTTTTTCCGACGTCCATTTCGACCCCTTCGCCGACCCGGCCAAAACAGCCGCCCTGGCCGCCGCACCAGCCAGCGCATGGCGGGCCATCCTGGCCGACTCCGCAGCCGCCTCCAGTCCCTATGGCCAAGACAGCAACGACGCCCTGTTCCAGTCCTTTCTCGACGACATGGCCCGCCGCGCGCCCGGTCCGGATTTCCTGCTCTTCCCGGGCGATCTGCTGTGCCACGACTTCTGGACCACCTATCCCCGCCTGACCGGCGACGCGACGCCCGAAGGGCTTTTGGCCTTCATCGCCAAGACCGCCGAATATTTCCTTGCCGAGGTGACACGGCGGTTTCCCGGGACGCCCCTGTACATCGCCCTGGGCAACAACGACAGCTTCGAGGGGGACTACCGGATCGCCCCGAAAAGCCCCTACCTCACGGCCACAGCGCCGCTGATTGCGCGACTGGCCCTGACGGACCAGGAGGCCCGGACCCCCTTTCTGGACACCTACCCCCAATACGGCTGCTACGCCCTGCCCCTGCCCGGACCCGGGGGCGGCAGGCTCGTCGTGTTCAACAACATCTTCTGGACCAAGCGGAATCCGCATAAGGACGCCGGAGGGCAGGTTCTGGATTTTCTGGAGCGCGAACTGCGCCAGGCCGAGCGCCGCGGGGAAAAGGTCTGGCTCATGGCCCATGTCCCCCCCGGGGACAATTCCAAGGCCAGCGCCGCCGCGTATGTCAAAAAGGGCAGGGACGGCTTCGACCCCATGCTGACCGAGGACTGGAACACGGCCCTGGCCGGGGTGTTCGTGAAGTACGCCGCAACCATCAAGGCCGGGTTCGCCGGGCATGTCCACCGCGACGAATTCCGCCTGATCCGCCCCAAAACGGACGAGATGCCGGTGGCCGCCATGCGCCTGGGGCCGTCCATCTCGCCGGTCACGGGCAACAACCCCGGCTACCAGGTCTATTCCTACGACAGGGAAAGCCTGGAACTGCTGGACATGTCCACGCACTATCTGGACATCGGCGCGGCCGCTCCGGCCTGGGCGACCGAATACCGGTATTCGCAGGCGTACGGCCGGGGATTGCGCTCGGCCCGGGACTGGCAGGAGATGTATCAGGGGCTTGTGGCCTGCCCGGCGCGGGGCCAGGCGTTCGCCGAGGGCTTTGACCTGCGAAGCACGCACATTAACGAGGTCAACGGGCGCACCTTCGGCATTTTCTGGGACGCCCTCAGCCTGAACGCGGGTGCGTCGTAGGACTTCTCCGTCAGGCGGGGTCCGGACACACGCCACGACCTGGCTGGCCTCGACCATGCCTCCGGGACACCCCCCTTGACATGCAGGCGTCGACAGGATAAAAGATATGGTTTCCACATGACATTTTGGGCCTATAGCTCAGTTGGCAGAGCCACCGGCTCATAACCGGCAGGTCCCAGGTTCGAATCCTGGTGGGCCCACCAAAAAGGCAAACCATTGCGCACCGTCTCTCGCGGACTCGAACCGACAAAAGGCCTGCTGTGGCCCAATGGAGCAAAAAGGCGCTTTCTGGCGGCATGTCAGCGGGAAAGCGCTCTTTTATTTGGCGCATGCACATAGCCGAACTCATCAGCCGCATCGAACGCGCCGCCGATCCGCGCCATGCCGCCGCCTGGGACAAATGCGGCATCCAGATCGCCGGATCGGCGGACGCCTGCCGCAAGCTGGCCGTGGGCCTCGACCCCACCCCGGCCACCGTGGAGGCGGCCCTGGACTGGGGGGCCACATGTCTTTTGACCCACCACCCCCTCCTTCTTTCCCCGCGACTCCCCGACCGCCTGGACGCCTACCATGAGGTGCTGCGTCTGGTTCTTTGCAGCGGGGCCTGGCTCTACGCCGCGCACACATCCCTGGACGTGCGCCCTGATGGCCCGGCTGGATGGCCGATCCGGGACTTGGGACTGGCGCATGTCGCCGTCCTTGAGCCCACGGGGAGTTTCCCCGACCATGCGGACCCCGCCCGCATCCCGCACGGCCTGCGGGAGATCGGGTTCGGAGTGGTCGGCGACCTGGCGGCCCCCCTGCCCTACGAGGCCTTTGTGTCCCGGCTGGCCGCCTTGACGGGACGGACGTTTTTCACCCTGGCCGGGAATCCCCCCAAAAGCGTGGCCCGACCGGCCTTTTGCCCCGGCTCCGGGGCGGATCTGGCCCAGGCGGCCGCCCGGGCCCGGGCGGACATCCTGGTCACGGGCGACGTCAAATACCACCAGGCCCTGGAGGCCCCCATCCCCGTGCTGGACGTGGGGCATTTCAGCCTGGAAGAACGGATGATGCGGCTTTTTGCCGTCAATCTCTCGGAAGACCTCGCCCCCTTCGGGGTCGAGGTGCGACATTTTCCCGGACACGACCCCCTTACGCCCTGTTTTGCGGGCGATGCGGGACGTCGCGAGCCGGAATAACCGTGTGGAGCGCGCCATGTACTTGAAGCAGATCGAACAACTGGTGGTTTTGCAGAAGGTTGACGACGAAATCATGCTGCTCGAAGAAGAACTCAAGACCGCCCCCCAGGAGGTTTCCACCCTGGAGGCCAGATTCCGGGTTCTTGACGAGGAGGGGAGCGTCTTAAACGAGAAGATCCAGTTTTTGACCGAACAGCAGAAACGCCTTGACAGCGAGATCGAGACCGATTCCCTGCGCCTGAAAAAGAGCAAGAACAAGCTCATGATGGTCGGCAACAACAAAGAATACCACGCCATGATGCGGGAGATGGACAATCTCGAAAAGCAGAATCGCTCCCGCGAGGAAGAAAAATCCGCCGTCAACGAAGAGCTCTCCCGTCAGCTCGACGCCCGGCGCGACCTGGACGAACGCCTTGCGGCGCTGCAGGCCGACCTGGACACCGCCAAGGCCGGACTCGACGCCCGCATGGCCGCCGCCACGTCCCGCCTGGACGAACTGGCCTCCCTGCGCGGCCAGGCGGGCGACGCCGTCCCCCTGCCGGTGCTCAAACGCTACGAATTCATCCGGTCCCGTCTGAAAAATCCGGTCATCGTCCCGGTGACCACCGGCATCTGCTCCGGCTGTCACATCAGCATCCCGCCCCAGTCGTTCATCGAGCTGCAAAAGGGCGTGCAGATCCTAAGCTGCCCCAACTGCCAGCGCCTGATCTACTGGAGCAATCATGTGCCTGCCGAGGAACCCGCCGAGGCGGCCTCGGCCGAGGCGGCCCAGGAGGCCTAGGGGCGCGCCCCGGACTTGTGCGGGGCCGGACTTCGGGGGTGACGCTTCAAGACGTATCGCCATCCCACAAGGGCGGCCGCCGCAGAGGGATGCGACCCCGTCTTCGGGCGGTTTTCGCAACGTTCGCCTGATCCGTCTTTGACCGGGACGGGTGACGGCATTATCTTGAGATTCGGGAGTCGGACAGGCCGTCGCCGCGGACGCTTGCGTCCGGGGAGGAAAGTCCGGGCTGCGCAGGGCAGGACGCTGGGTAACGCCCAGAGGGAGCGATCCCTGGAAAGTGCCACAGAAAACAGACCGCCCGCGAGGCTTCGACCTCGCAGGTAAGGGTGAAACGGTGGGGCAAGAGCCCACCAGCGGCCGCGGTGACGCGGTCGGCTCGGCAAACCCCGTCCGGAGCAAAACCAAATAGGGGGGCGTTTGAGGCTGGCCCGGCCGATGCCCCCGGGTAGGTTGCTTGAGGCCGGAAGCAATTCCGGTCCTAGAGGAATGACGGTCGCCCCGGGTCTCCCGGGGAACAGAACCCGGCTTATCGTCCGACTCCCTTTTTTTTCATCCGCAGGACGCGCCCGCCGCCCTGCGGCGCATCCGGTCCACACGGCCCCATGGCCCACGGCAGGCCGCGCCCGAAAGGAACCCGAGCATGTCCAAAACGTCCCCCTCCAGCGTCTGGGCCGTGATCGTGGCCGCCGGAAGCGGTTCCCGGCTGGCTGCGGCCGGGGCCTGCACCCCCAAGCAGTTTCTGACCTTTGCCGACCGCCCCCTTTTCTGGCACGCGGCCAAGGCCCTGGCCGCCTGTCCGGCCGTGAACGGATTGGTCCTGGTCTTTCCGGCAAACCGCCTGGACGAGGCCACGGCCCTGGCCCGGCAATGCGCCGCAGACGACGGCCTGCGGCTGCCGCTGGTCACCGTGGCCGGCGGGGCGCGCCGCCAGGACTCGGTCCTGGCCGGGTTGTCCGCCCTGCCCTCGGACTGCGGCCATGTCCTGGTCCATGACGCGGCCCGGCCCTTCGTCGATCCGGCCCTGGTCGGCCGGGTGGTCCAGGCCCTTGCGTCCGGCCACGCGGCGGTCGTCCCCGGGGTGGCCGTCACCGACACCATCACCCGGGTCTCCCCGGACGGCCTGGCCCTGGAGACCCTGCCCCGGGAGGAGCTTGCCGCCGTGCAGACCCCCCAGGGCTTTGCCCTGGCCTCCCTTCTGGCCGCCCACGAGGCCGCCCGGGCGGAAGGGTTCACGGCCACGGACGACGCCTCCATGACCTCGCGCATCGGGATCGCCGTGCATGTAGTGCAAGGCTCGCCCGAGAACGTCAAGGTCACCCATCCCGCCGATCTGGCCCTGCTTGCCCGGGGCGGTCCGCCTGCCGCGCCGCGCATTCCCGTGGTGGGCCACGGCTACGACGTGCATCGCTACGCCGGGCCGCACGAGACCACGGCGGCCAACGCCCGGCCCATGAAGCTCGGCGGCGTGCCCATCGCTGGCGGCCCCATGGTCCTGGCCCACTCCGACGGCGACGTGCTCCTGCACGCCATAACCGACGCCCTGCTGGGCTGTCTGGCCATGGGAGACATCGGGGCGCTTTTCCCGGACACGGATCCGGCCCTTTCCGGCCTGGAATCGGGCATCTTCTTAAGCGAGGTCATGACCCTTCTGGCCCGGGCGGACATGACCCTGGTGCATGTGGACGCCACCATCATCGCCCAGATCCCCAAAATCGCCCCCCACCGGGAGCACATCCGGCGCAACCTGGCCTCGCTTCTGGGGCTTGACCCATCCCGGGTGGGACTTAAGGCCACCACCGAGGAGGGACTGGGGTTCACCGGGGAAAAACGCGGCCTGAAGGCCGTGGCCCTGGCCACGGTCCTGCGCCCGGCCTGAGCGCCCCCGCCTCTGCGGCCTTTTCACCGCTTCCGAAAAAGAAATTTCCTGCCGACTACCCTGATCGGCGAATGCATGGTACGCTTCGGCCAAAGGACACCCTTTTTCCAGGAGGCGGTCATGTCCATGCAGCATTCCTTCACCCGCATCGAAAACGATCTGCTCCCCGCTTTTCGGCTCAGGCTCGGCCTGGCCGAATCCACGGAAGACGTGCGCAAATTCTTCGGCTACGCCATGGCCGACCTGCTCGCCAAGGTGTTCGACGGCCGTTTCCCGGCCACCTACGAGGATCTGACCCTGGCCCCGGCGGCTGACCAGGGTTTTGCCGTCAGCCCCCGTTTGCAGGAATTTCCGGAATTTGAGGCCATGTGGACCGCCTCGGATCTGTCGGCCATCCTCGGCCGGTTCGCCGGGGTGGCCGTGAACCGGTACCGGCACCTGGAAAAAAACCCGGACAAGACCGAGTCCAAGCTGTACCCCACCCCGGACCGGGTCGGGCAGGGCAGACAGCCGTAAGGCCCGGGCCGGGCCGGGCCGGGCCGGATCAGGACTGACGCCGGGTCAGGCTTAAGCCCTTGTGGTCCGCCGTGACCTGGAAGACATGCGAAAGCGCCGGGCGATAGGGACTGGCTGCGGCGGGTCGGCCGTTTATGCGGACCATGGCCACCCGCCGGACGGGTTTTTCACGCCGGGTCAGCAGATGCACCAGGGGCGCGAAAAGCTCCGGCGTGGCGGGATCGTCCGGCCCCGGGCCGATGAAGAGATCCTTGCCCCGGCCCTCGGAGACAAGCGCCAGCTCCCCGCCGCAAAAGACCAGATGCGTCCCCTCGGCCCGGCGCGGCGGCCTTCGGGGCGCGCCCTCCCCGGGCAGGACAAGTCCGGCCAGGACGGGCGCGGCCGGGTCCAGGGCGCACAGCCAAAACACATCCCGGCCCGAGGCGGCACTGCCCCGGCCATCCGCCTCCGCGCCGAACAGCCGCCTGAAAACCGCCAGCCCCCGATGGGAGAGGAACTGCAACCCGGCCGGGCCGTCGAAAAAACGTCCGGACACGGCCTCCCCCGACAGTTCCAGAAGCCGCAGGGCCCGAAACGCCGCCCCCCACTGAAACGGCCCAGACTCCCGGACCAGCATGTCCCGAAACACCACCCCGTAGCGGTCCAAAAGCAGCCGGGCCCGCTCCCGGGCCTGTTCCTCGACCTCCAGCCGATCCTGTGCGGCCGGGGGCGGGGTCACGCGCCGCCACATCCCCGTTTGCGGCAGGGCCGCGCGCCAGCTGGCCAGCCGTCCCCGGCCGACCCGCTCCCGGCCAGCCCGGGGAAGCGCCGTGCGCCCCGGCGGCAGTCCCGCCAGCGGCCGCCCGGACCCGCCGCCAGCCCCGCCGCCTGACAGTTCCGGTAGCCGAAAATCGTGATGCAGGCCGTGGCGCAGGGCCTCGAAGGCGTCGTTTTCCACCTCCCCGCGCCACACCGCCGCCCACAGTGTGGCGGCCAATTCCCCCGGACGCAGGCCCGAGCGGTGCAGCAGCGCGGAAAAATCATAGGCGGCCAGGGGATCGGGGAAAAGCGCGTCCAGCCCGTTAGACATATCTCCGGGCATATCCCCAGGCGCTTTCCGGGGCGCAACCCCGGGCGCTTCCCCGGACGTTTCCACGGACGCTTCCACGGAAGCTTCCAAGGCCTCCTCCCCGGTCACCTCCCCGGGCCTGTCCCGGCCGTCGTCCGCCACAAGCAGATCGAGATCGCCGGGAAAAGCAAAGCTCACGCGCTCCGGGCCGCTTCCCCGCCACGACAGGCCCCCATGCCGCAACACCTCGTCCAGGACCGCCGGTGCATATCCGGCCATCCGCGCGGGCAGCACATCGGCCTCCCACAGGCTGGCGGGCAGGGACAGGCAGGTCAGCCGCCGCAGCCGCTCGAAAAGGGCCTCGGCGGAGTCTCCCCGGGGGGCGAGCCCCTGGATGGCGGCCAGAAAGGGGGTCAGCCGGGCCAGGGGGACGGCCCGCACCTGGGGCGTGGCCAAGGTCCGGCCAAGGCGCAGCAGGCGCTCGAAATTGGCCGTGTCGCACACGTCCCCGCTGCCGCCGCCGGCAACCAGCCGTCCGGACACACACGCGCCGTGGCGCACCAGGGCGGCAAGCATGGCCCGGCCGCGTCCGGGATCAAGGCCCAGGGTCCGGATGGGAAACGCCCCATCCACCGGGCCGTAAAACCGCAGCCACTCGGCCAGCGCCTCTATGGCCGCTTCGTCCGCATTGGGCGCTTCATCCAGTTCGGGGGCCTCGGGGGTCTCGTCCAACTGGGGCGGCTGGGGCGGCTGGGGGGCCTCGGGCGTTTCGTCAGTTTCCGGCGAGAAGGGCGAGACGGGCGAAACGGGCGAGACGGGCGAAACGGGCGAGACGGGCGAGACGGGCGAGACGGGCACGGTGGCCACATCCGCAGAAAAGGACGCCTCACCGTCCGGGTCGCCAAAAACCGACAACCCAAGAATCCGGGCAGCACGCAGCCGGGGCAGATTCTCCACGGCCACGACCAGCACCCCGGCCCCGGGGTCGCTCCCGGGCGGCGGGATGCGCGTCAACCTGTCCGAAAGCTCGCGCTCCATATCGCCCGGGGACAGCCCGTGATCCCGGGACATGGCCTGCACAAGCGCCTCCCATTCGGCCAGGGGGATGGCCAGCCGCTCCACGGCATGCTGCAAAAGCTCCTCGCCGCTCCCCGGGGAATGCCCCGGGGCCGTGCGCCGCACAAGCTCCTCCAGCCGCGCCACCGCCTCGGCCGTGGCCTGGGGCCGCAGCGCGGCATCGGCCGCCGCCTCGGCCACCAGATCCGGGGAGATGCCCGTGGCCGCCGGGGAACCGGACTGGTCCCCGGCGTACATGAACCCGGCCACCACCCGCCAGACCATGTCCCGGGCCAGGGGGCTTTGCAGCACGGTGCGGGTTTCGGTCCAGGCGACCCCGCCGCTTTGCAGGCCAGTAAGCACCCGCACCAGCCCGGGCACGTCGAAACGCTCGGTCAGGCAGGTCCGCCAGGCCTCGATGACCAGGGGGAAATCCGCAAGATCCCTGACCGCTGCAAAAAGCTTCTGGGACGCAAGGCGGGTGATCCAAAGCGGCATACGCCTGCCGATCTTCGACCGGCCAAGCACCAGGGAGCGCCAGGCCACCTCGCGAAAGGCCGCGCCGAACTCCTGGGAGCCCTCCAGCCTGCGCCGCAAAAGCCCTTCCACGTCGGCCGGGGACACCAGGAAAAAAAGCCGCTGCGCATCCATGTCGCCGGATTCGTCGGGACAGACCAGGGCCACGCCCTCGTTGGCGGCGTGGCTGCGCACCTCCTGCCCCAGCCTGTCGGCAAGGGCCGCCTCCAGGACCAGGGCCATGGTCCGGTTGATGCGAAGCCCAAGCGGCATGTGCAGGATGGTCTGCCGCCCGGGCACGCCGCCCGGGCCCGTGGCCGTGTGTTCCACCACGATGTGGGCCGAATGCGGCAGGGGGGCCCCGGTGGCCGTGCGTTGCGCCGCCAGGGCCGTGGCCAGTACCCGGGCGGCATGGGGCTCCAGGTGATAGTCCCGGGCCAGATCGGCCAGAAAGTCCGGATCGTCCGCACTGGCCCCACGCCCCAGGCGATCTTCGGCCCACTGGAAAAACGCCCCTATCCGGGACGCGAAATGGGCGTCCCAGCCCCGCTGGTCGCCGTGCCAAAACGGCGGGGCCGCAGACGCGGCCGGGGCCGGGGACACGATCACCTCGGCCGGGGTGATGCGCTCGATGCGCCAGCCCTGGCCGCCTGCGGCAAAGACCTGCCCCAGCCTGGCCTCGAACACGAACTCCTCGTCCAGCTCGGCCACCACCCCCCGGGACGCGCCCTCCCCGGCCACCCGGGCAGTAAACGTCCCCCGATCCGGAATCACCCCTCCCGAGGCGTAGATGGAAAGCGTCGCCCCGGGCCGGGCGCGCACCGTGCCCGCCACCCGGTCGTGGAACACCCTGGCCGCCAGTTCCCGGGGCCGGACCTCGCCGTAGCGCCCGGCCAGCATGGCAAGCACCAGATCGAACTGGCGGCGCGGCAGATCGTGGTAGGCAGCGGCGCAGCGCACCTGCTCGAAAAGCAGGTCCACGGGCACGGCCGCATGCGCGGTCATGGACACAAGCGTCTGGGCCAGCACATCCAGGGGATGCCTGGGCACGGACACGTCCTCGATGTCGCCTGCGGCCACGGCCCGGGCCATGACCCCGGCCAGGGCGGTCTCCAGGTCGGACAGCGGGAAAAAAACGCCCTGGCGCGTCGCCCCCACCCGGTGTCCCGAGCGGCCTACGCGCTGCACGGCGGCGGAAATGGAGGGAGGGGTCTGGATCAGGGCCACCGCGTCCAGATCGCCCACGTCGATGCCAAGCTCCAAAGACCCCGTGGCCACCACGCCGCGCAGCGTTCCGGCCTTGAGGCGTTTTTCCACGGCCCGGCGCACCTCCCGGGACAGGGAGCCGTGGTGGGGATAGACCAGGGGCGGGTCGGCCCCGGCATTGATCAGCCTGGCCACCTTCTCGCACAACCGGCGGCTGTCGATGAAAAAGGCCGTGGTCCGGTTGGCCAAAAGCATCTCCCGCCAGGCAGCGGCATAGGGCTCGTAGAAATCCCCCGGGGTGCGCTCCCCGGTGCGCTCGGGAACCCGCACCGTCACCGCAAGCGGCTTGACCGGGGTTCCCCGGACCACGGACACGGGACGCGGCGTATGCGCCACGCCGTCCGGACCATCCGGGCCGCCCGTCAGCCGGTAGCCGCCCACGAACCGGGCCAGAACCTCCTCGGGCCTGACCGTGGCCGACAGGGCCACCCGCTGGAAGTCCCCGCACAGGTGCGCCAGCCGCTCCACGCCAAGACTGAGAAGCGTCCCCCGCCGGTTTCCGGCCACGGCGTGGATCTCGTCCAGGATCACCAGCCGCACCCCGCCAAGCAGGGCCCGGCCGCCCAGGGAGGTGAGCAGAAGATGCAGGCTTTCCGGGGTGGTGACCAGGATCTCGGGGGGACGGCGGGCCATGGACCGCCGCTGGGGCTGGG
>JAVHLG010000065.1 GCA_031082225.1 Desulfovibrionaceae bacterium | reverse complement strand
AGCCCCGCGCAGGGTACGGGGCGGCAGCCCCGCGCAGGGTACGGGGCGGCAGCCCCGACGCCCGCCTATGCGCCGTCGCCCAGGGTGACGACGCCGTAGTTCTTCTTGCCCTTGCGCACCAGCAGGAAGCGTCCGGCCAGGATGTCCTGGGGGCCGTAGGCATGGTCCTCGGCGGCGACACGCTGGCCGTTGATGGCGATGGCCCCGGCCTTGATGTCCTTGCGGGCCTGGGAATTGGACGGGCACAGCCCCAGTTCGGCCAAAAGCCTGGGCAGGGGCGGGATGGCCTCCAGGGACGGGCAGGAAACGCTGGGCGCTGCCTCCAGGGCGGCGCGCAGGGTATCGGGGTCGGCGGCGGAGAGATCGCCTGCGCCGAAGAGGGCCTGGCTGGCGTCAAGGACCTTCCGGGTCTCGGCCTCGCCGTGGATCATGGTGGTCACTTCCCGGGCCAGCCGCTTCTGGGCCTGGCGCAGGTGGGGGTTGTCCGCCGTCTCGATGGCCAGGGCGTCGATGCTCTCGTGGTCGAGCAGGGTAAAGTATTTGAGGTAGTTGATGACGTCGCGGTCATCGGTGTTGAACCAGTATTGGTAGAAGGCGTAGGGCGAGGTGAGGGACTTGTCCAGGAAGATGGCCCCCTTCTCGCTTTTGCCGAACTTGGCCCCGGAGGCCGTGGTGATCAGCGGAAAGGTCAGGGCGAAGGCCGGGGCGGGCCGGGAGCGCCGGATGAACTCCAGCCCGGCGGTGATGTTGCCGAACTGGTCGCCGCCGCCGATCTGCAGGGTGCAGCCGCGCGTCTCGGAGAGATGGCGGAAGTCGTAGGCCTGCAGGATCATGTAGCTGAATTCGGTGTAGGAGATGCCGGTCTCCTCGCGGTTGATGCGTCCCTTCACGGACTCCTTGGCCAGCATGTAGTTGACCGTGAAGTGCTTGCCCACGTCGCGCAAAAAATCGAGGATGGACAGATTCTTGGTCCAGTCCAGGTTGTTGACGGCCTGGACGCGGTCAGCCACGCCCATGCCTTCGAAAAAGGCCATGGCCTGGGCCTTGATCTTTTCGGCCGAGGCCTGGACCTTTTCGACGGTATTGAGGGTGCGTTCCTTGTCCTTGCCGCTGGGGTCGCCGATGAGTCCCGTGGCCCCGCCCAAAAGGAACAGCGGCTTATGGCCGGCCAGGGCGAAGCGGGCCAGGCCCAGAAGCGGCACCAGATTGCCGATGTGCAGGCTGTCGGCCGTGGGATCGAAGCCGCAGTAGAGGACGCGATCCGGGGAATCCAGGTGTTCGCGGAGGGTTTCGGCGTCGGAGACCTGGTTGACCAGGCCGCGCCAGGACAGTTCATCAAAGATGTTGCGGGACATGAGCAGATCCATGGAGAAAAGCGGACGACCTCTCGCCGTCCGGTGAAAGGGGTTTTGCGGGCTGCCGCCAGGGCGGCTGCGGGTCAACTGCCGGTGGTCTGGGCCGAGGAATCCACCCGGGCCTTGGAGCGCAGGATGGGCTTGGCGTGGCTTATGCGTTCCAGTTTTTCCTCAAGGTTCGGGATGGGGCTGTACACGTCCACGAGCACGTTGAGGTAGAAGACGCCTTTTCTGATTTCCGTTTCGATGCGCGCGGAAAAGCCGTTTTGCTCCAGGGCGGCCTTGAGCTCCTCGGCGTTTTCGGCCTTGGTGAAGGCGCCCACCTGATAGGTGTCGTGGGGCCGCTGCCAGTCGTGGATGACCGGGTCGGAGCCGCAGGCGGCAAGAAAAAACGCAAGACACAGGGCAAGGGGCAGGGCGGCGCGGGTCATGTCTGGATTCCGGTCAGTTGGGGGTTTCAGGCGTGGGCAGGGCGGATTTTTTAAGCTTGACCGGGGCCGAACGCCTGCGGTCTGCGTCGCTGTATTCCAGCACCTCGGTGGCCCCGGTCTTGTTTTCCAGGACAAAGTACAGCTTGTCGCCCAGGGCCCGGATGTCGGCCAGCCGCGAACAATTATTGAAGCTTTGCACCAGGGCGCTTTTGCCGTCCGCGCCCACGGTGACGAGATCATAGACCACGGGGCAGTCCACGTTGCCCAGGCCCCGACGCAGGAGCACGGCGTCGAAGCCGTCGTCGAGTTCGCCCACGCTCATGTAGGACTGGGCGGTCAGGGAATCGCCGCTGGTCTGGTGAACGACCTTGCCACGCAACTTGACGGCGTGATCCGCGCCCAGACGCACGACCTCCAGGGGACCGGCCACGGTCAGGTAGACCGACTGGCGATCCGGCCCCAGGGAAAAGCCCGGCGCGGCGGACAGCACCATGGCGGCAAGGACTGCGACGGACAGCATCAGACGACTGGCGTGAGGTTTCATTTCGGCTCCCGTGGCGGCGCGCGCCGGGCAACGGCGGTCATCCGCCTCATTCCTGGCTGGCGTGCCGCCATGCCTGTATTTGTACGGCCTTCCCGGTCTGCGCGTCAACATCGATCACAGCGCCCTGCAGTTCCACCGGCCCCCTGGACAGCACGAACCGCTGGGGCATGCCCGTCACATAGCGGCGGATGACGGCCTGGGGGTCCATGCCGATGGCGGACTTCACGGGACCGCTCATGCCCAGGTCGGTGATGTAGGCCATGCCCTGGGGCAGGATCTGGGCGTCATTGGTCTGGACGTGGGTGTGGGTGCCGCACAGGGCGCTTATGCGGCCGTCGAGATAATAGGCCATGGCCTTTTTCTCCGAGGTGGCCTCGGCGTGAAAATCCAGCAGGCGCACGGGCACGTCGCCGGGAATCAGGCCGATGAGCGCGTCGGCCGTGCGGAAGGGGCAGTCCAGGCTGTCCATGTAGGTGCGGCCCAGGAGGTTTAAGACCGCAAAGGGCGGCCTGCCCTCGATGCCGTAGACGCCAAGCCCCGCCCCGGGCGCTCCGGCGGGATAGTTGGCCGGACGCAGCAGGCGGTCGGTGGTCTCGAAATAGGTTTGGATCTCCCGGTGCTTGAAGACGTGGTTGCCGGTGGTGATGACGTCCACGCCGCAGGACAAGAGCTGGGAGGCGGCCTTGACGGTGATGCCCAGGCCTCCCGAGGCGTTTTCGCCGTTGGCCAGGACCACGTCCACTTCAAGCTCCCGGCGCAGCCGGAATAGACCGGCGATCACCGCCTCCCGCCCGGGACGGCCGACGATGTCGCCGAGAAACAGGATGCGCATGCCCCAAATCCTTTACCGAAAACGTTGCGGACGGACCGGGACGCAGGACGGCCCGGGCCGGGAGGCCGGGCCAAACGGCCCGGACCGGTCCCGGTCGGTCTACTTGGCGTAGCCCACGGCCCGCCGTTCGCGGATGACCGTGACCCGGATCTGTCCCGGATAGGTGAGGTTGTCCTCGATCTGCTTGGCGATGTCCTTGCAGAGCAAAAACGTCTTGTCGTCGTCCACGGCGTCGGAATCGACCACCACGCGAATCTCGCGCCCGGCCTGGATGGCGTAGGCCTTGGTCACGCCCTCGAATTCCGTGGCCAGGTTCTCCAACTCTTCGAGACGCTTGACGTAGCTTTCCAGGAGTTCCTTGCGCGCCCCGGGCCGGGCCCCGGACAGGCTGTCGGCGGCCTGGACCAGGATGGCCAGGATGGACTTGGGCGGCACGTCCTCGTGGTGGGCCTGGATGGCGTGGATGATGTCCCCGCCCTCGCCGAATTTTTTCGCCAGATCCGCCCCGATGACCGCATGGGGGCCTTCGATCTCATGGTCCACGGCCTTGCCGATGTCATGCAGAAGTCCGGCGCGCTTGGCCTTTTTGACGTCAAGGCCCAGTTCGGAGGCCATGATGCCGCACAGGGTGGAGACCTCCAGGGAATGCTGGAGCACGTTCTGGGAATAGCTGGTGCGGTATTGCAGGTGCCCCAAAAGCCGCACCAGTTCGGGATTGATGCCGTGCACGCCGATGTCGAAGGTGGCCTGCTCGCCGATCTCGCGCAGCTTGACCTCGAACTCCTGCTCCACCTTCTTGACAATGTCCTCGATGCGGGCGGGGTGGATGCGGCCGTCGGTGATGAGGCGCTCCAGGGCCATCTTGGCCACCTGGCGGCGAATGGGCGAGAAGGCCGAGAGGATGACCGTCTCCGGGGTGTCGTCGATGATCAGGTCCACGCCCGTGGCCGCCTCCAGGGCCCTGATGTTGCGCCCCTCGCGGCCGATGATGCGGCCTTTCATCTCCTCCGAGGGCAGGGTCACGGCGGTGACGGTCTGCTCGGCCACGAAATCGCCGGCGTAGCGCTGGATGGCCAGGGCCAGGATCTTCTTGCCGCTTTTGTCTGCGGTCTCCCTGGCCTCCATCTCGATCTGGCGGATCATCCTGGCCGCCTCATGCCGGGTGCGGCTTTCGGTCTCGGCCATGACCAGCTTCCTGGCCTCCTCCATGGTGAGCCCGGAGACCTCCTGCAGGCGCTGCAGATGCTCCTCCGAGGCCCGGTCGAGGATTTCCTTTTTTTCCGACAGGGAACGCTCCAGGCTGGCCAGACGCTTCTCGGCCCCGAGCAGTTCGCTCTCCCGGGACACGATCTGTTCCTGCTTTTCCTCAAGCTTCTCCTGCTTGCGGGAGAGCTGGGCCTCCTTGGCGTCCAGGGTCAGAGCGCGATCCTTGTATTCGGATTCCAGTTCCTTTTTCTGGCGAAACAGATCATCCTGGGCCTGGACCAAAAATTCCTTCTTGTGGGCCAGGGCCTCCTTCTTGGCCTCTTCCAGGATGCGCTCGGCCAGGGAGCGCGACTCCTTGAGGGTCTTCTGGGAGATGAACTGGTAGAGATAATACCCGCCAGCGCCTCCGGCACACAGGGAGGCAAGGATGATGAACACGGTGAAAAAATCCATGACGGCTCCTTCAAAGCGGAAGTGTTCCGCATAAACCGGAGACGGATCCGTCGGTTCGGCGCAAGGGGGGGAGAAAGACGTCGGCGTTCGTGCAGGGGAAGGCCCTGCCGCTTCAGGCAAATCCGGCGATCACAAGCGTTTCGGAGTCCGTCCAGGCCACGCGGCATGGTTTTTCGGGCTTCACCCGGGGTCCGAAACGTTATCCCCGGAGCGCCGTGTCAACAATTTTTTTGAACCTTGTTGCCAAGGTGGACGCCAAGGTACGGCCTTCAGGCCCCCCGGTGCAACCCGGGTCCGCACACCGGCCGTAACGCGCGGCATCCTATTTTTGAGTATCGGCTCAAAAATGAATCGTCGATCACGCACACTCCAGGGATACGATCATCATCGCCACAAACCCGCCTGCCTGGCGGTCACCCTTCTATTTTCTTCAAAAGCCCGGCCACACGCGCAAGCGTCTCGTCGAGCCTTTGATTGGACATGAGCACGTCGTCGGCCAAACCAAGGGCCACGAACGCCAAAAGCTTCTCCTTGCCGAGCGCTTTCCCGCCCGATCCGAGCAGTTTGCATCGTTCCTCCACCAAAATTCTGGCGGCCTCGACGCGATCCGGTTCCGCGTCGGTCTTGAACGAGAGCGTAAGGCCCAAGATCTCCAGGTTGTAGCTGGGCATTTCACAGTTTTCCCGCCAAACGGCCCCGCATCCCGCCACCCTCTCATGCTTCCGACGGCCGGGGCGCTGGGCGGGCCTTAAGCGATTTCCTCCTGAATCCGTTTCAAGAGCGTATCGATCCTGGTCGTGATCGCGTCGCGATCCTTCCGCTGCGTGTCGAGTTCAGCCCGAAGGGAACTGTTCTCCGCCTCCAGGGCCTTGACCTTGGCCAACAGACGCTCCACGCGATCTTCCAGGGCTTCGAAAATATCCATAGCGTGTAGTCCTAGCCTCTTCCCCGGTGAAAATCAAGACGAACGCCGTCTTCTCGAAAGATTGACCTGCCGGGCCCGTCCCACGGCCAACATCCCGTCAGGCACGTCTTGGGTGATGATCGAACCCGCTCCCACCAGGGCGCCCTTCCCCACCGTCACCGGGGCCACCAGGGCGGTATTGCTGCCGATGAAGACGTTTTCCCCGATGACCGTGGCGTGCTTGTCGCGCCCGTCGTAGTTGCAGGTGATGGTCCCGGCACCGATGTTGGTTCCGGCCCCCACCCGGGCGTCGCCCAGATAGCTCAGATGCCCGGCCTTGACCCCGGACTCCAGCACGGATTTTTTCACCTCGACGAAGTTGCCCACCCGGGCGTCCTCCATGAGCACCGCACCAGGCCGCAACCGGGCAAAGGGCCCGACCTTGCAGCCCGTGCCCACCACAGCCCCCTCCAGGTGGGAAAACGGCAGGACTTCGCATCCAGGGGCCAGTTCGCTGTCGCGCATGACCACATGGGAGGCCACCCGGGCCCCGGCCCCGATCCGGCATCTCCCATACATCTCGCAGGGGCCGCACAGCACCGCGCCCGGGGCCACGACCGCATGCGGGCCCACCCGGACCTGATCCGGGACGCGGACCATCACCCCCGAGTCGAAGAGGCCGTCCACGATGGCCACCCGAAGCCGTTCCTCGGCCGCCGCCAGTTCGCGCGGGGAGTTGACCCCAAGCAGGGCCGCATCCCGGCCCCTGTTGACGGCCACCACCTTTTTTCCGGCAGCGGCGGCCATCTCCACCAGATCGGTGATGTAATATTCGCCGCTGGTGTTGTCGTTCGAAAGCCTGGGCGTCAGTTCCCGGGCCAGGGACAGGCGCATGAAATAGATGCCGGCGTTGATCTCCCCGGTGGCCGGGCCCAAGCGCGAGGCGTCATAATCCTTGGCCTCCACGATGCGCACCCCGCCTGGTTCGCGCACCACGCGGCCGTAAGCCCCGGGATCCTCGACCTCGATGGAGGCGAACGCCAGATCCGCCTCCATGGCCAGGGCCTTGGCCGCAAATTCATTCAGAACCTCAGGGGTGAGAAGCGGCACGTCGCCATTGACCACCAGGACATGCCCGTAGCCCGCCTGGGTCAGGTCCGGCAGGGCTGAGGCCAGGGCATGTCCCGTGCCGCGTTGTTCGGCCTGAACCACGAACCGCCCCGCCATCTCCGGAAAACGGCGGCGCACCTCGTCCGCCCTGTGTCCGACCACCACATGCAGGTTTTCGCCGCACAGCGGCGCGCAGGCGGACAGGACATAGGCCAGCATGGGCTCGCCCAGGAGGGTCCGCAACACCTTGGGAACCTCGGAATGCATGCGGGTTCCCTTTCCGGCGGCCAGAACCAGGCCGCCGACTCCTCCATCCATCGTCATCGTGCGCCCTCCGCAACCCAATGTGCTTATCTGCCGCCCGAAGCCGCCAATTTGGCCTCTTCCCGGCATTTCATGCGCATGATCGACCGCTGCAAGGCCGCCTTGGCCCGGGCATAGTCGACCCGCTCCCGGCGCTGGGCCTCAAGACGTTCCATGGCCCGGTGCCTGGCCTTTTTGGCCCGGTCCAGGTCGATCTCCTCCGGCAGCTCGGCGACCTCCGCCAAAATCGTCACCGTATCCCCCAAGACCTCGGCAAATCCTCCGGAGACAAACAGGTATCGAGGCCGACCACCCTGCTTGTACATCATATTCCCGATACCCAGGGCGGACAGAAACGGCACATGCCCGGGGAGGATGCCGAACTCCCCCAAAAGGCCTGGCGCGCCCACATAGTCCACGCTTTGCTTGAGAACCAGACGCTCCGGGGTCACCACCTCCAGTTGCAGATTCCTGGCCATGGAGCCTCCTTCATCCGGGGGATTTACGCGCCGGTGCGCGCAACGGGACGTTTCGAACTGGTGCGACTGTGGCATCAGGTTACCATCATTCGTATTGGTTCGAAAGCGGTCATAACCGCTATCTCAACGCAAAAAGCGTGTGGTTGCGATGAGACAGAGGACCGGCGCCGTCAGGGTGGACATCAAGACCAGCGGCCACAATCTGCCCCGGAAAAGATGGTAGTCGGCAAGGATTTCAGACCAGGGCAGCTTCATGACCACCCGGCCCATGACGCATTCGAAAATACACGTGGCCACGGTCCAACCCACGCCTACGCCTATGGCTTTCCATACAGTGGCGTTCTCCCAGGAGACAACCAGCAGCCAGGTGACAAGAAAAATGAAAAGGCACAGAACCAGCGTCATGACCCGTCTCGCGCGGTCCATTCCCAGCCGTGGCGCGACGACACGGTCGCGAAGCGCTCCGAGCGCCACGGCCATCATCAAAAAGACACACCAGACGATGCAGGCAAGAAGACTGTCCACACTTCATCCTGGATGGAAAAAAAGCGGGCCGCCGAAGCGGCCCGCTGTAACTGCCTGTTCTTTTTCCCGCCGGGGCGGTCGCCCCATACAGGCCCTGCTATGCCGCGTCGCGCACCTTCATGCGCAGGATGGAACGCTGCAGCGCCGCCTGGGCCCTGGCGAAGTCAATGTTTTCCTGGGCCTTGTCCAGGCGCGCCTTGGCCCGTTCCTGGGCCTTTCTGGCGCGCTCCACGTCGATGTCCTCCGGCTTCTCGGCAACTTCGGCCAAAACCGTGACCTTGTTGCCCGATACTTCGGCAAAGCCGCCCGAGACGAAGACGAAGTGGTTTTTTCCGCTCATCTTGTACATCAGGCTGCCGATGCCCAGAGCCGACAGAAACGGGATGTGGTTGGGCAGGATGCCGAACTCGCCCAGAAGGCCCGGCGCACCCACGTAATCCACGCTATGGCTCAGGACAAGTTTGTCCGGAGTGACGATTTCCAGGAGCAATTGTGCCATGGAAGTTATCCTTTCTTGGCGTTTTCAATGACCTCGTTGATGTCGCCGACCATGTAAAAAACGCCTTCGGGAATGTCGTCGTGCTTGCCTTCGATGATTTCCTTAAAGCCCTTGATGGTGTCTTCAAGCTTCACATAGCGGCCTTCCTTGCCGGTGAACTGCGAGGCGACGAAGAACGGCTGGGACAGGAAGCGCTGAATCTTCCGGGCCCGGGACACGGTGAGCTTGTCCTCGTCGGACAGTTCGTCCATGCCCAGGATGGCGATGATGTCCTGCAAGTCCTTGTACTTCTGGAGGATCTGCTGCACTTCACGGGCCGTGACGTAGTGGTCGCCGCCCAGGACCAGGGGATCCAGGATGCGCGAGGTGGAGTCGAGGGGATCCACCGCAGGGTAGATGCCAAGCTCGGCGATCTGACGCGAAAGGACCAGGGTGCCGTCCAGGTGCGAGAACGTGGTGGCCGGCGCGGGGTCGGTCAAGTCATCGGCGGGCACATACACGGCCTGCACCGAGGTGATCGAACCCTTGTTGGTCGAGGTGATGCGTTCCTGCAGGGCGCCAAGGTCGGTGCCCAGGGTCGGCTGATAGCCGACCGCCGAAGGCATGCGGCCGAGCAGCGCCGAGACTTCGGAACCGGCCTGGGTGAACCGGAAGATGTTGTCGATGAAAAGCAGCACGTCCTGGCCTTCCACATCGCGGAAGTATTCCGCGCAGGTCAGGGCCGACAGCGCCACGCGGGCACGGGCTCCTGGAGGCTCGTTCATCTGGCCGTAAACAAGTGAGGCCTTGCTCAGGATGTCGGCATCCTTGAACTCGTGATACAGATCGTTGCCTTCACGGGTCCGCTCGCCCACGCCCGCGAAGACCGACAGGCCGCCGTGGTGCTTGGCGATGTTGTTGATGAGCTCCATCAAAACGACGGTCTTGCCCACGCCTGCGCCGCCAAACAGGCCCATCTTGCCGCCCTTGGGGAAGGGAATCAGCAGATCGATGACCTTGATGCCGGTTTCCAGAAGCTCGATGGTCGTGCTCTGGTCCACGAAGTCCGGGGCGGAACGGTGAATCGGCATGGTCACGTCGGTGTTGACCGGACCCATTTCGTCCACGGGACGGCCGACCACGTTCAGGATGCGGCCAAGCGAAGCCTTGCCTACGGGCACCCGGATGGGGCCGCCGGTATCCGTGGCCTCCATGCCGCGCACCAGACCGTCGGTGGAGTCCATGGCGATGCACCGGACCACGTTGTCGCCCAGGTGCTGCGCCACCTCGACCACCAGGTCGGGAGCGTAGACGTTGTTGGTGTTTTTGATGTCGAGGGCGTTTAAGATACTCGGCAGTTTGCCCTCGGGGAACTCGACGTCGATGACGGCGCCGATGACCTGCACGATTTTTCCGATATTCGCGCTCATTTACACTAGCCCCCTTCCTATCCTTTGAGTGCTTCGGAACCGCCGACGATATCCATCAGTTCCTTGGTGATGGCCGCCTGCCGGGCCTTGTTGTAGACCAGGGTGAGCGAGCTCACCAAATCGTCGCAGTTTCTGGTGGCGTTATCCATGGACCGCATACGAGCGGCATGTTCGCTGGCAGAGGTGTCAAGCAGTCCACGATAGAGCTGGACGTTGATGAACCGGGGCAGAAGTTCGGCAAGAAGCCCTTCCACCGACGGTTCGTAGATGTACTCCAAGCCGCCCCCGGCTTCCTTCGGCGCGTCGGCCTGTTCCTCGGGGGACAGGGGCAGCACCGTGAGCTGGGTCGGTTCCTGGCGGGCCAGGCTTATGAACTTGCCGAAGCACATGACCACTTCATCATACGTCCCGCCCACGTACCCGCCGATGACCTCGGCGCCGATCCGGGTGGCCAGGGTGAAGTCGAACGCATTCATCTCGTTGACGTAGGCCTGGACGATCTCAAACTCGGAACGCCGGAAGCTGTCACGGCTCTTGCGTCCCACGCACACGACCTTGACGGTCTTGCCCTCGGCGGCCTTTTTCCGGGCCAGCTTCTGGGCCATGGTGGTGATGTTGTTGTTGAACGCCCCGCACAGGCCGCGATCCGAGGTGATGACCACCAAAAGGACCGTCTTTATCTCCGCGTGCGGCTCCAAAAGCGGATGCACCGAAGGATCGGCGCCCTTGGCCAGATCGCCGAGCATCTCGTAGAACTTGTCGGCGTAGGGCCGGAAGCGCTCGATGCGCGCCTGGGCGTTGCGCAGTTTCGCCGAGGCCACCATGTTCATGGCCTTGGTGATCTGCTTGGTCTTTTTGACCGCGTTTATCTTAACCTTGACGTCTTTCAGCGCAGGCATGGCTTCCCCCTTCCGGCACTAGGCCTTGAAGCCCTTCTTGAACTCCTCGATGGCCGCGCCGAGACTGGCGATAAGCCCCTCGTCAAGCGCCTTCTTCTCCTTGATGGCCGCCACCACGTCGCTTTTGGCGTTGCGCATGAATTCCAGGAGAGCCTCCTCGAATTTGCGAACGGCATCGACAGGCACGTCGTCCATGAACCCCCGGGTTCCGGCGAACAGGGAGATCACCTGCTCCTCGACGGCCATGGGGCGGTACTGGGGCTGCTTGAGCAACTCGACCATGCGCGCGCCACGGTTGAGCTTGAGCTGGGTGGCCTTGTCCAGGTCCGAACCGAACTGGGCGAACGCCGCCAGTTCGCGGTACTGGGCCAGATCCAGGCGCAGGGTGCCCGCCACCTGTTTCATGGCCTTGACCTGGGCCGCGCCGCCCACGCGGGAGACCGACAGGCCGACGTTGATGGCCGGACGGATACCGGCGTTGAACAGGTTGGGCTCCAGGTACACCTGACCGTCGGTGATGGAGATGACGTTGGTCGGGATGTACGCGGACACGTCGCCGGCCTGGGTCTCAATGATCGGCAGGGCGGTCAGGGATCCGGCGCCCAGCTTGTCGTTGAGCTTGGAGGCCCGCTCCAGAAGACGGGAGTGCAGGTAGAACACGTCGCCGGGGAAGGCTTCACGACCCGGGGGACGGCGCAGAAGCAGGGACATCTGGCGGTAGGACACGGCCTGCTTGGACAGATCGTCGTAGATGATCAGGGCGTGGCGGCCGTCGTCGCGGTGATACTCGGCCATGGTGCAGCCGGAGTAGGGCGCGATGAACTGCAGGGAGGCGGGCTCGGAGGCCGTGGCCGAAATGATGGTGGTGTATTCCATGGCCCCGTAGCGGCGCAGGGTCTCGGCCACCAGAGCGACGGTGGACTTTTTCTGACCCACGGCCACGTAGAA
Organism: Desulfovibrionaceae bacterium; assembly: GCA_031082225.1. Classification (GTDB taxonomy): domain Bacteria; phylum Desulfobacterota; class Desulfovibrionia; order Desulfovibrionales; family Desulfovibrionaceae; genus Desulfolutivibrio. The sequence continues at coordinate 9,271 of JAVHLG010000065.1, read as the reverse complement.
GCAGTACACGCCCTGTCCCTTCTGGGCCAGGATGGCGTCCAGGCAGACGGCGGTCTTGCCGGTCTGGCGGTCGCCGATGATCAGCTCGCGCTGGCCGCGGCCGATGGGGGTCATGGCGTCGATGGCCTTGAGGCCGGTGTACATGGGCTCATGCACGGACTTTCTGGCGATGATGCCCGGGGCCTTGATCTCGACGTTACGGGTCTCGGTGGTGTCAATGGGTCCCAGTCCGTCGATGGGGTTGCCCAGGGGGTCGATGACCCGGCCGGCGACGGCCTGTCCGACGGGCACGGAGAAGATTTTCCCGGTGCGCTTGACCTGGTCGCCTTCCTTGATGTGCGTGTCTTCACCCAGAAGGGCCACACCCACGTTGTCCTCTTCCAGGTTGAGCACCAGACCCATGACGCCGCCGGGGAACTCCAGAAGCTCCATGGCCATGGCGTTTTGCACGCCGTAGACGCGGGCAATCTGGTCGCCGACGGACAGCACGGTCCCGGTCTCGCTCATCTCCACGCGAGACTCGTAATTCTGGATCTGCTTCTCGATGATCTGGCTGATCTCTTCCGCTTTGATTTGCATGGCCCTAATCACCCCTCTTGATTTGTTCTTTCAATATCTGCAGTTGGGCGCGAAGGCTCGCGTCCAGAACCTTGTCGCCGACTTTGAGCATGACGCCGCCAAGGATTTCCGGATCGACAGCGAAGTCCAAGACCAGCTTCTTGCCGGTCTGGGCCTCCAGTTTGGATTTGATTTGATCCCGGCGAGCTTCGGCAAGGTTCAGGGCGGTGACCAACCGGCCGCGCACCACACCCTGGGCTTCGTCCAGGAGGGTCCGAAAATAGACCGCGATCTCCGGCAGGAAGGACAGCCGTTCCTTCTCAGCCAAAAGCCCCAGAAAATTCTTGACCACGGGGCTTACGGAAAGCTTGGCCAACACCCCGTCCAGCACCGCCTTCTTTTCAGAGGCGACGAAGATGGGATTGGCGAAGACCCTCATAAGCTCCGGCACATTCTCCAGGACCGCAGCCAACTCTTCCAGATCCTTGCCGTAGGCGGAGACGGCATCGCCGCCCTGCCCCAGCCCGAGGGAAAAAAGGGCCTTGGCATATCTGCGAGCGATAATGTTCCCGGTCAATTGAACACCACCTTTGTTAGATATTCATCCACCAGCTTGTCCTGATCCTTCTCCGAAAGCTTCCCGGCGAGCATCCCCCGGGCGGCATCCACTACCATCTCGGCCATATCGGACCGCAGGCGCTCCACGGCCAGCTTGGCCTCCTGCTCGGCGGTGACGGCGGCCTGGGCCTTGATGGCCACGGCCTTCTCCTCGGCGGCGGCGACGATGGAGTCGCGCAGGGCCTCGCCCTGCCTGCGGTACTCGTCCACGATCTGCCGCTTTTCGGACTCGAGGTTGGCGATCGAGGCTTCGATGGTCTTCAAGCGTTTTTCGGCTTCGACTTTGCGGGTCTCAAGATCGGAGAGCTGGTTTTCGATCTGCACGCGGCGGCCACGGAAAAAATCACCCATCTTTTTCCCGGCCAGTTTCCAGATGACCCCGACAACCAGGATGAAGTTGAGGACGCGGTACCCGAAATCCTTCCAGTTGAGCCCGTGCGCCTCGCCACCTTCGGCCGACGCCCACGCGACGGCGGCCATGGCCAGAACCAACAGCGCACCCATGGCGGTCATTTTGACGAACCCTTTCAATGCACCCCTCCCTTTCTCTTAGGAAATACCCCGGCAACCGGACCGGTCCCTACGCCACGCCGCCCAAAATCTTGCCAACGGCCTTTTTCGCCATGGCGTCCACGCCAGCCTCCAGAGCGCCCTTGGCGGTCTTGGTCTGCGAGGCGATCTCCGTGCGGGCCTTGCCAAGCGACTCGGCAACCTCGGCCCCGACCCTGGCCAGAATGTCCTTCTCCTGGTCGAGCCCCTGCTGCTTCAGGCCCATACGATCCTGGGCGGCGGCCTTGCGGGCCTCGTCCAGGGCCGTTTCATAGCCCTCGAGCTTTTTGTCCGCCGTCGCGGCGAAGTTCTCGATGCCTTCCATCTGGGAGCCCATAAAGTCAGCCCGCTGCTTCATGATCTTCCGGATGGGCGCCACCAGGAGGACATTAAAAAGGATCAGGATGAGGACAAAATTGATGAGCTGGATGAGAAAGCTGTAGTCAAGATCAATCATCGACGCCCTCCGGGAGGTTGTGAAATTTTTTGCAAAGTCAGAGAGCGCCAGTAGCCGATTTCGCCCGGCCTGTAAAGCCTTTTTTCCCAAATAGCGACTCCTGACGGACCTGCCACGCCTGCCTCCAGGGCCAAAAATCCGGTCTATCCGGACTGTTCCGGGGCAGCGCAGGAAATGGCCTCCAGGGGGCCGTCTGCGCCGTCCATGATCACCCGACCCTCGATTTTGGCCCCATCCTCAATCACCAGCGACGACGTGCGCAGCACGCCGCGAAAAATACCGCTTTTATGCACCACCACCTTGGCCGCCGCCGACACCTCGGCCTCCACCTGGCCCCCGCAAAAAAGCCGGGCCACCTGAAGGCGGCCCGAAACCTGGGCATCCTTGCCCACCATGAGCGTGCCGTCGGAAACGATGTCTCCTTCGAACTCGCCGTCGATGCGCACGATGCCGCGAAACGTCAACCGCCCCTGGTAGGACGTGCCCGCCCCGAGGAAGGCGTTGATCTCGTTTTTACCCATGAAAAGCCCTCAGCCGCTACGTTCCCGCAACGACAACGCGCTAGGTCTTCTTGAAAACGAACCGGCGCATGGAGACGTTGACCACGATGCCCACCAGACAAAAATTGACGATGGTGGCGCTACCCCCGTAGCTGATAAACGGGAGCGGGATGCCCACCACCGGCATGATTCCCAAAACCATACCCATGTTGATGAGGATTTGCCAGAAAAAATAGAAAAAGACCCCGGCTGCCAGAAAACTGCCGAAGCGGTCCTTGGAGGTCCGGGCCGTGGCGTAAATCTGCAGAAGAAAAAAGCAAAACAGCACCAGAAGGGCGATGCAGCCCACGAACCCCCACTCCTCGGCGAATACCGCCAGGGCAAAATCTGTATGTTTTTCAGGAAGATAACGCAACTGACTCTGGGTGCCCTCCAAAAATCCCTTGCCCCACATCTGCCCCGAACCGATGGCGATGCGCGACTGGATGATGTGGTAGCCCGTGCCCAGGGGATCCTTCTCCGGGTCGAGAAGGGTCAGGATGCGCTGCTTCTGGTAGGGCTTGAGCACGAACCAGCCGCAGGGCAAAAGCACCGGAACGGCCACCAGCAGGGTCTTGAACACCGGCCCGGCAATGCCCCGGTACAGGATCAGGCCGCACAGCAGCATGAGGATGGTCAGCCCGGTGCCCAGATCCGGCTCCACGACCACCAGGACCGCCGGGACAAGCCCCAGCCCCACCACGGCGAAAAGCTCGAGCCACCCGAGCTTCTCGGATCTTTTGGCTAAAAGCTTGGCCCCCAGGATCAGCACCGCGAACTTGGCCAGTTCGCTGGGCTGGAAATTGAACCCGCCGATCTCGATCCAGCGCCGTGCCCCGGACACGGTGCGCCCGGTCAGCAGGACCAGGACCAAAAGCAGGATGGTCACGAAAAAAAGCGGCCAGGCCACGTTGCCCAGGTGCTTGTAGTCCACCAGGACCACCAGCAGCATGGCGAACAGCCCGCAACCGCCCCAGATGATCTGCTTGTTGAAAAACGACTGCAGGGAGACCTCCTCGCCCATGCGGAAGCCGCTGGCCGAATAGAGGTTCAAGACCCCGACGGCGAAGATCGCCAGGGCCAGGAGCAGAAGGGGCCAGTTGACGCTGACGATGAGCCTGCGGTCGATGGGGGACATGTCTGGTTCGCGATGCCGCCGGGGCTAATCCCCGGCCTCCAGTTGGTGGACGACGGGGTCCGCCTGGACGGCGGCCTTGCCCGGCGCGGGCCCGAAAAGATGGTCGAACACGGCCTTGACCTTGGGGCCGGCCACCTCACCGCCGTGGCCGCCGTGCTCCACGAGCACGATCACCACGTACCGCTTGCCGTCTTTTTCCCCGAAAGAGGCCAGCCAGGCATGATCCCGGTATTTGTAGGGCATGTCGGCGGTCTTGCGGCGCTGGTCGGGGTTTATGAGCTTGACCACCTGGGCCGTGCCGGTCTTGCCGCCCATGCGGGCGTCGGGACGCAAGAGCCGTCTGGCCGTGCCGCCCTGGACCGTGTCCACCATGGTCTCGACCAAAAACCTCCGGTGTTCGTCGGACAGGGGCAAGACCCCCTGGATCTCGGGCGGCTCGTCGAGCAGAAGCGACGGTTTGATGAGCTTGCCGCCGTTTAACAGCGCCCCCACGTACCGGGCCACCTGCAAGGGCGACACCAAGACGTATCCCTGGCCGATGGAGGCGTTTAAGGTCTCGCCCCGGGTCCAGGCCTCGCCAAAACGCTTTTTCTTCCACTCCCGCGACGGGATCAGTCCGGCCTTTTCATGGGGCAGGTCCACCCCGGTGGGCACGCCGAAGCCGCTGGCCTTGGCGTAGGCGTTGAGACGGTCCATGCCCATGCGCTCCCCGAGCTTATAAAAATAGACGTCGCAGGACTGCACCAACGCCCGGCGCAGATCCACGTAGCCGTGGCCGCCCTTTTTCCAGCAGTGGAACTTGCGGTTGCCCAGTTGGTAGGAACCCGTGCACACCACGCCGTCGTTGTAGGTGGTGAACCCCTCGGACAGCCCGGCCGCCGCCACCAGGAGCTTGAACACCGACCCCGGCGGATACAGGCCCTGGGTGGTGCGGTTTTGGATGGGATGCATGGGGTCGTCGCGCAGTTCGGCCCATTTGTCCTGGGGCACGCCCAGCACGAAGAGGTTGTTGTCGTAGGCGGGCTGGCTGACCAGGGCCAGCAGCTTTCCCGTGTCCGGGTCCAGGACCACGATGGCCCCGGCCTGGCCCTCCAGGAGTCCGGCGGCCAGGCGTTGCAGATCCAGATCGATGGACAGGGCGATGTTGTTGCCCGCATTGGGCTCCGTGAGTACCTTCTCGTTGTGCTGACGGCCCAGGGCGTCCACCTCCACCTGTTTTCTGCCCTTGGCCCCGCGCAGCCAGTTCTCCATGGTCAATTCCAGGCCCTGCTTGCCCACGGAGTCGCCCAGGGACAGGGCCTGGTTTTTCTCCAGCTCCTCTTCGTTGGCCTCGGCCACGTATCCAAGAATGTGGGACATCAGCGTCCCTTCGGGATAGTGGCGTTTCTGGCGGACCACGATCTCAAGCCCCGGCCAGAAGATGTCGTTGGCCTCGATGCGGGCCAGGGACTCGTAGGACAAGTCGGTGACCAGGATCAGGGGTTCGAAGGGCTTGACCCGTTTTTTGCCGCGCTTGTAGGTCTCCATGAGGGCGGCGGGATCGGCCCCGGTCCACTGGGCCACCTTGGCCAGGGTGGCCTCCACGTCCTCGCAGTCCTCGCGCACCAGTCCCAGGGCGAAGGAGGGTTCGCTCACGGCCACGGGCCGGCCCGTGCGGTCCCACACCCGGCCCCGGGCCGAGTCGATGAGCACCTGGCGCATCTGGTTGTCCAGGGCCTTTTGGGCGAACTGCTCGCCCTTGTGCACCTGGAGATACCAGAAGCGCAGGGTGAACAGGCAAAAAAGCCCGAAGACCATGACCTGCAAAAGGATCAGGCCGGAGCGCGGGGCGTGCTGGGTATCGGACTCAAACCGCATGGGAATTTTCCGGCAGGTGGTTGTAGATGAGATAAATTAGGCCCCATTCCACGGGAAAAATCAAGGCCTGGAGGAGCCCCTCCACCAGCACCCGGTCGGCGGGCAGGGTCCAGTCCTGGAGCACGGCCATGACGTGGGACAGGACCAGGTGCAAAACGCCCAGGCTTAAGCCCAGGATGAACATGAACAAAAAGTTCTTGGCTTCAAACAGCCAGTGCCCGAAATAGTACAGCCCGACCAGGGCCCCGTACCACAGAAGGCCCGTGCCGAAGGCCAGGCTGCCCGTGCCCTCCTGGATGAACAGCCAGGCCAGGCCGAGCCAGGCCGACACCGTCCATTTCTCCTCCTGAAGGCACAGCACCAATCCCGGGGCCAGAAAATCCACGCCCGGAATGGCGCCCTGCAGCCAGATCCCGGCCACGGTGAACAGGGACCAGAAGAGGATGGCCGGGATGTTCACGGCCCGCTCCGGGCCGGTTTCCGGCGCTCCCCGGCGGGGGCGGCCGCCGGTCGCGGCGGCTCGAGGCCCGGGGCGCGGCCCGAGGGATCGGGAGGAATCACGCGGGGGGAGGGGGTGTGGGTGACGGGATCGGCGCCCGGCTTCTGGTCCTGGGGCTCGGCCATCGCCTCCCCGGGGACCGGGCCCGCCCCGTCGCGACCTTCCGGATCCTTGGCCAGAAGGGCCACCTCCTCCAGGCGTCTGGCGTCGAAAAGCGGCTCGGCATAGACCGTCTGGAAAAGCGACGGCCCCTTGCGGCCCACCTCGGTCACCCGGGCCACGGGCAGGCCCTTGGGAAAGATCTCCTCCAGCCCCGAGGTCACCAGAAGCTCCCCCTCCTCCAGGGGCGCCCCCAGGGACACGTACTGCACCGCCATCTCGCGGTTGGCCCCCTCGCCCTTGAGGATGCCCTGGGTGCGGTTTTTCTGGGAGGTGACGGGGATGCGGCTGTTGGGGTCAGTGACCAAAAGCACCGTGGCCGCTGTGGGGCTTAAGCGCAGCACCCGGCCGATGACCCCGTCGGGACCGGTGACCGGGGTGTTGACCATCAGGCCGTCCAGGGCCCCCTTGTCCAGAAGCACGGTCTCCAGGGAGGCGTTGGGCCCCAGGCGGTGGGAGATGACCCTGGCCCCCTGCCGGGACCAGCCCACGGGGGGGCGGATGGTCAGGAGGCGGGCCAGACGTTCGGCCTCGGCGGCGCGCTCCCGCAAAAGGGCGAGCTCCTGCGCGGCCTCGGCGAGCGTGGCGCGCAGGCTGTCGTTCTCTTCCCGGAGCCCCACGAAATAGACGTAGCGGTCCCAGAAAGAAGAGACCCGCGAGGCGGTCCATTTTCCCGGCGCCAAGACCCACTTGGCGAATTCCAGGCCCGTGTAGCTCGCCAGGGCATCCACGTAACCGGTGCGGATGTTCCAGGTGAAAAGGCCAAGGTAGAGAAAAAGGACGACAAGCAGGCCGAAAATGATCCGCTGCGGAGTGGGTTTAATCTATCGTGACCTCCTTGAGCACGTCGAGGTTGTCCAGGGCCTTCCCGGAACCGAGAACGACCGTGGACAAGGGGTCATCCACAACGGTGATGGGTAGCGACGTCTCCTCGCGCAAAAGCTGGTCCAGTCCGCGAAGAAGCGCGCCGCCGCCGGTGAGCACGATGCCCCTGTCCACAATGTCCGCCGCCAGTTCCGGAGGCGTCTGCTCCAGGGCGATGCGCACGGCCTGGACGATGCTCTCCACCTGCTCGGAGATGGACTTTTGCACCTCCTCGGCCGTGATCACGATGTTTTGCGGAATGCCCGTGACCAGATCCCGGCCCTTGACCTCCATCTCCCCGGTGCTGGTGGAGTGGTGGGCCGAGCCGATCTTGATCTTGATCTGCTCCGCCGTGGATTCGCCGATGAGCATGTTGTACTTGCGTTTGACGTACTGCATGATGGCCTCGTCCATCTTGTCGCCGCCCACCCGGGCCGACTTGGAATAGACCACGCCGGACAGGGAGATCACGGCCACCTCGGTGGTGCCGCCGCCGATGTCCACCACCATGTTGGAGGTGGGCTCGGTGATGGGCAGGTTGGCCCCGATGGCCGCAGCCATGGGCTCCTCGATGAGGTAGACCTCGCGCGCCCCGGCGGACTGGGCCGACTCCTTGACGGCGCGCTTCTCCACCTGGGTGATGCCCGTGGGCACGCAGATGATGATGCGGGGCCGCACCAGCCGCCTGGAGTTGTGCACCTTGGTGATGAAGTGCCGCAGCATGGCCTCGGTGACCTCGAAGTCGGCGATGACGCCGTCCTTCATGGGCCGGATGGCCACGATGTTGCCGGGGGTGCGGCCGAGCATCTTCTTGGCCTCGGCCCCCACGGCCAGGACCTTGTTGATGCCTCGGTGATCCTTTTTGACCGCCACCACCGACGGTTCGGACAGGACGATGCCCTTGCCCTTGACGAACACGCAGGTGTTGGCCGTCCCCAGGTCGATGGCCAAATCGTTCGAAAAAAGCCCAAGCAGCCGATCCAAAAGTCTGGACATATATCCTCTCTTCCCCCACATTTCGCGGCGGCGGCATTCGTGAAACGCCCGTTGTTCGTTCATTCCGGAGGCGTTGTCAACACGCAGGCGGACCCGGTCATGCGCTACCAGACTCTTGCGGCCTCGTGCCTGCGCCGCCTGGGCAGGCGGGCGCGCAAAATCCCCCTGGACGCAGGGTTTTCCTGTCCCAACCGGGACAAAACCTTGTCACGCGGGGGGTGCGTGTTCTGCAATCAGGCCGGCTCGGGGACCGGACTCCTCCATAAAGGATTCGACCTGCGGGCGCAATGGGACCGTCTGACGGCCCCGTTTTCCGGCCGCCCCGAGGCCCCCCTTTTGTGGGCCTATCTCCAGTCCTTTTCCAACACCCACGGCCCGGCGGGAAAACTCGCCGCCGCCCTTTCGGCCATGGCCGCCCTTCCCGGCATCGACGGCCTGTGCCTGGGCACCCGGCCCGACTGCCTTGACCCGGAAAAGCTCGACCTCATCGCCGCCTTCCCCCGCCCCGAACGCCGCCTGGAGATCGGCCTGCAATCGGCGCGCGACGCCACGCTTGTCCGCATCGGCCGGGGCCACGACGCGGCCTGCTTCGCCAGCGCCGCCCGGGATGCCGCGTCCCGGGGGCTCATCGTCTGCGCCCATGTCATGGCCGGACTGCCCGGCGAAGGCCCCGACGACTTCTTAGCCACCATAGACTTCCTTTCCGACCTGCCCGTCCAGGCCGTCAAACTCCACAACACCCTCGTCGTCCGCCACAGCCGTCTGGAGGCCCTGTGGCGGGCAGGCGGTTACCGGCCCATGGACCGACAGGACTACGTCTCCCTGGCCGCCGCGGCCATCGCCCGCCTGCGCGCGGACATGACCGTCGAACGCGTCAACGCCGACGCCGCCCCGGGCGAACTGCTGGCCCCGGCCTGGGCGGCCGACAAATCCGGCGTCATCCGCGACATCCGCAAGTATCTGGCCGATACCGCTTCCTGGCAGGGCAAACGCCGCGACGCCCCGGACGCCATGCCGCAATGGTGAATGAGGAGGTG
>JAVHLG010000064.1 GCA_031082225.1 Desulfovibrionaceae bacterium | reverse complement strand
CTGGGAGCATGCTCCCAGGCCCCTGGCCGTATGAGAAACCGGCGCGGCAGGCGGGTGTGCTCCACCGGAGCGAAGCCGTCGGAGGCCAAAAACACGCATGACCATTCCCGACCATCTGCCCCAGAGCGCCCGGGCCTTCGCGGCCTCGCGCCAGGCCCTTTTCGCCGATCTCGACGCCGGGAGGGCCGGGGCCGGGTTCGTGGCCGCCCTGTCGGACGTAGCCGACCGCTATTTCGGCGAACGGCTGGCCGAATACGGCCGGGAATCCAGGGGAGGCCGGGAGTTTTCCCTGGTGGCCGTGGGCGGCTACGGGCGGCGGGAGCTGTGTCCCTTTTCGGACCTGGACGTGCTGGTGCTTTTTCCCGGGGAGTCGCCCGACTGGGCCGGGGAGCTGGCCCGGTTTTTGTTTTTCCCGCTATGGGACTTGGGCGTCGAGATCGGGCATGGGGTGCGCGGCGTGGACGCCTGCCTGGAACTGGCCAAAAGCGACCATCAGGTGATGGCCTCGTTTCTGGACGCCCGGCACCTGTGGGGCGATGCCCGGGTTTTTGGGGAGTTGACCGGGCGTCTTTTACGTGAGGTCTATCCCGGACGGCGGGCGGCGTTTGTGACCTGGCTGGCCGAGGGCAACCTGGGCCGGGGCCGGGTGCACGGCGAGGCCGGGGCCCTGCTTGAGCCGCAGCTCAAGGAGGGCCTGGGCGGGCTTCGCGACGTGCATCAGGTGCGCTGGCTGTCGCACCTGGCCGATTTGGCCGGGGGCTACGACGTCCCGGACGCCGGGGTGTTTGCGGCCCTGTCCCGGGACGCGGCGTTTTTGCTGGTGGTCCGGTGTCATCTGCACCGCATCGGCAACCGCAAGTCCGACAAGCTGCCCTTCGAGGTCCAGGAGCGCATCGCTGCCCGGCTGGGCTTTGCGGACACGGACGGGGCCCTCGGGGTGGAGGTGTTTCTGGCCGAACTGTTGCGGCGCATGTCCCGGGTGAAAAATCGACGCGAGACCCTGTGGCCGGGGCTGGCCCTGGCCTTGGGGGCCCTGTCCGGGCGGCCTGCGGAGGTGGTGGGCGACGGCGTGGCGCGCGGCCCGAACGGGCTGGATTTCGCGCCGGGGCTTGACGACGAGCAGGCCTTCTCGCGCCTGTTTCTGCTTTTCGGAACGGCCGTGCGCACGGGTGAGGCCCTGGCCTTTTCCGCCGTGCGCCGGGCCAGGGATCTGGCGGATCGGCACGGGGACAGGCTGCGCAGCGACCCGGCGGCCCTGGCCTCCCTGGTGGGCATCCTGGCCGCCGACGCCTCGGGCCGCACGGCCGAGGATTTGTTCGAATCCGGGGTGCTGGCGGCCATGCTGCCGGAATTCGCCCGGGTGGGGCATCTGGTCAAATTCGACCTGTACCACGTGCATCCCGTGGGGCGGCACAGCCTGGAGACCGTGCGGCGGCTGGCCGAGGCCGGGGCCTTTCCCGAGAGCCGCTACCATGCCCTTTTCACCGGCGTGGCCCACCCGGACCGCCTGATCCTGGGCGCGCTTTGCCACGACATCGGCAAGGGGCTGGGCGGGGAGCACGCCGAGAAGGGCGCGGGCATCGTCCGCACGGCCCTGGCCCGGTTCGGCGCGGACCCTGAGACCGTGGAGGAAGTGGCCTTTTTGGTGCGCGAGCACCTGTATCTGGCGGATACGGCCTCGCGCCGCGACCTGTCCGACCGTGACGTGGCGGCGGCCTGTGCGGCCCGGGTCGGGACCATGGACCGCCTGAACATGCTGCTGCTTCTGACCTATGCCGACGCCCGGGCCACGGGCCCCTCGGCCTGGACGGGCTGGAAGGAAAGCCTGGTCTGGGAACTGTACCGCCGCGCGGCCAGGATGCTGGCCGAAGGCAACCTCTTCGACGAACACGACGCCGGACGCATGCTGCGCACCCGGGACAGGGTGCGGGCCGGGGCCCGGGGGATCATGCCCGATGCCGAGATCGAGGACTGTCTGGACCAGATGCCGCCGCGCTATCTCATCGTCCACACTCCCGCCGACATCGTGCTGCATATGGGGATGGTGGCCCGGCTGCGCCAGGAGGCCCGGGAACTGGCGATGCGCCTGCCCCGGGGCCGGGGGCCTGCGGCGGACGGGGGCGGCCACCGGGCCGGATATGCCCCGGGGGCCGTGGTGCTCAAGGCCCGTCCGGCCCCCGGCGGGGTCGGACACGAACTCGTCGTGGCGGCCATGGAGACCCCGGGGCTGTTTGCGGTCCTGGCCGGGGTGTTGGCCCTGCATGACGTGAACATCCTGTCGGCGGAGGTGTTTGTGTGGGGGGACGGCACGGCCGTCTACGTCTTCGGGGTGTCGGACCCGCCCGACGCCCTGTATGCCGAGGAGCTGTGGACCCGGGTGGGGGGGGCGGTGCGCTACGCCCTTTTGGGCAAGCTGGCCCTGGAATACCGCCTGGACCAGAAGCGGCGGTCGCCCCTGGCCTGTCGTCCGGGCCATCCGGGCGGGCCGGTGGCCGTGCAGGTGGAGAACAAGGCCTCGGTCCTGTATACGCTTATTGAGATTTCAGCCCCGGACCGGGTGGGGCTTTTGTACGACATCGCCCATGTCCTGGCGGGCCTGCGCCTGGAGGTGCGGCTGGCCAAGGTGGACACCCTGGGGGAGCGGGCCCGCGACGTGTTCTATGTGCGCGGGGCCGACGGCAAAAAGATCGAGGACGCAGGCCAGGTCCGGGAGATCGAGGCCGCGCTCCTGCACCGGCTGGGCTCATGACGCCGACGGCTTGACGCGTGCCCGGGGCGATCAGGCCGGACCGAACCTGGAGGCCGACGGGGCCGCCTTGACGCCGCCCCGGCCCGCCGGATACACGACAGACCATGACAAAATGCCGTCTCCCGGCGGCCATATTGGAGGTAGTCCATGGACCAGACCGGCTGCTGCGACGCCCTGCCGCGTATGCCCCGCATCGGCGAGCCCGCCCCGTCTTTCGAGGCCGAAACCACCCAGGGCGATCTGCGCCTGGAGGACTACGCCGGAAGCTGGCTGGTCCTTTTCTCCCATCCGGCGGATTTCACCCCGGTATGCACCACGGAATTTCTGGCCTTCGCCAGGCTCTATCCGACGTTTCAGGAAAACGGCTGCGAGCTTTTGGGCCTGTCCACGGATTCCGTCTATTCCCACATCGCCTGGGTCCGCAATATCGAGGCCGTCTTCGGGGTCAGGATCGCCTTCCCCATCGTGGCCGACGCCGGACGCGAGGTGGCCCGGGCCTACGGCATGATCATGCCTGCGGAGTCGAGCACCGAGGCCGTGCGCACGGTGTTCGTCATCGACGACCGCCAGATCGTGCGCGCCGTGCTGTCCTATCCCATGACCACCGGCCGAAACGTGGACGAGATCCTGCGGCTGGTCCAGGCCCTGCGCGCCACGGACAAACACGGCGTAGCCACCCCGGCCGGATGGCTGCCCGGGGACAAGGCCATCGTGGCCCCGCCGCGCACCCAGGAGATGGCCGAGGAACGCATCAAGGCCGGTGACCCGGACTGCCGGGACTGGTATTTCTGCCTGCGCACGCCGGGATAGGCCGCCGCCCGCACAGGGACACGCCATGACGAAATCCTGCCGAAAACACATGGAAAAGGCTGCGACGCGGCCAAAAGGCTGCCCCAGCCGCCGTCATTTCCTCAAGGCCTGCGCCACCCTGGCCGCTGGTGCGGCCGTCGGCGGTCCGGCCCTGCTTGGGCCGGGACCGGCCCTGGCCGCCCCGGTTCTTCCGGCCTGGCGCGGGACGGCGGCGGTCTCGGACGTCTACGTGGTGCGCGATGTGCCGACCCCGGCCTGTTCCCTGGCCGACGGCGTCCTGCCCGACGCCGGGCGTTGCGCGAACCCTGCGACGGCCTTTCGCGACCCGGGCGTCGAGACCCTGGTCCGCCTCATGGAGGCCGGGGGGACGCCGTTTTACCGCACCGCCGCGCGACCCGGCGGGATCGTGCCCGGGGATGCCGTGGTCATCCTCAAGGTCAACAACCAGTGGGGCGGCGGAGGCGGCGGGTCGGGCCTGGGGCGCATGGCCACCAACACCGATCTCCTCAAAGGCATGATCTGGCGCATCCTGAACCATCCGGACGGCTTTTCCGGCGAGGTGGTGGTGGCCGACAACGCCCAGCCCATCAGCGCCAACCGGTGGGACGCCATCCCGGCCAACGCCGAGGACCGCAACCAGACCTTCGCCAGCGTGGTCGCGGCCTTCGCCTCCCGGGGATATCCCGTGACCCTGGCCGACTGGACGGCGCTCAACGCCAACCTGGTCGACGGCGGCGTTCCCGGCCCGGGCCATGCCAACGGCGAATACGCCACGGGCGACATGGATGACGCCTACATCGTCTTCGGCGAGACCGACGAGCCCACGGCGCGCCGCCTGTCCTATCCCAAGTTCCAAACCCCGGGCGGCCGGTACGTGAGCCTGCGCCATGGACTGTGGAACGGTACGGAATATGAGGCCGACAGGGTCTGCCTCATCAACTTTCCGGTGCTCAAGAAGCATTGCATGGCCGGATGCACGGCCGCCTGGAAAAACCTGGTGGGTTTCGTCAGTTGCCAGAATCCCGAGGGCCGTTTCGGGGGCTGGGACGAGATGCACGGTTATTTCTGGGACTACGTGCCGGTGACACCATCCGGATACGGGCTCCTTGGCCGGGTCATGGCCCTGGTCCGGGCCCCGGACCTGCACGTCCTGGACGCCGTCTGGGTTTGCACGGACAACAATTTCGACAGCATTCAGGCCATACGGGCCGACGTGGTCATGGCCAGCCGCGATTCCTTCGCCCTGGACTGGTACGCCTCGGAATACCTGCTGCGGCCGCTTGTGCCGGACAGCCCCCAGGACTCCTCGGCCGCCCGGGGGGGGATATTCAGAACTGCCACCAGGATCAACCAGAAGGCGGCCAAAGCCGCCGGGGGCGGCGGCTATTCCGGCATGGACCTTCTGGCCGGATACGACGGAGATGCGCCCCACGAGGCGGAAAGAAACCAGCTCAACGTCCTGGTGGCCACGGCGGCCGCTGCGGCCGTCGTGCCGGGAGTGAGCCTGCTTTTGGACCAAGAGGCGTAGACGGACCCCGCGAGGTCGTCGCATTTCCCTGCCGGGGGCACGCCTTGCGGTGACACATCCACACGGGAGGGCGGCCATGGCCTGCGTCAAACCAAACGGCGAACTGACCCCGGCGGCCCTGGAGGTTCTGGTCCGCATCGCCTCGTCGGCCACGGACAAAGAGGTGGCCGACGCCGTGGCCCGGCCCGTGCATCAGGCCCGGGCCATCCTGCGCGAGTTGATCAAGGCCGATATGGCCGCCCGTGACGGCGAGTTGTACCGGATCACCCCGACCGGGCGCGCCAGGATCGGCGGATGACGCCGGGCTGGCCGGATCGGGATCCGACCCGGCTGGCCGACCGGGCGGATGCGGCGTGACGGAAGACCCCGGGACGGGAACCGGCGGAGGCTCGACCCCGGTCGTTGCGAAACAAGCCGGACAAACCGACATAAGCGGTGTTTTTTCAAAAAAACACAGCCCCCTTTTCAGGTCAGGGCACGACGCGGATTCAGCGGGCGGGCGACTGGACGCCTGGCCGAATCGGCGTTACCACCGCTGGCGCGGACCCGGTGTCTGCGCGGTCTGTTTTTTGCACAAATTTCCCAGAGGCGGGCGGGCCGCCACAGCCGGAACATGCGGACTGTGAGGCCAGGACATGCGCTTCAACGGAGGCGGGGTGGACGCAGGGCAGGGAACCCCGGACGGGGAGGGGACGCGCGGCCGGACGTATGTCTGCGCCCGGTGCGCCGGGCTTGGCCCCACCTGCTGCGAGATGTCGCCAGGGCAGGAGGAGGCCTGTTTTCCCGTGTCCGACCTGGAGCGCCAGCGCATCAGCGACCACCTGGCCCTCTCCCGGGGCGGGTTCGTGGAGGAGCGCAACTCCCGGGCCTTCGTGACCAATCTGCACCGCCTGTTTCCCCGGGAGCGCCGGGTGGTGGACGCCCTTTTTCCGGCCCGGGGAACGCACCTGCGCCTGTCCACCGACGCCCGGGGCCGCTGCCAGTTTTTGGCGGCCGCCGGGTGCATCTTGCCAAACGAGGTGCGGCCGTATTATTGTCGTCTCTTTCCGTTCTGGGTCGTTTCCGGAAGACTGTGCGTCTTCGCCCCGGCCGGATGCCTGGCCCACCGCGAGGGCCGTTCCGTGGCCGGGATGCTGGAGAGCCTCGACGTGCCTGCGGCGCGCCTTCTTGATCTGCACAGCCGGTTGCGGCTGGCCTGGGGTTTTCCTCCCGAGGAGGGCATGGCCTTCGTCACCCCCGCCCTAGCGAGACTTCATCCGTGAAAAAACTGTTCTTCGTGTTCGTCTTCCTGCTTGTCCTTGGCGCCCTGGCCGCAGCCGCCGGGGTGGTCGGCCTGTATTTCTGGGCCGCCGAGGATCTGCCGGGTTTCCGAAAGATCACCGACTACCGGCCGCCCCTGGTGACCACGGTCTATGCCCGCGACAACCAGATCCTGGGCTACCTCTATTCGGAAAAACGCTTCCTGGTCACCCTGTCCGAGATGCCCGACTTCCTGCCCAAGGCCTTTCTGGCCTCCGAGGACGCCTCCTTCTACCAGCACGAGGGCGTGGACCTGGGGGCCATCTTCCGGGCCATGATCCGCAACCTCCAGGCCGGGGGCATCAAGCAGGGCGGCAGCACCATCACCCAGCAGATCATCAAGCGCCTGCTTCTGACCTCGGAAAAGAGCTACCAGCGCAAGCTCAAGGAGGCCATCCTGGCCTATCGCCTGGAGAAATACCTGACCAAGGACGAGATCCTGACCATCTATCTGAACCAGATCTATCTGGGCTCCCGGGCGTATGGCGTGGAGGCCGCGGCCCGCACCTATTTCGGGGTCCACGTCAAGGATCTGACCATCGCCCAGGCCGCGCTTCTGGCCGGTCTGCCCCAGGCCCCCACCCGCTACAGCCCCTTTCGGGATTTCGAGTCCGCCAAGGCCCGGCAGAAATACGTGCTCGGCCGCATGCTGGTGCAGGGCTGGATCACCCAGGAGGAGCATGACAAGGCCCTGGCCGAGCCCCTGATTTTCAAGAGCATGCCCGATCCGTCCTGGCAGATCGCGCCGTACTACCTGGAAGAGGTCCGGCGGGAGCTCATCGACCGCTATGGCGAGGACATGGTCTATTCCGGCGGACTGCACGTGTATACCGCCGTGGACCTGCGGCACCAGGAATACGCCACCCGGGCGCTGCGCGAGGGGTTGATCGCCTCGGAACGGCGGCGCGGGTTCAAGCCCCAGGTCGAGCACATCGACAAGGCCAAATACGAGGAGTTTCTGGCGGCCAGCGACATGCCCGAACGGACCCTGGTGGCCGGGGCCTGGGTCAAGGTGCTGGTGACCGAGGTCACCGGGGCCGGGGCCACGGTGCGTTTCGGCGACAAGACCGGCTACATCGCCACGGAGAATCTGAACTGGGCCAAGGGACGCCTGTCTCCCGGCGACGTGCTGTGGACCACGGTCCTGGCCGTCCCGGGCGAGGCGGTGGAGCAAAAGCCCGACAAGCCGGGCCAGAAGGCCCAGGCGGCATTGACCCCGGCCCAGGCGGCGGCCCAGGCCCAGGAGTCGGCCAAGCCCCAGGAGGCGGTCAAGGCCGGTCCCAAGGCCTCGGGACGGCCGGTTTGGCGCCTTGGCGCCCAGTTCGAGCCGCAGATCGAGGGGGCCCTGGTGTCCATGGACCCGCGCACGGGCGAGGTTTTAGCCTGCGTGGGCGGATTTTCCTTCGAGCGCAGCCAGTTCAACCGGGCCACCCAGGCCCTGCGCCAGCCGGGATCGTCGTTTAAGCCCATCGTCTATTCCGTGGCCATGGACAACGGCCTGACCCCGGCCACGGTGGTCATGGATTCGCCGTTTTATTACCGCGACCCCTGGAGCGGCAAGGTCTGGAGCCCGGGCAACTACGGCGGCGACTTCATGGGCCCCATGAGCATCCGGTCCGCCCTGGCCAAGTCCAGAAACCTGGTGACCATCCGCGTGGCCCAGCAGGTCGGCATGAAAAAGGTCGTGGATCGGGCCCAGGCCATGGGACTGCGCGGCGATTTCGTGCCGTACCTGCCTGTCAGCCTGGGGGCCGTGGCCGTCAACCTCCTGGACATGTGCCAGGCCTATTCGGCCTTCGCCCGGGACGGCACCACCGTGAAGCCCCGGTTCATCCTTACGGTCAAAAGCGCCTGGGGCGAGGATCTCTTTGATTCCAAGCCGGAGACCACCGTGGTCATGACCCCCCAGACGGCCTACGTCATGGCCGGCCTGCTCAAGGAGGTGGTCCGGGCCGGAACGGCCACCGCAGCCAAGGTCTTCGGACGGCCCATGGCCGGAAAGACCGGCACCACCAACGACTTCCAGGACGCCTGGTTCATGGGGTTCACCCCCTATCTGCTTTCGGGGGTGTACATCGGCTATGACCAGCCCCGGTCCATGGGCAACGGCGAGACCGGCGGCCGGGGGGCCCTGCCCATCTGGATCGCCTACCGCCAGGGCGTGGAGAACGACTATCCGGTGCAGGATTTCGAGCGTCCGCCGGGCATCGTCATGGCCGATGTGGACGGGATTTCCGTGCCGTTTAAGGAAGGCACCGAGCGCGGCTCCTTCGCCATCGTGGACGAGGAGACCGAGCGGGTGCTTTTTGCCGATCCCAACGCGCCCCTGGCCAGGGGCGAGGATCTGCTCAAGCAGATGTTCTGACCCGTCCCCCCATGCCCATGAACCACTACGAGGCTGCCGTCACGGCGTCCGGGGCCGGTTCCCTGGCCGGGGAGTTTCAGCGCGTGGACCGGGTTTCCGATCCGGGACGGTTCGTGGCCTGCCTGGAGCGGTTGTCGTCCATCCCCTTTTTTCGCGACTATAAATCCGGGAGCCGGGCGGCCCTTGGCCTGCGCCCGGGCGACCGGGTTTTGGAGGTGGGCTGCGGCCTGGGACTCGATCTGGCGGCCCTTGGCGCGGATGTGGGGCCACGGGGGCTGGCCGTGGGCCTGGACGCAAGCCGCGTCATGCTGGAACGGGCCGGGAAGGGCCGCGCGGAAGCAGCCGGGCGGGGGCAATCCCTCTCTCTGGCGTTTGCCGCGGGCGACGCCCTGGACCTGCCCTTTGCCGCGGCCTCGTTCCACGCCTGCCGGGTGGACCGCACCCTGCAACATGTCGTTGATCCGTTCCGGGCCCTGGCCGAGATGGCCCGGGTGACCCGGCCGGGCGGGCGCGTCCTGGCCGTGGAGCCGGACTGGGGCAGTTATCTTCTGGATGCGGCGGACCCGGAGGCGGCCGGAATCGTGGCCCGGACCTGGCGCGACGGCTTTCCCAGCGGCCGGGCGGGCCGGACCCTGGTCCGGGGCATGGCCGCCTGCGGGCTGACGGACATCGCGGTCACGCCGCGCACCTTCGTGCTGCGCGATTTCGCCACAGCCGACGCCATCTATGACATCGAGAGGTCCGTGGCCGGGGCCGTGGCGGCGGGCAGCCTGACGCAGGAGAGGGCAGCGGCCTTTCTGGCCGGGCTTGTGCAGGCCGACGCCCGGGGATGCTTTTTTTCCAGTCTGACGTTTTTCGAGGTCATGGGCCGCAGGCCCGGGGGGTGACATGGCGGCCGCATGCCTGGTTTTCGGGGCAATCCCAGCCAAGCCGGACCACAGGCCGCAGGTCCGCGAAAGGATGATTCCGTGACCACGGACGGACGCGACGACGGTATGCCGGAAGACGGCGGGGATCTGGAACTGGGAGACGTGGTGCGGGAGATACCGGCCTTCCAGGGCCTGGAGGAGCGGGACATCGAACGGCTTCTGGACGCCTCGGAGCTCGTGCATGTGCCTGGAGGGGAGACCATCATCCGGGAAAACCACAGCGACCGGCATCTCTATTTTCTCATCGACGGGCAGGTGGGCATCCACAAGGAGAACGTGAAGCTGTGCGAACTGCGGCGGCTGGGGGATTTTTTCGGAGAGATCAGCGTCATCGACAGCAAATGCCGCAGCGCCACGGTGACGGCCAAGCGGGACTGTCTGCTTTTGCGGCTGGACATGGAGGCCGTGGACATGAACGACATGCAGGGGCAAAGCCATGTGCTGGCCGTGATCTACCGGGCCTTCTCGGAGGTTCTGGCTGATCGGTTGCGACGCATGAACGACGAGCTTTTGTATTTACGGCGGGAGGTTGTCCGCCTTCACGGCCGCTTGCGGCACGAAAAATAGGGAGCAGCGCATGAAGGGTTCGAGGATTCCGGCCCAGGCCCTGGAGATGGCCAGGAAGGCGGCGACGCGGGTGCGCGAACTGGAGGCGGCGGCGAACGACGCCCTGCACGGACGGGGGGACGCAGCCGGGCACCGGGCGCTCATGATCGAAAAATGCGAGACCCTGGCCGATCTGCCCGAGGCTGTGGAGCAGGCGGCGACGGAGGCGGACACCCCGGAGGCCGAGGAGTTTCTGGCCGGATTGGCGGATTTCGCCCGGCGCGCCGGGCAGGCCATGGATCTGGGGAGCATCTTCTACATGACGGCGCTTCTGTATCCCGAGGACTATGTGGCGGGCGACAAAAACGATCTGGAGCGGTTTCTGGACGGGTTTGACGCCGTCTAAATCTGCACAATGACGCGTCCGGCGAGAGGATGATAACCATGGCCAGCATTTTTCGCATTCAAGATGATGGCTGTCCGAAACAACTCGAAAAGACGCTCTGCCGGGATGAAGCAAAAGACTTGCAAGTCATCCTGGAGAAAAATCATCAGTTGCTTCCGGGAGACCAGATCAATCCGGAAGACCCCAGACGCTGGTTCCTGGTGCAACGCGAAATGCCCGTTCCCGATCCTGTTACCGGGATTGAAAGATGGACTGTCGATTTCTTTTTTCTGGACCAGAACGCGACCCCGACATTCGTCGAATGCAAGCGCTATGCGGATACGCGCTCAAGGCGAGAGGTTGTCGGGCAGGTTCTTGAATATGCGGCAAATGGGTCATTTTACTGGGAGAAAGGGCATTTAATCGAATGCGCCGCCAGGACGGCAAGCGGAAAAGGGAAAACGGTAGAAGAGGCTGTCAGTGAATTTTTGCAAGATGACGCTTCGGATTGTAATGCGTTTTTTGAAAATGCAATTTACAATTTGAAAGAAGGAGTTGTCAGGATCATTTTTTTTCTTGAAGAAGCCCCTTTTGAGTTGAAAAATATCGTACATTTTCTGAACAGGCAGATGGAAAAATCCGAGATACTTATCGTCGAGGCCAAGCAATATAAGGATGGATATTCCAAAATAGTGGTTCCCTTTCTTTACGGATATACGGAAGAAGCCCGACGCGTCAAAAGAGAGAATACGATCCAGCCACAGTCCAAAAACAGGGGGATGTGGAACAAGTCTCTTTTCTTCGAGGCGTTGCAGAAAAATGTTTCGGATTTGGAATATTCCTCGATCATCTCTTTTGTGGATAGATTGGAGCATGCCGGGGCACTCTTTCGATATGGAAAGGGCCAGACAGGTTCTTTGGGAATAGTTGTTCCGAATATAACGCATAATGCACTTATCTTATTATGGACAAACGGCACGGTACAATTTCAGATAGGATTTGCCAGAGGTTCACAGAGAGCCTTGGATGCACGTCATAAACTGGTGGAAATCGCATCTGAAATGGGGATGCATCTTCATGAAAACCTTGAAAGAACCTTTCCCATGGGGGAAAAGTCGCAGCTTTTTACACATCTTGGAGAAATTGAAAATTTCGTTCTTGAATTTCTCTAGCATGATCGAGCGCGTTCATGCGTCGGATCACTCGCACAGCTGAAGTCCCACGCCGCATGGAAAGGAAGTGGACTGATATTCGTCGCCACTTTCGATTCCGTTCGACCTCTTTCCGAGGAAGCCCGCCGGGTCGATACGGTCCGGGGCGGCAGCCCTGGTCGTTTTCTTCCACACCGAGGTGTTTTCCAGAAAAATACGGATGTACGTTTCTGGGGGTCGAGCAGGGTCCGGGGCGGCAGCCCCGGTTTTTCAGCCTCCCGAAATGCAAGGTATTACATAAAAATACGTTCGTATTTTTTTGTGGCGACGAGCGGGTTCCGGGGAGGCGGCCCCGGTTCCGTTACAGCAGGCGTCCCTGGTCGGGCGGGCGCACGCGGGCGAAGGTCAGGCGGTGGATGGGGCTTGGCCCCAGGCGGGCCAGGGCGGCCAAATGGACCGCCGTGCCGTAGCCTTTGTGCTGCGCCAGGCCATAGCCGGGGAACCGGGCGTCGAGCTTGGTCATGAGCCGGTCGCGGATGGTCTTGGCCAGAATGGAGGCGGCGGAGATGGCCGGGACGAGAAGATCGCCGCCCACGACGGCCCGCTGAACGGGCGGCGCAGCGAAGCGGGTCAGGTTGCGGGCGGGGATGGTCTGGTTGCCGTCGATAAAGACCAGGGGCGGGATGGGGCTAAGCCTGCGCAGGGCCTTGGCCATGGCCAAAAGCGACGCCGCCAGGATGTTGATGCGGTCGATCTCGGCGGGCCACACGACGCCGATGGCCCAGGTTTCGGCCTGGGCCTTGATGGCCGCCGCGAGGATGTCGCGGCGGCCCGGCGAGAGTTTTTTGGAGTCCGTGAGCCCCGGCAGATCGTAGACAGCGGGCAGCATGACCGCCGCAGCCATCACGGGACCGGCCAGACAGCCGCGTCCGGCCTCGTCGAGACCGGCGTGAGGGCCGATGTCCGTCCCATCGCCATGACGCGCGGGAGCGCGCCGCATGGATGGCGACCCGGGCACGGGAATCCGACGCAGCCCGGCTTACCAGTCGGTTCTGGTCTTGATGCGGGCGGCCTTGCCCTTGAGGCGGCGCAGGTAGTAGATGCGGCCGCGCCGGACCTTGCCCTGGGAAACCACCTCCACGCGCTCGATAAAGGGCGAGTGCATGGGGAAGACGCGTTCCACGCCCACGCCGTCGGACACCTTGCGCACGGTGAAGGTGGCGTTGGTGGTGCCTTTGCGCACCCGCAGGACAGCACCCTGGAAGACCTGGATGCGTTCCTTCTCACCCTCGATGATGCGCAAAAACACCTTCACGGTGTCGCCGGCGCGGAAGGAGGGCATATCCAGCCGCATCTGTTCCAGTTCGATCTTGTGAATCGCATTCATGACCTTGGCTCCTTGGATGGATCGGGCGGGTGATCCCGTCCGGTCCGTATCTCTTCCGGGCGACGCGAAACGCCCGGACATGGTCTGTTGTCTGCCGCCCGGCGGAACGCGCCGCCAGGCGATCCGCGCCGTAGCGTCCCGCCGCCGTCAGGGGGAACGCGCCGCCC
This sequence comes from Desulfovibrionaceae bacterium, assembly GCA_031082225.1. Lineage (GTDB taxonomy): Bacteria > Desulfobacterota > Desulfovibrionia > Desulfovibrionales > Desulfovibrionaceae > Desulfolutivibrio. Next base: position 7,903 of record JAVHLG010000064.1, on the reverse strand, counting down.
CGCTTATCCGGCGTCGCCGAGCAGTCTGTCCACCAGGATGGCCGCCGCCGAGCGCACCGACAGGTGGTTGTACGCATCAAAGGGCCGGATCGGCGGCAAAAATCCGTCCATCAGGGACATGGCCTCCGGGGCCAGTCCCGAGCCTGTCCCGAAAACCAGAAGCACCGGACGGGCGGCCAGCATCTCCCGCAGACGCGCGAACCCGGTGAATCCGCCCGGACCTTCGGCCTTGGCCGAGGTGGCCGCCACAAAGGGCCGCATGCCGCGCTCCCGGGTGATCTCCGCAACCACCGCGTCCAGATCGGCGCAGGGGCAAACCAGGGACAGGGCTTCGGCCCGGTCGGGATTGGTCGCTGCTCCCGGACCTCGCGTCCAGTGGGACACAAGCTTTTCGGCCAGGGCCCGCTGGTCGGCCAGGGGGGTGACCACGAAGTATCCGCCCAGTCCGTAACTGCGGGAAACGCGCGCTATATCGTGGACGTCGAGGTTTGTCAAAGAGGTCGTGCCGGTTTTTCCCTCCCGGTTGAGCACCGGACCGTGCAGCAGGGCCGTGTAGAGGTTACGCCCCAGCCCCGGACCTTTTTTTTCGCGCAAAAAGGCCACGTCCCGGGCCGTCAGTCCGGCCTCGGGCAAAAGCTCGGGCCGCGCGCCAAGGGTGGCCGCCAGGCTTTGCTCCCTGCGCCAGGCCGCAATGCGGGCGTGGTCGCCCGAGAGCAGGATGTCCGGGACCGGCAGGCCCGCAAACGTCTCGGGCCGGGTATAGTGGGGATATTCCAGGAGCCCGGCGGCGAAGCTCTCCTCGTCGGCGGATTCGGTCTTGCCCATGAATCCCGGCAGAAGCCGGGCCACGGCTTCAATGACGCACAGGGCCGCGGCCTCGCCGCCGTTGATGACGAAATCCCCCACGCTGACCGGGCGCAGGGGGAAGATGTCGGCAAGCCGGGCGTCAATGCCCTCGTAGCGGCCGCAGACCAGGGTCATGTCCGGGCCGCAGGCCAGTTCCCGGGCGGCGTCCTGGTCGAAGGGCCGCCCTCCCGGGGACAGAAGCAGCATGGGGCCGGGACGGGCGATGCCCGAAAGCGCCGCCGTCAGCGGGCCGAGCATCATGACCATGCCCGGTCCGCCGCCGTAGGGCCGGTCGTCCACGGTGTGATGCCGATCCGTTGCGAAATCCCGGGGATTGATGAAATCAAAGGCCGCAAGCCCGGCCTCCACGGCCTTGCCCATGAGACCGCAGGCCAGGGCCTCGCGGAAAAACTCCGGAAAAAGGGTCACGATGTGAAAGGTCACGACTCCCCTTTGTCCGGGGCCTGTCCGTCAGGGGCGTCGAGGTAGACCTCTGCGAGGCCATTTGGTGGCGTGACGGTGATGACGGCGGCGTCGAGGTCGATGTCGGCGATGGTGTGGGGGTTGGCGGGCAGCAGGATCTCCCGGCCGGAGGCGTGGCGGATGCTCCACATCTCCTGGCCCGGCAGGTCCGCGATGTCCGTGAGGATGCCCAGGTCCGGATGGGCGGTGTCCGGGGCCAGCACCCGGCAGCCGATGAGCTGGTGACGGTAGAATTCGTCCTGGGCCAGGGCGGGCAGGTCGCGGGCGGCCATGGAAAGGAGGCAGCCGCGCAGGGCCTCGGCCCCGTCACGGTCGGTCACGTCCGCGAAAAAGACGAGCAGCCGGTCGGCGTGGACCCGCCGCGCGGCCACGGTGCGGCGCAGGGGTTTTCCGGGACGTCCCGGGGGCGGCGACACTCGCAGCACGCGGCCCGGACGAAAGACGGAAGGGGAGTCGGCGAAGGATTTCACGACGATCTCCCCTTTTATGCCGTGGGGACGAACAATCTCGCCCACGATCACGGTGGTGTCTTTTGCGTTCATGGCGGGGCCAGGTCCGTATCCGTCTTTGGAAAGCCCCTTTATTCGAGGATTTCCAGGACGGAGCGTTTCTTGGCCTTGGTGGAGGCCGCGCCGAGGATGGTGCGCATGGCGCGGGCCGTGCGGCCCTGTTTGCCGATGACCTTCCCCAGATCTTCCTTGGCCACCTTGAGTTCGATGACCGACGTCTGTTCGCCCTCCACCTCGACCACCTGCACCTGGTCGGGATTATCGACCAGGGACTTGGCCACGTATTCGATCAAGTCCTTGAGCATACGCACCTCCCGCGTGTACGGACCTCATGCCGAGGCACAGGACCGGCTTGGCCGCCCGGACGCACCGGTCGGCGCGGGCCGTCTCCCCGTCCCTGCCTCTCGGGGTTCCTGCAACTTCCTGCAAAAAGCGGCGCGCTTGGCCGCAAGAGAGGCTAGCTCCCGGCTTTTTTCAGCAGGGACTTGACCGTGTCCGAGGGCTTGGCGCCGCGATCGGTCCACTGCTTGACCTTCTCCAGATCCACCTTGAGTTCGGCCGGGTCAACCATGGGATTGTAGTAGCCCAGGTATTCCAGGGCGCGGCCGTCGCGGCGGGTGGCGCTGTCCAGGGCGACGATGCGGTAGAAGGGACGTTTCTTGGACCCCATGCGGGTCAGACGGATTTTCATGGCCATGGTGCGATTCCTCTTTGCTGCCATCAGGTTGGTTGTCGTTTCTGGTGCGGCGGGGACGTCCGCCAACCCGCCCGGGCGGGATTACCGTTTTTTCCGTTTCTGCTTTTTGCGCTTGGAGGCGCTGGTGGACTTGCCCGGGGTCCGGGCGAAGCGCGGATCCTGGGGCTGGGGTTCGCCGCCCTCGCCGGGCAGGCGGGGCATCTTGGGCATCTTGCCCGACGCAGGCATCTTGCCGCCGGCCATCATGCGCTGCATCATCTTTTGCATCTGGGTGAAATTTTTCAAAAGCTGGGACACGTCCAGGACCGTGGTCCCCGAGCCCTTGGCGATGCGCTCGCGGCGGCTTTGGTTGATGATCTTGGGATTGACGCGCTCCTTTTTGGTCATGGAGCTGATGATGGCCTCCACCCGGGCCATCTCCTTCTCGGGCATCTGCACCTCGCCAAGCTTCTGGCGCACCTGGGACATGCCGGGGATGAGCTTGAGGATGCCTTCCAGGGAGCCGAGCTTGCGCACGCGGCGCATCTGGGTGCGGAAATCCTCCAGGTTGAATTCGGCCTTGCGGAGTTTTTTCTCCATGGCCGCGGCTTCATCGGCATCAATGTCGGTCTGGGCCTTCTCGATGAGGGTGAGGATGTCGCCCATGCCCAGGATGCGCGAGGCGGCCCGGTCGGGATGGAAGATCTCCAGGTCCGAGAGCTTCTCGCCCATGCCCACGAACTTGATGGGCTTGCCGGTGATGCCCTTGATGGACAGGGCCGCGCCGCCGCGCGCGTCGCCGTCCATCTTGGTGAGCACGATGCCGGAGATGTCCAGGCGGTCGTTGAAGCTCTTCGCCACGGTGACCGCGTCCTGGCCGGTCATGGAGTCGGCCACGAACAGGATCTCGGCCGGGGAGGCCTTGGCCTTGATGGACGCCAGCTCCTCCATGAGGGCCTCGTCCACGTGCAGGCGTCCGGCGGTGTCGAAGATGACCACGTCGAAGCCGTTTTTGGCGGCCTCGGCCAGGGCCGCCGTGCAGATGTCCACGGGGTTCTGGCCGGTCTGGGAGGGATGCACGGCCACGTCGATCTGGGCCCCGAGCTTGGTGAGCTGCTCGATGGCCGCCGGGCGGTAGACGTCGGCCGGGACCAGATAGGGCTTTTTCTTGAAATCCCGGCGCAGGCGCAGGGCCAGCTTGGCCGAGGTGGTGGTCTTGCCCGAGCCCTGTAGGCCGACCATCATGATCGCGGCGGGCCGATCCTTGAGGTCCAGGGCCGTGGCCTGGCCGCCCAATAGCTCGATGAGCTCGTCGTGGACGATCTTGACCACCTGCTGGCCCGGGGTGAGGCTTTTCAGCACGTCCTGGCCCATGGCCCGTTCGCGGACGCGCTCCACGAAGTCCTTGACCACCTTGAAGTTGACGTCGGCCTCAAGCAGCGCCAGACGCACCTCGCGCAGGGCGTCCTGGACGTTGTCCTCGGTCAGGCGGGCATGCCCCCGGATTTTCTTGAAAACCCCTTCCAGGCGGTCTGTCAGGCTGTCGAACATGTGGCTCCTGCGTGCGGCCCACGGCACGGCGAAATGGCACGACGAAAAGGAAAGCCTTTCCACTTATCCATGTGGAGGCAATCCGTCAAGGGGGGTGTTCCCAGGGCGCACCGCACCGCCCGGCGGTCAGCCGGGACGCAGAGGCGGCCGATGTGCCGGGGAGGGGCCGTTTCCCGGCGCGCTCGGCCGGGGCGGCGTCAGAAGGCGTCGCGGGCCAGGCGCAAGCCCTCTTCGGCCCGGGCGATGATCGCCTCATCCACGCAAAAGGCCAGCCGGAAATAGCCCGGCATCCCGAAGCCCCGGCCGGGGACGGCCAGCACCCGGTGTTCGGCGAGCTTGGACACGAAGGCCACCTCGTCGGGGATGGGCGAAACCGGGAAGAAATAAAACGCCCCCCGGGGCATGAAAAATTCATAGCCCGTTCTCGACAACACCCCGGCCATGGCGTCGCGCCGCCTGGCGTAGACCGAGGTGTCCACCTGGGCGTGAAGGGCCCCGAGCACCACGGCCTGGCCGATGGCCGGGGCGTTGACGAAGCCCATGATCCGGTTGGCGAAGATCATCCCGGCCACCAGCTTCTCCCGGCCCGGCATGTCCGGGGACACGGCCACGAACCCCACCCGTTCCCCGGCCAGGGACAGGTTTTTGGAAAAGGAGCTGACCACCAGGGAATAGGGATAGGCGGGCAGGACCGGCGGCACGACGTAGCCGTCGTAGGTCAGAAAGCGGTAGGGCTCGTCGGCCACCAAAAAGATGGGGCGTTCCCGGCCTTTGGACAGCTCGGCCAGGGCGGCGGCCAGGGCGGCGATGTCTTCGGCCGGATAGATCTGGCCGGTGGGGTTGTTGGGGGAGTTTATGAGCACGGCCCGGGTCTTGTCCGTGACCGCGGCGGCGATGGCCGCCACGTCCAGGCCGAAATCCCCGGCCCGCGACGGCGTGGGCACAAGCACCCCGCCGGAATTGGCCACGTAGAAGCCGTATTCCACGAAATAGGGCGACGGGCAGATGACCTCGTCGCCGGGCTCGAGCACGGCCCGGAAAAAGATGTTGATCGCCCCGGCCGCGCCGCAGGTGACCACCAGGTCGCCGGGCGAGACGGCGCATTCCTGCTGCTGGCCGACGTATCCGGCCAGGGCCTCGCGCACGGCGGGATAGCCGGGATTGGGCATGTAGCCGAAGGCGAAGGGCCGGTCGGCGGCGGCCGCGATCTCGGCCAGCCGTTTCCCCACGGCCGGGGGCGGCGGCAGGTCGGGATTGCCCAGGGAGAAGTCGCACACCGCGTCCTCTCCGTATTGTTTTTTCAGTTCAAGGCCGAGTTCGAAAATTTTGCGAATCCAGGCCCCGCCCGCCAGATAGCCGTCCATCTCCCGAGTTAACAGCCGCACAGCCCGCTCCTTTTTGTTGCGAAAATGCATCCAGTTTGCGCCACGCGCGTCACATACCATCAATCCGGCCCGCACGAAAGGCCCGGGAGGGAAATGACCGACGACGGACGATGTCCGGCGAAATGGTTTAACATACTGTTTTTATATGATTTAAAACAATGGCAATTCCGTCTCGCCAGGGACGGACAAATAGGCTATGGTCATTCGCCTTCGGTGAAAGGCGCTTTTCCCCACCCCACGTCAAACCCCATGGACTTCATGATTCCTCTGAGCAAACCGGAAATCCTGGCCCCGGCCGGCGACCCGTCCTCGTTTCTGGCCGCGCTGGCCGCTGGCGCCGACGCCGTCTACTGCGGACTCAAGCACTTTTCCGCGCGCATGCTGGCGCGCAACTTTTCCGTGGGCGAATTGGGCCGGCTGGCCGAGCTGGCCCGGCAGAAGGGGCGGCGCACCTATGTGGCCATAAACGTCCTGGTCAAGCCCGACGAGATCGACAAGGCCGGACGCATGGTCAAACGCCTCGTCGACCAGGTGGGCCCCGAGGGGCTCATCCTCCAGGATCCGGGCATGGCCGCCATCGCCCGCCAGGCCGGATATGCGGGCGAGCTGCACCTGTCCACCCTGGCCAACCAGAGCCAGCCCTCGGGCATGGCCGTTGCCGCGGCCCTGGGGTTTTCCCGGGTGGTCGTGCCGCGCGAGTTGTCCGTGGACGAGATCCGGGCCATGGCCGACGCCGCAAGCCCCGGCCAGTCCATCGAGGTCTTCGTGCATGGGGCGCTGTGCCACAACGTGTCCGGGCGCTGCTGGTGGAGCAGCTTTTTCGGCGGCAAAAGCGGGCTTCGCGGCCGGTGCGTGCAGCCGTGCCGCCGCATGTACGAACACCGGGGCCAGCAGGGCCGCCTGTTCTCCTGTCTGGACTTGAGCCTGGACGTCCTGGCCAAGACCCTGCTTGGCATCCCGAGTCTGACCGCCTGGAAGATCGAGGGCCGCAAAAAAGGCCCGCACTACGTGTTCCACACCGTGGCCGCCTATAAACTCCTGCGCGACGAGCCCGACGATCCGGCCGCAAAAAAGGCCGCCCTGGATTATCTGGAGCAGGCCCTGGGCCGCCCCGGCACCAACTACGGCTTTTTGCCCCAGCGTCCGAAAAATCCCGTGGACCACAGCGGCCGCACCGGCTCCGGTCTGGCCGCCGGCAAGCTTTCGCGCAGCGAGAAGGGCGGCGGATTCCACCTGTCGGCCCGCATCCCGCTTCTGGCCGGGGATCTGCTGCGTTTGGGCTTCGAGGACGAGGCCGGGCATCAGGTCATCCGCATCAGCCGCTCCGTGCCCAAGGGCGGCCGCTATTCCCTGCGATTCGAACCCGGACAGCGGCCCGAATCCGGTTCCCCGGCCTTCCTCATCGACCGCCGCGCCCCGGAACTGGCCCGCATCCTGGAGAACATGGAGGCGGAACTGCGGGTCATCCCCGAGCCCGAGGCCGCGGCCGTGGAGGTGGCCATCAAGACCCCCAGGCCTTACCGTCCGGCCAGGCGGGCCGCCCCTGTCGCCGTGAGCGTGTGGCGGCATCCGGACCTGTCCAAGGAAAAGGGCGTGTTCGGGGTGTGGGTGTCCCTGTCCCGGGCCCACAACCTGCCGCTTGGCCGGGCCAAATCCGTGTGGTGGTGGCTGCCGCCGGTGATCTGGCCCAACGAGGAGAGCGAGTTCGTCGGGCTGGTGGAGCTTCTTATGTCGCGCGGGGCCGAACGCTTCGTCTTAAACGCCCCCTGGCAGCGCGGACTTTTCCCTGCGGACTGCAAGGCCGTGCTGTGGGCCGGGCCGTTTTGCAACCTGGCCAACCCCATGGCCCTGGCGGCCATGAAATCCCTGGGCTTCTCCGGGGCCGTCATCTCGCCCGAGTTGTCCGGCGAGGACATCCTGGCCCTGCCGGGAAAAAGCCCGCTGCCCCTTGGTCTGGTGGTGGACGGGGCCTGGCCGCTGGGCATCTCCCGGACCATCTCCCCGGAGATCAGAACCTGCGTGCCGCTGGCCAGCCCCAAGGGCGAGGTGTGCTGGGCCGTGCGCTACGACCAGAACTATTTCATCTATCCCAACTGGCGGGTGGATCTTTTCGACCACCGGGACGAGCTGATCCGGGCCGGGTTTGAACTGTTCGTGTCGCTTCGCGAACCGCTGCCCCGGGAGGTGCCCGCCCGGGAACGCCAGGGGCTTTTCAACTGGGACGCGGGGCTGTTGTAGGGAAGGCGTAGCGGGGGGAAACTTTTTTGAAAAAAAGTTTTCCCCCGGACCTCCCTTCAAACTTTGGCGTGCTTCGCGTTCGCGTGCGGGAGAGGGCATTTTCTCCGCGCCACCTGGATTTCCGGGCGTGATTTCCCGGGGCTCCGTCCCCGGGGAGTCACGCCCGGAGGCCAGGGGGTCCGGGGGAAATGATTTCCCCCGGGCGGGGTCCGGGG
>JAVHLG010000063.1 GCA_031082225.1 Desulfovibrionaceae bacterium | reverse complement strand
ATACCGCCCCCCCCCGCATCCCGCGCCGCTCCCCACGCCGCCGGAGGCTTCTCCACGCCACACACCCGCGTGCTCCCACGCCCCGCGCCCCCGCGCCATATCCCGGCCGTTCCCTTCCCGGATGAAATGGGCTATGTTTTCCCGATACCGGTCACGGCGACCGCGCCGTTTTCAAAAAACCTTTCCCCTCAGGTTGTTCCCCCATATGGCCGATTTCGTCCATCTGCACTGCCACACCGAATACAGCCTCCTTGACGGGGCCATCCGCATCGGCGACCTGGTCAAGACGGCCAAGGACTTCGGCTGCCCGGCCGCAGCCATCACCGACCACGGCAACATGCACGGCGCCCTGGTTTTTTACGAGGCCGCCAAAAAGGCCGAGCTCAAGCCCATCGTGGGTTGCGAGGTCTACGTGGCCAAGGAGCACATGGCCAAAAAGGACGCCCGCTCCGCCCGCGACGCCGGTTGGCACCTGATCCTTTTGGCCCAGAACGACGTGGGCTTCCGCAATCTCTTAAAGCTCGTGACCATGGGCTATTTCCAGGGCTTCCACTACAAGCCCCGGGTGGACAAGGCCGTTTTGGCCGCCCATTCCGAGGGGCTGATTGCGCTTTCGGCCTGCCTCAAGGGCGAGATCAACCAGGCCTTCCTGCGCGAGGGCATGGACGCGGCCCGGGAGCAGGCCCGGCAGTATGCGGCGCTTTTTCCGGATCGCTTCTATCTTGAGCTTCAGGCCAACGACCTGCCCGAGCAGGCCAGGGTCAACGACATGCTCATTGAGCTTTCGCACGAGACTAGGCTCCCCCTGGTGGCCACCAACGACTGCCACTACCTGCGCGCCGACGACGCCCAGGCCCATGATATCCTTTTGTGCATCCAGACGGCGGCCTGCGTGGACGACGAAAAGCGCATGCGCTTCACCACCAAGGAGCTCTATTACCGCTCCCCGGACGAGATGGCCGCCGCGTTCGCCCATGTGCCCGAGGCCATCGCCAACACCTGCGCCATCGCCGAGCGCGTCAATTTATCCCTTGACCTCAAGTCCCTGCATTTTCCGACCTACACCCCGCCCGAGGGCAAGGATCTGGACGAGACCATGGCCGCCATGGCCCGCGAGGGGCTGACGCGGCGGCTGGCCAAGATGCCCGGGGTGGACGAAAAAAAGTACTGGGACCGCCTGGAGCTGGAACTCGACGTCATAAAGCGCATGGGCTTTCCCGGCTATTTCCTCATCGTGCAGGACTTCATCAACTGGGCCAAGGCCCAGGGCATCCCGGTGGGGCCGGGGCGCGGCTCGGCCGCCGGGTCGCTGGTGGCCTATGCGCTGCGCATCACCAACCTGGATCCCCTGCCGTACGATCTGCTGTTCGAGCGCTTCCTCAATATCGAGCGCATCAGCATGCCGGATATCGACGTGGATTTTTGCGAGCGCCGCCGGGTGGAGGTCATCCGCTACGTCACCGAGAAGTACGGCCGCGACTCCGTGGCCCAGATCACCACGTTTGGCACCATGAAGGCCAAGGCCGTGGTGCGCGACGTGGGCCGGGCCCTGGGCATGAGCTTCGGCGAGACGGACCGCATCGCCAAGCTTATCCCGGAAGACCTGAAGATGACCATCGACAAGGCCCTGGCCCAGGAGCCCAAGCTGCGCGAGATGGCCGCCGCCGACCCGCGCATCGCCCGCCTGATCGACGTCTCCCGACGCCTGGAGGGGCTGTGCCGCCACGCCTCGACCCACGCCGCCGGGGTGGTCATTTCCGACAAGCCCATGACAGAATACGTCCCGCTCTACAAAGGGAAAAACGACGAAATCGTGACCCAGTGGGACATGAAACGGGTGGAGAAGGTGGGGCTGGTCAAGTTCGACTTTCTGGGGCTTAAAACCATGACCGTCATCCAGGACGCCCTGGAGATCATCCGGCAAAGCGGGGAGGAGTCGCCGGACCTGGACACCCTGCCGCTCACCGATCCCGCGACCTACGAGCTTTTTTCCCGGGGCGACACGGACGGCATCTTCCAGGTGGAAAGCGAGGGCATGCGCAAATACCTGCGGATGCTCAAACCCACCTGCTTCGAGGACATCATCGCCATGCTGGCCCTGTACCGGCCGGGGCCCCTGGGGTCGGGCATGGTGGAGCAGTTCATCCGCCGCAAGCACGGCGAAGAGCCCGTGGAATATCCCCATCCGCTTCTGGCCGAGACCCTTGGCCCCACCTACGGGGTCATCGTCTACCAGGAACAGGTGATGAAGATCGCCCAGGTTCTGGCCAGCTTCACCCTGGGCGACGGCGACCTGCTGCGCCGGGCCATGGGCAAGAAAAACGCGGTCGAGATGGCCATGCAGCGCACCCGCTTCGTGGACGGGGCCAAACAAAACGGCATCCCCGAGAAAAAGGCCACCGAGATTTTCGATCTCATGGAGAAGTTTGCGGAATACGGCTTCAACAAGTCCCACAGCGCGGCCTATGCGCTCATCTCCTACCACACGGCCTATCTCAAGGCCCACTACCCCGTGGCCTACATGGCTGCGCTCATGACCTCGGACATCGACAACCAGGACAAAATCCTCAAATACATCGCCGACTGCCGGGAGCGGGAGAGCGAGGTGTTGCCGCCGGACGTCAACGCCGGTCAGGCGGATTTTTCGGTGAAAGACGGCAGGATCCTCTACGGCCTGGCCGGGATCAAAAACGTGGGCCGCGAGGCCATCACCGAGATCGTGGCCGAGCGCGACAAAAATGGCCCCTATACCTCGCTTCTGGATCTGGCCGGGCGGGTCAACCTGCGCAAGGTGACCAAACGGGTGCTGGAATACCTGATCAAATGCGGGGCCTGCGACGGATTCGGCTGCACCCGGGCCGGGCTGTTCGCCGGGCTCGACCAGGCCGTGGCCATCGGCCAGAAACGCGCCGCCGACCGCAACACCAACCAGCTCTCGCTCATGGCCCTTATGCCCGCCAGGCCCGAGCCCACCACCGGGCTTGGTATCGACTGCCCCGAGGCCTCCCTGTCCGAATGGGGGCATGAGCAGAAGATGGCCTTTGAAAAGGAGGCCCTGGGCTTCTACCTCACCGGGCATCCGCTTCTGGCCTACATCCGCGACATCCGGGCCATGCGCCTGCCGTCGCTTGTGCAGTGCGCCGACCTGTCCCCGGGAACCGAGATCAAGGTGGCGGCCATGGTGGTGTCCTTGAAGGAGATCGTGACCAAAAAGGGCGGCAAGATGGCCTTTGGGCTGGTGAAGGATTTGACCGGCGAGGCCGAGATCACCTTTTTCCCCGAGGTCTTCGAGAAGTCCCGGGAGCTTTTGTCCGTGGACGCCCCCCTGTGCATCACCGGAAAGATCAGCACCTACGAGGGCGGCGGCGGAGGCGACGAGGGCAAGAAGCTGGTCAAAATCGAGGCCGCGGCCGTGGAGCACCTGTCCAAGACCGCCAACGACAGCGCCGACCCGGTGCATGTGCGCCTGGACGCCTGCGGCGGCGGGGAACTCGCCCTTTCCGGGCTGGCCCCCATCCTGGCCAGATATCCCGGCAACTGCCGGGTGCATCTGGTCATCACCTATCCCCGGGCCGAATGCCGCCTGCGCCTCGGCGACGCCTTCTGCGTGCGCCGCTGCCCGGAACTGCGCCGGGAACTGGACGAGTTCGAGGCCGCCTGCCCGGGCGCGCCAGGGGGCGCTTCCGGGACGGAGTCGGCGGCCACGACCCGGCCTGGAGGAAGAAACGGATGATTGCCGCACCCTTTGCCCCAGATGGCCGGGGCGTCTACCAGCTTACGGTGACCATGGATTTTGCGGCGGCCCACTGCCTGCGCCACTACGGCGGCCCCTGCGAGAACCTGCACGGCCACAATTTCGCCGTGGAGGCCGTGGTTTCGGGCAGAAAGCTCGAACCCAAGGTGGACATCCTCATGGATTTCAAGGAACTCAAGAGTCGGCTGGGCGCGGTGGTGGCCGAACTCGACCACCGCCACTTAAATGAGCTGCCGGTATTTCAGAAACGCAACCCGTCCTCGGAGCTTCTGGCCCGCTATATCTTCGAAGGGCTGCGGGAGCGGCTGGCCGACATCCCCCAGGTGACGCTGCAAAGCGTCTCGGTGTCCGAAAAGGCGTCGAGCAAGGCCACCTACATGGAACCCGCCGGCTGATGCGTTTCGTGGTGCAGCGGGTGGCGTCCGCCTTCGTGGACATTTCCGGCCGACGGGCGGCGTCCATCGGGCCGGGACTTGTGGTCCTGGCCGGATTCGGCCGCGAGGACGGCCCGGAGTTGCCCGGATCGCGGGTGTGGGGGACCATGCTTGACAAACTTGTGTCCCTGCGTGTCTTTGCGGACGCGGCAGGCAGGATGAACCTGGGGGTGACGGAGGTTGGCGGCGAGCTTCTGGTGGTGTCCCAGTTCACCCTGTACGCCGACTGCCGCCGGGGACGGCGGCCGTCGTTTGCCGCCGCCGCCGAGCCGACCCTGGCCGAAAGCCTGTACGACCGCCTGTGCGCCGACCTCGCGGCCCGGTTGCCGGGCCGGGTCTTCACCGGGGTTTTCGGCGCGGACATGGACGTGGGCCTTGTCAACCAGGGGCCGGTGACCGTAGTGCTTGACGCGCGGGATTTTTTGGGCGGATGATCCCGCCGTGGCGAAACGAAGCGTTGCAGGGGCCTGCCTGTTGACGGCGCGGGATTTTTGGCGAAATGATCCGATACATGGAAGCTACGCACGGGCCATGCCCGAAGTCCGGTTCGAACGCGGCCCCTGCCGGGAGACGCCCATGATCCGTCGCACCTTCGCGGCCCAGTCCGCACCCGAGCAGAGCCGTGGGCTGGCCAGGGAGGTGGTGGGCTTTCTCGGGCAGTATCTTTCCGACCACAACATCCTGCACGACCTGGACATCATGCTCACCGAGGCCTGCGCCAACGTGGCCCGGCACGCCTACCGGGGCGGGGAGGGGCGGCTGGAGGTGCGCCTGGCCCTGGTTCCCGGGGAATGCGTGGATCTGGAGATCGTGGATTGGGGGTATGGGTTCGACGGTCCGGTGCGGTTCGAAAATCCCTCCCCCGAGGCCGAGGGCGGCCGGGGGCTTTTCATCATCTCGCGGCTTTCCGATGCCGTGGCGGTTCGCTCCGAGGGGCAGGAAAACATCGTGGCCATCCATAAGAAAATAGGAAAGACAGCGTGGAAAAGCTGACGATTTCGCGGGGGAAAAATGCCCTGCTGCTCAAATACGACGGCGAGGTCACCCTGGACGTGACCCCGCAGTTGAAACGTGTCCTGGAAGCGGAACTGACGGAAAACGAGGTGGATACCGTGGTGCTCGATCTGTCCGGGGTGGGGTTCATGGACAGTTCGGGCATCGGGTTTCTGGTCTTCGTCAACACCCGCATGCGCAGCGCCGGAAAGGCCTGCTACCTGTGCCGGTTGAGCCCCAAGGTCCGCAAGACCCTGGGGCTTGTGCAACTGCTTTCCTATTTCCAGGTGATTGAAAACGAAGGGGACGTGGCGGCGCTTTTATCCTGAAAACGCCCGCTTCGGCCCCGGCAGAGGGACCGCGCCGCGCATGACCGATTCCTGGCCCTATGAGGCGGCGGCCGTCAGTCACGACGGCGCGCTCGCGGACATCCGACTGACCAGGGACGACAAATCCCGCCATCTCTTCGGCCGCAACGCCCGCAGGGACGAACTGGGCCTGCTTGACGGCCTCGACGCCGGGTTCGCCCATGCCGACGCATCCGGGGCGCGCGGGGTGTTGCCGGTGCTCCTGGGGTCCGGGCTGGGCCATGCCCTGGCCGCCCTGCTCGGGGGGACGGCGGCCGGGGCCGATCCCCAGACCCTGCCGGTCCTGGCCGTGGTGGACCGGGAGGCCCCCATTCTCGAACTCACCGGACTTCAGTCCGCCCATGCCGCCGACCCCCGGGCGGCGTGGTTCGACGACCCGGACCCGGAGGCGGTCCTGGTCGCGATTGCCGCGTTGTGCGCCTCCAGCGGGCGCGTCCCCGTGCCCCTGCTCCTGCCCGCCTACCTGCGCCTTGATCCGGGCTATTACGGGGCCGTCGCGCGCGGCCTGCAGGCCAGGGTTGGCCAGGGCGCCACAGTCGGCCAGGGGGCCGCCACGGCCCGCCCCGACCCCCTGGCCGCCTGCCGCTATCCCCGGTTTGCCGGGGATGCGCCCCGGGTGCTGCTTCTCACCTCGCGGCTTTTTCTCTCCGGCGAGGTCGTGGCCGCCTGCGGACGCCTGGGCGTGCCCTGCCGGTATGCCGCCATCGGCGCGGACGAACTCGACGCCGAGGCCTTCCTGGCCCGGGTCGCGGCCGACGTGGCCGCCTTCCGCCCGGATTTCATCCTGACCTTCAACCACCTGGGCCTGGACCGCGAGGGGTGCCTGGCCGATCTCCTGAGCCGCCTGGAACTGCCCCTGGCCTCGTGGTTTGCGGACAATCCGGAACTCATCCTGGGAAACTACGTCCGGCCCTTCCCGAGCCATGCGGCGGCCTTCACCTGGGACGCGGACGCCATGGCCTTTTTGGCGGGCAGCGGATGCGCCAATGTCTTCCATCTGCCCCTGGCCGCCGACGTGACCCGCTTCAGGCCCCTGCGCCAGACCGATCCCGGCCATCCCCTGGCCGCACGGGTGTCCTTTGTGGGCAATTCCATGCTGGCCAAGACCCAGTCGCGCCTGGCCCACGCCGCGCCCCATGCGGACCTTGCGGCGCGCTTTTCGGACATCGCCCGCGACTTCGGGCAAAGCCCCGAACGGTCGGTGCGCGCCTTCCTGGCCTCCCGGCATCCTGAGCTTTTCCCCCATTATCTGGCCCTGGGCGGCCCCGGGCGCACCCTGGCCTTTGAGACGGCCGTGGTCTGGGAGGCCACCCGCCTGTACCGCCGGGACTGCTTGGCCCGGGCCATGCCGTTTTTCCCCACCATCGTGGGCGACGCGGGATGGCTTACGACCTTTGCGGACGAAGGCCAGAGGTGGCGGCGGCTGCCGGAGATGGCCTATTACGACCAGTTGCCCGGTTTCTATCCCCGTAGCGAGGTCAATCTCAACGTCACCAGCCGCCAGATGAAGGGCGCGGTCAACCAGCGGGTCTTCGACGTCCCGGCCTGCGGCGCGTTTCTTGTGACCGACCGCCAGGAGCAGATGGACGCCCTGTTTACGCCGGGCCTGGAGTCGGCCGTCTATTCCCATCCGGACGAACTGCCGGACATGGTCCGCCATTATCTGGGGCGTCCCGCCGAACGTCGCCGCATCGCCCAGGCCGCCAGACGCCGCGTCCTGGCCGAACATGCCTACGACCACCGCATGCGGACGCTGTGCGCCGCCATGCGACGTCTTTTCGCCAAAGGATGAACCCATGGACGTTTTCGCCCCGGACAGCGCCGTACCCGAACCCCTGATGCGCGCCCTTCTTGCAGGCGGCGACGGCCGTCCCGAGCTTGTCCGGGCCGCCGAACTGGCCGAAACCATGCCCTGCGGACAGGAGGCGGGGCAGGGGACGTTCCCTCGCGCCGGATTGACCGGCCTGGCCCGGTCCCTGCGTCTGGCCGCCTGGGAGGCCGATCCCCTGGACGGCGGCCTGGCCGCAGCGGTCCTGGCCCTGGAGGCCGCCCGGCCCTTCCTCGACGAGGCGCGGCGGCTGGCCCTGCACGCCGTGGCCGCCCGGGATGTCCCGCCTGACGACCCCCGCTATCTGGTCAGGCTTCTGGAACGCCGCGAACATGACCGGACCCTGGCCTTTTTGCGGGGACGTCTGGAGGCGGAGCCGGAAAACCTCTTCTGGGTGCGCCAGATGGCCTCCCTGGCCCTGGCCTGCGGGGATTTCGAGTCCGCGGCCCGGGCCGCCTCCCACGTGCGCCATTCCCCCCGTGGGATCTTCGCCCCCCTGGCGTTTTTCGCGGACATGCTCGATGCCGACGCGGCCTTTCAAAACCGCGACTTCACCCTGGCCGCCCAGCGGTACGCCGCCGCGTCCTCCCGCTGTCCCCTGGCCCCGGCCCTGGTTCGCCGGGCCGAGGCCCTGCTGCGCCTGGGGGACCGGCAGGGGGCCGTGAGCCTTTTGCGCCAGGATTTCGCGGCGCGCCCCTGGAGCGTGGTCACCCTGCTTCGCCTGCACGACCTGGCCCTGGGCCTGGACCGGGCCACGGCCGTTTTGCCGGGGGCCCTGGCCATCCTGCTCTATAGCTGCAACAAGGCGAAGGATCTGGATCATACCCTGGCCGGGCTTGCCCGGGCCGATTTTTCCCCTGCCCCGGGGACGCGCCTCGTGGTTCTGGACAACGGCTCCAGCGACGCCACCGCCGAGGTCGTGACCGCCTGGGCCGGGCGTCTCGGGCCGGACCTTTTTTCCCGCGTCGACCTGCCGGTCAACATCGGCGCGCCTGCGGCCCGCAACTGGCTCATGCGCCATCCCGTCGCCCGGGATGCGGCCTTTGTCGCCTATCTGGACGACGACGCCGACGTGCCCCGGGATTTTCTCGGCCGACTCGCCGCCGCCGTCCAGGCCTACCCGGAGGCCGGGGCCTACGGATGCCGGGTGGTGGACGCGGCCAATCCGGCCCACATCCAAAGCGCGGACCTCTTTTTCGAACCCCTGCCCGAGCCGTCCGGAAATCCCGCGTTTTCCCGGGCCTTTGAAACCTCGCGCGGCCACCTGCATACCCTGGACATGGGCCGCTTCGACTACCTGCGGCCCTGCGCATCGGTCACCGGCTGCTGCCACCTGTTTTCCGCCCGGAGCCTGCGCGAGGCGGGCGACTTCGACATCCGCCTGTCGCCTTCCCAGTACGACGACCTGGATCACGATTTCCGAGGCCTTCTGTCGGGCCGCGTTCCGGTCTACCAGGGCCATGTGCGGGTGTTGCACCGCAAACGCACGGGCAGCCAGGGCCGCCCCGGCGGCAGCCAGTATTCCACGGGCTTCGCCAACCAGTTCAAGCTGCATCAGTTGTATTCCCGCGAGGAGTTCGCGGCCATGGCCGAAACGGCCTTCCGGGCCGCCCGCCTGGACGCGGCGGCCAAGTGGACCTGGCAGGCCGAGCAGGCCCACATCGGGGCCTCGGCCAAGAGGCGGTCGTGACCATCCTGGTGTTGCAGATGCAGCGGATGGGCGATCTGATCCTGTCGTTTCCGCTGTTTTTATGGCTGGCCAGGGCCTATCCGGGCGCGGCCGTGCGGGTGGTGGGGGAGCCTTCGTTTTTCGGTCCCCTGGCCGCCCTGGGGCCTGCCGTCGAATATGCGGCCTGGTCCGAGACCGACAGGCTCACGGCCCGGGAATACGGGATGGTGATCAATCTGAGCCACCGGCCCGAGGCGGCGCGGCTGGCCGGCAGGGTCGCCGCGCCGCGCAAGGTGGGGCCGGTCATGGAGGAGGGCGGGGTGCTGCGCATGCATGGGGCGTGGCAGCTCTACCGGGCCTCGCTGGTGCGCAACAACCGGCACAACCGGTATCACTGGGCGGAACTAAACGCCCTGGACGTCATCCCCCGGGAGATGATCGCGGCCACGCGGTGGGACGCGCCGCGCCAACTGGCCGGGGATGGCGGCCGGGTCGGGGTGTTTCTGGGGGCCAGCCAGCCGGAGAAGCGACCGGATGCGGCGTTTTGGGGGGCCCTGGCCCGGGAGCTGGCCCGGCGGGGGCTCAAACCGGTGCTTCTGGGCGGCCCGGCGGAGCGGGAGCTTGGCCGGGAGGTCAAGCGGCTGTGCGCCGGGGCGGCCCTGGAATATTGCGGACGGTTGGGGTTGGCCGAACTGGCCAAAGCCCTGCAAACCTTCCACCTGCTGGTCACGCCGGACACAGGCCCCATGCATCTGGCGTCCTGGACGGGCTGCCGGGTGCTCAACCTGTCCATGGGTCCGGTGAACCCCTGGGAGACCGGGCCGTACCAACCGGGCCACGGCGTGTTGCGCGGGGCGGTGAGTTGCCGGGGCTGCTGGGAGTGTCCCCGGTCGCCCATGCCGTGCCGTGCGGCCTTCGACCCGGTCCGGGTGGCCTACGCGGCCTGGCGCATGGCCCGGGGGGAGGAGGACCGCCTGTCCGGGGCAGGTCTTGCCGGGCTTGACCTGTGCCGGGTGGATCGGGACGACCGGGGGCTGTATCGGCTGGCCGCCCGGTCCGGCCCCCCGCCCCTGGCCGAGGAAAGTCTGGGGCGTTTCTGGTCGGAGATGTTCTGGCATTTTCTCGGCGGGGGCGACGTGTCGCGGCCGCGCCTGGCCTGGGAGGGCCTGGCCGGGACGCTGCCGCGTCTGGCGGCGGCCTTTGTCCGGACCCTGCCGCGATTGACGGGCTTTCTCCGGGCCGGGCTTTCGGGGAGGGGGAATTTTCAAGACGATCCCCTCTGGAGAGGTTTTGCGCCGTTCATGCGACCCCTGTCCGGATATCTGCACCTGTATCTGCAAAACGCGGATTTTTCCCGGGAGGCGGGGCTGGCCTGCCTGGAGATGGTGTCCCGGCTGGCCGAGGCGACCCGGGAGCCGTGAAGCCCGACCGGCAAGGAAAAAACTGCCCCGGGGCGCTGGGGACGAATTGAGACGGCCTGGAATTCCAGGCCTTTTTTTTTGGAACGGCTCTTGAAGTTTCCTGGTTCCAGGAGAACGACCATGCAGATTTTGCCCTCGATAGACGACACGCGAGCCATGGCGGGGCTTGCGACCCTCGGCGGGCTGAACCCCCAGGACTACCGCAGACAGGCCAACGCCTTCAGTTCCTATTTCGACGCCTGTGTGAGCGATACGGCCGATTCTCCGGGACAAAGCGCCCAGGCCGCCGCCGACCGGCAGAAGGAATCTTCCGCCAGCGCGGCCAACACGGCCACCCTGGCCACAGCCGGGCTCCTGTCCGCCGGAACCGGAAACGTGGTGTCCGATCCCAATAACGTGCGCATGACCAAGGAAGATTTTGCCCAGCTCAAGGCGAGTCTCTCCAAGAGCGGGATCAGCGACAAGGATATCGAGGAGCTTGAGACCCGGATCGGCAGCCCCAAGGGACTGACCTGGGGCGCGTTCATGAATTATTTGCAGGACAAGATCGTCGGCAGCCAGCCCATCGGCCAGATGAGCGTGGAGAACAAGCGCCAGGTGCAAAGCTTTCTGGGCAAGATCGGGTTTACCCCGGGCGAATCCGCCGGACTGCTGGCGGACCTGGAGCAGGGAAAGGCCGCCCAGGCGTGGAGTTCCATTTCCGCAAAGATTTCTTCCCTGTCCGCCGAGACCTCGCTCACCGTCACGCCCTCGGAGGCCAAGGCCCTGGCCCAGGCCCTGGGATTGTCCGCAAGCGCCCAGACCCGGCTGTCGGAGCTTTTTTCCGGCTTAAGCGGCGGCGATTC
This sequence comes from Desulfovibrionaceae bacterium, assembly GCA_031082225.1. Classification (GTDB taxonomy): domain Bacteria; phylum Desulfobacterota; class Desulfovibrionia; order Desulfovibrionales; family Desulfovibrionaceae; genus Desulfolutivibrio. The sequence goes on along the minus strand of JAVHLG010000063.1, from coordinate 10,320 downwards.
GGGCGGCCAGGACATCAAGAAGGCCCTTTTGGCCATTGCCGCCGAGGTCAAGGATCAGGCCGTTTCCGAGGTGAAGGCCCTGGCCGAGGTGAAGGCCCTGGCCTCCCAGGTGTTCGTGACCGCGCAGAAGCGGGAATTCGGGCAGTCCCTTGCCGATTCCCGGGAGGACCAGGTGGCCAGAAAGGCCATGCTGGCCCGGGAAATGGCCTCGCGCGGATCGGACCAGGGCGGGGATGACGTGTCGGCCGCCACGCGTAGCGTCGCCGATCTGGATTTTGCCTCCACCAAGGGGGCAGGCGGTCTGAGCAGGCCCGGAAAGGGCAATGTCCAGACCGTGGTCGGCGATCAGGATTCCACACACAAGCGGGTGATCCTGTCTGGCGGTGGCCGGATGGACGAGGCCCAGGCCGACCTCCAGGGACGCGCAGGCGTCATCGGAACGCGGGCGGATGTATTTTCCGGCAACGGGAACGCGAGCGGGCGGCAGGATGCGGCCACGGACGAGCGCAACGCGAAGCAACGCGCCAAGTCGGGCCGGGAAGGCACGGAAGCCGCAGAGGCAGGCAGGCAAAAGGGCGCTGACTTAGCCGATGCCGGTTGGACGGGTTTCTGGAGCAAGATCGGACTGGAGGTCGGCGAGAGCAAGTCCACGGGGACCGGGGAACTGCTCAAGGCCGCCATGGTCGGCGTCTCCACCCCCACCGTTTCTTCGCGCATGGTTCAGGCCGAAACCGCCCGGGGCGCGGAATCCTATGTTTCGAGCGACGTCCTGCGCCAGGTTGAAAACGGGATGCTCAAGAATCTTGGCCAGGGAGGGCACCGCATCACCCTGAACCTGACTCCGGACGAACTGGGGTCGGTCACCGTGATGCTGACGATCAAGGACAAGGACGTTCAGGCGGTCATCAGGGCCGAGACCCCGGAGGCGGCCAGGATCATCAGTGAACAGGCGGCGCGGGTCCGGGAGAATCTCGAGCAGCAGGGGCTCAAGGTCACCAAGCTCGACGTGCAGACCGGGTTGTCCCAGCAGCAGGATCAGACCGCATGGCAGGGCGCGGGGCAGCACAATGAGGCCCGGCGGCAGCAGGAAGAGCTGGACATGCGGCGAACCGCCCTGCGGATTTTGGGAATGGGGTCTGGCGCCGCCTCGAACGCTGATGCGTCCAGGGACAATCCTGTCCAGGTGGCTCGAAATGAAGGTGTGGATGTGTTCGCATAACATCCGGGAGGATGGTCATGTCTTCGGTATCGAATGTCTTGAGCTCATATTATGTGAACGACACCACAAGTTCATCCTCATCGAGCAGCGAGCTTGGCAAGGAGGCCTTTTTGCAGCTTCTTCTGACCCAGCTCACCTATCAGGATCCCCTCGATCCCATGGATGACCAGGATTTCGTGGCCCAACTGGCGCAATTTTCGAGCCTGGAGCAGCTCACCAACATCAGCACGGGCATCACCGAGATCAACGACAACATGCTGCAGAACCAGATGTTCTCCGCCGTGCAGTTCGTAGGCAAGACCGTCCGGGCCTCGGGCGAGACCATCCAGCTTGAGGACGGCAGCGCCACCACCATCTACTACAACGTCGCCACGGATTCCGAGACGGTGCTGGCCAACATCCTGGACGAGGACGGCAACGTGGTGCGCACCGTGGACCTGGGGGCCATGAATGCCGGGGATTACGAATTCGTCTGGGACGGCAAGGACACCAACGGCAACGTCATGGACGACGGCGTCTACACCGTGACCATCATGACCCAGGACGCCGAGGGCAACGCGGGCGTCGCCAGCACGGAGATCCAGGGCAAGGTGACCGGAGTGGAGAACTCCAACGGAACCTACTACCTGCGGGTCGGAAACGTGCTGGTATCCTTTGGCAACATCAAGGAAATACTCGATTCCACGACCACGACGACAACCGAAGAAAGCTGACGACAACGTTCTGGAATTTCATCCGGAGAGGACGAGAGGAGGCATACAATGGGACTGAATTCTTCAATGTGGGCTGGGGTGACGGGATTGCTTGCCCATGGGCAACGCATGGGACTCATCAGCAACAACCTGGCGAACGTGAACACCGTGGCGTACAAGGGATCCAACATGTATTTCGAGGATCTCATCAGCCAGAACATCGGGACGTCTTCGGGCACCGCCCAGATCGGCACCGGCGTGACCATCGGGGCCATCTACGCCGACCTGAGCCAGGGCGGTTTCGAGACCACCACCGACCCCCTGGACATGGCCATCGGCGGCAACGGGTATTACATCGTCAAGGAGAAGACCTCCGTCGGTGAAGACGGCAGGGCCTTGAGCAGCGGGAACCTGACCTCGTATTACACCCGGGCAGGCAACTTCCGTTTTGACAACGACGGGTATCTGGTGGATCCCAACGGATACGTGGTGCAGGGCTGGGAAGTGGACAACGCCAAGGTCCGCAGCAACAAGGCCACGGGGATCACCACCACCCAGGTGCCCATCAAGGGCTCCATCAAGGACATCAAGCTCGACCAGTTCCAGATTCCGGCCCAGGCCACCCAGAACATGACCGTCATCACCCAGCTCGACTCGGCCGAGACGGATCATGCCACCAGCGCCACGAATCCCTTCTTCGCCATGGCCACCCTGTGGAACGGGCAGAATGCGCTCAGCGGCGGGGACGCCCTGGCGGATACGGCCTTCGCCTACCAGTCCACCATGAAGGTCTACGACCAGAACGGCACGGCCCACAACATCACCATCTATTACGACAAGGTCACGGTGAGCAATTCCGGCGGCAAGTCCTACTGGGAATACATCGTCACCTGCGATCCCCTGGAGGACGGCCGGACCCTGCCCGACAGCAGCGGCGGCATCGCGGTCCGCAACACGGCGACGGCCGGCCTGCTCATGATGGGCACCCTGACCTTCGACGCCTCGGGGAACTTGGAGAACACCAGCGCCTATACCCTGGGTTCCACGGCCACGGCCTCGGGCGGAGCGGTCAACCTCGACCAGTGGACCCCGGCCGAGATCAACGCGAGCGGCTATCCCGTGTTCACGGCGAACTTCCGGTCCGTGTCCGGCGGCAGCGCCACCACCTCGGCCAACGCCGTCAACATCGCCCTGAACATGGGCATCCGCAACACCGGCGGGTTCGTGGGCGGCGCAGCCAACGCCGCCGCCGTGGGCACCTCGCAGGCCAACCTGACGGGGTTCGACGCCCCCACCACCAAGTTCAACAGCAACCGCACCACCAACACCAGCACGTCCTCGACCACCGTGTTCAATTCCCAGGACGGTTATACCGCCGGAATGCTCACCGGGGTGTCCGTGGACCAGAACGGCGTGCTCACCGGCACCTTCTCCAACGGCCAGACCATGGAGCTCTACGCCATCGCCCTGGCGGACTTCAGCAACTCCTACGGCCTGAGCCGGGCGGGAAGCAACCTGTTCACCGAGACCATCGCTTCGGGCCAGCCCACCACCGGCCGGGCCAACACCGGCCGCCTGGGCACCATCTCCGGCAACACCCTGGAGACCTCGAACGTGGACCTGGCCTCGGAGATGGTGGACATGATCCTCACCCAGCGCGGCTTCCAGGCCAACAGCAAGACCATCACCACCGTGGACACCATGCTGGCGGAAGTCATCCAGCTCAAGCGGTAACCGGCAGAAGACCTCCCTCTCGTCCGCAAGGCCCGTTCCCGAAAGGGGGCGGGCCTTGTGACATTGTGCGCAGGGCCAGCCCAGCCCCGGGCCGGGGGACGGAGCACACGGCGCGAAAAACGATCGCTTGCGGCGCGGCCATGCCGCGCCATCAGGGGCCTGTGACTGTGGCCGCAGGCGCAGGACCGGTCCGGAAAAGTGGCGGCCGCCTCCTGGTTCCGTGGGCGCGGGCCTGTGCGCTCCCGGTCCCGGCGGCCGGGCAGGCGCTTTTCAAATGCCGCGAAATGCGGCAGGGATGGGCGGACATGAACAGGGCGCTGCACGACATCCTGCGCACGGCGCAGGCCGCCACGCGGGATTTTTTCCGCCACCAGGGGTTGACCCAGGCGGCGGCCCTGGCGTTTTACGCCCTGCTCTCGTTTATCCCCATGGGGTTTTTGCTGATTTCCCTGCACGGGATGCTTGTCGGCGACACCTGGGAGGCCCAGATTTTGGTGAAACGGCATCTGGGCGAGGTCGCCCCGTTTGCGGACGATCTGCTGGTGGGGCGCATGCGGCGGCTGGTGTGGGCCGCGCCGCATCTGCGCTGGCCGGGCCTGGCGTTCATCGCCTGGACGTCGTGCCTGTTTTTTTCGGCCCTGCGGGCCAACCTGCGCCATCCCTGGAAGGGCGGCGAGGAGCGGACGCCAGGGTGGCGCAGGATCGCGGCCTGGTTCGGGGGACCGGTGGCCAGCGGCCTGTTCACGGCCGCGCTCACGGGGCTTCTGGTCCTGGCGCATTCGTCCCAGGAGCTTTTTCCCAGCGGGTCTTCCTGGGGTGCGGCCCTGCGTGCGGCGTGGTCGATCGGCTGCCTGGGGCTGCTTTTGTTTTGCATCTATGCCCTGGGGCTGCCGCACATCCGGCCCCTGCGGGCGGCCGGGCCCCTGTGCCTGGCCCTGGCCGTGGCGGCCTACGGGGTGACGGCGGGGTTTTCCTGGTTCGTGACGGCCATGCCGCGCTACAATCAGGTGTATGGGTCGCTGGCCGGGGCGGTGCTGTTCGTGTTGTGGCTGCACTACAGCACTGCGATCATCCTGTGGGGCGGGCACTTTCTGCGCATCTGGCGGCAGGGGCATGCCCCGAGGAAATATGGAAGGTGGTTTCGGCTCAGGCGTCCCGCCGCACCGCATAGTACGCCACGGGAATGAGCAACAGCGAAAACGCCGTGGAGGCCAAAAGCCCGAAAATGAGCGCCCAGGCCAGCCCGGAAAAGATCGGATCCAGGGTGATGGGCCAGGCCCCGAGCATGGTGGTCAACGCCGTCAGCGCGATGGGCCGCAGGCGGATGGCCCCGCTGCGAAGCACCGCCTCCCGCAATTCCATGCCCTGGCGCAGGGAGTCGTCCACGAAATTGATCAGCACCAGCGAGTTGCGGATGACGATGCCCCCCAGGGCGATCATCCCGATCATGCTCGTGGCCGTGAAAAAGACCGGATCGCCGTAGCCCCCCACCGTCTCCCCGAACAGGACGTTTAAGAGCCAGAACCCGGGCATGATGCCCAGAAGCGTCAGCGGGATGGCGGTCATGAGCAGAAGCGGCAGGGAAAACGACGTGGTTTCGATGATCAGCAAAATATAGATGCCAAGCAGCGCCGCGCCAAACGCGATGCCCAAATCGCGGAACACGTCCACGGTGATCTTCCATTCCCCTTCCCCGGCGAAATCCACCGTAACGCCCCGTCGCGGCGGGTCCGCCGCCAGCCGGTCCTTGAGCCCGAACACGGCCTCGGCCGGGGCCCGGCCGACGGTCTCGCCGAACACGTAGGCCACCCGGCGCATGTTCTTGTGCAGGATGGGCTGCTCCTCGGGCACCGGGCGGAACTGGCCCAATTCCGCCAGGGGCGCGACCGTGCCCGCGTCGGTCTTGACCGGGATGCGCTCCAGGGAGGTCAAAGACGAGCGTTTTTCCCGGGGCAGGATCAGCCGGGTCAGAAGCGGCCGACGCTCGCCCGGTTCATGCACCATGGCCGGGGTGGCCCCGGACATGGCCAGGGCGATGCTGGCGTTCACGTCCTCGGCGGCGACCCCGTGCAGGGCGGCCTTCTCCTTGTCCAAAAAGAAATTGATGCGCTCGCGCGGGGTCTGGGTGGAGTCGAACACGTCGGTGATGCCCGGTTCGTCGCGAAACAGTCCCCCCAGCCCCCGGGCCGATTCGATGAGCGTCTCATACGGCATGTCCGGCGCGCCGTAGACCTCGGCCACGATGGTGGCCACCACCGGCGGTCCCGGCGGCGTCTCCACCAGCCGCATCCTGGCCCCATGCCGTGCGGCCAGGGCCTCCAGATCATGGCGCAGGCGCAGGGCGATGGCGTGGCTTTGCATGGCCCGCTGGCCTTTGTGCAGCAGGTTCACCCGGATGTCGGCCTGGTTGGAGTCGGCGCGCAGGGAATACTGGCGCACCAGGGCGTTGAAATCCATGGGCGAGGCCGTGCCCACGTAGCTGACGAAGGTGGTGACCTCGGGCACGGTGCGCAAAAAGGCCTCGAAGTCGCGAACGGCCCGGTCCGTGGATTCAAGCGTCGAACCCTCGGGCAGGTCGAGGACGATCTGGAATTCGTTTTTGTTGTCAAAGGGCAGCATTTTGAGCGGCACACGGCCCGTGGCGGCCAAAAGCAGGGAGACCAGCAGCAGTCCGACCACCGTGGCCGCAAGACCCAGACGTCTGCCGCGCGATTCCAGGAAGGGCTCCAACAGGCGGCGGTACATCTGTCCCAGGCGGCTGTTGACGGCCTTGTCCTCGGGGGACAGGGGGGCGGCTTCCGGGGCCGGGACGGACGGCATGGCGTCCTCCCGGACCTCCCCGGGCACAAGCGGGTCGGCCGTCTCCCCGCCGTTTTCCTGCGCCGCCGCCGCTTCCTGGACGGGCAGGGGGGCGGCCTGGGTCGTCGGGGCCTCGGGGTCCGGCCCGGACGCCGCAGGCGCAGGGATGGGGGCGTCGTCGGGCAGGTCGGGCAGGGGCGATTTGGAGCGCAAAAGCACATACGACAGCCAGGGCACCACGGTCAGGGCCGCAACGGTGGAGAAGCCCACGGCCAGGGGCACGTTGGCGGCCATGGGGGCCATGTAGGGGCCCATCATGCCGGTGATGAAATACAGCGGCAGAAAGGACACCACGATGGCCAGGGTGGACATGATCACCGGCGGCAGCACCTCGCGCACGGCAAAAAGCGTGGCCCGCCTGGGCGGCAGGCGTCCGGCCAGGATATGGCGCTGGATGTTGTCCACGTTGACGATGGGGTCGTCCACCACCAAACCCAGGGACAGGATCAGGGCGAACAGCGTCACCCGGTTGATGGTGTAGCCGAGCAGCATGTTCACGAAAAGGGCCAACGCAAAGCTCACCGGCACGGACAAGGCCACCACCAGGGCCTCGCGGCGACCCATGGTCAGGGCCAGGATGATAACCACGGTCAGAAGCGCCGCGCCAAGGGACGAGATCAGCTCCGTGACCTTTTCCTGGGCCGTCTCGCCATAGTTGCGGGTGACCTCCACCGTGACCCCGTGGGGCAGGATGGTCTTTTCCAGGGCCGCCGTGCGGGCCAGGATGTCGTCGGCCACGGCCACGGCGTTGGTGCCTTTTTTCTTGGCCAGGGCCAGGGTCACGGCCGGGCGCGGCTGTCCGGGCTCTTCGCCCAGGCGCGCCGCCTGGGCGTCGGAGACGCCGCGCCGGGTGTAGGTCGATATCTCCTGCGGGCCGTCCATCACCTCGGCCACGTCGCGCAGATAGATGGGACGGCCCTGGTGCACGCCCACCACCAGATCGCCCGCCTCCCGGGCCGAGCGCAAAAACGAATCCGCCGTGAGGGCGAATTCCCGGTTCTGGGCGTCAAATGTCCCGGCCCGCACGGACATGTCCGCCCGCCGCAGGGCGTCGGCCACCTCCACCGGCGACAGGTCCATGCCCGTCAGGCGCTCCGGATCAAGCTCCACCCGGATCTCCCGGGCCAGGCCGCCGATCAGGGTCAGCTTGGAGATGTCCGGGGTCTCGGTCAGGCGCGCGAAAAGCTCCTCGCCCATGCGCCGCAGGTCATATTCGTCGTAGCGCGGCGAGGACAGGGTCAGGGTCACGATGGGCACGTCGTCGACCTCGACCGGCCGCACCAGCCAGTCCTTGACGATGGGCGGCACGAGATCCTGGTGCATCATGATGGTGTTGTGCAGCTTGACCAGGGAGGCCTCCTGGTCCTCGCCCACGAAAAAACGCACCGTGACCACGGCCGTGTCGGGCCGGGACACGGAATAGACGTATTCCACCCCGTCGATCTGCCACAACAGCCGCTCCAGCGGCGTGGCCGCCAGTTGTTCGATCTCCACCGCCGAGGCCCCGGGCGCGTTGACCACCACGTCGGCCAGCGGTACGGTGATCTGGGGCTCCTCCTCGCGCGGGGTGAGAAGCACCGCCGCCACCCCCAGGCATAGGGAAAAGATGATGAAGACCAGGGAAATGCGCGTTTCCAGAAACACCCGGACCACGGCCGGGATGAAACCGCCGGGGATGCCTGGATCACTTGCTCGGGGCGTGGGTTGCTGGTTCATGGCGGCGTGGGATGTCGTTCGCGGTTAGCGGTTGCCGTTCGTGACGAGCAGGGTTTCGCCGCCGGACAGTCCGGAGAGGATTTCCACGTACCCGCCCTCCAGGGCCTGGCCGGTCTTCACCGCGTAGGCCCGGGCCACGCCGTCGTCCATGACCGTGACCATCTCCAACTGTCCAACCCGGCGCACCGCCGCGCGCGGCGCCACCACGGCCTGGCGCGTGCCCATGGGAATGAACAGCCGCCCGAACATGCCGGGATACAGCCCCGGGGTCTCGGGCAGGGCGGCCTTGACCAGAAAGGTGCGGGTCAGGGGATCGGCCATGGGCACGATCTCCTCCACCTCGGCGCCCAGGCCCGGGGCGTCGCCCAGGGCGGGCACGCCCTCCGTGAGGGCCGGGTTCTCACCAGGTACGGCCAGGGCCGCCACGCGCACCGGAAAAACCCCTCCCGGCTTGACCCGAAAGATGAGCCCCTCGCGCACCAAGGCCTCCAGGCGCAGGGAACGGCCCGTGTGCAAGACCAACAGCGGCTTGCCCGGAAAGGCCAGATCGCCCGGCTCGGCCTGCCGCTTGACCACCTCGCCCGCCGCCTGGGCGTGGATCATGGCGTGTCCGGCGGCGAGCCGGGCCTCCTCCAGGGCCTTCTCGGCCTGGGCCGCCTGTCCCTCGGCGGCCTCGAAGCCGTCCCGGGCCTGCACCAGGGCGCTTTGGGCGCGTAAAAACTCGGCCTCGGTGCGGTCCATCTCCTGGGCCGTGACCGTGTGCGAGGCGAAAAGGGTCTTTATGCGCTGGTAATTGGCCTGGGCATTGTCAAAGGCCGCCTTGGCCGAGGCGATGCCCTCCCGGGCCTGGTTGCGCGTGGCCCGGGCCGAGGTCAGGGCCTGGTTCGCCCGTTCGGCCCGGGCCGCCAGCTCCCGGTCGTCCAGGACCACCAGCAGTTCGCCTTTCTCCACGGTCTGGCCGGGCCGGACCTTGATGTCCATGATCTTGGCCTGCACCTGGGCCTCCACCGTGGTCTCGGTCTTGGGCCGGATGGTGCCCACGGCCTCGTACCATTCGGTGATGTCCCGCAATTCGGCCTTGGCCTCGCGACCCGTGGGGGTCACGTCCGCGCCTTGGGCCATGACCTGGACGGCGGGCAAAAGGGCGCTGCACAACATGGCCAGAAACACGAGGGTGCGGGCGGCGGCATGCGGCATCATGGGGCGATCCCCGGGGCTTTGGTTCGAGGGGTTTTCCTGCATGTCCGCTTCGTATCACGCCTTGGGGCGGGGGAAAAGGGCGGCTATATTCCCGTGTCGGACATGGGAAAATACGGATTTTGGAGAAGCAAGAACCCTTCAGGAAGGCGGCGAAGTGGGAACCCCTTGTCACAGTGGAGATTTTTGGCATAGCATGATGTCGTGTCGCAAGTATTGAAAAACCGTCGGCATGCGGCCCGGATGATCGGGCCACAACCAAAAAACCCTCACCCGGGAGGTTTCCCATGGGCAAGGACGCGCTGACCACGATGGTCAAGGACAAGGCCGGACTGGAAAACAAGGCCCAGGCCGAGGCGGCGGTGAACGCCATCCTGGAGGCCATGCGCCAGGAACTGGCCGCAGGCGGCACGATCTCCCTGAAAAATTTCGGGACGTTTTCCGTCGTTGCCCGGGCTGGACGCACCGGCAAGAATCCGCGTACCGGCGAACCCCTGGTCATCGCGCCGTCCAAGTCCGTGAAGTTTTCTCCCGGCAAGGACATGAAAGAGGCCGCCACCGCCTCGGCCCAGGAATGGGGCGGTTCCAATTGGCTCGACTACCGGCTGCTGGCCCGTACCGTGGAGACCCAGCTCAAGGAGGTCAAGGACGCCCTGGCCAAACGCGGCGTGGGCACGGACAAGCTCCAGAGCCTCTACGACGATACCGCCGCGCGCCTCAAGGATCTTTCCGCGAATGGCGGGCAGGCCTTCCAGGAAATGCGCAAAGGATTCAGCGCCGCCTTCGCCGAACTGCGCGAGGCCTTCAAAAAGGCCGTGGAGAGATTTTAAGTATTATCAGGGCTGCCGCCCCGCACAGCAATCGGGGCTGCCGCCCCGCACAGCAATCGGGGCTGCCGCCCCG
>JAVHLG010000062.1 GCA_031082225.1 Desulfovibrionaceae bacterium | reverse complement strand
ATATTGGGCTCAATCTACATGATTCTCGAGGGTAGTACGTATTCTCTTGACGCTATGGGTGCAATATTATGTGTTACACTAGAATCTTTAAGTAGTTTTATATTAAGAAATAATAAAGACAAGATACTTCCCATAAAAAATAAGAATAATTGGGATGCACTAAAATTTCAATTACTTAAGCAATTGAACGAGGATTATCTAAAAAATGAAAACGGAGTGGAGATCATGGCAAGAAAAATTAAAAACTTAAATTCACCAACAAATGCTGACAAACTTACAAAACCATTTGAGCTACTCGGGATAAATCTATCCAAAGAAGATACCAACATAATACAAAAAAGAAACCATTTTTTACATGGTGTATTTGTGAAAATTGAAGAAATCGATATTCAAAACAACCCGTCACTAGCAAAATTGATTAAAACGTGCTTAAGATTGAACCTTCTTTCATCTATATTGATTTTGAAGTTGTGTGATTACAATGGATGGGTACCGACTTACGCGCACATCTATGAAGACAAAAAGAATTTGACACTAAATGCACTTTTTCGATTCATCGGGAACCAAGAAAAATCTACATCGGAGTAGTTAATTTATAATAAAGACACACGCCAACCAATTCCCTAGACGACGTGGGCCTATCTGCACAATATTCCAACAAAACTAGCTGGCTAGATTTTTTCCAGGATGATCTTCCCAGCTTCAGGCACCGAAATCCGAAACTCATCGCCTTCGCTGAAACCGTAATTTTTCAGCAGGGTCGCCCCCAGGTGCAGGCCCGTCTTTTCGATCTTCGGGGAACCGTTCACGGCCCGGCCTTCCATCCCCTCAATCTTGCAAAACTGCTCGTCCATCTGGATCAACCGCACCAGGGAGGACTTCACCATCGGATTTTTGCCCCCGAAAGCATCCATGATCCGCCGGGTGGCTTCCCCACCGGCTTGGGCGACGGCCAACGATTTTTCGGATTCTATACAGAGAGTCCGTCCTAGTCAATATCGTCAGCACGAATCCGTCGTTTCTTTTTGGATTTCGGTCTGCGCCCCAGGCGCAGCCATCTTTGCAACCGCCGAAACCCTGATCACGGCACGCTATCCATCCACACGATCTTGAAAACTTGATTTCGCATCAAAAAAGGATATCACTTATGAATAAACGTCAGGCTTCGCCGGACTCTTGAAGCCATCCTCGCCAAGCCCGAACGGGGCGATATCGCATGGTCCGCCGTGGAGGTGCTTTTACTCGCGCTTGGCTGCCGAAAACTTGAAGGTGACGGGTCGCGCGTCCGCTTCGTCTCGGCGGACGGGGCCATCCTGCGCATTCACCGGCCACACCCCAGGCCGGTTTTGGACAAAGGCGCGGTCAAGTCCGTGCGCCGATTCCTCAGCGAAATGGAGATCGAACAATGAACGCATTTCAGTACAAAGGCTATCTTGGAAAGTTTGAATTCGAGTCTGGCGACGACGCTTTTCATGGGGAAATTTCCGGAATACGCGACGTGATTCACTTCACCGGCCGTTCCGTTGACGAGTTGCGACAGGCCTTTCAGGAGGCGGTGGACGATTATCTGGCCACCTGTGCGGAGATCGGCAAGCCCCCCGAAAAACCCTATTCCGGCCGCTTCATGGTCCGGGTTTCGCCTGAAATTCACCGTCTGGCGGAATCCGCCGCCAAAGTAACGGGAAAAAGCCTGAACGCCTTTGCCGCCGAGACCCTGGAACGGGCCGCGAGGGAGGCGATCCAGGCGTAATATGGCGCATGTGACTTATGTTTGCTGTCGAGTATCCGTGTCGTCCCTATCGCCATCGCCAGGCTTTCTTTTCTCCCCGTACTCCGCTACGCACGGACATCCCTGACGCATCGCCGTCCTGTCCCCCGGCAAACAGAGGCGCTTCCCATGTCCGCAAAAACACTCCTTCTCCCCCTGGCCATGTGCCTTGCCCTGGCCTCGGCCACCGCCTGTCCGGCGGCGGACGAGCTGACGCTGGCCGACGCCTGGATGGTCATCGCCAGCAAGCGTTTCGTGGACCTGACGCATGCCTTCGCCCCGGGGATTCCGCACTGGAAGGGCTTTCCCGACGAGAGGCGCGAGACGGTCTATGGATATGCCCCCGGGGAGGGAACCATGGGCAGCGGGTTTTATGCCCAGACGTTTACGCATGTGGGGCAGTGGGGCACCCATGTCGACCCCCCGGCGCATTTCGTGCCGGGGCTTCGCACGGTGGATCAGATCGACGTCAAGGAGATGATCCTGCCGCTGGTGGTCCTCGACGTGCACGAGGCGGCGGCCAAAAACCCCGACTACACCGTGACCATGGACGACGTCCGGGCCTGGGAAACGCGCCACGGGCCTGTCCCCCGGGGCGCGTTCGTGGCCCTGCGCACGGACTGGTCCACCCGCTGGCCGGACATGGCCGCCATGCAGAACAAGGACGCGGGCGGCATCTCCCACACGCCCGGCTGGAGCCTGGAGGTGCTGCGGTATCTCTACGAGGAGCGCGGCGTCACGGCGTCCGGCCACGAGACGACGGACACGGACCCAGGCGTTGCGACCTCGCGGGACGACTATTCCCTGGAGGCCTACATCCTGGGCCGCAACCGCTATCAGATCGAGCTTTTGGCGCACCTGGACGAGGTTCCGGAATCCGGCGCGCTGGTGGTGGCGGCCTTCCCCAAGCCGCAGGATGGATCGGGCTTCCCGGCCCGGGTGTTCGCCATCCTGCCTTGAGCCGGATCGGCGGGAAGGCCGCGCGGGCCTGCCGTCTCCGCCTTACGTGGCCTCCAGTCCCTTGACCTCGTCCCACAACCCATTCCACTCCGCAAGCGTCAGCGTGGCGATATCGAGCCCCCGCTCCCTGGCCAGGGCCTCCATGGCCCGAAAGCGCGTCAAAAACTTCTTGTTGGCGTCGTCCAGGCAGGCATTGGCCTTCAGGCCCAGGCGGCGGCCGTATTCGGCCAGGGAAAACAGGTAATCGCCGAACTCCTCGGCCATGCGCGCCTCATCGCCCGCCGCCACGGCCATCTCGAATTCCATCCGCTCCTTTTCCAGGGCATGCTTCATGTCCTCGTCCGACTCCCAGGTGAACCCCACCCGGGCGGCCTTGGAGTGGATGCGGTAGGCCTTTAAAAGCGGCGGCAGCCCCTTGGGCAGGCTGTCGTAGACGCCCGTGCCCTCCTTTTTCTCGGTGCGCTTGATGCGCTCCCAGTTGCGCAAAAGCTCCTCGCGGTTTTTGAGCGTCAGGTCGGCAAAGACATGGGGATGGCGGCGGATCATCTTGGCGGCCTCGGCGGCGAACACGTCGGCCAGGGCGAAGGCCCCTTTTTTCTCGTAGAGCCGGGCGGCGAAAAGCAGGAGGAACAGCACGTCGCCGATCTCCTCCAGGGCCCCGGGGTCGTCTCCGGCGCGGATGCAGTCCACCAGTTCGAAGGCTTCCTCGATGATGTAGTCGCACAGCGTCTCCGGGGTCTGGGCCTGATCCCAGGGACAGCCGCCGGGGCCGAGCAGGGCGTCGATGACGTCCAGGAGTTCTTTCAGGGGGGTGTCGTTCATGGCTTCTTTTGGGGGGGCTGGTCCGAGGTTTTGGCAGGGGCGGCCGCCTTGGGCGCGGCCGACGGTTTGCCCGATGCCGGGGATTTGGCCGTTTCCAGGGCCTTGGGCACCTCTTCGGCGGCGGTTTGCAGCTTGGCCTTGATGTCCGGCGGCACGTATCCGGCCACGAGGTTTCCGGCTTGTTCCACGAAGGGCACAAGGCGCGAGGAGTCAAGGAAATCGGGTTTGTGGCCAAGGGTGGTCATGATGAAAAAGACAACGGCGGCCAAAAGCACGCCCTTGGCCAGTCCGAAGGCCCCGCCGAAGAGCTTGTCGGCCCACTGGGTCATGGTGATGCTTACCAGCCGGGACAGGGCCAGGACCACGAACCACACCCCGAGCAGGGCGGCGGTGAAGACCAGGAGGTAGGCCGCAATCTGGGCGTAGTTGCCGGAGATGTGGCCCGAAAGATAGGGCGTGACCTCCTGGTGGTAGTTGGCCGCCGCATAGAACCCGGCGAACAGGGCGGCCAGGGAGCCCACTTCCTTGACCAGGCCGCGCATGTAGCCGCGCAGGAAGAAAAATCCCCACGCCAGGAGCAGGACCAGATCGGCGATGTTCATGCGGGCTCCGGGCCGGAAAAGGGGTTGCACTTGTGCAAAACGGCGCACCAATCCCGGGCAACCTAGCAGAAGCCGAGGGAAAAATGAAGCCGGGGCGGCCGCTTGCCCGGGGGCGGCGAAGCGGCTAGGATGGCCGGGACTGGAAAATACGCGCGGCCAAGGAGCCCCCATATGTCCCGCATGTTTCTGCCCCGCGACATCTATGCCTACCTGACCTCCAAGGTGCTCGGCCAGGCCGGGGTCTTGCGCCTCATAAGCGTCTCCATCTACAAGCACATCCATGGCCTCAAGGCCGGAAACGTCCTTTTTATAGGCAACAGCGGCACGGGCAAGACCACGGTCATGCGGGCCATCAACCAGTTCTACGAGGACCACGACGAACTGGCCGCCTTTCGGACCATGGTCATCATCAACGCCAACACCCTGGCCCCGGAGGTGGAGGGCGAGGATCGGGCCACGCGGCTTTTCCGGCGCATCGAGGCCCGGGTGCGGGCGCTTTGCGGCGGCGACCTGACGGCGGCGCAGCTCAAGGCGGCCATGGAAAACGCCACGGTGTGCGTGGACGAGGTGGACAAGATTTCCGCCCGGGTGTCGGGCAAGGCCAACGTGGAGGGCATCACCACCCAGTATGCCCTGTTGACCCTGCTTGAGGGCGAGAACATCCTGTATCGCACCGAGGTCGTGGACGAGAGCGGCACGCGATGCATGGCCGACATCGCCGTGGATACCTCGAAGCTGCTTTTCATCTGCGGCGGGGCCTTTGAGGAACTGTTCGACCAGGTCTACACCCTGCTCGTCAACCGCAAGGACGAGCGCCGCCTCAAGGAGACCTCCGAGGTGGACCGCCAGCCCGACGGCACGGTCAAGGTGCGCACGGTGGTCCGGTTCAAGCTCAAGGACTATCTGCGGCTGTCGGACATGTTCACCTACGGCATGATGCCCCAGTTCGTGTCGCGTTTCAGCTCCATCGCCCTGTTCGAGGAACTGGGCCGCGACGAGCTCAAAAAGATCATGCTCACGGCGGACGATTCGCCGCTTCGGGCCTCGCGCGACTATTTCCGGCACATGGGCGTGACCCTGCGGCTGACGGACAAGGCCCTGGATCTTATCGCCGAGCACGCCATGAAAAACACCCGCATCGGCGCCCGGGCCCTGCGCGAGATTTATACCGGGCTCATCGCCGACTACGAATTCGACCCGAGCACCTCGCCCAAGCTCGCCACCACGGACAGCGGCCAGGTGCTGACCATCGACCAGGAGGTCGTGGCGGACTACCTGGGGGGATAGGGCGCCCCCCGGCCGCGCCTGGGGAACCATGCCCGGGTGGGGAGAGGGAGGCGCGCCCGTTCTTTCGCGTGGGCCGGGACACGGGGAGGCCCGGGCCGCGCCGGGCGGCGCCAGGAGGCATCAGGTGTCGCGGGGACGGTTTGGCGCAGATGGGACGGCGGGCGGCCGCAGGCGGGGGCTTGTTTCCCGGCCGCGCCGGACGGCGTCCGCAGGCGTCAGGTGTCAAGGGGACGGTTTTGCGCAGACGGGACGGCGGGCGGCCGCAGGCGGGGGCTTGTTTCCCGGCCGCGCCGGGCGGCGTCCGGAGGCGTTTTGTGGCGATGCGGCGGGGCGGCGCAGGAGGGACGGCGGGCGGACGGCGGTGTCGGTGCCCACGCAGGCCCTGCCTCCGGTTCGGTCAACGGCAACCCTTGGAGAAGGAGTGCGGCATGAGGCGTGGCATGGTTGTGATGGTGGCGGCGTGTGTGATCCTTCTGGCTGCGATGTCGGCGTTTGCCCAGACGCCGGGCCAAGTTCCGGCCCAGGGGCAGGGCACGGTCGTGCAGGCCTCGGAACAGGTGGTCATCCATTTCTTCGTGGTGCCCCGGGTCTTGCCCGGCGGCAAGGAGGCGGCCGGGAAGTTTCCGGATTTGCGCAAGTTCCTGGCCAAGACCGCCGGGGGCTATTCCCAACTCGGCAGTTGCGACGGCGGGTCGCTTCTGCCTTCGGGCGAGGTGCGCGCCGAGACCAACATCTGCTTCATGGTGTCGGCCCCGCGCGACGTGTCTGCGGAGATCGCAGCCTATCTGAAGACGCATTTCGAGAACAAGTCGCCGTTTGTCCTGTCCTGGCCGGGTAGCCGTCATTGAGGCCGGACCGGGCGTTGGAGAGCCTCCCGGACGACGCGGCCGGGCCCTCCCGGACCTCCCGGCCCTCCCTGGGGGTTCGCCTCGCCCTGTGGATCGTGCACGCGCCGCGCCCCGTGGTCCGGATCGCGCTCCTGACGGCCTTTGCGGCGGGCCTGTATGTCGTGCTGTCGAACATCCGCTACCACTGGGACTGGGGCGTGGTGTGGGCCTACCGGGAGATCTATTTGTACGGCCTTGTGACCACCATGGCCGTGTCGGCCGGGGCCATGGCCCTGGGGCTTTTGCTCGGGGTGTCCGCCGGGCTGGCCTCGGTGTCCCGGGGGGTCTGGCTGTCGGAACTGGCGGCGCTGTACGTGGGGGCCTTCCGGGGCACGCCGCTTCTGGTGCAGGTGCTCATTTTTTATTTCTGCGTGGGGGTGGTGGTGCGCCTGGACAGCCCCTACGTCATCGGGGCCGTGACCCTGGCCTTTTTCTCCGGGGCCTACATCTCGGAGATGGTCCGGGCGGGCATCGAGTCCGTGGACCAGGGGCAGTGGGAGGCGGCGGCCGGGACCGGGCTGACCCATGCCCAGACGCTCCGGCACGTGGTCCTGCCCCAGGCCATGCGGCGCATGGTGCCGCCGGTGACCGGGCAGTTCGTGTCGCTGATCAAGGACTCGTCGCTTTTGTCGATCATCGCCGTGCGGGAGCTGACCAAGGCCGCCGAGGTGGTCAACGCCGCAACCTACCGCACCTTCGAGACCTATCTGCCCCTGGCGGTGCTGTATCTGCTTTTGACCTGGCCGCTGACGCGCTTGACCCGCCGCCTGGAAAGGGGAATACATCCCCATATGGCGGATGGCCGCCGCAGGTAACATCCATTTATTGAAAAGGAGCTTCCATGGCCCCAAACGTCAAGGTCTTCGCCCTGTCCACCTGCATCCACTGCAAGCAGGCCAAGCAGTTTCTCGACGACAAAAACGTGACCTACGAATGCGTGCACGTGGACCTTCTGACCGGCGACGACCGCAAACAGGTCATCGAAGAGGTCAAGAGGTTCAATCCGTCCCTGTCGTTTCCGACCATCGTCATCGGCGACGCGGTCATCGTCGGCTTTCGCAAGGACGACATCCTGACCGCCCTGGGGGGATAGGCCATGAGTTCCGAAAAGGGAGCGCCCATGACGGCGCAACGGCTCTATGAGCAACTGAAGGGGTTCCAGGAGTCCAAGGGGTACTTTTTCAACGAAGACAAGGACATGACCCTGGCCCTGCTGGACAGCCTGTTGGTCAACAAGGAGCGCCTGGGCTATATGGCCTGCCCCTGTCGGCTGGCCTGCGGCGACTACGAGGCGGACAAGGACATGCTGTGTCCGTGCACCTACCGGGAACCGGACGTGGCGGAATACGGGGCGTGCTTTTGCGGGCTGTACGTGTCCCGGGCCTGGCTTGACGGGTCGATCCCCCGGGTGACCGTGCCCGAACGGCGTCCGCCGGAGAAGGTGCTGGCCGGGCTTGGGTTGTAGGAGGGGAGGCGGCCAAAGGCGCGGCAGTGAATCCCTTGCATCTGGTCGGAGAGTGACCAGACGGTTGTCGCGCGGGGGTGGTGACGCGGACACCCGGTAACCGTTACGGGATTCCAAAGGGCGAAGCCCTTTGGCCGCCGGAGGCATTCCCCCCATTCCCGCGTCGCCCTGTGCGCCGCCTACTCTTTCTCGAGGCTGGCCGCGTCCCCCTCCACAATGACGAACACATCCATGCGCAGCCCCACGGGCAGTCCGGGCTGATCCAGGTCGATGACCACCTCCAGGATGCGGGTGTCGTTTTTCTCGGCCGGGTCGTCGGTGCGCACGTTCTTGCGCCCCAAAATCCTGGCCACCCGGAACACCGTGCCCCAGAATTTGCGCTCGCCGTAGGCGTCGGCCACCATGTAGGCCCGCTGTCCCTCGCGCACCTTGGCGATGTCCTTTTCGTCCACGTCGGCCCGCACCCGCAGCCGCCCGATGTCCCCCACGGTGACCACCGGCGTATCGAAGGACACGGACACCATCTCCCCGGCCCGGCGGTGCTTGCGCAGCACCACCCCGTCGATGGGCGAGCGGATCTCGGCCTTGGCCGCATAGGCCTTGGCCCGGTCCAGGGTGGCCCGGGCCTCGTCCGTAAGCGCCCAGGCCCGTTTGATGTCCTCGGCCCGGGACGGGTCGTCCACCAGGTGGAAGCGTTGCCGGGCGGCCTCCACGCGCTGCCGGGAGACCAGATATTCCTTCTCGGCCCGGTCGGCCTCCTCCCTGGCCAGCACCTCCCCGGCCAGAAGCTTTTCGCGCCGCTCGTGCTCCAGCCGGGCCTGGCGCATGACCGTGTCGGCCTCGGCCAGCGCCGCCTGGGCCTCCTTGCGCTCCATGCTGCGCGCCCCGGCCAGCACCTTTTCAAGCTCCGCCTCCCGGGCGGCCAGGGCGGCCTGGGCCGCGGCCACGGCGGCCTTGAGATCGGCATCCCACAGCCGGGCCAGCACCTGCTCGCGGCGCACCGTGTCGCCTTCCTCCACCAGCACCTCGGTGATCTTGCCCGCGATGTCGAAGCCCAGGCGCATCTCCTCGCTCACGGGCTCCACCCGCCCCGGCGCGGCCACCCAGACCAGAGTGCCGGTTGCGCCGCCGCCCGGCAGGGTCATGCCCGGATGCGCCACAGGGGGGGGCGGGGTGTCCGCCCCGGCCAGGGCCGTCGCCGCGATGGCGGCTGTCGCCGCCAGGGCCGCTGCAAATCGTCTCCAACTGGGTCTCATGCCGGTACGCCGCCTTGGGTGATGCGTCCGTCTTCAATGGAGACGGTGCGATCCGCAAATTCCAGGATGCGCGGGTCGTGGGTGACGATGACCACCCCCCGGCCGCGCTCCAGGGCCAATTGCCGCAACAGTCCGATGACCAGCCGTCCGTTCTCGGAGTCCAGGGCCGCCGTGGGCTCGTCGGCCAGGATGATCTCCGGTTCCCCGGCCAGGGCCCGGGCGATGGCCACCCGCTGCTTTTGGCCGCCGCTTAAGTCCTCGGGCCGCATGCGGGCCTTGTCCGCCAGCCCCACGGCCTCCAGGGCCGCAGTGACCCGGTCCTGGGCCTCCTGGCCGCGTATGCCCTTGAGGTCCAGGGCCACCTGGATGTTTTCAGCGGCGGTCAGGGTGCGGAAGAGGTTGTAGTTTTGGAAGATGAACCCGAAATGGGCAAGGCGCAGGACGGCCAGCTCCTTTTCCGGGAGCCCGGCCGCCTCCCGGCCCTTGATGCGCAGGCTGCCCGAGGTGGGGGAAAGGATGCAGCCCAGGATGGACAAAAGCGTAGTCTTGCCGCTGCCCGACGGCCCCATGAACAGGGCCACCTCCCCGGCCCGCACGTCCAGGTCCACACCGCAAAGGGCCGGGACCGTGACGTGGCCGGTGCGAAACTCCTTGGTCAGGCCGCGCACGCTCACCAGGGGGTGGCCGTTTTGGGCGCTGGCGGCCGGGGCAGGGGATGTCATGTCGGCCATGCCCTAGGCCCCCTTGAAGACCATGGCCGGGTCGATGCGGGTCACCCGGTTGATGGACACGAAGGCCGCAGCCACGCACATGACCACGGTCAGGAAGAACAGGCCCACGGACATCTTCCAGGTGAGAAGGATGGAGGCCCCGCCGGCCTCGGCCAGATGCACCAGCAGGTGGCTGAGCGCGATGCCCGGCACGTAGCCCACCACCGCGGCGGCCACGGCCTGGGCCATGATGATCCTGTACAGGTAGCCGTTTTTGGCCCCCATGGCCCGAAGCGTGCCGAATTCCGGCAGATGGTCCATGGTCGTGGCGTACAGCGTCTGGGCCACCACCACCCCGCCGACCACCAGCCCAAGACCGGCGGCGATGACCAGGGCCATGCCCGCGCCGGTGGTGAACATCCAGTACCACTGGGTCTTTTGGGCGAATTCCTCCCGGGTGAACACGTCCACGTCGCTGACCTGCGCGGCGATGGCCGCCCGGAGTTTTTTGGGGTCCACCCCGGGCTCGGCCAGGATGAGCACGTAGGTGAGCTGGTCGGGCTTTAAATGGGTGAAGTTGAGGGCGTTTTGGAAGGAGGTGAAGACGTAGGGCGAGGTGGTGAACGACCGGATGCCCCGGGTCAGGCCCACCACCCGGGCCCGGCGTTCGCTGATCTCGGCGGACTGGCCGATGGCCGTGATCCCGAGTTTTTGCAGATAGAGCTCGTCGATGATCACCGTGTCGCGCACCGCAAGGGCCTCGATGGAGCCCTGGGCCATGGCCCAGGGCTTGCCCAGGCCGGACTGGAGGTCAAAGCCCACCACCTCCACGCTCTCCATGCCGCCGCTGGGTTTTTTCCAGTTGGCGAACTGCACGATGAACTTCTCGGCCCGGGCCACGCCGGGCACGGACAGCACCTGATGGTATTTGCGTTCGCGCAAGGGGTGGGTGACGTCGAAGTTGCGCACGCCCCGGGAGGCCACCCACACGTCGGCTGCGGTGTTGTCGATGACGCAGGAGGTGGCCGTGGTGAAGCCCACGAAGAGCCCGCCCTGCACGGCGATGAGCACCACGGCGAAGACGACGCCGGTTAGGGTCACGGCCAGGCGGATACGGTCGTGCAGGAGGTTTCGCAGGGCGATGCGGTTGGTCATGGTCCGGCCTTTGCGGCGCACGCAGGGCTGCCTGCGCCGACATGGCCCGTCCTATGGCACGGAGACGGGGGGCGGGTAAAGGGGAGCCGCCGCGTCCGGACGGCTCCCCTGGAACAGGCGGGAAAGGTGGGCCGAGGCCCTGGGATGCCGCCTTGCACACGTCCCAGGCCCCGCCCCCATGAAAAAATACGACAGTATTTTATTATAAAATCAACAATTCCAGATGGTTGGCTGAAACTCCGTCCCTTCTACGAGGCCGCCTTGTACACGTCCCAGGCCCCGCCCACATGAAAAAATACAACAGTATTTTTTTATAAAATCTAGAATTCCAGATGGTTGTCTGAAATTCCGTTCCGTCTACGAGGCCGCCTTGTACAAGTCCCAAGCCCCCAGAAACGCCGCATCGAAAGACCGTCCCTCCATGCTGGCCCGGGCCGCCTCGCCCATGCGGCGCAGCCGCCCGGGATCGGCCACCAGGTCGCGCAGGGCCGTTTCCAGGCCCCGGGCGTCCATGTCCGGCACGATCACCCCGGTGATGCCCGGAATCACGTTCTCGCACGGCCCGCCCTGGTCCGAGACCACCACGGGCAGCCCCGAGGCCTGGGCCTCCAGGACCACGTTGCCGAAGGTATCGGTGTCCGAGGGGAAGACGAACAGGTCGCTTGAGGCGTAGGCCCCGGCCAGATCCTCGCCGTCCAGGCAGCCGGTGAACAGGCAGCGGGTGTCGGCCAGGGACCGGCGCATCTCCTCCAGGTAGGGGCCGTCGCCCACCACCACCAGGTTCACGTCGTCGCGGTCGGCGGACAGGGCGCAAAAGGCGTCGGCCAGGTGGTGCAGGTTTTTCTCCCGGGAGATGCGGCCCACGTAGAGCAGGGTGACGCCGTTCTCGATGCCGCGTTTGGCGAAAAACCCGTTGCGCTTGGCCGGATGGAAGCGGTCCACATCCACCCCGCGCGGGTAGGTGCGGATTTTCTCCGGGGCCACGCCATGGGCTTTCAGTTCCTCGCCGGTGCTGGCCGAGGGCACGAACACCGCGTCCATCTGGTTGTAATACCACACCACGTAGCGCCACATGAGCTCCTCCATGGAGTCGTCGCCGGTGAGAAGGCGCGCGTACTGGGGGATGGCCGTGTGGTAGGTGGCGTGGATGGGCAGCTTGAGGATTTTTGCGATGGCCAGGGCGGCCAGCCCCACCGGGCCGGGCGTGGCCGAGTGCAGCAGGGTGAAGCCCTGCTCGTAGACGTATTCGAGCATCTCCAGAAACGGCGGATAGGAGAACTTCTGGGTGGGATATTCCTCCAGGCGGTATTCGCCCACGGCCTTGAAGTTCATGACCCCCTCGCCCGGCAGGTCGCCCTCCTGCCCGCAGGTGACGATGGTCAGGTGCTTGCCGTGCTTGCCGGCCATGTCCAGATGCATGCGCAGCGTCAGGGCCACGCCGTTGACCTCGGACAGGGTGTCCGTGAAATGGGCCATCCTGGCCCGGCCGAGGCGTCTTGCGCCGCCATGGCCCTTCTCCCGCACCGCCCCGGACTCGTCGGGAACGGCCGCACCGAAGCGCTCGGCCACAAGGCGGCAGAACCCCCGGTCCTTGGTGAACACGGTGTAGGCCACGAAGTAGGGGGCCAGGACCGTATACAGGGCCCCGGCCGAGCCGACGCACTGGAAGATGTCGAAGAAGTTGGCCCCGCTGACCTGGTCCAGGAAGTGGCTGCCGAAGTGGGAGAGCACCTTGTCCGAGACCTGGGTGACGAACCGGAACCATTCCTGTTCCAGGCACACGTCCCGGGAAAGCCCCTGCCGGGCCTGGGCATGGAACCGCTTGTCCTCGTTGATGAGTTCCCAGGCCTTGCCCCGGAACAGGTCGTTTAAGGACGCCCCGGGCTTCACCCCCCCGTTGCTGCGGGTCATGCCCGTGAGAAACGTACGGGCCTTGAAGACCATGCCGGTTTTTTCCTCGGGGTTGCCGGACAGGAAGCGGTCCACGAATTTGAGGAAGAGGTCTTTGTCCACGTACTTGGCGAAGTTGAATTTGCTTTTGTAGAACTGGTAGGCGATGGCGTAGAGGTTTATGGCCATGGCCTTGGGGTGCGAGGGGCGTCCGGCGGGCCGGGCCAGACCGCCGCGCAGGCCCGAGAGAAACTCCGCCAGAGACGTCGCCCCGGGCGTCTCGGTGTACATGGAGGCGATATTGAGGGAGGAGTGGTCGTCGGAGCCGCCGGTCAGGCGCTTGATCCAGGGGGCCTCGAAGGCCGGTTCCAGGTCGTGGGCCACGGACAGGCGCTCCATGTCCTCGCTGGAAAGCCCGGCCAGGATGGTGCGCAGGATGTCGTTTTGAAAGGCGTCGCGGGTGCCGTTGATCTCGAAGTTCTCGAATAAGAGCAGCATCTTCTCGAAATGCTCCACCGTGAGCCGGTCGTTGACCCCGTACAGGGGGTGCGCAGCCACGTGGACGATGCCTTTTTCGCGTAGATAGGCCACCAGCTCGAAGACGTTTTCCCGGACCTTCTGGATGTCGGCGTGGATGGCCTCGTCGATGTCCAGGGCCAGGACGTGGATTTTGCAGCGGTCCTCGGGAAAATAGCTGGTGATCTCCTCGCTGATGAAGGCGTCGGGCAGATGGGCGATCTCCAGGGCCCCGTTTATGGTGTTGTGGTCGGAGATGGTCACCATGTCCATGCCCCGGGCCTTGGCGATGTCGTACAGACGCCTGGGCTCGGTGAAGCTCTCCGGGCAGCCGAGTTTTTGCAGGAACCACTGGGACGGCCGGGTGGAATGCCTGGAATGCACGTGCAGGTCGATTTTCATGCCTCTCCCCCTTGTTGCCGGACATGATGGTGCGTGGCGCGGTGACGCTCTCCCGCCTCGTGGCGGGGAAAAAACGTGGTTACGCCGCCGCGCGCCGATCCCGGGCCGATTTCCGGTCTGCGGCGGGGGCTGGCGGTGGTGGCGGTGGTGGCGGGTTTCCCGTGGCGGGAGGCGGCCCCGGCCGGGGCGGCTAGCGGATGGGACGACAGACGGCAGGTGTCCATGCGGTGTGGGGAAATACGGGTTTTTCGGGCCAAAGTGCGGACATGGACGCCATCCTCTTTCCTCGTCGGTCGGGCTGGACGGCGTCTAGCACGCCCCCGGGCGGGGACGTGTTACAGGGGGGATGAGATCTGGTGACGTTTGCGGGGGGGCGTCCTATTCCCGCACAAGGGCCGCCTCTCCGGCGAAAAAGACGAACTGCGACGGGAGGTTGCCGCCGGAGGCGGCCCGCACCGCCGCCGTGGAGGTGAACACCGCCCGGTAGCCGAAGGACACGGACAGGCTGGTGTCCGGGCGTTTGGCCCTGGGGGCCAGGAAGAAGTCGAAGGCGACGGCCTTTGCGTCGGCCAGGCTCATGGGCAGATAGGTTTTTTCGTCCTGGGCCAGCACGTTGCCGTCCACGTCGCGCAGATAGGCGGTCAGGGTCAGTTCCTGCACCCGGTCCACCCAGGCAGGCAGGGTGTCGACCAGGGGGGAGGCCGTGCCCTTGACCCCGTAGCTGTCCCGGGTGGGCACGGAGGCAAAGACGAATCGCCAGTGGCGCATGTCCAGGGTCTGTTGCGTCTGGGGATTCCAGTGGCGCGAATCCAGGTGCCGAGCGGTCAGCTCCGCGCAGCCCGCGACGAAAAACATGACCGCGAGGATGGTCAAAAGCGCCCGCCGACCTGAAGGAAAACCAGACGTCCTGTTCATCACGCCTCGCCTTGCGGACCATGGGACCGCGATTGTGTGACGCGCGCCACCCAAAAAACCGTCATGCGCCGCTTCGCGCCGATCGTTTCGGTCAGACGGCCTGCCGCGTCCTTCAGATGCGGGGCGGCCCGGCCACAAGCATCTCGGCCAGGGTCAGGTCCACCTTGGGCAGCCTGCCCCATTTTTTGCCCAAAAGCGCCATCTCGATGGCCGCCAGTTCCCGGTACAGGGCCGTGCGGTCCATGAGCCCGGCCCCGGGAAACGCGGCCCGCAGCGACTCGCAGCGCACGCAGCCCGGAAACTCCCGCACCCCGCCCGGGCCGATGAGCACGTGCGGCACCCCGTGCAGGCGGCAGATCATGAGCCGGTGGGCATAGAGGCCGCAGCGCCCGTCATCGTTCACCGGACACATGACCCGGGGAACCTCCCCCCGGGACAGGGCCTGGCGGGCCGCATCCACGGCCGTGGCCGCGCGCGACAGGTAGTCCCTTCGCCGGTCATCGGGCAGGGCCGCAAGCCCCTCGAACAGATAGAGCCATTCCGCCCGGGTGTGGTGCTGGAAGTGGCTGATGCAACAGTTGGTGGCGCAGCCGTCGCAGGAAAACCCCAGCGGCCCGGCCACCGTGTCGTAGGCCTCGTCCATGCGCCGGTAGAGCGCCGCGAGGCGGCTAAAAAGCGTCCGGCGGGGGACGGCCGTCATGCGATATCCTTTTGTTTGGACCCGAGCCGGGGGCGGGCCCAGTTCACGATGTCCCGGGCGCAGTCCTCGGGGGACATGCCGTCTGTGGCGGTCTGGTGGTCGGACATGGCCGCGTACAGGGGCTGGCGTTCGGCAAACACCTCGGCCAGGGATTTGCCGCCGGGCCGGGCGAAGCCCCGGTCCTCGGCCGCGCCCACCCGGGCCAGAAACGTGGCCAGATCGATGCGCAAAAACACCACCGGGCCGCAGCACCGCAGCCGTTTAACGGCGCGCGGGCCGTAGACCACGCTGCCGCCCGTGGAGATGACGCACCGCTTGAGCCACAGTCGGGACACCACGTCCTCTTCGATGCGTAAAAATTCGGTGAGGCCCTTGTCGTCAAGCAGGGCCTGCAGCGGCATGCCCCAGGTGGCCTCGATGAGCCGGTCCGTGTCCATGTGGGCAAATCCCAGCATGGCGGCCACCATCCGGCCCAGGGTGGATTTTCCCGCCCCGGCCATGCCCACGAGGCTTACGCACGGCTCGTCGCTGATCGTGCCCACGAAGGGGGGGATCTGCGGCAGTCGCGCCGGATCGAATCGTTTGTCCTCGCCGCCCATGGCGGGAAAGGGTACATCAAGCCAGGGCAAAAGAACAGCCGTCCCATGACGGGTTTTGCGGTCCGACGGCCCTGTCTCGTCCCGCGTCTTCCTGATCCGGCCCGGAAAGGGCGCATCGCCTTGACTTCCCGGCGAAAGCGGCAGATATCTTGCAAGGAGGCGCTTTCTACACCAGGAACCAGGACATGTTCACCAGAACCATCGGCGAGATCGCCGACAAACGCCCCTTCTCCGTCCCGTCGGACGCCTCCCTGGCGGACGTGGCCCAGGCCATGCTCTCCAAACGTCGGGGATGCGTGCTCGTGCGCGAAAACGAGGCTGTGGCCGGCATGGTCACCGAGCATTCCCTGCTCAAGTGTCTGCTTGAGGTTCCGGCGGCCGAGGCCCGGGCCTCCCGGGCCATGCTGACGCCCGCGCCGGGTCTGGCTGCGGCTGGCGCCGTGCCCCAGGCCTGCCGCATGCTGGTGGAAAAACAGGTCAAACACCTGGCGGTGCACGACACGGCGGGACTGCTTATCGGCGTGGTTTCGGACATGGACCTGGCCGCCGCCGTGAGCCTGGACTTCATGATGGAAAATACCACCTGCCAGACCCTCATGAGCAAAAGCGTGCTGGCCGGACCCCCGGAGATGAGCGCCAGGGCCGTGGCCCAGGCCCTGATCGAGCGCCGCATGGGCTGCATGCTCACGGTGCTGGAGGGGCGGCCCACGGGGATCGTCACCGAGTGGGATCTGGCCGTTACGACGCTTTCCAATGGGGACGGCCTGGACGTCCCGGTGGCCGGGCTTTTGACCTCGCCGGTGACCTGCGTGCCCCAGACCGGCATGGTCTACAAGGTCATTTTGCATCTGCGCCAGAAGGGCATCCGCCATGCGCCCGTGGTGGACGAGTCCGGGCGCATCCAGGGCATACTGACCTTTTCGGACATCCTCCGCCGGGCCGCCGCCTTCGTCTGATACCCCGCCGCCCGGGGCTTTCAAACCGACCGAAAAACAGGTAGCCATGCCGCCAGGACGCGGGACGCCTCGGATGTCCCGGATTCCACGTCCCCGGAGGCTCCCCATGCCCGACACCTTTCACGCCGTTTGTCCCGCCTGTCTGGCCGTCAACCGGGTCGAATCGGGGCGGGTGGCGAAGGGCCCGACCTGCGGCAAATGCCACAACGCGCTCCTTGAGCCGCACCCCGTGACCCTGACCGCCGCGAATTTCCAGGCCCTCACCACCAAAAGCGGCCTGCCGGTGCTGGTGGACTTCTGGGCCCCCTGGTGCGCCCCCTGCCGGGCCATGGCCCCGGCCTTCGACCAGGCCGCGGCCGCGCTTTTTGGAACCGTCATCCTGGCCAAGCTGGACACCCAGGAGGAGCAGGACATCGCCGACCGCATGCACATCCAGGGCGTGCCCACCATGGTGCTTTTCCGGCACGGCCGGGAGATCGCCCGGGTCTCGGGGGCCAAGAGCGCCTCGGAACTGGCGGCCTGGACCAGGTCGCATCTGGGCTGATCTGGGTTGACACAAAAAAAGGACGACGCGTCATGACGCACATCGTGATTGATCCCGGGCTGTGCGCCCGGGACGGCATCTGTGTGGCCGAGTGTCCCCTGGGACTGCTTGCACCCGGGGAGGACGGCCTGCCCGGGCCCGTACCGGACGCACAGCGGCTTTGCATCCGCTGCGGTCACTGTTTCGCGGCCTGCCCCAAGGGGGCGCTTCGCCTGGACGGTCTGTCCCCGGACGCAGTCCCGGCGGTCTCCGGCCGGTCGGGGATTTCCCCGGAGGCGGGCCTGGGCTTTTTGAGCTCGCGCCGCTCCATCCGCAACTGGAAGGACCGGCCCGTGCCCCGCGAGCTTTTGGAAAAGGCCCTGGACGCCGCCCGGTACGCCCCGTCGGGGATCAACATGCAGCCCGTGCATTGGCTGGTGGTGGAGGATTCCCGGGTGGTGCGGGAGTTGGCGGGCATGGTGGCGGAGGCCCTGCGCCATGCCGGGATCATGCCGGAATTTGTGGCGGCCTTCGACGCCGGGCGGGAGGTCATGCTGCGCGGCGCGCCGCATGTGGTGGTGGCCCACGCCGACGCCTCGGGCTGGTACGATCCGGCCACGGATTGCGTCCTGGCCCTGTCGCACTTCGAACTGGCCGCCCACGCCCTGGGGTTTGGAACCTGCTGGGCCGGGCTGTTTCGCCTGGCGGCGGAAACCTGGCCGCCTCTTCGGGAGCGCATCGGGCTGCCGCCGGGGCACAAGGTCTGCGGCGCGCTCATGGCGGGATATCCGAAGTACCGCTTTTTCCGCCTGCCGCCGCGCAAAAGCCTGCGGCTGCGCTACCTGTAGACGAACCTGGAACGAGCAAGGCCCCGAACCGCGGTTCGAGGCCTTGTTGTGGTGCGTTTGCGCAAAAGACGGTTTATTGGCCGCATTTGTCCTTCTCGGCGGGCGAGGCCCCGCACGAGGAGCAGCCGCACCCGCACGAGGGCGACTTGCCGGTGCGCACCATGCGCCGGATGGTGTACGCCAGGGCGGCCACCACGATGGCCGCGATGATCAATTTTTCCCACATGCCTGCATCCTCCTTGCCCGGGGGCAGACCCCATGACGCCTCCCGGCGGAAAAAGAAGTAACATCATCCCCGGACATGGCAAGGGGAGGCGGGAAAATCGGCATCCCTTGACAGGTCTTGAGACGTGCGGATAGTGTTGCCAGCCGGTCTGATGTGATGACTCGGAAGATGCGGCTGGCCTTTTTGAGAGCACGTTCGCGCTTGCGCGAAGGAAGCAGCGGAGGATCACAATGGGGTACAAGATCACGGTCGATCATAAAAAGTGTATCGGCGACGGCGAGTGCGTGGACGTCTGCCCGGTGGAGGTCTACGAGCTGCGCGAGGGAAAGGCCGTGGCCGTGAACATGGAGGAATGCCTCGGGTGCGAGTCGTGCGTGGAGGTCTGCGACCAGGACGCCATCACCGTCGAGGAACAATAGTTTTTCCAACGAATTTGACCGGACAGCGGGGGCGGCCGGGATGCCGGACGCTCCCGTCGCCGTCTGCGGCCGCCAAGGTGGCCGCATAAGAACCGGAGCGCCCATGCCCGTGACCTTTGCCCCTTTTTTCGAGAAATACCAGGCCCTGATCGCCGAGGTGGACGCCGTGTTCGCCAAGGTGGGACAGGCCTGCCCCACGGAAGTGACCTGCGCCGAAGGGTGCAGCGACTGCTGCCACGCCCTGTTCGACATAAGCCTGGTGGAGGCCCTGTACCTCAATGCGGCCTTCAACGAGCGCTTTCCCAAGGGACCGGCCCGGGAGCGCATCCTCGATCTGGCCGACGCCGCCGACCGGGCCCACTACAAGCTCAAGCGCAAGGCCGTCAAAGCCGGGGAAAAGGGCGTGTCCACGGAGTCGATCCTGGCCGATCTGGCCCGGGAGCGCATCCGCTGTCCGCTTCTGGGCGACGATGACCGGTGCGTGCTCTACGACTGTCGCCCGGTGACCTGCCGCCTGTACGGCGTGCCCATGGAGATCGGCGGCAAGGCCCATTCCTGCGGCAAGTCCGGGTTCGCCCCGGGCGGGGCCTACCCCACGGTGAAGGTGGAGATTTTACAAGACCGGCTGTTCGCCCTGTCCGGGGAACTGGCGGCCGGGATCGGCTCCACGTTTCCGCTTCTGGCCGACATGCTGGTGCCTGTGTCCATGGCCCTTTTGACCGAATATACCCCGGAATACCTGGGCGTACCCGGAGAAGGCGGCGAAGACGGCGCGGCGGCCGACGCCCCCACCCGCAAGGCTCCCCCGGCCGGTCTGGGGCTGGCCCCCGAGGCCCCGGGCGGGGACTGCAGCGGCTGCGCCGAGGCCCCGGGTTCGGCGGCCTGCGCCTCCTGCGGCGGGTCCACGTCCTGGGTGCTGGCCGGTCCTGAAGGTCCCGGCGATCCCGATGCCGGGCCTGGCGACGCCGACAAGGGGAACTGACATGGAACAGATGACCGACGCCGAGCGGGCTGCGCTCAAAAAGGCCATCTACGACAAGATTTCGCCCCGGCGAAAGAAATTCATCGAAAAGATCGGCTACGACGCCTGGGATCCCTTTCCTGAGCCTCATGATCCCCTGGACATCCGCAAGGATCCCACCCAGCGCACCTCCCAGCAGCTCATCCGGGAGTTTTTGCAGACCCGGGCCCAGGGCGAGGCCAGTACGGAGTTTTCCAAGGGGGCCTGGGAGTTGTGCCTGGGGGTCATGAACGGCTCCGAGCGGCACCGGGGCATGTACGAGTTCTGCCGGTGGTACCAGGAGCTTTTAGACCGGGAAGGGGTCGAGGGCCGACTCGGTCCCAAGCCCTAGGGTCATGTCTTCGTAATTCGAAGAGAAGAAATCAAAAGAATCATTTTTTCAAACATACAGGCGTATTTGTTTGGGGACGCGACACCAGGCGGCGCATCGCCTCCTGAAATCTCTAACCAGCAGGAACGAACGAGATCATGGATTTTCAAGCCAAAAACACCGACGAATTCATCGTCGAGATGCAGGGTCGCCTGCGCGACAACGACGGCTGCGGCGTGACCCACTACAACCTGGGTTCGGCCTATGTGGCCAAGGGGCGCTATGTGGAGGCCGAGGCGGAATTTTTGCGCGCCGTGGAATGCTCCCCCACCCTGGTGGAGGCCTTTGTCCAACTGGGCGGGCTGGCCATGAACAAGGGCGATCTGGACGGCTGCCTGGAATACAACGAGCGGGCCATCAAGGTCCGGCCCCTTTTCGCCGTGCCCCACGCCAACGTGGGCTTCGTGCACCTGCAGCGGGGCGAGGCCGACAAGGCCATTGCGGCGCTCAAAAAGGCCATCCGCCAGGATCCCAAGTTCGTCCAGGCCCTGTCGTCCCTGGCCAGCGCCTATTTCATGCAGGGCGAACTGGACATGAGCATGGACTACAGCAAAAAGACCGTGGAGATCGAACCCAGGTTCGGCCCGGCCTACAACAACATGGCCCTGGTGCACATGGAGCGCGGCGAATACGCCCAGGCCAAGGAATGCCTGGACAAGGCCGTGGAGACGGGATTCACCCCGCATCCGGGAATGGTGCGGGAGTTGGCCGAGAAGCTATCGGCCTAGCGTCGCCACCTTAAAAAATGCGTCAGCATTTTTTAAGAAAAAAGAAGTAGTCCGCGTTGTTGTTTTCAGAATCCGGGCGTCCGGGTTGCCAGGACACGGCGTAAGGAACCAGTTCAGCCGGAGGCGTTTTTTCCGGCGACGCGTCGTCGGGCGACCCGGGGCCGCGCGTTCCGTGGCGACGCCAAGGGATGGACCCATGCCGCGTACGCGCCACCTCAAGGAAACCGTTTTGTCGGCCCTGGCCACGTCCGTCTCCACGGACGCGGCCCTGGCCCGTCTGGAGCCCCTGCCTGCGGCCGCGCTCACCGGACCGCTTCTGTCGGCCCTGTTGTCTCCGGTTCCCCTGGTGCGCTGGCGGGCCGTGGCCGCCCTGGGCCGCAGCGTGGCCCGGTTGGCCGAGGTCCGGCTGGAGGACGGCCGCAACGTGGTGCGGCGGTTCATGTGGTCCTTAAACGAGGAATCCGGGGCCATCGGCTGGGGCGTGCCCGAGGCCATGGCCGAGACGTTGGTCCACAGCGGGCCCCTGGCCGTCGAATTTTCCCGCATCTATCTGTCCTACATCCGCGACCTGGACAAGGACTGCACCTTCATCGACCATGCCCCCCTGCGTCGGGGCGTCTACTGGGGCATCGCCCGGCTGGCCCAGGTCCGGCCGGAGCTGGTCGTTCCGGCCGTGCCCGACCTTCTCGTCGGCCTATCCGACTGCGACCCCGAATCCCGGGGATGTTGCGCCCTGGCCCTGGAACGTCTGGCCCCGCCAGCGACTCCGGCCATGCTCGCGGCCCTGACCGTGCTTTTTTCCGACCCATACCGCTTCGACCTCTTTTGGGACGGCGTGCTCTCCCCCACGGGCGTTTCCGACCTGGCCCATCGGGCCTACGAGCGCCTGAGGCATCCGGAGCCCGCGCCATGACCCCTTCGCCCCGTCCGGGGATTCCAAAGGGGGCCTGCCCCCTTTG
>JAVHLG010000061.1 GCA_031082225.1 Desulfovibrionaceae bacterium | reverse complement strand
TTCAAAAAAGGTTCCCCCCGGAAAATCTCCTATCCCTCCCCCTCTTCTCCTTCCGGATAGACCATTCCGCTCATGGCCGAAAGCAGGTCGTCAAGCCCCGTGCGTACCTTGGCGGAGACGAGGAAGGCCGTGGGCGGCAGGGCGGCCCGTAGAGCGGCCAGGGTGTCGGCATCCAGCAGGTCGATCTTGTTCAAGACCCGGATCTGCGGCCGCTCGGCCAACTTCGGGTCGAAACGGGCCAGTTCCTCGTCCACCACGGCGAACCCGGCCAGGGGATCCTCCAGGTTCACGTCCTCCACGCTCATGAGGTGCACAAGGGCCTTGGTGCGCTCCACATGCTTGAGGAACTGGTGCCCCAGGCCCAGGCCCTGATGGGCGCCCTCGATAAGCCCCGGGATGTCGGCCATGACGATGCGGCGTCCAAAGGCGTCCTCAATGACCCCCAGGTTAGGGGACAGGGTGGTGAAGGGATAGGGCGCGATCTTGGGCTTGGCGTGGGACACGGCGGCGATGAGCGTGGATTTCCCGGCGTTGGGCAGACCGATGATGCCGATGTCGGCCAGCACCTTGAGTTCCAGGCGCAGCTTCTTTTCCTGGCCGGGCTCCCCGGGCTGGGCGAACCGGGGGGCGCGCATGGTGGATGAGGAAAAATGCATGTTGCCCTTGCCGCCACGACCGCCCTTGCAGGCGATCCAGGTCTGGCCGTCATGCACCAGGTCCACGGCCAGGGTCTCGGTCCCGTCCTCGGCGAGTTCGTAAATCTGGGTGCCCGTGGGCACCTCCACCACCAGATCCGGCCCGGCGGCCCCATAGCGCTGCCGCCCCATGCCGCCCTGGCCGTTTTTGGCCCCGTAGATGCGTTTCAGGCGCAGATCGTAGAGGGTCAGGAGGTTGTCCGAGGCCCGAAAGACCATGTCCCCGCCCTTGCCCCCGTCGCCGCCGTCGGGGCCTCCCAGGGGTACGAATTTTTCCCGCCGGAAGGACACGCTTCCAGCCCCGCCCTTGCCCGATCTGACGGTGATCACCGCCTCATCAACGAATCGCATGGTATTGTCCTTCAAGGCCTGTCCGCGATGCTGGCGGACAATCCCTCGTGCGTATTAAGATTCATGAACCACGGCCAAAAAATCACGGGCCTTGGCATGGTCAGGCGGGGCCTTCGGGAATCCTCCCCTGTCGGCGGGCTGGCGTGGCGCCAGTGTCATGTTCTGTAAATAAGCATGTACTTCGTTTGGCCGAAAGCAGTGTTTTGAAGTTATTGTTTGGTGGCCATGACCGCAATAGAATGTCTATCTATTTGCGGAACGCGGCGCTAGGGTTTCAACTCTCCCAGTTTTTTTTCATTGCCCACCACCACCAGGAAGTCGCCCTGGCGCAGGGGCTCATCCGCCTTGGGGATGTAGTTGTAGTGTTTCTCCCCCTGCAGGCGGTAGGCGATGACCTGGACCCCGAAGGTGCTGGTCAGGGCCAGTTGCCGCAGGGTCTTTCCGGCCCAGGCGTCCACGGTCAACTCCTTGATGGCCACCTGCTGGTCCATGGGCAGAAATTCGATCAGTCCCGGGTTGGCCAGCCGGTGGGACAATTGCTTGGCGGCGTAGCGCTCGGGGATGAACACCTCGTCCACCCCGATGCGGCGTAAAATCTTCTCATGGTCCGTGGACACGGCCTTGACCCAGATCTTCGCCACTCCGAGCTCCTTCAAGTACAAGGAGATGAGGATGCTGGCCTCCATGGAATGCCCCACGCTGACCACCACATGGGACATGTCCGCGATCCGGATCTGCTCCAGGGCCTTTTTGTCCGTGGCCTCCAATTGATAGACCTGGGTGAAGACATTTTGGGCGTCGCGCACCTTCTCCGGGTCGGCGTCCAGGCCGAGCACCTGATGCCCCATGTCCATGAGGTTTTTTCCCAGATGGTAGCCGAATTTTCCCAGTCCGATAATGCCGATCTGCAAGACGGCCATGGCGTTTGTCCTTGTCGTTTCCGCCCCCAGCACCCGGGCCGGGAGGCATGTCCATCCCGCGCCCTCCGCCGGAGACGGCTATCCGATGAGCATGCCCTGCTCCGGCCATTGGTAACGAGGGCGTTCCTGGAACCCCTGGAGCACGGATAAAAAGACGATGGGCCCAAGACGCCCCACAAACATCAGCACGATGACCACGACCTTCCCGGCGGGCGTCAGGTGCGGGGTCAGCCCCGTGGAAAGCCCCACGGTGCCGAAGGCGGAAACCACCTCGAAGAGGATGTCCATGAAACGCCCCGGGGCCAGATGATGGGCCATGGTGGCCCCCTCGGTAAAGCACAGCACCAGCAGGGCTACGAGAACGATGCCCATGGCGAAGATGGTCAGGGTCAGGGCCCGGTTCAGGGTGGCCTCGTCCACGGCGAAACGGCCGACGACGGCCTGCCTGCCGCCGCGCATCTGGGCCCGGCCAAAAGCGGCCAGCACCCGGAAGGTGGTGGTCTTGACGCCCCCGGCGCAGGAACCCGGGGAACCGCCGATGAACATCAAAAGGATCATGATCACCAGGGAGGCCTCGCCCATATGCCCGATGTCCAGGGTGTTGAAGCCTGCCGTGCGGCAGGTGACGGACTGGAACAGGGCGGCCCACAGGGCGGCCCCTTTGTCGGAAGCGACCGAACCGGTGTGCATCTCGCCGAGAAACAGCAGGACCGCCCCGGCAAGGATCAAAAAGGCGCTGGTGGTCAGGACAATGCGGGAATACCAGGTGAGACGGCGACGGGGAACCAGCCGCTCCCGGGGACGCAGACGTTCCCGGCCCAGGCGGTACAGCTCCACGAGCACTGTAAATCCAAGCCCCCCCAGGATGATCAGGGCCATGATGACCAGGTTGACGCCCGCGTCCCCCCGGTAGCCCATGAGGCTGTCCGGGAACAGACCGAATCCGGCGTTGCAAAAGGCCGACACGGAGTGGAACACCGCCGAGAAGGGGGAAAACCCCCGGGGATCGAGAAGATACAATCCGATGGCCCCAAGGCCCTCGATGACCACCACGCAGGCCACGACCCGCAAAAGGAAATGCCCCAGGTGAAAGGACGGATCCTGCATCAGGCTCTGGCCTACGGCGATGTGGTCGGTAAGCGACACCCGCCGCCGCCACAGATAGAAAAAGAGGCTGGCGTAGGTCATGAGTCCCAGGCCCCCGAGCTGGATGAGCAGCAGGATGACCACCTGCCCGAAAGTCGAAAAGGCGGACCCGGTGTCCACCACCACCAGACCGGTGACGCAGGTGGCCGAGGTGGCGGTGAACAGGGCATCGAGAAAGGAAACCTCGGCCCCGGCATGGCTGACAGGGCTGCGCAACAGCGCCGCGCCAAGGAAGATGGCGGCGGCGAAGACGTAGATGGGCAGCGCCAGGGGGGAAAAAAATTTTTTGATGGACATGGATGCGCCCGTTGTGGACCTGGAGAGCAGTACGCCAACTTGGGCCGAAAACAAAGCCTTCGCAAGGCGGTCTCAAAAAAAGGTGGGGGGCCGTGAAGGCCCCCGCGCAGGAGTTGAAGGAGAGGTCAGAACAATAGGGAGGTATTGTCTGCTCTTGTTTTTTATAATCCAAAAATCGTACCACCTGGAGCAGGTCCGCTGCACAGCATAAATAATGAATAATATTAAAATGATAGCATATTTTGACGATTTTTTTTGCAGTGCACCCGCAGGCTTCGATGCTGCACTTTTCCAGTTTTTCGCCATCTCTTACGAAAAAAAAGGAGCCCTGCCTACCGGGTGGCCAGTCCGTACTTGCGCAAGAGGTCGTAGAGTCGAGAGGGCGAAAGGCCCGACAGGGCCGAGGCCCGGGGCACGCTGCCTGCCGAGGCGGCCACAAGCTCCCGCAGGTAGCGGTGCTCGGCCTCTTCCAAGGCCTGGCGGCGATATCTCTTCCAGGCGCAGAGCGGCGCGGACAGCCCCCCCCCGGGCGAACCGGCCAGGGCCGCGCCAGACCCGGAGAAATCCCCGGCCCCGTTCAACCGGACGGAATCGCCGCCCGCCGTCCCCCCCGAAACCTCCGGTCCCGCCAGGAAATCCGGGCCAGAAGTCGACCTGTCCGTCACAGCCGCGCTCAGCCGCCCCCGTCGTCCGCCCGCGCCGATGCGGATGGCCCGGATGCGGATGTCGTCGGGCAGGTGCATGGGATAGAGCACCGGCTGGTCCCGGTGCTGCAAAAGCACCCGCTCCAGGGTGTTGAAGAGTTCGCGCACGTTTCCGGGCCAGGCATGGGCGGCCAGGGCCGCAAAAAACTCCTCGGAGAATCCCTTGGTGGGGATGCGGTAGCGTTCGCACAGCCGGTTCATGTGATGGATGGCCAGGGGCTTGATGTCTTCGAGCCGGGTGCGAAGCGGCGGCAGGGAGATGACCATGGTCTTCAGGCGATACAGCAGATCCTCCCGGAACCCCCCCCGTTCGGCCATGATCCCCAGATCCCGGTTGGTGGCCGCCACCAGCCTGAAATCGCTCTGGGACTCGTGTTTGGCCCCCACGGCCCGGAACCGGCCGTCCTGGAGCACCCGCAAAAACACCTTCTGGATGGCGGGGGACAGTTCCCCGATCTCGTCCAGAAACAGGGTGCCCCCGTCGGCCAGCCGAAAAAGCCCGTCCCGGTCGCGATCCGCGCCGGTGAAGGCCCCCTTGACGTGACCGAACAGCACGCTCTCCACCAGGGTCTCGGGCAGGGCGGCGCAGTCCACCACCACGAAGTTGCTGTTGGCCCGCAGGGAATTGGCGTGGATGGCCCGGGCGAAAAGCTCTTTGCCGGTGCCTGTCTCGCCCGTGATCAGCACCCCGGCGTTGGACTCGGCGGCCTGGGCCACCAGTTCCAGGCACTCCTCGATGGCCCGGCTGCCGCCCATGATGCCCTCGCGCTTGAGCACGGCCCGGGGCCGCTTGGCGGCTTTCTGGGCCCGGTATTCCAGGGCCCGGGTCAGCGGCAGGCTCAGGGAGGCCGGGGTCACGGGCTTTTGCAGGTAATCCCAGGCCCCGCTTTTGATGGCCAGTTCCGCCCCCTGGGCGTCCTCCTCGCCGGTGACGATGATGACCTCGGGCGCGTCCACGCCCTGCTGGAGATCGGGCATAAGCGACAGCCCGTGACCGTCGGGCAGGCGCAGATCCAAAAAAACCACGTCCGGCCGCTCGGACCACAGCAGGGTCCGCCCCTCCTTGAGATTTTCCGCGCAGGCCACCTCATGGCCCATGCGCGCCAGCACGCGGCTTATGGTCTCGCGAAAGACCGCGTCGTCGTCGAGAAGCAGAAGCCTGGCCATGTTTCCCCGATGGCATCCCGCCCCGCAGGCGGGTCGCGACGCCGCATGCACGCGACCCGCCTGGGGTTTAATCGTTTTTGTGTCGTGCGCCGTGGGCCGCCGACATGACCGTCTTCACATATCGCCGCAAAAACGGCGAGTCGATTTTCTTGAGTTTCGGGGTCCAGGCCGCCCGGCGTCCGGCCAGTTCCGCATCGGACACCTTGAGGGACAGCACGCGGCCCGGGATGTCGATCTCGATGAGGTCGCCCTCCTGCACCAGGGCGATGGGACCGCCTTCGGCCGCCTCGGGGGAGATGTGCCCGATGGCCGCGCCGCGCGTGCCGCCGCTGAACCGGCCGTCGGTCAAAAGGGCCACCTCGCCGCCCAGGCCCATGCCCATGATGGCCGAGGTGGGCGAGAGCATCTCGCGCATCCCCGGGCCCCCTTTCGGCCCTTCGTAGCGGATGACCACCACGTCTCCGGCCTTGATCCCCCCGGCCAGGATCACCGGGATGGCCGACTCCTCGCTGTCGAAGACCCGGGCCGGGCCGGTGCGGCGCATCATGGACGGGGCCACGGCCGACTGCTTGACCACCGCCCCGTCCGGGGCCAGGTTGCCGCGCAGGATGGCGATGCCGCCCTCCCGGCTGTAGGGCTCGTCCACCCGGATGACCTCCGGGTCTTTCACCCGGGCCTTGAGATCGGCCAGGTTCTCGCCCACGGTCTTGCCGGTCACGGTCAGGGCGTCCGTGTGGATCAGGCCCATGGCGGCCAGGGCCCCCATGACCGCCGGAACCCCCCCGGCCTGGTCCAGGTCGGACAGATAGTGGTGTCCGGCCGGGGACAGCTTGCACAGATTGGGGGTGGTGCGGCTGACCGCGTCGAAGGCCGAAAGATCCACATCCAGGGCGGCCTCGGCAAAAATCGCCGGCAGGTGCAGGACGGTGTTGGTGGAGCAACCCAGGGCCATGTCCATGGCCATGGCGTTGTGCACGCTTTTCTCGGTGACGATCATGCGCGGGGTGATCTTTTTGGCCAGAAGGTCCATGACCTGCATGCCCGCCCGTTTGGCCAGACGTACCCGGGCCGCCGTCACGGCCGGGATGGTCCCGTTGCCGGGCAGGGCCAGGCCGATGCTCTCGGACAGACAGTTCATGGAATTGGCCGTGAACATGCCCGCACAGGAACCGCACCCCGGGCAGGCCCCCTCTTCCAGTTCCTCCAACTCCTGCGCCTCCATCTGACCCCGGCTGACCTTGCCCACGGCCTCGAACACGGTGATCAGGTCGCAGCTTTTCCCCCGGACCTTGCCCGGCAGCATGGGGCCGCCGCTGACCATGATGGCCGGGATGTCCAGGCGCAGCATGGCCATGAGCATGGCCGGCACGATCTTGTCGCAGTTGGTGATCATGACCAGGGCGTCGAAGGGATGGGCCGAGGCCATGATCTCGATGGAATCGGCGATGATCTCCCGGCTGGGCAGGGAAAAACGCATCCCCGCATGGTTCATGGCCAGCCCGTCGCAGACCCCGATGGCCGGGAAGGTCATGGGCGTGCCCCCGGCCATGCGGATGCCGGCCTTGACCGCCTCGGTCAGGGTGTTCAGGTGGATGTGGCCTGGGATGATCTCGTTGGCGGCATTGACCACGCCCACCAGCGGGCGGTTCATTTCTTCGCGGGTCAGCCCCAGGGCGTGCAAAAGCGAGCGATGCGGGGCTTTTTCCAGCCCTTCGGTCATGAGTTTACCACGCATGTCGAGACGTCCTCCTTTCGCGGGACGATGTTACGGCGCAAACGCGTCAAGGATGGGAAAGAATTCCACAGAAGGCCTGGACATGGCAAGGGCCGCCGCGATCAACAGCCGCGACGGGCGAGGCTCCGATGGGACTTTCCAGGAGAAAAGCTCTCGACATGGCACGCCGGATTCCCGCAGGCGGCAGCGGCATCCGGACGTTTCACGCCGCAAGGGCCCTCCCGCCCCGGCCACACGCAAAAACGCCGCCGTATCCACGACGTGTCGAAAAAGACGGATTAGCCAGGCGCGAATCCGCACTTCTTGCCATGAATCCGCCTGCCGGGCTCCCGCCGGGGACGGTGGCCCCCGGAAGACGCCTCGTCGGCCCTGCGCGACACCCCTATTTCGGGTCGGCCTTCTTCGCCGGGACGAAGCGCACCAGTCCGTCCTCGGAGAGATCCAGCCGGTGGGTCGAACAGGAGATGCACGGATCGTAGGCCCGCACCAGCATGCTGAGCTTAAGCTCCACGGCGGCCTTGTCCTGCCTGGCGATCAGCGGGGTCAAGGCCTCCAGATCCTTCTGGATGTTGGCATGATTCTGATTGGTGGGAATCACGCAGTCGGCGTGGGTCATCCGGCCGTTTTCATCGTATTCGTAGGCATGGAAAAGGATGCCGCGCGGCACCTCCACCGCCCCGACGCCGCGACCCGGCTTGCAGCGCACCACCGGGGCCTTTTCCTGGCGCAGTCCGCGCTCCAGAAGCCTATCCGTCAAGATGACGGCATCTTCAATAGAATGCACAACCTCAACGATTTGCGCCAGCGATATGTAATACGGATTGAAGCACGGGGCCTTCAGTCCCAGTTTCTGCGCCGCCTCGACCGCGCCCGGGTGCAACTGGCCGCTATTGAGGTTGAACCTGGCCAGGGCGCCCACCATGTACGGCCCGTCGGCCCCGCGCGCCCATTTGGCCGAGGAGGACGGCAGGCAGTATTCCCGGGCGACGTCCTGGTACTGGGCCGCCGGTCGCCGGGGGGCGGCCGTGGAGGCCACCTCGCCCCAATACAGGCCGTATTCCGAGGGCGAGGTCAGGCCCACGTATTCCGTCTCCCGGGTGAAATCCGGGAAGTTGCCCTTGACCGCCGCAAACAGGTCGACCACGGCCCGCATCTCGGGCAGGGATTCCACCAGGATCGTGCGCAGCCTGTGCAGGTCGTCCAGGGTCGGCAGCTTGGCCATGCCACCCACCATGAGCCGTTGCGGGTGGGTGGTGCGGCCGGACACCAACCGACAGAATTCGTTGGACATGGCCCTGGCCTTGACCACGTGCAGGAGTTCCTCGCGATGGGTCGTGGCCAGGGGGATCACGGAATCCACGCCAAGCAGATCCGGGAGCACCAGATAGCCGACATGCAGCAAGTGGCTTTGGATGTTCTCGCCGTGCAGGGCCAGTTTGCGCAGGGCGAGGGTCTGCTCCGAGACCATGATCCCCAGGGCCTCTTCCGTGGCCTGGAGCGAGGCCAGTTGATGGCCGATGGAGCAGATGCCGCAGATGCGCGAGGCGATGTGGTGCACGTCGTGATAGGTGCGCCCAAGCATCATGGCCTCGAAAAAGCGCGGGGCCTCGGGAATCTCCCAGCGGCAGGCGGTCACGGTCCCGGCCTCGTCCACCTCGGCGATGATGTTGCCGTGGCCTTCCACCCGGGTCAGGTAATGAACATTGATCTTTTTGGCCGTGCTCACGGTTTTTTCCTTGGCTGCCTTGGCCATGGTCGGTCCTCGCGGTGGGAAATCGGTTAGGAGCTTTCTCGTGAAAAAACGGCCCGGCCTAGAGCCCGGCCCGCGTGTCGCCAAGGAAAAAGCGCATCAGATCCTGGACCTGCCGCCGGTCGAAACCGGCGTTGTCCATGACCTGGCGCGCCGCATCCAGGTTGGCCGAGGGAAAAAGCCCCCGGCATCCCCAGCAGTGGGCCCCCTCCGTGACGCAGCAGGCCCCGCACCCGGCCCGGGTGACGATCCCCAGACACATCTTGCCCAGGTCGTAGCGGCAGATGTTCCCGGCCATCTTGCATTCCACGCACACGGGATAATCCGGAAGCCACGGCGTGCGGCCAAGGAGCAGTTCCTTGACCACCCGGGCGAACTCCAGGCGGTCGATGGGACATCCCGGAATCTCGGCGTCCACCGGGACCACGGCCGACAGGGGCCGGGCCGCATAGGTCCGGTACCAACCGGCCTGTGGCCCGTAGACCACCTCACGGTAGAAGGCCTCGCCCATGAAATTTTTCAGGCAGTTGATGCCGCCGATGGCCGCACAGGCCCCCAGCGCCACCAAAACCTTGGCCTTGGCCCGGATGTCCTTCAGGCGCGCCTCGTCCTCTGGCCGGGTGATGGACCCTTCCACAAAGGCGATGTCATAATCATCGGCGTGGCCGGTCTTGATCTCCCGGAAGCTGACCACCTCGACGTGGGCCAGGATATCCAGCAACTTTTCCTCCAGATTGGCGATCTGGAGCTGGTCGCCCTCGCAGCCTGCGAAATCGAAAAAGGCGATGCGCGGCTTGGCGGACAGAAGACAGGTCTCGTTGGACGGAAGCGTAACGGGTGCTGTTTCCATGGCGGGCCTTTTTTTACTGCTTCATGGTCGGACTTGCTGAACCAGGGGCGGGCGCTCCGCCCCTTTCCCGGGACGTCAGATGGCCTCTTCCAGTCTCTCGATGTCCGTATAGCGGAACACCGGCCCGTCCATACAGGCGTTGAGGCTGTTGATCTGACAATGCCCGCATTTTCCCAGTCCGCATTTCATGCGTCGTTCCAGGGACACCCAGATGCGATCCGAGGCGATGCCCATCTCCCGGCACTGGCGCAAAACGAATTTGTACATGACCGGCGGGCCGATCATGGCCACGTGGGTGTTCTGGGGCTCCACCCGGGCCTTGGGCAGAAGCGTGGTGATGACCCCCACGTTGCCCTTCCAGTCCGCATCCGGCATGTCCACAGTCTCCAGCACCTCCACGTCGCCGCCCTTGGCCAGGGCCTCGATCTGGTCGGTGAAGATGCGGTCCTTGGGGGTCCGGGTGCCGATGAGCACGCTGATGCGGCCAAACTCCTGACGATGTCTGAGCTGGTAGTGCAGAAGGCTGCGGATGGGGATGTATCCGAGCCCCCCGGCCACCAGCAGGGTGTCCTTGCCCACGAATTCATGCACCGGGAAGCTGGTGCCGAAGGGCCCCCGGATGCCCACCTTGGTCCCCACCGGCAGTTCGGACAGGGCCTTGGTCACGGCGCCGATCTTGCGCACGGCGATTTCGAAGACGTTGGATTCCTTGATGGGCGCGGAACTGATGGAGAACGGGGCCTCGCCCACGCCATAGATGGAAACCATGATGAATTGGCCCGGCTTGTGGGCCAGGTTCTTGCCGTTGTCCTGGACGAATTCGTAGAGGGTCACCAGGTCGGACAAGGGGGATTTTGACACCAGGGTGGCCGGTCGCGGCACGTAGGGGGAAAACGTCCTAGATTTCATTCCGGCTTTCCTCCCACAGGGCGTTAAATATCTCGCACGGGTCGGCGATCTTGCTGGTGCAGGCCCGCACGCACCGGCCGCACCCCACACAGCCCAGTTCCCCGATCTTGTCGAAGATGTATTTTCCCTTGCGCATATACCGATGCCGGTAGCGTTCCGAGGCCTGGGGCCGGAAATTGTGGTTGCCCGCCACCAGGGCGAAACCGTTGAGCATGCAGCCGTCCCATTCCCGGAAGCGGTGGCCGGCCTTGAGTTTCTCGTCCACCTCCTCCCGGATGTCGAAACAGTAGCAGGTGGGACAGACGATGTTGCAGGAACCGCAGCCCAGACACTTTTCCGCCTTGCGGTGCCACAGGGAGGAATTCCAGGACCGGCCCATGACGTGGGGGGTTTCGCGCCAGTCGAAGCGCAGGCTGCGGGACGCCCCCAGGGTCTTGGCCCGGACCTGGGCCTTGCGCGCGGCCTCGCGGCTCCCGGCCGTGGCCGGGGCCAGGGGACCGGCGGCCAACAGCAGTTCCTCGCCCCTGCCTGACCCGATTTCCACATGAAAGGTGCCCGGCCCGATCTTGGTCCAATACAGGTCGAAGCCCTGATCCACCTTGTCCGCCCCGACCGAGGCCCAGAACGCCGTATCCGATACGGCCAGGGGGGTCATGGCGAAAATCACGGCGGCGTCGCGGCGGGAGAAATAATTCTGGTCCACGCTGCCGCTTTCCATGAGCTGGTCAAGCTGGGTCACGGCCTTGACGTCGTAGGGATGCACCCCGAAAAGCAGGATGCTTGGCGCGGCGAACACAGGCTTGGCCGTATACGTTTCCAGATCGAAAACGATCATGTCCTCGCGTGGCGGCATGAAGAACCGCTTGAGCGGATTGTAGGCCACATCGTATTCGAAAGCGATTTCCGTGCCAGGCCTCCATGGCGAGAAATCGTAAAACCCGGTCTCCAGGGCCACGGGCACATGCACCTGACACTGGGCGCTCCAGGCGGCGAAAAGCCCGGGGAGCTGTTCCATCTGTACGGTATAGGCCGTCATGCTACCTCCGCTTGTCCGGCGGGAAACGCGTTGTGTGCGTGGGTCGCGCAAGGCGTCCGCCATGGCGGACCTATCGCGCGGCATGAATTCAGGATTGATTCCATACGACGATTTGGAAAGGCTATCAAGGCAAAGCACGTTTCATGCTTGAGGACATGCACATTTTCTTGGCTGCAGGTGGAGCCTGTTCGCCATCGGGCGGGAACAATTTCAACCCACAAAACTGCATTAATGCGCCCAAACGGTGCTTTAATTTTTCATGAGTAACACTATTTTTTCATCATACGCCGGGTCATTCTCCTGTGACATGCTGCGATATCTCCATCTGTCGACCTTCATGACCAGCC
This sequence comes from Desulfovibrionaceae bacterium, assembly GCA_031082225.1. Lineage (GTDB taxonomy): Bacteria > Desulfobacterota > Desulfovibrionia > Desulfovibrionales > Desulfovibrionaceae > Desulfolutivibrio. Next base: position 10,569 of record JAVHLG010000061.1, on the reverse strand, counting down.
CCTGCATCCAGCTTATGCGCCGAGAGCGCGCCTGCTCGTCCGTTGCGGCGTCCGCACCCAGGTTCATCGCCCCGACTCCGCGAACGCCCGGGCCAATGCCCCGCCGGTCGTGGGCGATAGCCAGGCGCAGGCTGCAGAGGCCACGGCCGCCGCCGCCTCAGAGGCGGCCTGGGCCACGGCCGCCGCGGTTTCCCCGGCCATGTCCGCCTGCGCTGCAAACTCCCGCGAGGCCACCAGCGTCTTGCTGTCCCTGGTCCAGACGTCAAGACGTATCCCGGCCACAAAGCGAAGCGTCCCCTGGCGTTGCACGTTGAACGCCGTCACCGAACCGGTCAATACCGCCTGATGCGCCACCCTGGGGCGATATTCCAGGACACCCGCCACCCCCGGCTGGCAGTTGACCATCCGGGTCAACACGGCCGTCATTACGCTCTGGGGCGACCCTTCCCAATACCAGCGCAGGCTCGGCGTGAGCACGCTGCCGTCAGCCACCAGCACGGCCGGGCGGTCCAGGTTGTCCAGGGCCTTCAGGGGCACAAAGGCCACGGGTTGGGCCGAAGCGTTCGCCGCATCCGGACTCGCCCCGCCGCACCCGGCTCCATCCGCCGTCACCCGCAAATATTGCTCCACAGGGGGCACGGGGCCCAGGCAACCGCCCAGGACCAACGCCATAACCAGACACGCCCCAAGGCATGCCGCCGCTTTCGATCTACTCACGGCTGTCCCTCCCTGGGCGGCCTGACGACCTGCCACGGGCGCTCCTTGACCCGGGCCGCCAAATCCTTCAAATCCCGGCTGGTGCGGTTGAGATTTTGCAAAATTTCCTCCACCTGCCGCTGGTCATAGTCCAGGCTCACCCGCAGATCGGCGGCCACCTGGCCTGCCGTGTCGGTATGCCGTCTGATCTCTGAGAGCGTCAGGCGCAGTTCCTCTTCAATGGCCCCGACGGCCGTCTCGGCGCGCACCAGGGTCTTGTCCAGGGCCGTGGCCGCCGACTCGCCCTTGTTCACCAGTCTGGCCCAGTCCGCACGAAACGACTCCACGGCCGTCTTGGTCTCGGCCAGAAGCGATGGTCCCTTTTCCAGCATGCTCTCGACCAGGGCGACGTTTTGCGGCGACAGCAGGCGTTCGATGTTGTTTGCGATCTCGTCCAGCTTGGGCTTGACCCCCTGCAGCAGATCGCCCGCCGCAGAGGCCAGTTCCTGCATGTCCATGGTGCGCGCCGCAGGAATCTCGCACCCGGGGGTGAGGCGCTCGCCGGGTTCGCCCGAAAGATCCAGAAAAACATAGAAATCCCCGACCAACCCCTTCTGGGCGATTCTGGCCTGGGTTCCCTGATACAGGGGAAAATCCTTTTTGACGCCCAGGACCACCCGGATAAGCCGGGGATCCGCTGGATCGAGTTCAATGACCTGGATGCGGCCGATGTCCATGCCGCCGTATTTGACCGGCCTGCCCGTGACCAGATCCTTCACCGTGGCGAACCGGACGTAATACGTCGTCAGATCCTCCCAGAACCAGTGCCCGCCCAAGACCACCATGAACACGGACAGGATGCCAAGCCCCAGCGCAAGGGTCAGCGAGGCCTTGACGTATTCTTTCTTTTTCCCGCGTTCATCAAGCATGAGGTCACCCCTTGGTGATGTTCACGTAAGCGTCGTCTCCGGAGGCGACGCCAGGCTGGCACGCCCCCCCACCCCGGCTCCGCCAGCGATCACCCGGCTTTCGCGGGTGGGCATGCGGCCCAGGAACCTGACGATGAAGGGATCCGTGTTTATTTTCAACGCTTCCAGGCTGCCCTGGAACAACATCTTCCCCTTGTCCAGAACCACCACGAAATCGGCAATGGTAAACAGGCTGTCCAGATCATGGGTCACCACCACGATGGTCATGGGAAAGGTGGCCTTGAGCTCCAGGATAAGCTGATCGAGATCGGCGGAGGTGATGGGATCGAGACCCGAGGTGGGTTCATCGCACAACAGGATGGCCGGATCCAGGGCCATGGCCCTGGCCAGTCCGGCCCGTTTGCGCATGCCGCCGGACAGTTGGCGGGGAAAATAGTGCACAAACGGCTCAAGCCCAACCAGCTTGAGTTTCATGCGCACCACCTCCTCGATCATCCCCTCGTCCAGGGCGGTATGCTCCCTAAGCGGCATGGCCACATTCTGCCCCAGGGGCATGGACCCCAGAAGCGCCCCGTCCTGGAACAACACCCCCAGACGGCGGCGCATGGCCATGGCCTCCTGATCCGTCATGCCGTACAGATCCACGTCGCCCAACCTGATGGTCCCCGACTTGAGGCTGACCAGACCCAGGATGTTGCGCAGAAGCGTCGATTTCCCACATCCCGACCCCCCCAGGATGACGCTGATCTTCCCGGCTGGAAGCACGGTGGTGATGTTCTCCAAAACGGTCCTGTCGCCATAGCCGACCGTGACGTTTTGGAGGACGATCTCTGGTGCGAAAAATCTTCCCTTTTGCTGCATGGGTCAGTCCCGTCTTTTTCCCTTTTATCTTCGCATGGTATTGGAATCGCTGCACGTCCACTCGCGTTTATCTATGAAGTCTGTTTCTATTTTCCCTCACATGGATGGATCGAAATGAATTCTCTCGATAACGGCTAAGAAAGATATCACGCTTCACAAAACCTGTTTTCCCGGCATTTACGCTGATATATGAGTCTCTTTCATCGCAATATATAATTCAGTGCCGTAAAAAATAGATCCAGAAGTATCATGACGAATATGGATTGCACCACGGCCATGGTGGTGCGTCGTCCGACGTCCGCCGCCCCTTCCCTGGCCAGCAAGCCCTGAGTGCAACTGATGAGCGTGATGGCCATGCCAAAGGCGGCGCTTTTCACCAATCCGGACATGACGTCGCTGACCTGCAGAAACGTCGCGGTCTGTTCGAAATACACCTTGCCGCTCAATCCCAAGGCCGTGGCGGAAAAAATGCCGCCAGCCATGATGCCCACGAAATCCGCCCACAGGGTCAGCAGCGGGGTCATGACCAGCATGGCCGCAAACTTGGGCCAGACCAGAAAACGGATGGGATCGATGCCCATGACGCTTAGGGCGTCGACCTCCTCCGATATCTTCATGGTCGCGATTTCTGCGGTAAAGGCCGCACCTGCCCGACCGGCAAGAATCAACGCCGTGAGCAGCGGCCCAAGCTCCGTGACAATGGAAAATCCTACAAGATTAGCCACATAGCTCAATGCGCCGACCTTTTCCAACTGCATGGCCGCCTGCAGGGCCAGAATTATGCCGGTGCATCCGGAGATGATGCTGACAATGGGCAGAGAGTCCGCGCCGACCCAGGACAGATGATCCCAGGTACGCTCACGTTGATACGGCTTGGAATGGTACTTTCGGGTCACCGAAAGCCACAGACAGTGGACGAGGCCGTTCACGACATCCAAAAAAACGCCCAAGACCTCGCGCACCCGTGACCCTCCCCAGGTTCATTCCTTGGCTTTGAGGTAACATAGCCGGGCTCTGCCCGCGCTACAACCCAAAAAGCTCCCCGATCTGCGTCAATTCGAAAAGCTTGCGCACCTGGTGCGAAATGGCGGTGATGGTGATGCGGCGGCCCTTGCCCTTGAGCAACTTGCGGCCTTCTATCAGGGCGGCAAGGCCGGAACTGTCGATATAGTGCAGTTCGCCCAGATCCAGAAACACATCCCCCTTGGATTTCTCGATGAAGGCCACGAATCTGTCACGCACAGCGGGACTGACCGTGAAATCCACCTCGCCCCCGAGGGAGACCGTATTGGTCAGGGGATCCGCCTTCCAGGTCCATGCATCGGAGGACGCTCCGTTTTCCTTCCTGCTCGACATCTTTGTACGCCTTTGTTGAGAACCGTGCCTGGCAAACAGCATGCGTCATCGCGGCCACAACGGCCACTCAGCCCCTCATGCGGTTTCAGCCTGAAGCCATGTCTCCACATGCGGTTCCTGGAGTCGGCCGATGCCGTCCAGAAGCTCTTTTTGCGATACCGTGGCGCTCCCCACCTGTCCGACCACGATCCCGGCGCAATAATTGGCCAGGACGCAGGCGTCGAGAAGTTCCAACCCGGCCGTCAAACCGGCGGCCAATGCGGCGATGACCGTATCCCCTGCACCGGTCACGTCAAAGACCTTGCGGGCCATGGTCGGTATGTGCCGCACATGCCCGGGACTGGAAAAAAGGGCGATGCCGTCTGCCCCAAGGGTGATGACCAGCGCCCGGCAGCGGGTCTTTTTGAAGATGGCAAGCCCCGCCCGGATGATCCCGGTTTTGCCCTCAATGTGGATTCCGGCCATCTCCCCGGCTTCCTTGACATTGGGCGTCAGCAGATCAACCCCCAGATAGATATCCCGATTCGGAACCTTGGGATCCACAAGGACAGGCGGCCGGGGCGACATGTTCCCCGCCCCCCGTAAAAGCGACTCAAGAACCGGTCGGGAGACCAGTCCCTTGGCGTAATCCGAGACGATCACCCCGTCATGTCCGGGCAGCACCCGCTCCAGGGCCTCAATGACCGCACTGCGCACCCGGGGGGAAACCGGCTGGTCCGTCTCCCGGTCCACCCGGACCACCTGCTGATTCTGCGCGATGATACGCGTTTTGATCGTGGTGGGACGCTTTTTGTCCCGGACGATGATCGAATCCAGGCCTTCACGTTCCGCCAGACGCACCACCGTATATCCTGGATCGTCGTCACCGCACACGGACACAAGCGTGGGACGCACCCCAAGCGCGGCGAGATTTTTGACGACATTGCCTGCGCCGCCCAGCGTGTGGGCCTCCTGCCGCACCCGGACCACCGGCACCGGCCCTTCAGGCGAAATCCGCTGCACGTCGCCCATGAGATAGTGGTCGAGCATGAGATCGCCCAGCACCAGTATCCGCTTTTTCGGGAAATCGGATACGCACGCCGCGATTCGTTCAGGGAGCCTGGACGGTTTCATGCCGTTTAGCCGCTCTTGAGGCCCAGGCGGCCAATGATGTCTTCTCTGGCGTCCTCAGAGGCATAATGAAACGTGATGCGGCCCTTCCCAGGCGTACCGGCCACGCGGACCTTGACCCCATACAATGCCTCGAGTTCCCGCTGTAGATCAAGCAACTGTCGATCAAGCGGCGAGGTCTCACGTCTGCCGCCCGCCGCCTTCCCAGTCTTCACCCCAAGGGCTTCATCCGGGGCCGCCGTCGGCGCAACCCCTTCCTGCACAGCCAGATCCGGCAGCATCCCGTGAGCCTTGGCGTAGGCCGCCATATCCTCGGCCTGGCGTACGGACATGCCCAGCTCAAGGATGCGCGCCCAGAGCGCATTTCGCAAAGCCTCATCGGAAAGGGACAAAAGCGCCCGGGCGTGTCCGGCAAACAGACGCCCGGCGGAAATATCGGCCCGGATGGATTCGGGAAGTTGCATTAACCGCAAGGTGTTGGCCACCGCAGACCGGCTTTTACCAACCCGGGCCGCAAGCTCCTCCTGGGTTACGCCAAAGCGGCTCATCAGCAAGGTAAACCCGGCGGCCTCTTCCACGGGATTGAGATCTTCGCGTTGCAGGTTTTCAATCAGCGCCAGGGCCAAACTCTGTTCGTCATCCGCCTCCCTGACCATGGCCGGAATCACTTCCAATCCGGCTGCGGAACAGGCCCGCCAGCGCCGTTCTCCGGCTATGATCTCGTAGTCGTGCCCACCATCATGAACAGGCCGCACCACCACCGGCTGCAAAACGCCCTGCTCCTTGATGGAACGCGTCAAATCCGCCATGGCCTCTTCTGAAAATTCCCGTCTCGGCTGCTCCGGATTTGGCCGGATTCGCCCCACGGGTATTTCCATGACCTCGCCTTGCGACGTACTGTCGCCCAATCCACCAAGAAGGGCCTCCAAACCTCTGCCAAGTCCCCGCGCAGATTGCGCCATACTCGCCCTCCCTGCCGTCATAATCCCGGAACGTCCCCGGACAACACCGACGGCTCAATCCAAAAAGCTTGACAGAAAACGACGAAACCTTACCCTCAGGACTCCAAAACTGACAACCCTAAAGCGTCGCTTTCAAAAATATTTTCCGCGAAAGCGGCCTCCCAAAGGAGCGCACCATGTCTTCACCATCAGAAGGATATATCCTTCTTCATGACCATGCAGGCGCATTCATCGGCGTGTTCATCGAAGCTGAGCTTTGGAATCTTTGCAAAAAAGACATCCAGCCCCTGCTTTCAAGCGCACGGACAGGCTTAAGTCCGGCCGCCCTGCACACGGATCCGCCAGCCGAACCCCTGGGCGACTGGGAAACCTTGCTGCAATACTGGGACTTCACCTATCCCCCGGCCTATGACCTCGCATGCGAACATTGCGGCGCGCAGACGGATGACTGGCGGGCCGACGAACCGCGCAAATTCCGTTTGACGGCTGCCAATCTGGGCGGACTGGCCAGCTTTCAATGCCAAAACTGCCTGGCCCGGATCACGAAGCGCCACTTCAAAAAACATGTCAGCGTCGAATGCCGCCCATTCGTTACAAAATCCTAAGCCCAAGCCACTGGATCAGGCAGACTTCCTTCCAGACCTTGCAGCCCCGCCGACAGGCACGCTGCCAGCATGCCTGCGCACCACTTCCTGAGCCAGGGACAGATATGCCTCTGATCCACGGGACTTGATGTCATGCGCCAGGACAGGCTTTCCGAAGCTCGGCGCTTCGGAGAGCCTGACGTTGCGGGGCACCAGGGTGTCAAAGGCAAGCTTGGGAAAACATTTCCAGATCTCCCGCTTGACATGCCGATTGAGCTTGTTTCGGCCGTCATACATGGTGAGCAACACCCCAAGGACGGACAATTCCTTGTTGAAGCGTTTGTGGACGAGGTCATAGGTGCGCAGGAGCTGCGCGATGCCTTCCAGCGCATAGTATTCGCATTGAAGCGGAATGAGCAGTTCCGTCGCCGCGCACAAGGCGTTCAAGGTAACCAGCCCCAACGACGGCGGACAATCCAGCAGGACATATTCGTACTCTTCGGCTATTTCTTGAACAACCGCCCGGAGAAAGAACTCACGTCTTGGCTTGCCCACCAACTCTATTTCGGCGGCGACAAGATCCGGTGAAGATGGCAGCACGGAGAGGAAGGGAAAGTCCGTGACAACAACCGCCTCCCTGACCCGCGCGGGTTCATAGAGAATCGTGTAGACATTTTGAATGCATTTTTCCGAATAAATTCCCAATCCGCTTGACGCATTCGCCTGCGGGTCGCAGTCGATAAGCAGCGTTTTTTTTTCCATGACGGCGAGCGAGGCCGCAAGGTTCACAGACGTGGTGGTCTTTCCCACCCCACCCTTTTGATTCGCAACAACCACTACTCTGGCCATGCCTACTCCTGGAGTTCTCACCCTGCTCGAGACGTCCTTTCCCTTGACGCTGACATACGCCCATCGCGGACACGAACAAGCCACATCCTTCGATGTCATGAAAATCAACACGTTTCACGTGAAACATAAACTAAGAACTTACTCGCGAAACATGCGGTGGCAATACGCCTGGGAATCGTGAAGAGATTCCGCAAGCATAATGCTATTTTCGACATCTCCCTTTTTTACAGCACTCAACAATTGGCTGGAAAGATGGGAAAAATCTTCAGCCTCACCGATCCAGGCATCGTCAGCAATTTGATGCATGCGTTGACAAAGTCTTGCAAATTTGCCCACAGCCGTTTCATCTGGCAACAACCCAACATCTGTTTGAGATGTGATTTGATCAAAAATTTCTGCCATCTCATGCTTAATTTTCGAAAAATCCATGGACCGTCCCCATCTCCCGTGGAGGTAAGCTGAAAGTTTCGAGGGTTGATTTCTTTATGGACATTCCAGGAGTCATGTCAACTTAAACATGAAAATATTCACGATACCACTCAATAAATTTTGCAATGCCAAATTCCACCGTGGTTGACGGCTTGAAGCCAACATCTGCAACAAGATCATCGACATCTGCATACGTGCGGGGAACGTCTCCTGGTTGAAGCGGTAAAAATACTTTTTCTGCCTTTTTTCCGAGTTGTTCTTCAATCACTTCGATAAAACGCGATAATTCAACGGTGTTGTTGTTGCCAATATTATAGATTTTATAGGGCGCGACACTGGATGAGGGATCCGGAGCATGAGAATCCCACTTCGGATTTGCAGTAGGGGTGCGTCCGGTGACACGGGTAACACCTTCTATGATATCGTCGATATAGGTAAAATCGCGTTGCATCTTGCCATGGTTAAAAACCGTGATCGGTTTCCCTTCCAGTATGGCTTTGGTGAAAAGAAAAAGCGCCATGTCTGGGCGACCCCACGGTCCGTAAACAGTAAAAAAACGAAGCCCGGTGCAGGGAAGTCCGTAGAGGTAGCTATACGTATGGGCCATCAGTTCATTTGACTTCTTTGTGGCAGCATACAGACTGATAGGATGATCAACATTGTTATGGACCGAAAAGGGCATGTCGGTATTGAGGCCATACACGGAGCTGGATGAGGCGAAAACGAGATGACGGACGCCTCCATGCCGACAACCTTCAAGAATGTTCGCAAAACCAACAAGGTTGGTGTCAACGTAGGCACCAGGATTTTCAATGCTATGACGAACGCCAGCCTGAGCTGCCAAATTCACAACATGGCTGAAGTCATGATCCTGAAAAAGTTTGAAGACGGATTTTTTATCAGCGAGATCAATTTGCGAAAACTGAAAATACTCATACTCCAAAAGCTGAGCCAATCGATCTTTTTTTAATTCGACGGAATAATATGGGTTTAAATTATCAAGACCAACAACGGTATGACCCATTTTCAAAAAACGACGAGATAGATGGTATCCAATAAATCCAGCTGCTCCAGTCACAAGAATCTTCATGTTGACTTTCCACTCTTGTTATTAAGATGAATTGAAAATTAACACATCAAAACGACATCTTCCACCACTTCTATAAATAAAAAAAGAACTTCAAATGTTTGGCTGCTATCCACAAAATTTCGAGACTGTGTGGTCTGACTGCCAATTCAAGTTATTGTCAGCGTATGTACATTTCAGCAAGATGGGTCTCCATTGTACGCTTCGAAGAAAAAAGGGTTATGCCCGATGGATTTCTGATAAGAAAGGGAATGATTCGGAGATGTTCTCACTTGGTTGAACGGGGTAGCGGCGAAAGAAAGCTCAGTAGCGGTTGCTGCTCGTGACGCCGTCAAACCTGATTGTCCATCTCAGTATACATCCATGGGCCGACGACCGTCAAAGGTCGTATGCGGTCGCTGTGAATTTATATATGCTGTACAGAGATAGTATTCACCTGACACCGCCGTCCCCGGCGGGGTAGCGATAAGGCTGCTTCCATATCCTTGTCCGCTTCAGATTCTTTGGAAGGTAAGAGGCCTTCAAGGAACACGGTGTATGGCGTCCGACCGTTCATGTTTCTTCCTTGGTGCGGGAGCTCGTGGTTGTAATGACGGAAGTAGCCGTCAAGGTCAGTTTGCATTTCCTCCACCGATTCATACCATTTCTTCCAGCCCTGGATGCGAAAATGCTCATCCAAAAGCGTGCGGTGAAGTCTTTCGACAAACCCGTTGCTTTGTGGCCTCCAGACCTTCGTTGTCCGATGCTCATGCCTTCGAGCTGCAAAAACAGTTCATAGGGATGCCGGTCTGGACTGCCGCAGAATTCCCGGCCATTATCCGAAAGGATCGTCTCGATCCTGGCGGAATGTTCCTCGAAAAAGGGCAAAACGTCTTCGTCCAGGACATGCACAGCCGTCACCGGGAGCTTGCTCTTGTATAGCCTTCCAAAGGCGTAGCGGCTGTGGCAGTCGATGTCCGACTGCAAGTACACCCGGCCGACGCCCTTGAGGCTGCCGACCATAAACGTGTCAACGGCCACAAGGGAGCCGGTATGTTCCGCCTCGATGTGGCAGTCACGAAACTCCGGACTGAAGCGCTCCAGAAGACGCACTTGTGCTTCGGAAAGCTCCAGGCTTTGTTCCCGTACCGTTCGCTCGAGCCGTAAAAAGCCGTTCGTTGCGCGTGAGCAGGTTCTGGCGGGTCCACACGCCGCGAACACTGCCGGAACTTACTTGAATTCCAGAAAGAACCAGATTCTGGGCGACCCGAAGCGGGCCGTGGGTCGGATGGCTCAAGGCATGGGCCAGGATGGCGGTTTCCACCTGCTCTTCGACCAGGTTGGTATGCGGTCCTTTCGGCCCGGGAAGGCGGTCCATAAGTCCTTCGGACCCAAAGGTCTGGTAGTTTCGACGTATCTCGTAGAACTGTTGCCGAGAATATCCCATGCTTTTGAAGGCTTTGCACACATTTCCCATTTCGGCGGCCAAGTCTAGCAGACTGAGCTTTCTTCGTGCTACCTTCTTTCCCGTGGTCATGGCGTCCTCCGTGTTTTCGGGTTCGTGAAGCTTCGCAACTCCTCGATACCCAAACCGGGGACGGCATGGCCACTTCCTTTTTTGTGGCCTACCTGTCAGGTGATAACCATCTCCGCACATCCTGAGCCAGCATTAAATGGCCCGACTGGTGCAACGAAATCTGATTCATCAATGTGAAATACTCTATAAC
>JAVHLG010000060.1 GCA_031082225.1 Desulfovibrionaceae bacterium | reverse complement strand
TCGGGGGGGAAACTTTTTTTCAAAATAGTTTCCCCCCCGGCATTTCTACGCCTCACCCCGCGTCATCAATTCCTTGAGCAGAACCGCCGCGCCGCATTGTTTGGACACGGCCGTGTCTGACCATGTGCCGTCTTCGACGTATTTCCCGCTCGTATAGTGGGTGGAGAGGCTCCACAGGTAGGGGGAGTGGATGCCGTGCTGCTGTCGATAGCCGAAGCCGTTGTAGCGCTCGAACTGGTAGAGCATGCCCGGCAGGGACCAGTCCGTGCCCTGCCCCAGTTTTTTCATGGCCAGGGCGTCGGCGGCGCTTTCGTCCCAGGTGAAGGGCGGCTGTCCCTGGAGCGGGCGTCCGGCTGGGACGCGGGTGGTGCGGGCCGTGAGCGGATCTCCGTTGTGCAGATGGCGGTCGAAGCGGCCGGAGGACTCCATGGTGTGGAGGATGCCGATGAAGACCCAGGGGATGCCCAGTTCGCGGCCGAGGGTCTCGTAGCGGCCACGGTGACGGGTGACCCGGCCGCTGGCGAACGCGACTTCGGGGGCCCGGGACGGGATGGTGACGCAGGAATCGAAGAGCGCGGCGTATTCGGCGGCGAGGCGGGGCGTGAAGGGCACGGCTGGCATGGGGCGGCCTCCTTGGGCGGGGTTTTCATCCCATGTCAGCATGTCCGCCGGACGCGCGCCAGCCTGGGCGCGTCCGGGGTTCAGTTCCGGAGCGGCGGTTGGAAGGTTCCGTTTTGCACGGCCGTGAGGAAATCGCGGATAAAGGGCCAGTAGTCGGGGTTGTCCAGGATGGAGTTGTGGCCCCCGGCGAGGCGTCGGAAATCCTTGGGACCGGCCCAGACGGCGGCCAGGGCCTGGGCGTGGGACTCGGGGATGAGGGTGTCGTTTCCGGCCGTGATGAAGAGGGTGGGGGCCGTGACCGCGGCGGCGTCGGGAAGCACGTCGAAGGGTTGGCGCAGGAGCAGTTTGACGGGCAGAAGCGGATGCGCCGCCTGTCCCACGGCCAGAATGCTGTCGTAGGGCGTCACCAGCACAACGGCGGCCACCGGACGCCGGGCAGCCACATGGGCGGCCACGCCCGTGCCGATGCTGCGGCCCATGACCGCGATGGGCGTGTCTGGAAAGCGGGTGGTCAGGGCGTCGTAGACGGCCAGGGCGTCGGCCTTGACGGACGTCTCTGTGGCCTTGCCCGTGGACGCGCCATAGCCCCGGTAATTGACGGCGGCCAGGGTGAAGCGGGGCAGTTCGCTTGGCGACCACAGGAAAAACGAGGCCGCCTCCTCGGCGTTGCCCTGGAAATAGAGCAGCACCGGCGCGGGTTCCATGGGTGGCCCGGGGGTGTCCCCGGAGGCGGCTTGCGCCGGGCGGCGGGCCGAAAGCGCGGGCAGGGCGCGGGGCAGGAGATAGCCCGAAAGCGTGGCCCCGTCCGCAGTGGTCAGGGTCACGTCCTGGAAGTCCGGATGGTAGTCGCGAAGCTTTGCCACAAGGGCCGGGTCGGTCTCCCGTCCCGGAAAAACCTGGGAATCCTGCAAGGCGTACATCAGGGCCGCGTAGCCCGCGTAGGCCAAAAACAGCACGAAAAGGCCCATGACCAGAAACTTCATCTTCACGCTCTCCTCTCCTTGCGCCGCATATGGCGTGGGGCACGATAGCCCGAAACCCCGCCGGACGAAACCCCCGGGCGACCGCCTGGGTTGCGACGCCCCGTCCGCCCGGGCGTCCCGCCCCGGATGGCGGCTGCGGGAATCTTCACGTTTTGCCGGGCAATCCATCCGGAATTTCTTGACAAACGCCGGATCGTGACCATTACCCCCTTTTGTCAAAAAAAGGAGGGCGCATGCCCGGGAGCGGATACGTGCACGGCTATGGCAAGCGGGAGGCCGAACGCCTCCTGGATCAGGCGGGCGGGCTGGCCGGGCTTTTACACCACGACACGGGCTATCCCCCGGGGGCCACGGTCCTGGAGGCCGGGTGCGGGGTGGGGGCCCAGACCGTGATCCTGGCCGAAAAAAGTCCGGGCGCGGATATCGTAAGCGTGGACATCTCCCCGGACTCCCTGGCCCGGGCCGAGGCCGCCGTGACCGGGGCCGGACACCGCAACGTGCGCTTCCAGCAGGCCGACATCACCCGTCTGCCGTTCCCGGAGGCCTCCTTCGACCACGTCTTCGTGTGCTTCGTCCTGGAGCATCTGCCGGACCCCCTGGCCGCCCTGAAGGAACTTGCCCGCGTGCTGAAGGCCGACGGGAGCATCACGGTCATCGAGGGCGACCACGGATCCTGCTATTTCCACCCCGAGACCCCGGCGGCCCGCACGGCCTGGAACGGGCTGGTCCGGGCCCAGGCCCTGCTCGGCGGCGATTCCTGCATCGGCAGGCGGGTGTATCCCCTCATGGCCGAGGCGGGGTTTTGCGATGTGCGCGTCTCGCCGCGTCTGGTGTATGCCGACGGCTCCCTGCCGGAGGTGGCCGAATCCTTCGTGCGCAAGATCATCGTGCCCATGGTGGCCGGGGCACGCCAGGCGGCATTGCGGGAGGGGCTGGCCGACGCTGCGACCTTTGACGCGGGCCTGGCCGACCTGTTGCGCACGGCCGAGCCGGACGGAACCTTTCTGTATACGTTTTTCAAGGGCACGGCCCGGAAATGAGTCCGGGGCAGGCGGCCCAGGCCGGGGGCTTTTTATGGCGGGCGGCCTGCCGGGTGGCCCCGGTGGTTTTGGGCTACGTGCCTGTGGGGTTCGCCTATGGCGTGCTGGCCAAAAACGCCGGACTCTCCACGCAAAACATCCTGTCCATGTCCGTTTTGGTCTTTGCCGGATCGGCCCAGTTCATCGCCGTGGGGCTTTTGGCCGCCGGGGCGTCCATGGCCGGGATCGTTTTGACCGCCTTCGTGGTCAATCTGCGCCATCTGCTTTTTTCCGCCGCCCTGTCCCCGTCCCTGGGGGGCTGGCGCAGGCGCGACCTGTCCCTTCTGGCCTTCGAACTGACGGATGAGACCTTCGCCCTGCACGCCTGCGCCCTGCGCGACGGGCCGCTCTCCCGGGCCGAGACCCTGGCCGTGGGGGTCATGGCCCAGGCCGCCTGGGTGCTGGGCTCCTTGCTTGGGGCCGTGGCCGGATCGGCGGTGGGCGACGTGCGGCCCATCGCCCTGGATTTCGCCCTGCCGGCCATGTTCATCGCCCTCCTGGCCGGGCAGGCCAAGACCCGGACCCATCTGGCCGTGGCCCTATTTTCCGGAATCCTGTCCACGGTCCTGGCCCTGTCTGGGGCGGACCGTTTCGGCGTCCTGGCCGCCACCCTGGCCGGGGCCGCCCTGGGAACCCTATGGCAATCCTGGATCAGACCGACGTCTTCCTGACCATTTTGGGCATGGCCCTGGCCACCTACCTGCCCCGGGCCGCGCCCCTGGTCTTTCTGTCCGGGCGCACCCTGCCTCCCCTGGTGGTGCGGTTTTTGGGATTTGTCCCGGCGGCGGTGCTGGCGGCGCTGCTATTTCCGTCCGTTCTGGCCCCACAGGGGGGCCTGGACCTGTCGGCGGGCAACGTCTTTCTTGTGGGCAGCGTCCCGGCCGGTCTGGCGGCGTGGCGCACGGGCAGCTTCTTTGGGGCCGTGGCCGCAGGCATGGGCACGGTGGCCGCCCTGCGTTATTTTCTCGGGGGATAGGGGCGGGGCGGTCCGGTCAGGGGTCGCCTTCCGTGGAACATGGGGCGGCGTCCCGGGGGCCGGTCATCTCCTGCCAGGCGGCCATGACCTTGGCCGCCTCCTGCTCCAGTTCGCCCAGGGCGTCCCCGGCCCTGGCCGCGTCATTGGCCCGGGCCGCCTCCTCCAGGCGTGCGGCGGCCTCGCGGCAGGACAGGGCGCCCATGGTGCCCGTGGCGCTTTTGAGGGTGTGGGCCGTGCGGGCCAGCCCTTCCAGATTCCCTTCCTCCAAGGCCGTTTTGGCCGTGGCGAGGCCTGAAACGGTCTCCTTGGCGCCCACGGCCAGGATCAGGCGATATTCCGCGTCCCCGATGCCCATGCGCCGGATGGCGTAGTCCTTGTCCAAAACGGGCGGGTCGGCGCAGGCCTCCGGGTCCGTCCCCGCCGCATCGTCTGGCTGGCCGTCCCGGGCCGGGCGCGGCGTTGCGGGGGCGTCCCCGGGCCCGGCCACCCGGTGCAGGGCCCTGGCCAGTTCCGTCTGGGAGACGGGCTTGGTCAGAAAGCCGTCCATGCCCGCCTTGATGCATTCCTGGCGAATCTCCGGCAGGGCGTGGGCGGTCATGGCCAGGATGGGCACTCCCGGCTGCCGGACCGGAAAGAGACCATGGCCTCCCCTGCGGATGCGCCGGGTGGCCTCCAGGCCGTCGATGTCCGGCATCTCGATGTCCATGAGCACGGCGTCGAAATCCTCCCTGGCCAGGGTCGCCAGGGCCTTTTCGACATCCGGGACATGGCGTCCGGCATGACCCAGACGCGAGAGCATGAGCGTGGCCACCCGGGCGTTCAAGGCGTTGTCCTCCACCAGAAGCAGCCGCAGGGGGCGGGTTTCGGGCAGGGCGGGGAGGGCGTCGCCCGCATCCTGGGCCAGATCGGGATTGCCTGTCTGGAAATGGATCTCGAACCGGAACCGGCTGCCCCTGCCCAGAGTGGAGCGCACCGCGATGGTCCCGCCCATGAGCTCCACGATCTGGCGGGAAATGGAAAGTCCAAGCCCCGTGCCGCCGTAGGACCGGGTGATGGCGGTCGTGGCCTGGGTGAACGTCTGGAAGATGCCGTCGAGCCGGTCCTCGGGGATGCCGATGCCCGTGTCGCTGACGGAAAACGACAGCTTCACGCCCTGGTCCGCGTCCGGGGCCTCCAGGCGGCCCACGTCAATGCGCACCTCGCCTTGCGGGGTGAACTTCACGGCGTTGCCGGCCAGGTTGAAGAGCACCTGGCGCAGGCGCAAGGGATCGCCGCGCAGGTAGCCCGGCACGTCCGGGGCCACGGTCAGGGTCAGGGACAGCCCCTTGGCCTGGGCCTGCGGGGCCAGGGCCTTGCGCACGCCCTCCAGAACCCGGCGCAGGTCGAAGTCGATGTGCTCCAGGGTCAGCCTTCCGGCCTCGATCTTGGAGATGTCGAGGATGTCGTTGAGCACGGCCAGAAGATGCGTGGCCGAGTCCTTGATCACGCCCAGGTAGTCGCGTTGCTCGGGGGTCAGCGTGGTGGCCAGGGCGGCCTCGGTCATGCCCGCCACGGCGTTGAGCGGCGTGCGGATCTCGTGGCTCATGGCCGCCAGAAAGCTGCTCTTGGCCCTGGTCCCGGCCTCGGCGGCGTCCTTGGCGGCGCGCAGGTTCTCCTCAAGCTGTTTTTCCAGGCTGATGTCGTCAAAGGCGAAGATCACCTCATGCATCGGTCGCAGAGGATCCAGGGATTTGGCGTAGATGCGCACCCAGCCGATGCCGCCGTCCTTGCGGCGCACGTCCTCATCGTTCCGGAAGGCCCCGTCGCGGATCAGGGCTTCCTGATAGCGGGCTTCGAAGGTCGCCCCTCCTGCGACGGTGGTATACAGATGGGAGAGCGGTTTTCCGGTCAGTTCCTCGGGCAGGTAGCCCAGAATCTCCGCCCCCCGGCGGTTGATCTTGCGGCACAGGCCGTCCTGGATCAGGGCGATGCCCACCAGGGTGTTCTCCACGATGGCCTCAAGCTCGGACACGGCGTCGCGCAGTTGCTTTTCGGCCAGGGTGCGCTCGGTCACGTCCTGATAGGTGTACAGCCTGCCGCACACCCGCCCGGCCATGCGGTAGGTTCTGGCCCGGCGCTCCAGCAGTCTGCCGTCGGCCATCTCCACCACGTCCACGGCCTCCATGGTCAGGGTGTCCAGCAGTTCGCACACCCGGGCGGCAAAGGCCGCCGGATCCTTGGTCCGGGCGGCTGTGGCCGCCAGACGGGCCTCGGCCGTGGGCAGCAGGGACCAGTCCCGGGACAGGCCGAACAGTTCGAGGAACCGGTGATTGATGGCCACGATGTCCCGGTTGGTGTCCACCACCAGGATGCCTTCGGCCGTGGACTCGATGGTCGCGGTCAAAAGGTCGAGCAGCCGGGCGCTTTCGGCCCGGGCCCGCTCCCGTTCCTGAATTTCGCCGGTGAGACTGGCGTTGGCCGATTCCAGGTCGGCGGTGCGCTGCCGGACCTTGGCCTCCAGGGTCCGGTTGGCCTCCTCGATCTGTCGTTGGGAGGCCTCGATGCTGGCGGCGTTTTCCTTAAGCGCCAGGGACATGGCGTTGAACGACCTGGCCATGCCGCCGATCTCGTCGCCGGTGTCCAGGGCTACGGTCTCGCCGGGGCGCCCCCCCCGCACCCGCTCCATGGCCCCGCGCAACTGGTCCACCGGACCGAGCACCGCCCGGCGGAGAAGCCAGTGCAGAAGCCCCAGCATGACCACGAGGTTGACGCCCAGGGCCGAGAGGAAAATCATGGCCATGGTCCGGCCCTGACGGTCCAGATGCTCGGGGGAATAGGTGATGCGCAGGTAGCCCACGTCCTCGCCGATCATGGAGATGGCCTCGGCATAACACAGCACGCGCTGGCCGCCCAGCACGGTCTCGAAAAAGCGTGCCCCGCCGTCGAGCATGGACCGTTCCTGTTGCGGCAGGGGCTCCCCGGTCTCGTGTCCGGCCAGGCCGAAGACCGCGCCGTTGGGGAGAAAGACGGCGGCCCCGACCACGTCCCGGACCTTGATCATCTCGTCAAGCGTCACGGCCACGGCCCGGTCCTGCCGGGCGAAGATCTCGTTGGCCAGGGATTCGTAGCGTTGGGCCACCACGCTTTGCAGCAGCACCTGCACATGGTCCAGGGCGTCCTGGCGTTTGCCTGCGGCGTAGTAGGACAAAAAGAATCCCGAGATCAGCGCCACCACCGTGAACGTGAGCAGGATGGCCAGATTGATCTTGGAACGCAGGGGCAATGCGGAAAGGGTTCTCATGGTTTTCGGGTGCCTTACCGAAAGGCGGTGAAAAACATGGCCTGGTCGTTTTCAAAGCGCATGATGCACATCTCCTTGCCCACCGGGTTGCGACCGGCGTCGAAGGTGATGGTCCCGGTTCCGCCGGGAAAGTTCCGTGTCCGGGCCAGGGCCTCCCGGATCCTGTTTCGATCCAGGCTGCCCGCCCGGCGGATGGCGTCGGCCAGGACCATGACCGCGTCGTAGGCCAGGATGGCGTCGGGCTGGACAGGATCCTGACCGTGGGCCTTCCGGTAGGCCTGGACAATGTCCTTTCCGGCGGCGAAGGGGGCGTCCGGGTGCCAGTGGGTGGCGTAGAAGTGGCCGTTGACGGCCGCACGCCCGGTTTCGGCCATGGTCGGTCCCCAGCCGTCCCCGCCCAAAAAGGGGACGGTGATGCCCATGGCGGCGGCCTGGCGCACGATGTGCCCGGATTCCAGGGCATAGCTCGGTACAAAGACCACATCCGGTTTGCTGGCGGCCACGGCCGCAAGCTCGCCGGAATAGTCCGTGTCGTTGGACTTGAAGACTTGCTCGCACACGATCCGGCCCCCTGCGGCGGTAAAGGCCCGGGAAAAGGTCGCGGCCAGACCCTGGCTGTAGGAGTTGGCGACATTGATCAAAACGGCGGCGGTCGCGGCGGACAGTTGGGACCGGGCGAAGCGGGCCAGCAGTTCGCCCTGCTGGTCGTCGGTGTAGCAGACGCGGAAGGCCCATTCCCCGGTCCGGGTGACGTCGGGATGGGTGGCGATGGAGGTCACAAAGGGCGTCCGGGCCTTTTGGCAGACCTCGGCCATGGCCGTGGCCATCCCGCTCCACGGGCCGCCGACCACGGCCAGCACGCCTGCCTCGACCGCCTGCCGGGCGGCGTGGCGGGCGCCCAGCGGCGTTCCGGCGTTGTCCAGGGGGAGAAGCTCCACCGGATGGCCCAGGAGGCCTCCCGAGGCGTTGAGGGCCGCAACGGCCATGGCCGCGCCGCGAAAGTCCTGCATGGCCGTGCCCACGGAGGCCTCGCCGGACTCGGCGAAGATGGCGGCGATACGCACGGGATCGCCAGCGGCCAAGGCCGACGGCGTCAGGCAAATCAGGGCCAGCAGCGTCCCCAGGCACAGGGCCGGAAGCGTTGCACAACATCGCCGCATGATCCGGGGGGGGGCGCAGGCGGCATCGACTGGTTGCAAGCAGGTAGGCATCAGGGGGTCTCTTCCGGCTGAATGGTTCGCAACAGGCTGGCCCTGCCGTTTCGGATCTCCATGATATGCACGCCTTTCCGGATGCCTCCCCCCTCCCTGAAGTGCAAGGCGCCCGTGACGCCGGGGAAGTCGCGCATGGCAGCAAGGGTCGCGCGCAGGGCGTCAGGCCGGACGGACCGGGCCAGGTCGGCGGCCTTCGCCGCCACGCGGACGGCGTCGTAGGCCAGGGCCGAACCGGCGACGGGCGGGCGGCCGAAGCGGGCGGCGTAGGCCGCCGTGAAACGCCGCGAGGCCTCGTCGGTCATGAACGAATCCCAATGATCCGTGTAATATCCCCGCACCGGGAGATTTCCCCGCAGGGACGCGAACCGGGAGCTTCCCCAGCCGTCCCCGGCCAGGGGGATGGCGGTCAGCCCCGTCTCGTGCATCAGCTTGATCATCGCGGAGGCGTCAAGCCAATAGCCGGGCATGAACAGCACATCGGCATGGGCCAGCGCGGCCTGGCTCACCACGTCGTCGAAACGGCGTTGCCGCATCTTGTAGTCGATCTCCGACACCACCGTCCCGCCCAGGGCGACGAACCGGGTGCGAAACGCGTGGGTCATGGACAGGGCGTAGGCGCTGGTCACGTCCGTCAGGATGGCTGCCGTGGCGGCGGCAAGATCCTGGCGGGCAAAGGCGGCCATGGCCCGGGCCTGGGCGTTGTCGTCGAAGCAGACCTGGAACACGTAGTCGCCCACGGCGGCGATATCCGGATGGGTGGCGATGACGGAGATGATGGGGATGCCGCGCTCCTGGGCCGTCCTGGCCGCCTCCAGGGCCTGGGAGCTGTAGGAAGGCGCGAGCAGGATGTCGGACCCGGCGGCGATGGCCTCTTTGGTGGCGGACTTGGCCGTGATGGGCGTATTGCGGGTGTCAAAGGCGGTAAGCACAACGCTCGGGCCGTCGGGGGCCCCGGCGTTGATCTCCTCCACGGCCAAGATCGCCCCGTTCCAGATGTCCGAATCGTCAGGCGCGCCCGGGCCGGTCAGGCCGATGACGAAGCCGATGCGCAGCACGTCCTGGGCGCGCCCTTGTCCAGGGGAGGCGAACGCAATCCCCATCGCCAGGAGAAAGAAAACGGCCACGCGCCGCCACCGGGGGGGCGTCACGCACGGTTCCCGCCCGGGTGTGACGGGTGTGGCCTGGGAAAAACGGTGGGGGGACGAATCCACGGGGGTCTCCATGGGGTGTTCCCGGGGGCGCGCCTCGTCTCCGCCTCAGGCGGGACGAACCGGTTCTTATAGGAAAGCATACACCACGTTGACCTGTGCTGTCAAAACGCGGCCGGTCAAACGCGGTTGGTCAGGGGATGACCCTTCGGGCCTTGGCATAGACCGAGGTCCAGTAGGGATCGGACAGGCGGGCCTCGCGCACCCGGCCGCCGGAACTGGGGCTGTGCACGAAATAACCCGGGGAGGTGGCGATGCCCACATGCAGCTCACGGCGTTTGAGCGAGGTGTTGAAAAAGACCAGATCCCCAGGCAGCAGTTCCGAGGAGCGCACCGGGCGTCCGAACAGGCTTTGGTCGGTGACGGTGCGCGGCACGCGCAGGCCGTTTTGGGCGAAGGCCCACTGCACAAGCCCTGAGCAGTCGAAGCCCGCCCCCGGGGTGTCGCCGCCGTAGCGGTAGCGGACGCCGACCTGGGACCGGGCCGTGTCCGCGACCCTGGCCCCGAGGGAGTCGCCCAGGGATTTTTGCGCAGGGGGCGATGAAAAAAAGGCGCACCCCGGGGAAAGAAGCGTCAGCGCCAGCACAAGGGCGGCCAGGGGCCGGACGGGCCGCATCGCGCCCGGTCCGGGGGGCAGGGGGAACGTGTGCCTCATGCCGCAATCTCCATAAAACCCGATGCCCTGAAAACCTGCACGCGAAGCTGGCGTCTGCAGGGCATCCTGTCGCGCCATGCTTTTTGCAACGTTATCGCGGTAATGTTGCGCCATATTATGCGCAATGTCCCAATTTTCGGCGGGTGATTGCGCGTTGCGCGTTTCACGGCCGGTCTGCCGTGTCCCGCACCGGATGATAGCGGGTGGACGGACCGCGTCCGGACTTTCGCAACAACCCCTTCTCCACCAATTCCTTGAGATCATGCTGGGCGGTGCGGTCCGGAACGTCCGCCCCGGCAGCCTCCTGATAATCCTGCCGACTGATGGACGCAAGATGGGCCAGGGCGGCCAGGGCCGTGCGCTGCCTGGGATTGAGCCCCTCTGCGGCGGCATGCGCCCGGGGGGCCGGTTCCGGTGGGCGTGGGGGGGGCGATGCGGGGGCGGTCGGCGATCCCGGGCCCCCGGGGGGTGTCGGGCCGGGTGTATTCCCCTGTGAGGCGTCAGGAACGCTGCGTGGCCCGTCTGTGGCGAAAAAGCCAGGGACGGCGGCCTCTTCCACGTCGTCGGGCAAAAGGCGGGGACATTCCTCGCCGAATTTGATGTCCTCGGCGTAGATGACCTCGCGTTCGGCCAGGGCCACGGCCCGGGTCAGGCAGTTTTTGAGTTCGCGCACATTGCCCGGCCAGTCGTGGCGCATGAGCTTTTCCAGTGCCCCCCGGCTTAAGTGGACCTCGCCCTTGCCCGTGAATCCGGCGGCCTGGCGCAGAAAATGCCCGGCCAGGATGGGGATGTCCTCCATGCGTTCGCGCAACGGCGGGGTGGAGATGGTCAGCACCTGAAGCCGGTAATACAGGTCTTCACGGAATTCGCCCTTTTGGACCTTCTCCTTCAAATTGACGTTGGTTGCGGCGATGACCCGGGCGTCGAACTCGATCTCCGTATCGCTGCCCAGGGGCCGGATGCGGCGCACGGACAGGGCCCGCAACAGGGATTGCTGGACCTTGACCGAGGCGTTGCCGATTTCGTCCAGGTGCAGGGTGCCGCCGTCGGCGGCCAGAAAGGCCCCTTTGCGGTCGGATTTGGCCTCGGAGAAGGCGCCTTTGACATGGCCGAAGAGGGCGTCCATGAGCAGGTTTTCATCCAAAGCCCCGCAATTGATGGAGATAAATGACTTTCCGGACCGGGCGCTCTGCTTGTGGATGGCCTCGGCCGCCAGTTCCTTGCCGGTTCCCGTTTCGCCCACCACCAACACGTCGGCATCGGCGGCGGCCGTCTTGCTGATCAGGGACAGCAGGGCCGTGACCGGGGGGCTGGTCCCCAGGATGTCGCCCGCCTTGCCGAGCAGCGCGCCGCCGTCCAGGCGCACGGTCTCCCGGGACTGCACGGTGCGCAGGTATTCCTCCTTGCGCCGTATCTCCTGGTCTTTGGCGGCAAGGGAGGCGATGAAGTCGTTGATGGCCCTTTTGAGCACCGAGGTCTCATGGTCGCTTTCGGGGAGCTCCATGCGCCGCAGCCGTCCCCCGTCGTGCATGGTCGTGACCTCCGTGGCCAGCCGCAGGATGGGACGGGTGATGATCCGGCTCAGAAAATAGATGAGCAGCGAGACGGCCAGCATGGAGGCCACGCCGATGCCGAACATGACGTTGAACTGGCCGAATTCCGCTGCCCGGGGCAGGAGGCTGCGATCCACGTAGATGATGCCGCCGATCACCTCCCCTGGGCCATCGGTTTTCACCGGGAAACGTACCGGGGCGTATCCGAGAAACTGTTCGCTGGCCACGGACTTGGAGTTGAAAAATTCCGCAAAGGCGCTGCCCAGCCCCGAGCGTCCCTGACGCACCTCCTCCATCATCCGCCAATATTCCTGATGCTGCTGGGATGGCCGGAATCCTGCCTCGAAACCGGTACGGCCCTGGTCGCCGGTGAGGCCGGACCTGGCCATCTCCACGGACAGCTCCTTTTCCAGCTCATCCGCGTTTTCGGATTGGAAGAGAATCCAGCCCTTGTCGTCGAAAAAAAAGCTGTAGCGGTTCTCGGCGGCGCGCGGGAATCCGTGGAGCGGCGATTTGGCCGAGGTGAAAACGGACAGGATGTTGCGTGCGGCATGGGTGTCCAGGGCCAGGACCAGATAGCCGCGCAGGGAGTTGTCCGGGTTCACCACCGGGGTGATGAACCGAAAAACCGACAGGCTCAGGTTGCCGACGCCCGGCAGGGTCACGGTGGGCGGGAAGAACAGGTCGATGGGGCCGCTGGGCAGGACGTCCCCAGGGCGTAACTCCCCGGCCCGCCTGGGGATGATCAAGGGGCTGTTTTTCATGAGCGCTGCCGACTGCACGGGGATGTCCACGATCTCGCCCCGGTTGCACAGCAGGTAGACCTGTTCCCCGGGATCCACCCCGGCGAAGACCACCTCCCGGTAGCGTCCGCCGTACACAATGTTGCGGCTTTTGAGGAAGTCGGCCAGCGAGTCCTTGTTCAGGGGCCTGGTGGCCAGGATGGACAGCTCGTTGCGGCAGGAGGCGAACAGGGATTCGATCTCATGGGCCTGGGCCAGGGTCAGGACGATGGCGTTGCGTTCCAGGGCGATGGAGAAATAGTGGTTGAAAAGGAGGTGGTTGGCGTAGCCGGTGACCACCAGGATGCACACCACGGCCGGAATCATGGTCACCAGCAGTTTTTTTCGGATGCTCCAGTCGGAGAGAAACCCCGAAACCTGGGGGATGTTCTCGTTTTCCTCGAATCGCATGAAGCGCATGGGGGACGCCTCCTGTGGCGCGTTTGACAAATTCCCTGGAATTCCTGGATGCGACCTCTGCCGCAGTGCTTGCGCCATGCGCCAAGTCCGGGAATAATTGCGCCAGATGTTGCGTGATTGTCAAGCGGGATTTGTGATTGTTGCAAAAAAGTAAATGAAATCAGTGTTGTGAAAATAGTGGCATGCAAGCTGCTAAGAAGAGGGGAGCGTTTGCGATCCGCATCAGCGGTTGGCGGGAAAAACCCATACAGGAGGGGCTTACGATGAAGATTATGGCGGCTCTTGATCTCTCCGAGCACGCGGCGGGCATCCTGGGAAAAGCAGTGGAGATTGCCAAGCAAAGCGGCGGCGAATTGACCATCGCCGTGGTGGCCGAGGACTTTCTGGATATCGGCGACTACCTGGGCGAGTCGGCGAGCATTACGGAGAAGAGCTTGGCTGCGGCCAAGGTCGGCGCGGCGAAGTATGCGGCCAAGGCCAAGGAGCTGGGCGTCGAGGCCAAGGTGCTCTTGGAGCAGGGGGTGTCCCCGGCGGATCTGATCGTCAAGATGGCCGAGGACAATAAAATTGATCTTCTGGTCGTGGGCAACCGGACCAAGAAGGGGTTGGACAGGTTCCTGATCGGCAGCGTGGCCTCCAAGGTGGTGGCGCATGCTCCGTGCTCGGTTTTGGTGGTGCGGTAGGCGTTTCGGTATGAAATCCCCAAGGAGGAGAGTTCCATGAAGGCATTGTGGAAAAAGATGATCGTGGCGGTGACGGCGATGTTCCTGCTCATGCCCATGGCCGCGTTCGCGGCTGGCGGCGGCGGTGCGGGCATCGTCATCGTGGCCGACACCCGCAAGCTGTCCGGGCTCATGGCCTGGTGGTCCAACATGTACAACGAGAGCCATCTGTATTTCACGCTCCTGACCATTATCATCATTCCCACCGTGGGCGTGATCTTCGGCGTTCTGGCGGACATCGTGATGCATTTTATCGGCATCGATCTCAAGCACCGTGACCTGGCGGAACACTAGGCCGATACCCCGCCATCCATACGGCGCGGCCCCTGGCCGAACCAACCTGGAAACGAGAGAAAACGAGGAAAGGAGCAACTCAATGGACTGGTTATACATCCTCATGCCCATCTCGGGCGTGACCATATTCTGGCCGGGGCTTATCATCCTCGGCGTGGGCGTGGGCATCATCGGCGGCTTTTTCGGGATGGGCGGGGCGTGGATGGTCACGCCGGGCCTCAACATCCTGGGCTTCCCCATGGCCTTCGCCATCGGCACGGACATCGCGCACATGGCCGGAAAATCGCTTATTTCCACCATGCGGCACGGCAAGTTCGGCAACGTGGACTACAAACTCGGCTTGATCATGATCGTGGGCACCGTGGCCGGCTTCGAGGTCGGGGCCCAGATGATCATGTGGCTGGAACGCCTGGGCAGCGTGGACAAGGTCGTCCGCTACATCTATCTTGTTCTTCTGGCCTTCATCGCCTGGATGGTCTTCCATGACGTGGCCAAGCGCCGGGCCAAGCAGCGCGCCGCCGCCGCCGCCGGGCAGGAAGTGGACAAGCTGGCCACGGGCATCGAGTGGCACAAGACCCTGCACAAGATCAAGATCCCGCCCATGGTGCATTTGAACGTCGCGGGCATCTACTGCTCGGCCTGGCTGCCCATTTTCGTGTCGTTTTTGACCGGTTGGCTGGCAGGCATCCTGGGCATCGGCGGCGGGCTTATCCGCATGCCCGCGCTCATCTACCTCATGGGTTGCCCGACCCACGTGGCCGTGGGCACCGATCTTTTCGAGGTCATGATCTCCGGCCTCTACGGCGCGGGTTCCTACACCTACAAGGGACGTACCGAGCTCGTGGCGGCCATCATCATGCTGATCGGCGCCGCGATGGGCGCCCAGGTCGGTTCCGTGGCCACCAAGTACATCAAGGGCTACGGCATCCGCATCGCCTTCGGACTGGCGGTCATCGGCTGCATCATCTCCATCATCCTGAAGCTCATCCCCAACTACTTCCCCGAAGCCAAGGCGGCCACGGACATCATGGCCACCTGGCTGATCAACGGCTTGGTGGTGGCCCTGTCGGCCTACATCACCGTCAAGATGGTGCAGGGCGCCAAGCGGGAAATCGCAGCCAAGAAGGCCCGGGGTTGATCGGAACGGCGAAACGCAGACAACAAAGAAGCGACAAGGAGGAATCCATGAGACGTATGTGGTTGAACCTGCTCCTCGCCCTCCCGGTGATGTTCATCCTGGGCTGCGGCGAGTACGGCAAGGTGGATCAGGGACGGGTTGTGGCCTTCGACAAGGAGAAAAAGATCGTCACCATCATCCGCGACAAGAAGATCGACACGCGCAATCCGGACTATTCGTACCTGCCGCCGTTGACCTACAGCCTGCCCACGGATCCCGCCGAGATGGGGCCCGAGCCCAAGGCCGGGGGGCGGCTGAAGCTGGATATGGAAAAGAACGATCTGTACATCTACGATCCAGAGATTCAGAACTTCGTGCACGTGCCGTTCACCGTCGTTGAAAAGAAGATGGGTGTTGGCCGCGAAAATCCCCTGGTGGAGGGAAAGACCTTCCCCATCGTGGACAAGGAAAAGAGGACCATCACTCTCTATTCCGCACGCCAGAAGATGTACGCCGTGGTCCAGGTCGCCGAGGAATTCATGAAGTATCCCACGGAAGAGTGGGATGCGGGCGACGAAGTGCGCATCTATTACAAGGAAGATGGCAAAAGCCTGCGGTTCATGAACATCACCAAGACCGACATCTTCAAGAAGTAACCCCTCCTTGAAACGGCCCGCCCGGCCACAGTGGCTAGGCCGGGCGGGCCAAAACGAGGGAAAACGAACGGAGGACGCCATGAACGCCGAGACCAAGCTTCCCGCCCGAGAGCTCACCACCAGGCAGAAAATCGCCGTGATCACGGTGGACGTCCTGATCCTGGCCGAACTGTGCGTTGCCATGTACCTGGCCAACGCCAATCCGGACCTGTTCACCTCCACCTTCATGAAGAGCTTCTTTTCCATGCTTGTGCCCACCATGATCGCGGGGTATGTTTCCGTGCGGCTTCTGCGCGAAAAAGAGATACAGGTGGAATCGACGCAATCATGAATGAAAAAGCGATTGGAACCCTGCGGAGCATTGCGAGCCGGTGTGGCGGACTGTGCATGGCCATCATCGCCCTATGCGTCATCGACGGTCTGACTTCGCAACTGCGGCAGGAATTCAATACCTACGATATGCTCCCGGGCGAATCCATAGTGCTCAACGGACCCATGCCCGTGGACACGGCGGAAATCAAAGACCTGATCATTGAAGGAGAGCGTGAGGCCATTACGCTTCACCCCGAATCGACCTACAAGGGATTCTGGATGGGCGGCTTCATGTGGAAGGGCGAGGCCACTGCGGCCAAAGACGCCGCAGCCGGGAAGTACACGGTGACCGTGCGCGGGGAGACGGAGGAAAAACCCCACGCCGCCTTGACGTTCACCTTCCGGGTCTATGCCGACGCGCCGGGCCTGCAGGCCAATGCCGCCTCCTATGTCACGCGCTATGTGGGATTTCATCCGTACGCCACTGCTGCCTGCCTTTTGCCCCTGGCGGCCCTGTGCGGATTAACGGTCTTTTTTCTTGCCAAAAAAATGGAGCGGGACATGGCAGCAAGAGGAAAAGCCGAAATATATATGATAAAGCGCTCCCCCGAGGGGCTCCAGATATCGTTCGGCCTGGGGAAGGATCATGGGGTGGAGCCGGGCGCGCTGGTGTGCGTGCAAAACGAGGCCGGGCTGACCGTCGGCCGGGCCAAGGTCACGGGAAGCACGGAGACCGATTCCACTGCCGTTTTGACCGGCGACGGACAGGCCGAGTTGGGGCATTTCGTCACCCAGGATGTTGCTGCGACGCGCGACGACCTAGCGGGCAAGGAATAAACAGGCCTGGAGAACGCCATGCAGTTTGCCATTCACCAAAGCCGGAAAAATCCCACCACCTATCTGTTTTTGCGGGAGCGCGATGGGCTTGACGCCATTCCAGAGGGGATTCGGGAAGAACTGGGCAAGGTCAAGTTCCTGCGCATGTCACGGGAAAAAGAGGATGAAACGCCAGCCATCGCCTCGAAATATCAGGAGATCATCCAGAATGTCGGCTCCCGGGGCTACCATCTGATCATGTGGGCCTCACAGGGCGCGGGCGGTCGATCTGGATAAGGACGGGATGACCCAGGGGCGGCGGGAGACACGAAAAAGCGCCTCGTGCGTATTTCGAAAGGAACCGTCCTTGGAAAGAATGCATCGCACAATCCGGATGCGCGTTTCTCCCGGGCACAATGCTCGTGTCGCTTTCCGCAAATAGATAGGTATTAGATTGCGATCGTGGCCACCAAACAATGGCTTAACAACACTGCTTTTGGCAAAGCGAAGTACATGCGTATTTCTGGAACATTACACTAGACGCGCGTGAAGACCCCCACCAGATGATCCCCGGCCTCGGTCACGGACAGCTTCCAGCCGGACACCGTGGCCAACTGATCCTCAAGGATCGCCAGAGCGTCTTTCTTCGTCAGAAATTCCAGTCTGTTGCTACGGGATAAGCGGAGATACCAACCTATCTCCAGGCCGAGCCCTCAGCACTTGTCCCGCAGATCCAGGGTCAGGGCGTCGTGGTCCATGTCCGCCTCACAGTTTGTCGAAGTAGATGAGCGTGCCCATGATTACAAATCCCACGGCCGCGACCTTTTTCATGATCATCGGGGAGATGTATTGGCAGATGAGGCTGGCGAACAGCACGCCGATGAGACTGACGGACACCAGGGCCAGGGAAGACCCCAGAAAAACGGTCCAGGGCTTTTTGGAGTCGGCCGCCAACAGCACGCAGGCCAGTTGCGTCTTGTCGCCCAGTTCGGCCACAAAAAGGGTGGCGAAGGTTGTGGCCAGAAGCTTCCAATCCATGATTCTCGTTCCTTTACAGCATGTTATGCGGGAAATCCCGCGCCGACACCTGGAAACGCCGTGTCCCTGCGTCCCGTGCAAAACACCAGAAACGTCAGATCAACCAAGGCCCACATCCAGGGACATCATCACCGCGAAACCGCCCAGACAGGCCAGGGTGGCCCAGTCGGCATTGCCCCCGGCCTGGGATTCGGGGATGACCTCCTCTACGACCACGAAGATCATGGCCCCGGCGGCAAAAGCCAGGGCATAGGGCAGGATGGGGGTGGCGACCACCACCACCGAGGCCCCGATCACCGCAAAAACCGGCTCCACGATCCCGGACATCTGGCCGTACCAGAAGCTTTTCAGGCGGGAGAAGCCCTCCCGGCGAAGCGGCGCGGACACGGCCAGTCCCTCGGGAAAGTTCTGGATGCCGATGCCCAGGGCCAGGGCCACGGCCCCGGCCAGGGAGGCCGAGGGCAGCCCGGCTGCGGCCCCGCCGAAGGCCACGCCCACGGCCAGCCCCTCGGGGATGTTGTGCAGGGTGATGGCCAGGACCAGGAGCACGCTTCGCCGCCAGGTGGTGTGGATGCCCTCGGCCTTTTTCAGCGGCATGTTCAGGTGCAGATGGGGCAGGATCGAGTCCACCAGCCGTAAAAACAGGCCCCCGGCCAGAAAGCCGACCGCGGCCGGGAGAAACGAGCCGTCGGACATCTCGATGGCCGGGGCCAGAAGCGACCAGAAACTGGCCGCGATCATCACCCCGGCGGCGAATCCGAGCATGAGATCAAGCAGAAGTTTGTTGACGGTCCTGGTGAAAAAGACCAGGGCCGCTCCCAGAGCGGTGAGGCCCCAGGTGAAACATCCGGCAAGAAGGGCCTGGACAGTGGGATGCAGGGTCTCGAAGGCAGCGAACATGGGGCCGCCAGTTGGGTGAAAGGGTTGATCGGGAGGCGGAGTATAGAGGCCCGGGGAAGCGGCGGTCAATGGCCGGGAGCGCCGTATTGTCGGGCGGTGGGCCCGCAGGCCCCAAACCGCGCTCATGTCCAGGTGAATGCGCCGGTCGCGCGGAATGCGCCGGAGGGGCCAAAGGGGCCAAAGGGGCCAAAGGGGAAGGGCGAGAGCCGTATTAAAGGCCGACACGGGCATTGAGCCCCCCGGCGCACGGGAAGATTTTCATTGAAGTCCGCAGGGTTTTGTGAGACGTGCAGATGTTTTTCAAACACGGTGGATTTGAGCGCTCCTCGTCAAAACTATGCGTGTGCTCTGGAGCATGGTCTGCCGCGTTGCCTTGGAACGGTCGTGCTGCAGTCGCACGCAAGGCGAAGCAAGGGAATGACGCCCTGCATGGTCAGGGCAGCCAGGCAGGACATGATGAAGATTTGCCCGGACGCCGTTTCATGGCCGGGAGACTGGTTCCAGATGAGTCCCCGCTGCGGGCGGCCTGTCAAACAGATGGCTAAATTGCAGCAGGGACGGTTTGATGAGCGCATGGTTTTGTCATTTGAAATTGACCGGGATCATGGTTCATCGTGAGCAAAGGAAAGTCTGAGATGGTCAAGACGTCGCAGGTTTGGAAAAATAGTGTTCTCGTCATGTGCAGTATCCTCCTCATGCTTGTCCTTGTGGAGGCCTTCTCTGTTATCATGGAAAAGATGCACCTTATCGATACGGATTTGCAGTGCGACGCCAAGGATGTGGCCACGACAAACGCGCTCATTCATCCGTATCTCGGATACCTGAGTTCGA
Source organism: Desulfovibrionaceae bacterium (assembly GCA_031082225.1). Classification (GTDB taxonomy): domain Bacteria; phylum Desulfobacterota; class Desulfovibrionia; order Desulfovibrionales; family Desulfovibrionaceae; genus Desulfolutivibrio. The sequence goes on along the minus strand of JAVHLG010000060.1, from coordinate 3,198 downwards.
CCAGCGACCAACTGGCCATCGAAGAGGCACGCTATCAAGCGGCCCCGGGCGAGGTTGTCGTCGGCGTCTTTGGCGGATCCGTCGCGTCCATCCTGGCCACCGGGACATGGTCGGACACGACGTTTGAGAAGGTGCTGCAGAAGTATGCAAACAAAAAGGTGAAGGTCATAAATTTTGCCCAGGGCGGCGGAAAGCAGCCCCAACAGCTCATTTCACTGGCCTACAATTTTTCCATCGGCCAGAAGCTGGACTATGTCCTTCTTGTCGATGGCTTCAATGAGGCGTTTTTCGCCGAGCTCAATGTCAAAAACAATCTTCCGGCGCCCTTTCCCGCCGCGACATTGTATGCCCCGATCATTGCCCTGACGAGCAGGGGGGGCAAAAATCAGACCTTTGTCGATAACTATGAAAACTTCATCTTTTTGAAGAAATGCAGCAGAGCCCTCTGTTCCATGGAGAATTTCCAGCGGCTCGCTTCCGGAAGGGTGTTGTTGAAGGCCTGCAAGACGGCGGTGGAATATTTCGTCAGGAAATACGGCGAAACGGACATCCTGTTTTCGGAGGTCGATGTGCACGACGGATTCGTCAGCGTGCCCCGTGTCGAGGCGAGGGATGCCCTGGCCTACGGGGCCGAGGTCTGGGCGAACGGGCATATCGCCATGGCGAAGCTGTCCCAGGCTGCGGGGGCGGCCTTTCTCCATTATATCCAGCCAAACCAGTATGTCTCAGGGCATGCCTTCTCCGAGCCGGAGGCGAAGATCGCATTCGGCAGCGATGCCACGTATAATCAGATCGTGAAGGACGGATACCGGGAGATCCTTCTGGCGGCGGACCGGTTGAACGCCTCGGGATACAACGTCACATCGCTTCTGGACATCTTCGATGCCGTGGATGAGCCGGTATATGGCGACTCGTGCTGCCATTTCAACAAACAGGGAGAGATGCTCCTGCAGGAGCATGTCGCCCGGGACATCGCAAAGGCCATCAACGCGTCAGCGCCGTAAGCGTCGTCCATTCTTCCCGGCCCATGGGACAACCTGGCCACGTCGTTTTCGTGTTCCCCGTCAGGTGGGAATCCTCTCGGGGACGGCGCATCCCTGATCGTCGCGCCGCCCTTTACTTCGCCTCTTCCCCAAGGCCCATGCCAGGGGCCATGATCCGGCCCGTAAGCTGTGTCTCGTAGCCGCCCAGGGCCGCAACCCGGTCCTTGAACTCGTCCGTGGCGATGACCGCCAGGACCGCCTGGATTTTCGGGTCATCCAGGTAGGCCCTGGGGATGATCAGGTCGTAGCGCTCCCGGGCCACGGGCAAAAAATCCAGGGAAAGCGCCTTGGCCGCCGCAAAAACCCCCATGCCGCAGTCCGCCGCGCCGGTCTGCACGTTCACGGCCACGGCCATGTGCGTGAATTCCTCGTGACTGTAGCCCGCCACCCGGCCGGGATCGACGTCGGCCTGCCGCAGGTGGTGGTCGAACAAAATCCGCGTGCCCGCGCCCTTTTGCCGGTTCACGAAGCGCACCCCGGGCCGGGCCAGATCCGCCACGCCCCGGATGCCCTTGGGGTTGCCCGGGGCGATGATGAATCCCTGATGCCGCAGGGCCAGGTTCACGGCCACCAGGTCCATGTCCGGCAGATATTTTTCCATGAACGGAAAATTGAAGTCGCCCGTCCCGGGATCGAACAGGTGTGATCCGGCCAGCAGGGCCGCTCCCGACTTGAGGGCCGTCAGTCCCCCCATGCTGCCCACATGGCTCGACGCCAGCCGCACCGGATCGTCCCGGCGCATGAGCATGTCCGCCAGGATGTCCAGGGTGTTGTCGTGGCTGCCCACGGCCACCAGGGTCCGCTCCAGGTCCGTGACGTCCACGAACAGTTCGGCGGCCACTTCCCTCCCGGCCTCCATGCCCTCGGCGTCGGCCGGGATGCGCGTCACGGCCTGGGCCTTGGTCAGGGTGGTCATCATGCCCGCCCCGCGCCCAAGCGGCAGGCCCACATAGGCGTCGCCCACCCGGCCCACGGCCAGGCGAACAAATTCCACCAGTCCCAACCGTGAAGGCACGGCCCGGGCCAGCCGTACGGGAACCGTCGGGCGGCATCTGGGCGCGGCTCGGCCCAGCCAGGCGCATATGGGACTTACGAGCTCCTCGAAACACACCACAGCGCTGACCGGATAGCCCGGCGCGCCCACGGCCAGCTTGCCCCGGCATACGCCCAGAATCGACGGCTTGCCGGGCATGGCCGACACCCCGTGCACGAGAACCTCGCCGAAGCGGGCGATGGTGGACCGGGAAAAATCCTTGCTCCCGGCCGACGACCCGGCCACCAGCACCACGGCGTGGGCGTCGCTGGCCAGGGCCGACTCGAAGGCTGCGGCCAGGGCCTCGGGATCGTCGGGCACGGGCGGCAGGCGTCGGGCGGAAAATCCCAGGGATTCGGCCAGGGCGCACAGCATCATCGAATTGCTCTCCACCACCTGCCCCGGGCCGGGCTCGGGGCGCAGGGTATAATCCATGATCTCGTCGCCGGTGGGGATGACCACGATACGCACGGTCTCGTAGACCGCGATGTCGTATACCCCGCAGGACAAAAGCGCGCCCACGTCGTAGGGGGTGATGCGGCGGTGGCGGGGCAGGATCATCTCCGTGGCCACGATGTCCTCGCCGATGCGGCGTACGTGGGTCCAGGGCGCGACCGGGGCCTCGATGGCGGCCGTCTCGCCCTCCATGACCACGTTTTCGATCATGATCACGGCGTCCATGCCGTCGGGCAGGCGGTTGCCGGTGTTGACGAAGCCGAAGTCGCGTCCGGGGGCGAGGCGCACGGGCGCGCCCTCGCGGGCGGCGAAGGTGGACTGGGCGCGTACGGCGATGCCGTCCATGGCCGCACCATGGAACGTGGGCGAGGAAGAGCGGGCGATGACCGGTTCGGCGGTGACCCGGCCTGCGGCACGTTCCACCGGGATGGTCTCGACGCCGACCAGGGACTGGCGGTCCAGGGCGTTTTTGACGCGGGTGACGGCGTCCTCCAGCGGGATCATCTTGAGGTAAATATTGCGTTTCATTGGGGCGTCCTGGGGGGATGTTTCATGTCATTGTCGTTCGGTTGGTTGGCCGGCCGGGAAATATGGTGCAGCGAGGGCATCCTGCATACGCGCCGCGTTCGATCTGTTTGCGTCCAGTCCCATCTCTTTCCCGCTGCC
>JAVHLG010000005.1 GCA_031082225.1 Desulfovibrionaceae bacterium | reverse complement strand
GATTCCCCCCGGGCGGGGAGGGGTTCGGGGAGGGGCCGCAGGCCCCTCCCCGACAACACGGGGTGAGCATGGCCAAGCGGAAAGAGCGGGTGGATCAGTGGCTGGTGGAGCAGGGGGTGTGCGACTCCCGGGAGCGCGCCAAGCGGCTGGTCATGGCTGGAAAGGTGTGGGTGGTTGCGGGAGAACGGCGCGAGCGCGTGGACAAGCCGGGACGCCAGTTCGGGGAGGATGTTGTTTTTGAGGTGAGCGGGGGGGAGAGATTTGTCGGCAGGGGCGGATACAAGCTGCTGACGGCGATCGAGGCGTTCGGGATTGAGGTTGTGGGGAAGGTCGGGATGGATGCCGGGGCGTCCACGGGCGGCTTTACCGACTGCCTGTTGCAGCATGGCGCGGCGCGGGTCTATGCCGCTGATGTCGGTCATTCCCAGTTGCACGAGAAACTGCGCGGCGATGCCCGGGTGGTGGTGCTGGAAGGGGTGAATTTAAGGCATGCCGGGCCGGATCTTGTGCCCGAGGCCGTGGACATTTTGGTCTTGGACGTGTCGTTTATCTCGCTGACGTTGGTGCTGCCGCCGTGTCTGGCGTTTGTGCGGCCTGGCGGCGAGGTGGTGGCGCTGGTCAAGCCCCAGTTCGAACTGGGGCCGGAGCGGACGGACAAGGGCGTGGTGCGCCGCGAAGAGGATCAGGCCGAGGCCGTGGCCAAGGTCGTGGACTTCGCCCGTGGGGAATGCGGGCTGGAGATGGTGGGCGTTGTCCCGTCCCAGATCAAAGGTCCCAAGGGCAACCAGGAGTATCTCGTTTATTTCAAGAAACCCATAGATAAGAATTGAAATGTCACTCGATACATTGCAAGCAACGCACCGTCATCCAGAAAAATCGTAATATATCAGCATAGTCATGGTCAGAGGCACCGTGGCCCCGGAATTGTCGGAGGGCCAGGCATCCCTTCCGGCGGCGGCCTGTCCGTCCGGGCGTCATGTGCGGGGGCCCTGCTCCGGGCGAACGCACACGTCGATCCAGGTACCGCCAGTCACCCGTTCGAGTTCTTCCAGGCTGAGCCGTACGGCGTTGTTGGACGCTCCCGCCGCCGGATAAACCGGGTCGAAGGCCTTGAGGCTTTCATCGAGAAAGATTTTCACGCCTTTGTTGACGGCGAACGGGCACACGCCGCCCGCTGGATGCCCGATGAGTTCAGGCAGGACGTCCACGGCCGGGAAGCGGGGTTTTTCGCCAAAAACGGCCTTGAATTTGGCGTTGTTCAGGCGCGCCGTGCCCATGGCCACGATGACGATGGGGCCTGAGGTGGTGATGCAGGACAGCGACTTGGCGATGCGCCCTTCCTCGCAACCCAGGGCCTGGGCGGCCAGGGCCACGGTGGCGCTGGATGCGGCGCATTCGATGTATCTGTCTCCCAGGCCGTGGACCTCAAGAACTTTCCTGACTTGCGCGACACGCATGCGGTACTCCTTTGCCGGGGGGCATGAGACAGGCAACTGGCCGCCATGTCAAGGAATCATCCCGCAGGGTGGAAAGAAACCTGACGCCGTCCCCGGGGAGATGACGCCCGCCAACCTTGTCTCCTTCCACCCACCGAAAACCTGAAGGCAAAACAACTGATGGGATGAGCCCGGCTGGACACCGGGCAACCTGGGAAAGGCCTCAGGCCTTTCGGCCCCTGGGGCATGCTTTTTCCCTTCTCCCGCCCATCATCCGCAACGCGGCGCGTCGGGCGACCTGATGCATGAAGGTCCGCAGGGTGATGTCGCGGTTGGGCTGGTTGGAGCCGTCGTGGGGCGAATCCAGGTAGGGGACGTTTTTCTTGAGCAGCATGGGCTTGAGGATGGCCGAACAGATGGTGCTGGGCATGCAGGTGAAGGGGAAGACGTTGACCACGCCGTCGAAATCGTCTGCGGCGTAGGCCAGGGCCCCGGCGATGCTGATGCCTGCCTCGGTGCCGATGGCGAAGCTGTAGAGGCGTTCGTCGTCCAGGAAGGCTTCCAGGTGGGCCACGTCGTGGTCCGGGGCGATGTCCAGATGCGGCAGGACCTGTTCGTAGACGGCATGTTGGCGTTTCACCTGCCAGTCCATGGTCAGGCGGGAGACGAGCCGGGATGTGGCGGCGGTGGCAAGACCGGGGAGGTTCAGGTCTTTGAGGCAGGCCTGGAAGGACTGGGCGGCCTCACGGCGATTGAGGTGGGTGACGAAGTTAAACCATTCCGTGAGGGATGCGTTGACCACCTCGCCGCCCAGGGCCTCCAGGGTCCGGATGAGTTCCTGGTTGGAGCCGGGATGGGAGCGCAGATAGATTTCGCCCACGATGCCCACCCTGGGGCGTCTGGGCAGGGTGCGGTCCATGAGTCGGCTGGCCTTGTGGGCCGTCTCCCCGGCCAGACGGTCCAGGGGGGAGAAGTCCAGGGTCGCGCCCGAGGCCTCCATCTCCCGGCTCATGTCGCATAGGGCGGCGACAATGCAGGCGTCCACGGAACCGGGAACCGATTCATAGGGGCGGGTCCGCCAGGCGATGCGGTCCAGGACGTCGGCCAGGATCATGGCCGTAAACGCCAGTTTGCGGAAGGGACCGGCGGAGCGGCGGGGGAAGATGGCGGATGAGTCGTAGCCGTCGTCGGTGCTTAGGGTGACGATGGCCGTGTCGCGAAATTCCGGGAAACGGTCCAGGACGATGCGATGCAGGGTGTTGTACATGCCGAAACGGCAGGGGCCTCCGGCCTCGGGCATGAAATAGACGTAGTTGGCGGCTGAAAACGAGGCCCCCAGGCGTTTTTTCTCCTCGGCGAGGTAGTGCAGCACGTCGCCCAGGGTCACCTGGCAGGGAAAGCATTCCTTGCCCGAAGTCAGTTCCTTGCCAAGGGAGAGGCCGTTCATGGTGGGCATGACCACGGCATTGACGCCGAAGGCCCGAAGCGCGGCCACCAGCAGCCGGGAGCCGGTGGGGGTCATGTCCGGCATGAGCAGGGTCTTGCCCGTGAGGTCGGGGGGGGCGGTCATGGGGCGGCCTCCCGGGGTCGCCCGCCCGGCAGGGCGGACAGGCGCATGTTTTCGCGCACCACGTTGGCGAAGGCCTCCATGCGGGTGATCATCCCGGCGGCGGCGCTGTGTTCGTCGAGTTCGAGCAAAAGAAACGGTTTGTCGCCCATGATGTGTCCGTAGAAATGCTCCAGAAAGGAGTCCGGGCCGCAGGAAAAATTGCCCAGATGGACCCCGAAACGGTTTCCGGTCCCGGCTGTGGAGGCGGCGGCGCGCAGGATGCGGCTGCCGAGCCCCCAGTACATGCGCGGAAAACGGTCCAGGGGGGTGGCGGAAAGGTCCAGGAGGTCGATGGGAAGGCTCTTGATCCCGAGCCGGGAGGCCAGTCGCCCGAGCCCCAGGCTCAGGCGCTCGTCGTGCAGGTTGTAGGGGCGGCCGCTGACGATCCACAGGGGTTCGTCCTCGGCCAGGGTTTCCACGACATGTGCGCCGACCTGACGCAGTTCGGCCTGGAAGGCGCTTTGGGCAGCGAAGGCGGCCCGTACCGCGCCCTGGAGTGCGGCGGCATTGGGGCGATGACCGGCGGGCAGGGCGTTCCCCACGGCATGGGCCAGGGTCTTGGGGCCGTGGGCCAAAAGCAGGGTGGGGCCGATGATGCGCGCCTCCGGGATGTCCAGGGCGGCGGCCACCAGATATCGGGAACTCTGGACCATGGGACAGAAAAGCCCTTTCTCCCCGGTCCCCGGCGGGGGGATGTTCACCACCGTGGGCAAAAAGAGGAAATCCACGGCCGTAAGGAGGCCTTTGACGTGGCCGTGGAAGACCTTGACCGGGAAGCAGGTCTCGGCGGTCATGGACTCCACCCCGGCCACGACGGTCTTGCGGCAGGTCTTGGGGCTGCGGACCACCCGATATCCCAGCCGGGTCAGAAGCGTGGTCCAAAAGACCGCCCATTCCAGGGAATGCAGGCCCATGGGCAGGCCGACGGCCGGGGCGTTTGGGCGTTCGCGTCCGTTCCCGGCCGCCTCCAGATGCCGCTGAAAGATGTCGGCGCGCAGGACAAAGAAATCGGTTTCCGCCGGGATGTCGGACACCCGGGCCTCGTAGCGGCCGCAATCGCCGCCCCAGACGCTTTTGCGGCCCCCGAAACGGTAGACCTTGAGCTTGCATTCGTTGCCGCAGGCCGGATCAGCGCGGCAGATGGTCTCCTTAAAGGCCACATCCGTGGCGGCCAGGTCGCTGATGTCCCGGGGCCGGGTCTTTTTTTCGCCGCGCAAAAAGGCGTCGCGCACCAAAAGCGCCACCCCGTAGGCCCCCATGACCTCCCGGTTTTTGGGCGCCAGGATGGGCCGGTCAAGGACGTTCTCAAAGGCGGCCACAATGCCTTTATTGAGGGATGGGCCGCCGAGAAACATGATCCGCTTGCCCACATGGCGGTTTTCCACCACCCGGCGCAGGTAGTTGTGCACGATGGCGTAGCACAGGCCCGCGATGAGATCGTCCCGGGCGGCCCCCCTCTGGGCGTGGGCGGCCAGGTCGGATTCCATGAACACGGTGCAGCGTTCGGCCAGGGCCACGGGATTTGTTGCAGCCAGGGCCACGTCCTGGAACTCGCCCACGATGTTGATGCCGAGCTTGTTGGCCAGCTCGTGCAGAAAACTGCCGGTCCCGGCGGCGCAGATCTTGTTCATGACGAAATCCGTGGGACGGCCGTTTTCGATGGCGATGTATTTGGAGTCCTGCCCGCCGATCTCGAAGATGGTGTCGATGTCGGGATCGATGGCCACCGCCCCCCGGGCGTGGGCCGTGATCTCGTCCACGATCAGGTCGGCGTCGAGGAAATCCCCGGCCACGTTGCGTCCCGAACCCGTGGTGGCCACGCCCACCAGGGTGAATCGGCCCGAGGGGGCGGCGGTCAGTCCGGAAAGCAGCTCCCGCACCACCTCGATGGGTTTTCCCCTGGTCGGCACGTAGTTTTTGTGCAAAAGCCGCCCTTTCGCATCCACCAGGGCGTATTTGGTGGAGGTGGAGCCGATGTCCACCCCGAGCCAGGCCGGGACGGGGTCGCCCTGGGTGTGCGGGATCTCGGGAAGCGTATTGTCCGGATCGAAATGGGACCGGGTGAGCACCAGCCGGGGCGCCCGGGTAAACGCCTCTTCGGAGGCTATCCGGCTGTCCGCCAAAACGGCCGGGTCCAGGACGTTCGTGCGTCCGGCCAGCCGGGTGCACAGCGCCGCGCCAACGGCCCCCAGGCTGGCGTGGTGGGGCGGGGTGGCGAGCCCGGGGAAATACCGGCGAAACGCCTTGCGCATCAGGCTGTTGCCGGCCGGGCCGCCGATGAAGACGACCGGATCGTGCAGGGTTCGCCCGGACAGCATGGTGCTGATGAAATTGGCCGCCGTGCCGTGGTGCAGCCCGGCGATGATGTTTGGCAGGGTCTCGCCCTTGTTTTGCAGATGGATCATGTCCGACTTGGTGAACACCGTGCAGCGGCAGGCCACATGGGCCGGATAGGCGCTTTGTTCGCCCAGGGCCACGAAATCGGCCAGAACCTGGTCGAGCTTGTCCTGATCCATGCGAAACGCGCCGCCGTAGATGGACAGGGCCAGGCGTTCGGCCTGTTGGTCGATGAAAGACCCCGTGCCCGAGGCGCAGGGGCCGTTCATGGCGAAGGATTCCAGACGCCACGCCCCCGAGGCGTCGTAGTCGATCTGGAGCAGGGCGGCATCCTGGCCGCCCATGGCGATGATGGAGCGCACCCCGGGGGCCATATGCACGGCGGCCGTGGCCTGGGCGATGGTCTCCACCTCATGGGGCGCGCCAAGGCGCTTGGCCATGCGTTCCCCCCGGCTCCCGGTGAAGGAGACGCTGCGGATATCCCCCGGGTCGAAGAGGGACATGGTCTGGCTGATGACGGATCGCGCCACCCGGGAGGCCTGTCCGAAATGGCGGACATAGGGGGCTTCATGGACCACATGGCCATCGGCATCAAGAACGGCGCAGTTGACGCTCACGGCGCCGACATCCACGCCGATGTCGTAGGGCACAGGCCACCTCCGGTGCGGTTGCCCGCTCACGGCCCGATGGTCGGGATCGACGATTGTGACGGATAGGGACAAGCCGTAAGCGTGGGGAACAACGATATATCCGCGCCGGGGCGGTTTGTCCACCGGGTCTCAGGGCCGTCGGGGAAAGCCGCCCGGGTGGGGTCGGCCATGCGCGCCGCCAGGGACTTACGGACGCGACAGGTGGTCGGCAAGGGCCTCGCCGACGATTCTGTTGCCCACGGCGCTCCAATGGGCGTCCAGGGGATAATAGGGATTGACTCCCTGGGCCATGGTTTCGCGCAAAAGCGGGGTGAGGTCGAATATTTCCAGCTCCGGGTCCACTGCCTGTATGGCGTCGCGAACCATGGCGTTTGGCAGGTTGAGATCGTAGCGGTTCGGATCACGATGCAGCCGGGTGACGGTTTCATGAAACAATGCCGGGTTTATCTGAATTTCGGACGGAGAGATGAGTATAAGGATGCGTTTTCCCTGTTTTCGCATGGTTGACAACAGGTCGGCGAGTTCCTTGACACGTTCCAGCGCCGGGCGGTGGATTGCTTGTGCGTCGTTGTCGCATACCGCAAGGTCGTTCTCAACGACCTTCGCGAAGGATTCCGGAGTGACCGGGCCGAGGGCCAACGTATATGGCGGGGGGATTTCCCGGTATATCACCGACCCGTCCTTGAAATAATAATAGATGGCATGCAGATAGTCCATCAAACGGAGAGGGAAGACGTGTGGGACGTGATCCAGACGTTTGTGGCCGGTCTGGCTGTTAATGAACAGTTCCCCCATGATCCGGTTGAGGTGCAGGTCGTCTTCCAGATCGTTTCGGGCGAGTTCTCCAAGATCGTTGATGGCGAAGATGTTGATCAGGATCATGTCATGGTCGATCTGGGGCGCCCAGTTCTTTAACGTCGCAAGATACTGGGGGATCGATGAAAGAGGTTCCCCGAAGTTCACGACCCGGACAGTGAGATTGTTGTCCCGGAGACGGGACTCAAGGATTCCATTATAGGAAAATGGCGGAGAGACCGTGGCGTGGCAGAAGGAATCGCCAAAGCTGAGGATTCGGAATTCGTCGTCCGGTTTGACCTTGGCGATCTCGGTGTCGTTATAATTGAGCCCTTGAAGATGCACAACATCGCCGGAGGGACGGTAGGCATCCATGTATGCGTATTTCTCATGAAGAGAAAGAGCGAACTCCATCATAACCAGGCAAATGATGATCGCCGTTGATGCGAGTATGACGTTTTTCATACAGTGGGTACATGAAGACATGCAGATCGCTGGAAAGTTCTATTCACGCCGACAAATCAATGTGCCTTGCCGGTTACGTGCTTTTCCTGCCTGCTGCTTTTTGGAACATTGGCTGTTGATATATACGTCACGATGGCTGGCTGCTTGTGGAGCAAGCGTGTGGTATCTATTTGCCAATTTCCTGGCCAAGTCAAGAATTATCTCTGGCCCAACGCGTCGTTGCACATGTGCAACGACGGAAAAGACGCCTGTATGCATATCTGCAGGATCTGCATATTCGGAAGACTTTCTGCACATTTTCAATACTGCGGCGTGATTTCATTTTGATGTTTTGCCGTAATGTCGGTTCCTTGGGGATTTCGATTTTTCAAAATCCCCGGGCAGTTCGCCGGGACGGCAGGGGGTTCGGCTCTCCTGGCGTCAAGGGGCTGTTCCCGTAAAAAGACGATGGGAAAGAGCGCATATCACGCATTGATTTTTTTCGTATTTGACATATGCTTGAGAAAACACACCAAGGAGTTTCCATGGACCCCGATCTGGAAAGGGAACGCACGCTGATAGCCAAAAAATCCGCTGTACTGGGGAAGAAAAACGTATTTCCGGAACCGCTCCTGGCCCTGGTGTCCGCCACGCTTACGATGCAGATGGCGGCCAAGGCGCGCATCCTGGAAGCCGACAGCGGGAGCGGCCTGGCGGACATGCCCCTGGACATGGAAAAAGCCCTGCGCGGGGCATGTCTTTTCCCCAGGGAGCGCTTTGATCCGGACCGCGCCCTGGCCATGGAGCTTTTCACGTCCCTGTCGGACTGGATCAGGCGCTCCGACACCCCCCTGGCCACGGCCGTGCTCCGGGTTGACGCCGCCCAGGCCGACGGCGGATTTGATCCCCGGGCCGCCATGAACGCCCACATCGCCGGAGACGACATGTTTTTCCAGGCCCTTGAGATCCTGAGCCCGGACGCCCCCCGGCTTCCGGCTTTTCTGGTTCAGGCCGCCCTGGCCCCGGGGCTTGAGGTCATCGGGGCGACGATCTACCGACGGTTCCCGAAGGATCGGTCCTGGACGCATGGCCACTGTCCCGTGTGCGGCAGCCCGCCGCTGCATGGACGGCTTTTGGGCAAGGAAGGGGCCAGGCATCTGACCTGTTCCTTCTGTCATGTGGAATACCGGGCCAGGCGTCTCATGTGTCCGTTTTGCGGCGAGGACGACGCCAAAAAACTTGACTATTTCACCACCGAGGACGAACCCGGCTACCGCGTCGAGACCTGCGCCACCTGCAAGCGCTACATCAAGACCACGGATTTCCGGGCCTTCGACCGGCCGTCGTATCCCCTTTTGGACGATCTGGAATCCCTGGCCCTGGACATGGCCGTGCAAAAAATGGGCTTCACCCGCCCGGTGCTTTCCGCCTGGGGGTTTTGAGCATGACGAACGGATCCGGAACGTCCGTCTCCGGGGTCGTGACCAGCGTGCCGTGCCGACGTTACCGGGACGGGACGCTCGCGCCAACCTGCGACGACATCGCCGTCGAGGTCTGCATTGAGGTCTCGTGCGGTCCGGGACCGTCCAGACGCCTGTATGCCGCCCCCCTGGACCTGGATATCCTGGCCCTCGGACATGCCTGGCTGGAGATGTGTCCGCCGGGCCGGACGCCCTCGGCCGCAGAAGGGGATGTCTCCCCGGACGGGAGGCGGTTCGTCTTTGTTCCCGTTTCCGCGCCCCCTGCCGTGGCCCAGGCGTGCCCCTCCGCCGTGGGGCCAGACCAGGTGGTGTCCCTTATGCGTCGCTTCATCGCCGCCCCGGGGCTGTGGGACGGCACGGGGTGCTTTCACCGGGCCGCCGCCTATGACCCGGCCACGGACGGATTTCCCTTTCAGAGCGAGGACATCGGCCGCCACAACTGTCTGGACCGCCTGTGCGGCCAGGCCCATGTGGCGGGATGCTCCCTGGCGGGGCTGATTCTGTTTTTGTCCGCCAGGGTCACGGCCAGCATGTGCGACAAGGCCTTGCGGGCCGGATTCCGGTCGGTGATCAGCCGTTCCGCCGTGACCACCGAGGCGGTGCGGCTGGCCGGGGAGGCGGGCATGTCCCTGGCCGGATTCGCCCGGGAGGCGGAAAACCGGGTCACGATTTTTTGCGATGCCGCCGGGAGGTTCGCCCCGTGACCCAAGTGCCGCCATTTCCGGAGATATCGACCGCTGTGGACCGGGTTTTGGGGGTGGTGCTGGCCGGGGGGAAAAGCACCCGGCTCGGCCGGGACAAGGTCGTGGAGGTGGTGGGCGGAAAAAGCCTTTTGGCCGCCACGGTGGAGCTTGTGGCCGGTGTGACCGGGGAGGTGGTGGTCTCCGGGCGCGATCCCGTCCCCCTGGGCATCCACGCGCCATGGCTGCCCGACGCGGTCAGCGGCACGGGCCCGGCCGGGGGCATCCTCACGGCCCTTATGGCCTTCGGCCGTCCCATCCTGGCCGTCTCCTGCGATCTGCCGTTTCTGCGCCGGGACACCCTGACGGCGCTTTTGGCCGCCAGGCTCAGGCGACCGGCCACGGCCCTCATGACCACCTACCGCCGCACGGACACGGGGTATGTGGAGTCCCTGGTGGCCGTGTACGAACCGGCTGGCGCTCCCGTCCTGCAGCGGGCCATGGATGGCGGCATGTACCGGCTGTCCGCCGCGTTCCCTGCGGCGATCCGGCATCATCTGGACTACGACCCCGCCGATCCCGATGCCGCAAAACCCTTTTTCAACATCAATTTCCCCCGCGACCTGGATCTGGCCCGGGAAATGGAGCAGGCTTCGTGAACGCTTCCCCCCCCCTGACCGACGACATGGGACGCACGGTCAGCTATCTACGCCTGTCGATCACCGATCACTGCAACCTGCGCTGCCTGTACTGTCGGCCCAGGGAACAGGTGCCCCACATCCCCCATGACGACATCCTGCGCTACGAGGAACTCCTGACCATGGTGGACCTGGCCCGGGAACTCGGGATCGGCAAGATACGCCTGACCGGCGGCGAACCGTTTTTGCGGCGCAATTTTCTTTTTCTGGTCGAATCCATCCTGAAACGGCATCCCGGGGTCGATCTGCGCCTGACCACCAATGGAACCTTCCTGCCCGGCAAGGCCAGGACGCTTCGCGACCTGGGGGTATCGGCCGTCAACGTGTCCCTGGACAGCCTCGATCCGGCCACCTTTGCCCGGATCACCGGATCGGATTTCTTCGTCGCGGTGCGCCGGGGCATGGACGAGGTCATGGAGGCGGGAATACGGCTCAAGATCAACGCCGTGGCCCTGCGCGGCATAAACGACCACGAGCTTTCCGGTTTCCTGGATTTCATCCGCCAAAACCCCGTGGACTTCCGGTTCATCGAGTTCATGCCCATGGGCGATAAAACGCTGTGGAGCCCGGAATACTACTGGTCCGCACAGGACATTCTGACCCAGGCCGGGGAGATGGCCGGGCTTATGCCCGTTGAGCGCACCCCCGGCGATTCCGGCCCAGCCCGCATGTACCGGGTGGACGGCAGCCTGGGACGTTTCGGGGTCATCTCGGCCCTAAGCGACCACTTCTGCCATTCCTGCAACCGCCTGCGCATCACCCCGGACGGGCATCTGCGCACCTGCCTTTTTTCCGACAAGCAGTACCGCCTGCGTCCCATGCTGCGCCATCCCAAACTCGGACCCGAGGCCGTGGGCCGGGTCATGCGTCTGGCCCTGCGCAAAAAACCCCTGGGCTACCAGCTTTTACAGCGGCAAAACGGTTCGGGCCAGACCATCCACGGCATGATGTCGGCCATCGGCGGCTAGGCCAGACGCGCCTGGACAGGAAAACGGCTTTGGCCGCCGTGTGGGCCGCGTCCCAGCGGCAGGCCAAGGGCCGGGACATCGCAATACCGACAGGCAGGCGGCTCCAGCGACCCGTGCCCTCCGGCGGTCGGGCCGGACGGGATGGCCATGACGGCCCGGGGAGTGCTCATGACGATGCCTGGTGACATGACCGAAGACGAACGGCGGGTGCTTGCGGCCCTGGCCGCGCAGGACGACCAGTCCTTTCCCGACCGGCGCATGCCCGGCGAGGCGGCGGTGGCCCTGGGGCTTCCCCAGCGCCGGGCCCTGGCCGTCTTCCGATCCCTGGCGGCGCGCGGGTTCTACGAATACGACATTTCGCTGTACAGTGGCCGCCTGACCGCCAGGGGCCGGGAGGCGGCCCTAGGCAAGGGAGCGTCATGAAGGCGTCGCGACACGTTGCCGCCGCGATCCCCCTGGCGGCGTTATTGTACGCCACAGGCCGGTCGCCCCTTGAAATCGCCGTGGCCGCCTCGGCCAGCGTGCTGATCGATGTGGACCACCTGGCCGATTACCTGCTGTTCCGGGGCGGCTGGTACGGCCTGCGGGATTTTTTCCAAAGCTGCAACGAGGCCCGCCTGAACCGGCTGTATCTGGTGTTGCACGCCTGGGAATGGATCCTCCTCGGCGGGGTCGCGGCCCTGGCCGCAGGGGCGGCCCTTCCGGGCATGGTCGTGTGCGGCATGGCCTGGCATCTGGCCTTCGACGCCATCGGCAACCGGGGGGTCGTGCGTCCGGGATTTTACTGGTTTTGCCGCCGCGCCCGGGTGGGATTCGACGCGTCCAGGCTCTATCGCGGTCCGTCCGGGGACTCGCCGTAAAACGAGGGGTTCAGACGGGGGCAGGCGGCCTTGGCCGGGATGAACGTCTCGATGCGGGCCAGGGCGTCCACATCGAGGCCTGTGTTGTAGCGCACGAAATCATGCGGCGCGTGCTCCAGGAGGTTCAGGGCCTGGGTTCCCTCCACGAAGAACAGTTCTCCCCAGTTGGTGGAATAGAAGAGCCCGACATCCACGATGTCTTTTTCCTCGCGGGGGACGTGCAGGTTGATCGCCAACAGGGTCCGGGTGATGCGTTCGGCCTCCAATCCCTGGGCCAGGGGGGGGGAGAAGGTGTCCTGCACGGGGAAGGTCGCGTTCAGGGCGGCAAAGAGCCCCTGGATATCGGGCAGGGACAGGGGGGCCTTGACCGAGGCGGCCTTGAGATAGACCCCCGGGTGGTGGATGGCGTTGGCCACAAGCCATGCCGCCAGACGTTCCAGGGAGGGTTCGGTCCGGATGTGTTCCAGGGATTTGCCTCCGTCCGGACGACGGCATTCCCCCCGGGCCGCATATCCCTGCTCCGGGCCGACAGAGAGAATCTCCAGGGACTGGACGAGTCCGCGCGGCGGCCGCACGAAGGGGATGCGGCCGATCTTGTTTTTCCGCGTCCCGAAGCGACTTTGGATGCGTCGTCTGAAGACGGCCATGTCGTGTTCGTCCGTCTCCGGGCCGACGGCGTTTCCCTCTGTGGCGAGTCGTTCCCGAATCCGCTCGTAGGTGCCGAACAAAAAGTCGGCGATCTTTTTTCCGGCTGCCGTCAGGTCGGCGACGCCGTCGGCCCTGGGGGTTTCCGCCCCATGCGGTTCCGTGGCCTGGCGGGCGGCCCGGCATTTGTCCAGATCGAAGAAGAATCCGGCCCGAAAGAGGCCTTCCCCCCCGTTTTGCCCGGGGTGGGCCTCCCGCGACATGGCCCCGGGATCCATGGGGTCGAGGCCGGTCTTCTGGATGAAGGCCACCCGCAGGAGCGCCAGGGCCTCGCGGTTTCCCCGGGCCTCATGAAAGGCCCGCACCTCGTCGAAAAGCAGGACATAGGGATCCGTGTCGAACAGGCTGGTGCGTCCGGCAAAGATCCGACGCTTGATCCTGTCGCACAAAAGCGTTCTTCGGGCGTCTTTTTCCAGGTATTTTTCCAGCAGGGCGAACTTCATGATGGACTTGAAGGGATTCTCCAAGGACTTGACGATGGTCCACAGGGAGGCCCCGAAAAACGCCTCGTCCGCCACGCGGCGCACGTTGCCCGTGTCCACGATGTCCGTGGCGGCTGGAGCGCCCGGGCGCATCAACCGGGAGACGGTCCGGGCGTAGGCCTCATCGCCAAGCCCGGGGGAAACGAACCACCAGGCTGGTTTGCGTCCCGCCAGAAAGATGGCCGTGCGCAGGAATTCCTCCTTGAGCAGCATGGCCCGGGCCTGGCCGCATTGCTCCTCATCCCCGAGCCCCAGGCGGTTTTCCCGGATATCGGCGTCGGTCATGACGAAAAAATGGGCCTCGATGTTCCGGGAGGCGGCCAGGGCCCGGAGTCCGTCCATTTTTCTGCGGAAACGGTCGATCTGGCGGCGTGTGACGGCATCGTCGGCCAGGCAGACCCAGATGTCCAGATCCGACGCCTGTCCCTGGGCCACGCCGCCAAGGCTCCCCATGGCGAAAAGTCCGAGGATGTTCACGGCGTTCTGGGCGGGGGCCAAGGGCGGACAGGCCTCGCCCATGATGTTCTGCATGGCCGCCCGCACCGTGAAACCGGGATGGTATTCCGCGATCCGTGCCGGGACGGCCGCGACAAAGCCCTTGTCGCCAAACGTGCAGGGGGCCTCCATGAGCCCGGGCAGGCTGCGCAGGAAATCCGCGGCCGGCTCCCCCAGTTTTTCCCACGCCCATTCCAGGCGTCGGCGGTTATGGGCCAGGACCACGGCCCGGCGTTGGGCGGTTTCCGTGTCGAAATACCAGGATTCCACGAGTCGGGCGGCCAGGGCCGATTCGCGCCTGTCCGGGCCAACCGATTCCAGACCGGGCGAATGCGTGGCGGCCAGACGCAGCAGACCGTCGCGGGCGGAGCGGACATGGGCGTCGAGCAGAAAGGGTTCGTCGGTTTGCAGGGAGAAGATCGCGCAATCGGTCAGGGACGTGCCGCGCAGATGGCATCCCCAGGCCCCGATGCCGTGGAGGAAGGCGTCGGCAAAGACGCAGTCCAGCAGATCGACCCCCAGAAAACGGGCCCGGGAAAACGCGGTCCGCGTGAAGTTGCTGCAGGTAAAAATCGACTGCGTCGCTTCCACATCCGTCAGGCGGGAACCGAAAAAGTCGCCCTCGGTGACGGCGCAGTCCGTAAAGCGCAGTTCCTGGGCCTCGGCGTCGTCGATCCAGGTTCCGAAAAGATCACAGCCGGAAAAGACAAGCCCTGTGGCGAAGATTCCGGAAAACCGGCAGTGTTCGAGGCGGCAGGCCTCGAAACGGACCCCGGTCAGGCGGGCCAGGGCGAAGTCTGTCTTGCGCAGGCGGCAGTCGCGGAAAATCACCCGGCTAAGGACGCACTGCGTCAGATCCACGCACTCCAGGGTCGTCTTGGAGAAGACCACATCGTGCACGACAAGGCCCGGCCGCGCAATGCCACTGAGGTTCGCCCCGACGATCTCGCCGCCGCCGTCCAGGGCGTCCAGGGGGCAGGGTGCGGCGCGCCTCCCGCCGGGGGCCTTCTCCAGCCCCACCAGGGATTTGAGCTTTCCGAGAAGGCCCAGGGCCTCGGGGCGTTCCAGGGGTTCGGGAGATATCTGGCGCGGTTTGGGCGGCAGGGGGCGTTCCCCAGGCGGATATTCGCGGGCAAGGAGGGCGAGCAGCGGGGAGTCGGGGCCGGATACGGCGGCCTGGTCCTGCCTGGCCCGGGCCAGGATGCCTTCGAGGCGCTCATCCCCGCACCTCGCCAGGAAGACGAGGAACTCCCGAAGAAAAACAGGGCGCAACGGTTCGGGCAGAAGGCGGAGGAAGACGGGGAACTGGGGGCGCGGCAGAAAGACCGGGACAGCGGCCAGGGCCGGACGCAGGGATGGGCGCGAGGCATACATCCCTGCGGCGGTTTCGGCCGCATGCGCCGGGTCGATGCGGCATTGGGCCATAAGGACGTGCAGAACCATCCCGGGATCTTCAGCCGCAATATGCTTCTTCAGATGCGAAGCCAGGTCGCGCCGGGGTGGGCAGGGTTGCTCGATAATGGCCTGGAGCAACTCCTTTCGGGCCTCGTCGCCTGGGCCGTCGGCTGCGCGCAAAAGAGGCTCGGCGAGTTCGCCGCTGCGCAGGGCGGCGGCCATGCGGGACATGAAGGCCACCTGCTCCGGGGAAAGGTCCATTTTGACCAGCCGTTCCATCCACAACCCGAGACGGCCGTGCAGGCAGGCATCGCGGATGGGCGCAGCAGGCCGGTCGGAGCGCTGACGCAGGGTGTCCAGGAGCACCAGGATGTCGTCGGGATTCTGGTCGATAGCCGTTTCCAGGGCGTTTTGGGCGAAACGCGCAAGTTCGGGACGACGGTTTCTGGGATAGCGCAGGATGGCGTTGGCCAGAAGCAACCGGGCCTCGGGCGCCAGACCGCCGAGGACCGCGCCGAGGTGCTCGCCGGACAACACGTTCTTTTCGGCAAAGGACACGGCCATAAGCTCCCCGACCCGTCCCAGGCGCAGGAGGATTTCCAGGCCGGATCTGATGAATGCCGGGGAGCGGGACTCCTCAAGCATGGCCGCCGCCAGGGAGGCCATGTCGGCGACGTATCCTCCGGCGGCCGGTGACGAATGGGGTTCGCGCTCCAGAAAGGCCACGGCCTGATGCATGAGGGGCAAAAGGGTGGTCAAGTCCGGTCCGGCCAGGGCGAAGACCGCCCGGCGCAGGATGGCGGTGAGGATGTCCAGGGGGGGAGTGGGCATGGCGGAGGCGTCCCCGACCTAGGCCGGAGGCAGGGAGTCCACGTAGTAGTTGGCCCGGCGCACCGGGTTCAGGTAGGCGACGACCTCCCGGGGCAGTTCCTCGGGCCGCACGGCCCGGACGATGGTGATGTCCTCTTCAATGGTCAGGTCGATGATCAGGGCCTCCTTGCGGGGGATGTCCGGATGGTGCGCCAGGACGCTCGGCCGGAAGGAGGCGCGCGGATTTGATGACACCACCATGCCTGTGAGGCCGTTGGACAGATCCACGATGCTGCCCGGCGGATAGACCCCGATGCTGCGGATGAACGAGGCCAGAAGCATCTGGTCCAGGGAGGTCTTTTTCCCGTACATGGCCCTGAGGGCCTCATGCGGGGTGGCGTATCCCTTGTCGTCCTTGCGGTTGCACAGGGTGTCGTAGGTGTCGGCAACGGCCGCGATGCGGGCCAGCAGGGGGACGTCGTCCCCGGAAAGACCGGCCGGGAATCCCTGGCCGTCGATGCTCTCGTGGTGCTTGAGCACCACGTCCAGGGCGTCGGGAGGAAACGCCGCGAAGGCCGAGACGATCCTGGCCCCGATGACCGGATGTTCCCGATAGTATTCGCGCACCACCCTGTTGAGGGTCGTCAGGTTCCCCTTGGTGAAACGCTGGATGGGCACCCGGCCCTTGCCCACGTCGTGGAAAAGCGCCCCCAGGCCCAGATCGAGCATCCGGGGCTTGCCGAGCCCGATCTCCCGGGCCAGCATCAGGGACAGGACGGTGACGTTTAAGGCATGATAGTTGCGTGTCTCCTCGCGGGGCTTGGTGGTCATGAGGCTGACCACCACGTCGAGGTCGGACAAAAAGGTGTCCACCATGGAGGCGATCATCCCCCTGGCGGCGTCCACGATCTCGTCCGACGGCTTGGCCGCCTTCTTGAGCACCCCGACGACCTGGGATACGGCTGCGTCATAGCGTTTTTCGCAGGCGGCGAAGCGTTCCCGGCGTTCCTTGTTGCGGGCGATGGTTTCCTGTTTGAGGCTGAGAAGTTCCAGGGAGACCGGGGTTTTGGCGGTCTTTCCGGACGGCCTGGGGGCCGTGGGGGGGCGTTTTTCGTCCAGTTCCTCCAGTGGGATGGGAAGCCGGTCGGACTTGTCCGAGATGCAGATGACGTAGCGTATGCCCAGTCGTCGTATGTCCTCTATCTGTTCCTGAGTTGTGATCTTGAAGGCCTTTTTCGGCAGGGACGCCGCCCTGGCATCGGTCTCCAGACGCACGAAAAGACCCGGGCACAATTGTTCGACTAAAATGGGATATTCATTGACATGCATGGGGGAGAAGCCCTTGCGGCCGTGCGATTGTTGACATTTTTCCCTGTGCGCGTATGTGTTGTGCGGTTATCGCAGGTGTTTCCGGCGTTTCCGCAACGCCGAGCAGGCAACGGCCTGGCGCGGGACTGGCCTGCCTGACCATAGTATGCCTGCTGCAATTTTGGTGTCAACACAGCCTGTCGCACGGGGAGCGGCGGCGTGCGGCGCAGTCCTTCCAGAAAAAAACCGTAATCGCGAACCCGGACCTCGACAAGACCGAAATGACGGACGACATCACTGCCAGACACCATATGCGCGGCGTGTTTTCCACGGAGTCGTCGCATTATCTCGGTTTCGGGAGTACCCGTCGCCGGGTGCGCCAGCAGATTTTCGTCCTGGCCGAAGAGCAACAGGATGGGGATTTCAGCATCCAGCGGCTCAACCGCAACTTTCTGCCCTCCGGCCCCATCAGGTCTCTCAGTCGGGAAAAGCTGCTGCAAGATTACGTTCCCGAGCCCGCCATCTACATCAACAAGGTCATTCCCATCATGCGCCGCATGGAGGATACGGTGGAACGGGGCGACCGGCACCGGGAACGCAGCGAGCTTTTCTCGGCGGAGTTCGAATACCAGACCGCCTTAAATCTTGACGAGGATCATGTACGGGCCACGTTCGGTCTCGGGCTGACCTATCTGGAACGCCACGAAACGGAAAACGCCGAGCGGGTGTTTCGCAAGCTGGTGCGCCTGGAGGCGGCGTTTCGCGTGGAGCACAAGCATCTGTTCAACGAGTTCGGCATCCAGATGCGCAAGCTGGGCATGTATGCCCAGGCCATGAAATATTATGCCCGGGCCTATCAGCTCAGCAAGGACGACGAACATCTCATCTACAACATGGCCCGTACCCTCTATGAAAAGGGCAGCGCCAAGGTCTCCCGGCGATTTCTCGAAAAGGCCCTGGGCATGAATCCGGATTTCGAGGAGTGCCGCCAGTTTCTGGACTTCATCGACTCGCATGGGGACGCCGTGCCGCCCCTGGCCGCATCCCCAAAGGCGGGGGCGATGGACATGGCGCTCCCCTCCGGCCTGGCCGGATCGTGAGCCGAGACGGCAGGCCCGGCACGGTCACGTCGCCTGAAACGCACGCCGCGCCGCGAAAACGATCGTCGTGAGAGCGACCCCGGCGGGGGATTCCACCCCGGCCGCCGGGTTTCAGTGCACGGCGGCGCGATCCGCGAAGTGGGCGTTTCCGGTCGTTACGTCGCCGCAACAAAACGCCCCGCCATCGGCGCAACCGACGGCGGGGCGTCTTTCGTCCCGGAAACGCACGCGACCGGCATGCCGGCTGCGTCACGGTCATGTCAACTGAAATGGGTCGTGCACACCTTCCAGTGGCCGTTTTCCTTGGTCAGGGTGTATTCCTCGCTTTGCGGGGTCACCTTGGGCGGATTTTTCCCCATGGTCATGGACATGGTTCCGCCAACCTTCACCGTGCAGCGTTCGTCGTCCTGCTCCACGATTTCATAGGTGACGTTGGACACGTCCATGGTCAAAAACTTGCGCCAGTCCGAGTTGGCGGCGGTAAGCTTATACAGCGGCTCCATGCCTTTTTCCACCTCTTGCTGCACGCTGGAGCAGGTGCTGGCGAGCAGGGCGATGCGGTCGATCTGGGCGATGGAGTTGAAGTATCCCTTGATGACGAGCAAAATCGCGTCGGCGTCCTTCTGTTTCCGGTATTGCGCAGCCTTGGCCTGGTATTCCTCGATGATCTGTCTCTCCCGGGCGGAGTTGATCCGGGTCTTCCCGGCCTTCCCGGGCGTCTGGGGCACGGCGTCCACGACATGATCCGTGCTCGCGGCCATGGCCATGGACGCGCCGCCCAGCTTGCGTTGCACGGCGTTTTGCACCAGCAGGTTGACGTCGGGGGTGTCGTCCTGGGCGCCGGGGGCGGCGGGGGAGCCGGTTTTATACGAGCCGTCGATCTCCTGCACGGCCTTTTGCACCAGACGCTGCACCAGGGTGTCCAGGGTCACGGAGGATGCCTGTTCCTGCGTGGCCCCAAGAAAGCTTTGCATGGAGCTCTTGATTTCCAGCTTGTCTTCGAAATAGCCCGTGGCCACCTGCATGCCGGAGTTGGCGTCCAGGATCTTGTAGCGCATGCCCACGTTCCAGATGATCGATCGGTCGTTGCCCTTGATGGAGGCGATGGCCGTGCCGGCGATGCGTCCGGCGTCGGAACTGCCGGCCAGGGTCAGGCCGATGCCCACCAGGGCGCCGAGGGTGCTTCCGTCCACGCTCTGCTTCACGTCGGCCACGGGTTCGGCCTTGAGCACGTCGAAGGCCACCAGCCAGTTGGTGGCCTTGAACCGCCCTTTCTTGAAGATCGAGAGCGCCTCGGCGTCGCCCAGGTTGGCGGCAAGAGCGAATTCATTGAAAAATTCCTGGGTGTCGGCCCGTTCCAGCACCCGGAAGTTGGCCTTGGAAAGCTCCAGTTCGGCGAAGTCGCGGATGTTGTTGTCCGTGACCTTCTGGACGAACGTGGCGTTGACGCTTTTCATCTCGCCCGGAAGCACCACGATCTCGGGACCGGGGATGGATGCGTTTATGTACTCCACCGGTTTGTACACGGCTTCTTCGGCCAGTTCATGCGCCTTCTGTTTGGAGGATTGGCACGCGGTGAGACTGGCGAGCACCATGGTGAGCAGGAGATGACGCAGGATGCGTTTCATGGAACAGTCCTTTCATGGTGGAGTGGCCCTTGGGAAGGGCATTGAACGATACCATGGCGTGACGATGAATGCAATATTTTGGCATTTGTTTTTTGCGTCTCGGTTTTAGACCAAAAAAATCAATAATGCCCTGGATCAGAACAATGGGCAAGGCCCAGAACTGAAAAGGGCCACCCCGGCATCCCTCCAGGCTGGCCCCTGCATGTTCAGACGCGGCAAAACGGCCTATTCCACCCAGCCCAATGTGCGCTCCACGGCCTTCTTCCATCCCTGATATCCCGTCTCCCGGTCCGTGGCGGTCATGTGCGGCTCCCAGATACGGTCCACCGCCCAGTTTTTGCACAGCTCCAGCGTGTCGCGCCAGAATCCCACGGCCAGCCCGGCGGCATAGGCCGCGCCCAGGCAGGTGGTCTCGGACACCACCGGGCGGATCACCGGCACGTCCAGGATGTCTGCCTGGAACTGCATGAGCAGCTCGTTGTGCACCATGCCGCCGTCCACCTTGAGCTTTTTTAATTCCACGCCCGAATCCTTGTTCATGGCCGTCACGATGTCCTTGGTCTGGTAGGCGCAGGCCTCAAGCACGGCCCGGGCGATGTGGTTTTTGTTGGCGTAGCGCGTCAGCCCGACAATGGCCCCCCGGGCGTCCGAGCGCCAATAGGGGGCGAAAAGCCCGGAAAAGGCAGGCACGATGTACACCCCGCCGTTGTCCTCGGCGTGCATGGCCAGGCGTTCGATCTCCGGGGCGGCCTTGATCAGGCCCAGATTGTCGCGCACCCACTGCACAAGCGCCCCGGCGATGGCCACGGACCCCTCCAGGCAGTAGACCGGATCGTTGTCGCCGAGCTTGTAGGCCAGGGTGGTGATCAGGCCGTGGCGGGAGGGGATGGGCGTCGTGCCGGTGTTTAAGAGCAGGAAGCAGCCCGTGCCGTAGGTGTTTTTGGCCTCGCCGGGCTCGAAGCAGGCCTGGCCCACCAGGGCCGCCTGCTGGTCGCCCAGGGCCCCGCACACGGGCACCCGGGCCCCAAGCGGCCCGTCCTCCATGGTCGGGCCCCAGGAGGCCCCGTCGCTGGAGGGCACGATGCGCGGCAGACCCCGACGCGGGATGCCCAGCACGTCCAGGATGCCCTCGTCCCAGGCCAGGGTTTTGAGGTCCATGAGCATGGTCCGGCTGGCGTTGGTCACGTCGGTGACATGCGCCCCGCCCCGGGGGCCTCCCGTGAGCTGCCAGATGATCCAGGACTCCATGGTCCCGAAAAGCGCCTCCCCGGCCTCGGCAGCGCGCCTGGCCTCGGGGACGTGGTCGAGAATCCACTTGATCTTCGGGCCGCTGAAATAGGTGGCCACCGGCAGGCCCGTGATGGATCGGAAGCGATCCGGGCCGCCGTCCTTGATCAATTCCTCGCAGATGTCCCGGGTGCGCGTGCACTGCCAGACGATGGCGTTGGAATACGGGCGGCCCGTACGCCGGTCCCAGACCACCACGGTCTCGCGTTGGTTGGTGATGCCCAGGGCGGCCAGGTCCGCGCCGCTGATCCCGGCCTTTCGAAGCGCCCCGGCAATGACCTCCCGGGTGTTTTCCCATATCTCCACGGGATCGTGCTCCACATAGCCCGGCTGGGGAAATATCTGGCGATGCTCCTTCTGGTCCATGGCCACGATGCGCCCGGCGGCGTCGAAGATGATGAACCGCGACGAGGTGGTTCCCTGGTCCACGGCCCCGATGTATCCACCCATGCTGCACTCCTTTTCTCGCGTGTCGCCCTGGCGGGCGGTTTCTTCCTTGTCCCCGATCCCCGCCGTGCAGGCAAGCCCGGACGGGATGTTTCCCTGTGCATCCGGATCTTCCGGGTCAGGGGGAAGAACTCCCCCTGGCCCCTGCGATGTTTCCCCGTGTTCCCGGATCAGCCTCCGGCATCCGGCGGTGCTGGCGACGGGCCGTGATGCGCCGTTTTCGGCCTCCAGAAGGAACGTGCCAAAAGGCCAGTTTTCAAGAAACGGACGCCGTGCCGGGGGGCGGCACGAGGCGGTCCTCAAGGGGCCACAGCCCCATGGCCGCGCCCAAAAGGCCGGACACGGCGGTCACGGGCATGGGCGGTTGCGGCCGGGGCCGCGCCGCGCCGCCCATGCCCGGCATGGGCAGATCGCAGGACAGGGCCTGGGCCCCAAGCTGCATCTGGCAATAGGTGCAGGCCGTGACCAGGACCTGCGCCCCGGCCTCCATGGCCGAGGCGTATTTGCTGCGGGCCAAGGCCATGGCCAGGCGGTCGTTTTTCCCGGCCAACGGCTGCCCGCAGCACTCCAGGCGAAGCGTCCAGGACACGGGGACGCAGCCCATGGTCCGAAGCAGATCCTCAAAAATCGTGGGGGACAGGGGGTCATCAAACCGGGTCACCGGGGACGGCCTGAGCGCATGGCAGCCGTAGTGGGCCGCCGCGCGAACGCCCGGCAGGGGGCGGATCACGGCCTTTGTGACGGCCGCAAGGCCCACCTCCCGGGCAAGGACCGGCAGCAGATGGGTCACGGTCAGGTCCGGGTCGTGACGCAGGCCCTCGGGCCGCAGGGCGTCCGTGACCGCCGTCCGCAGGTCCGGTCGCTCGGACAGGGCGGCCTGGGCAAAGCGCAGGTGGCCGAAGCAGCATTTACATGGGGTCAGGATGTCATGTCCGGCCCTGGCGGCCACGGCCATGGCCCGGGCCGCCGAGAGCACCGAGGCGAAAAGGCTCTGGTGGCGCACGGGATAGCCGCAGCAGTTGAATTCCATCTCCACGGGATGCACGCCCAGGGTGGACAGGACCGCCAGGGACTGGCGTCCGTAGCCGGGCAGATGAAAGGGAATGCGGCAGCCGGGAAACCAGGCGTAGCTCATGGAGCATCCCCCGTAGCCTGGGGACGGGCCGCCATGTCGTCCAAAAGACCGGCCCGGGCCGCCGCCTCCACCTTGGAATGGGCCAGATTGCGCAGTTCGTAGAGCACGTCGGCCACCCGGATGCCCTGGGGACAATGTTCCTGGCATTTGTAGCAGGTGGTGCAGTTCCACAGAAAATTGGCGGACAGGGCGTGGTCGGCAAGGCCCATGCGCACCAGATTCATGAGCTGGTGGGGGCTGACGTCCACCTCGGCGGCCGGGATGTCCGGCAGGCGGAAGATGGGGCACACCCCGGTGCACACCGAGCATTGCACGCAGCAGGCGAAGGTCTCGGGGTTGTCCAGAAGCGACGGGGAGGCGGCCAGGGTTCTGGCCACGGGCCGGGCCCGCCTGGCCAGCGTCTCCCAGACCCCGGGGCCGTAGCTGCGCAGGCGCACGGCCAGTTCCGGATGTCCCAGCCGGGCGGCCTCCCGCTTGGACACCAGCCACAGATCCTGCAGGTTGATGCGCGAGGGGCAGACCACGGTGCAGCGCATGCACTCGGTGCACACGAATCCGCCCTCGGAAAAGGCGGCCAGGGCGGCCGGGGTGAGCTTTCCCGATTTCCCGGCCAGGCGGCGCATGGACAAAAGCTTTTCCGAGGGCAGGATCTCCGGCGTGCCAAGGGCCAGAAAGGACGGCAGCACGCTGCAATGGCGGCTGCAGATGCCGCAGTGGGTGCAGGCGTCCAGGCCCACGGCCCGGGCCAGCGGGGCCGCCATGCCCGGCCGGGCGGCGGCCTCCCCGGGATCGAGGCCGCGCAGCAGGATGCCCACGGGGGTGGACAGGATGTGGAAGAGCTTTCCAAACGGCAGCCAGGCCAGGGCGAACAGGCAGGACAGGACATGGAGCCACCACAGGCCGTCCGTCAGCCCGGCCCCGGCCGGGGCCAGAACCCGCGACAGGACGCGCGACAGGGGCGCGGACACGAAGGCCGATCCGGGCGGGGAATGGCACGGGGCGCAGGACATTTCGGAGATCTCGCGTCCCTTTTCCAGGATTTCCGGGGTGACGGCCTCCCGGGGCAGGCTTTCGACCGGAAAGACCATGCCGCCTTCCGTGGCCCAATAGGCCCGAAGGGCGGTCAGGTCGGCGGCGTCGGGCGTGGGATAATAGTCGGCGGCCATGCGCTCGAAGGCGGCCGGGGAGGCCATCTTGGCCCCTTCCAGGCCAAACCCCGAGGCGATGATCAGGCCGATGAGCGCAAGGGTGAAAAAGTCCTCAAAGCGCGAGGTGCGCCGCAGGTCGCGCACAAAGAGGCGGCGGCACAGGGCGATGCCAAGGCCCAGGGCGACCATGGCCCCGAAGAGGTTGCGCAGAAACTGCCAGGGGTCGAGGGTGGGCTCGTAGCCCGGGAAAAAGGGCCGGGAGATGAAATTTTCCAGGGCATGGAAGAAAAACAGGCCGGAAAACCCGGCGAACAGGGAGAAATGCATGACCCAGCGCCACAGGCTGCCCCTTTGCAGCAGATGGCCCTGGAAAAGGATGTCGAAAAGGAAGGTGAACGCCATCCGGGGGGCGGCGGACAATGCCTTGGGCCAGGACAGGGAGCGCAAAAGGGCGGCCAGGGCCCCGGACGGCGGCAGGCCGGGGACGGCCAGGGAGCGGTCCGGAAGCAGCCAGCGGGCCATGCGCCACACCGTGCCGCCCAGGCACACGGCCAGGCAGATCCACAGGATGACGGCGAACAGGCTCATGAACGCTCCCGAAAAATGGTCCGCAGGCACGGCCACGGAAGACGCGCGGGCCGGGCCGCCTTTGTCGCAACCCCTTACCGCCGACCGGCAAAGTCCTCCACGGCGGCATAGGCCGTGGCCAGGGCCAGCCCTGCGCCGCATTTTTGGCGGGTCCAGTCGTGTCCGGCCAGGATGGAGCCCACAGCGTACAGACCGTCAAAGGCGGGCTGCCCGTCGGCCCAAAGGGGCCGGAAACGGTCGTCCGTCATCAGCCCGGCCCGGTTTATGGGGTGACCGGCCGGATCGAACATGCGGTCCCTGTGCCACTGCGAGCGTGCGGCGGGTTGCACCACGGGCAGGCCGAACAGGGGTTCGATCACCCCTTTGCGATGCGGCACGAGCCCTTTGCCGAAAAAACGCCCTGTGGCCAGAATCACGCCCCGGGCCCGGACCTGGGCCTCCGCAGAGCTCCAGCCCACATCACAGGCAAAACCGTCCGCCTCGGCGCGCACCCCCAGCACCAGCTTTTGGAAAAACGTCACAACGCCCCTTTCAGGCATGGCCTCCTCAAAAGCAGCCTTCAGGCGCAGGCCGGTGACCGCGGGAGGAATGGTGGGAATCTCGAACACCGGCGTCCCCAGAAGCTCGCTCAGCGCGGCCAGCGTCTCCCGGGTGCGGTAGATGCCGAGCACCGCCGGGAAGCCGACCATTTCCCGGCCCCGCAGGTGGGGGGAGAGGGCCTTGGCCAGTTCCTGGCGGGTCTTGTGGGACTCCAGGGCCAGGGCCATGGGCTCGGGATAGGGAGCCGGACGGCCGCCGGGGAAGGGCAGGCGCACATGGGCCAGCCCCGGCCAGAACACCCCGGCGGTCTGGGCGATCTGGGCGGAACTGAAGCCCTTGAGCCCGTAAAAATCCACGATGAGCGCGGGCGGTGTGGTCCGAATCCCGGCATCTGCGGCCCACATCCCGGCCGGAACCCGGTAGGTGTGTTTGATGGTGCCCACCGGGGTCAGGACCATGGCGTTTTTGCCGTCGTGGCCGTGATAGTCCAGGCCGATCTCCCCCAGAAAGGCGGTGAAGGCGGCGAAGGCGGCCTCGATGCCCGGCCGGTCGAGCCTGGCGTAGGGATGCCCCGGTTCGTCGGCGGCCAGGGCGGCCAGGGCCGCGAAGGGGTCGTCCCAGAGACGGCCGTCCTTGACCGGATGCACGGCCAGGAGGTCCAGAAGGCCGCTGGCGTACACGCTTTCTCCGGAGGTTCCGGCCAGGGCCACGGACAGGCCGCGCCTGACGGCCATGGCGGCGGCGGCCATGCCGGCCAGTCCCGTGCCGATGACCATGAGATCCACGTCGTGACGGGGCAGCGATTGGACGGTCATTCCCCACCCTTCCCGTTTCCGTTCTCAAGCACCAGTTCCAGGCCGAACAACCCGCAATGCACCGCCTCCTGAAACTCGGCCTGCAGAAGCGGAAAATCGAACAGGATGGGGTGCACCCCCCGCCAGCGCTCGTCGAGGAACCGGCGGATCTCGGCCAGCCCCTGATCGCCCTGGACTACGTCCGTGTCGTAGAGATGCCCCGTGACCCGGATGCTGCAAAATCCGCCCTGGCAGGGGCCCTTGCCGATGCGGCTGCGCAGGCCGATGGACACAAGCGTGTAGCCCGGGGACTGCGGGGGCATGGTGCGCACGATGTCGTCCACCACGCTTTTGGAAACCATCTCGCACTCGCAAAGAATGCTATCCGTTGGATCCGTGGCCTTGAGCCATCTTCTCGGGGCCAGTCCCGGTTCGGTCCAGCGGCCGCCCGCATACGGGGGCATGACCGTGGTGGCCGTGAGACAGGGCGCATCCACCCCGAGCTTGGCGCACACCAGATCGGCGGCCTTTTCGGCCATGAGCCGGTAGGTGGTCAGCTTGCCGCCGGTGATGGTCAAAAAATTCTCCACTCCGTCCCGGGCGTGGTCCAAAAGGGCGAATCCCCGGCTGACCGCCCGGTCGCCGCTTCCGGCGCTGGTCTTGCCGAAAAGCGGCCGCACCCCGGAATAGGCCCGGATGTAGCGGGTGGAATTGAGTTCGGGAACCATGGCCGCGCCCTCGTCGATGATCTGGTCCACCTCGGCGATGGTGGGGCGGCAGTCGTCAGGATCGGGGATGCGCACGGAGGTGGTGCCCAGGATGGAGACCGTGCCTCCGGGAACCAGGATGTCCGCGTCCGTGGCCGGGCGCAGCCGGTTCACCACCCGATCGGTGATGCGGCTTTGGGTGACGAGCAGGGTTCCCTTGGAAAAGACCAGGTCCACGTGGGGCCCGGCCAGGGCGGCCACCCGGCCGGCCCAGGCCCCGGCGGCGTTGACCACCAGGGAGACCTCAAGCTCGTATTCCCGGCCGGTTGCCGCGTCGCGCAGGATTGCCGCCCGGATGCGGCCCGCATCCAGGCGAAAGCCCACCACCTGGGTCCAGGGCAGAAAACGCGCCCCGTGGGCCGTGGCCTGGCCTATGTTGTCCAGGGAGAGCTTGAAGGGATCCACCGAGGCGTCGGCCACGGCATAGGCGGCAATCAGCCGGTCTGACAGGGCGGGCTCCATGTCCCGGGCGGTTTTCACGTCCAGGGAGGTGGCGGTGATGCCGCTTTTGGCGCAAAGCCCCGGGAAATCGGCTATATAGGACTCGCCGTCGCCGCAAACGGCCACGAACAGCCCGCCTGTGTCCTCAATGCAATGGGGGGCGATGCGGCGCAGGATGTCGCCTTCCTCGCGACACTCCCGGGCGGCCATGGGGTCCGAGCCCACATAGCGCGCGCCGCTGTGCAACAGCCCGTGGTTGCCGCCCGAGGCCCCGGCGTTGACGTCCTGCTTGTCCACCAGGACGCAGGCCACGCCGCGCAGCGCCAGATCGCGGGCAAGTCCCGCTCCGGTGACGCCGCCTCCGATGATGAGCACGGTGGTCCGCACTCTTTTTCTCCTTCGCATGCCGTGTATCGGCGGCCCCCGTCGCGCCCGGGAAAAACCCGGTCGCGACGGTTTCTTGGGGGGAGGCCGCCGTCCGAAGCGGGGACGGCCGCCGGGGGGGGCGGCGTGGGATGGTCCCCGATTTCAGTTTGCCCTTGTGAAAAGAAAAACGCAGTGATACGCACATGATGAAAAGGATGTCGCCATCACGCACATAAACCTGTCACAAAATAGCCGACAAGCGGGTTTTTGTCACCTTTTTTTTCCAAATACAACAAAGTTAGGCAGATTTTTTCAAAAACGAAAATGGATCGCGGGGTTGTAAACGATCCGGGGAAACGAACATGGCGCAACGGGAGTGGGAGAACGAGGAACAGCAGGGGGGGGCGAAGGAGGAACAGGGTGCGGCGGGCGTCCCGGACCTCACGGGAAAATCCGCCACGGTGAAAAAGCGCCAGGACAAGATCCTGGCCACGGTGCGCGAAAAGGGATTCGCCACCATCGAGGCCCTGGCCAAGACCTTTCAGGTCACGCCCCAGACCATTCGCCGGGACATCAACATGCTGACCCGGGAAGGCCTGCTGCACCGCTACCATGGCGGCGCGGGCCTGGAGTCGAGTACCGAAAACCTGGCCTATTCCGACCGAAAAATTCTGTGCCGCCAGGAAAAACGCCGTATCGCGGCCATGGTCGCCGCCCACATCCCGGACCACGCCTCGCTATTTATCAACATCGGCACCACCACCGAGGAGGTGGCCAGGGCCCTGCACAGCCATCAACGCCTGCGGGTCATCACCAACAACTTAAACGTGGCCGGCATCCTGGCCGGGTACGACAACGTGGAGGCGATCATCGCCGGGGGGCTCATCCGCCATCGCGACTGCGGCATCATCGGCGAGGCCACCATCGACTTCATCCAGCAGTTCAAGGTCGATTACGGGATCATCGGCATCTCGGGCATCGATCTGGACGGAACGCTGCTCGACTTCGATTTCCGCGAGGTGCGCGCCGCCCGGGCCATTATCGACAACTCCCGCAAAACCTTTCTGGTGGCCGACCACACCAAGTTCGGCCGCAACGCCATGGTCCGCCTGGCGGACATCACCGAGATCGACGCGCTTTTCACTGACACCCTGCCGCCCACGGCCCTGCGCGAAAAGCTGGAGGCCGCAGACGTGAGCTATTACGTGGCCGACCAGGACTGAGCCTGGACAAAGACGGCCTCGGGCGTCCCTTGCGGGCGGCCGTGACAGCCGCCAGCCCTCCCTCCAGGTCGGGATGTCGGGCGTCAATTCCGGAGCGGGTCGGTCGTTACGGCCGGGCAGGGCCCCACATGGCAAAATTCTTTCAATCCCTCCAGTGGCATGGCGGTTTTTTCGGTTTGTTACAAAAACATTTCTTTTTTCGCTTGAGAAAATGCCCTGAAGCTGCTATTCCCTGTTTTCGAAACCGAAGCGTCACTCTCTGATATCTTACGATATTTTACGTTGTTCGCCCCCTTGACAGGCGAAGGCGGGGAGCCGGGGATGAGTTTTTCAATCTCGAAAGTCGACAAGCGTGTCGGGCGGGAGACATATCTCGCCGACATTGATCTGCACCTCGAATCGGGGTCGCAAAACGTCATCCTGGGCCGCACCCTGGCCGGGAAGACCACGCTTTTGCGCATCATGGCCGGGCTCGACCGTCCCTCGCGCGGCGGGATCGCCGAAAACGGCAAGGACGTGACCGGCGTCTCCGTGCGCAAACGCAACGTGGCCATGGTCTACCAGCAGTTCGTCAACTATCCGTCGCTTTCCGTCTTCCACAACATCGCCTCGCCGCTGAAACTGGCCGGCATGGCCAAGGCCGACATCACGGCCCGGGTGGGCTCCGTGGCGGCCGTGTTGCACATCGACCATCTGCTGGAGCGACTCCCCCAGGAGCTGTCCGGCGGCCAGCAGCAGCGCACGGCCATCGCCCGGGCCCTGGTCAAGGACGCCTCGCTGCTGCTTTTAGACGAGCCCCTGGTCAACCTGGACTACAAGCTGCGCGAGGAACTGCGCACCGAGTTGCGGGACATTTTCAGCAAAAGGGACTCCATCGTGGTCTACACCACCACGGAACCCTCCGAGGCGCTCATGCTCGGCGGCAACCTGGTGGTCATGCACGAGGGGCGCGTGCTCCAGACCGGCCGGGCCGAGGAGGTCTACCGCTGCCCGGCCTCGGTCACGGTGGCCGAGATATTGAGCGATCCGCCCATCAACGTCCTGCGCACCCGGGTGGATCAGACCATGGCCCATCTGGGCGACGGGTTGTCCGTGCCCCTGGACGGGCATCTCGCGGGACTTGCCCCGGGGGACTATTTTTTCGGGGTGCGCTCCCATCATCTGTTCCTGCATCGCCAGCATCCCCGGGACATCGAACTGCACGCCCGGGTGGAACTGGCCGAAATCAACGGCTCCGAGACCTTCATCCATATGACCTACAACGGCCGTCCCCTGGTGGTCCAGGAAGAGGGCGTCCACCAGCGCCGCATCGACGAGGCCGTTTCGTTTTTCGTGCGTCCCCGCAAGTTCTATATCTTCGACCGGGACGGGGCCCTGGTGCGGGCCCCTCTGTTCGAAGACGCCTAATTTCGCCAACGAGGTACGTTTCATGGCCCGCATCGTTCTCGACGACCTGGCTCACAGCTACCGGCCGCATCCAGCGGGCCCGGACGACTACGCCTTAAAGCGCATCGACACCGTCTGGGAGGACGGCGGGGCGTACGCCTTGCTCGGTCCCTCGGGGTGCGGCAAGACCACGCTTTTAAACATCATCTCGGGTCTGTTGATTCCCAGCCAGGGCCGGGTGCTCTACGACGAAACCGACGTCACCAGGCTGCCCCCGGAAAAGCGCAACATCGCCCAGGTGTTCCAGTTTCCGGTGCTCTACGACACCATGACCGTGCGCGAAAACCTGTCCTTCCCCCTGCGCAACCGGGGCGTATCGCCCTCGGACACGGCCACCCGGGTCATGGAGGTGGCTCAGGCCCTGGATCTGGTTGCGGTCCTGGACGCCAAGGCCAGCGGTCTGTCCGCCGACGCCAAGCAGAAGATTTCGCTTGGCCGGGGTCTGGTGCGCAGCGACGTGGCGGCCATCCTGTTCGACGAACCGCTCACGGTCATCGATCCGCATCTCAAGTGGCAGCTTCGCCGCAAGCTCAAGGAAATCCACGACCGGTTCAAGCTCACCCTCATCTACGTGACCCACGATCAGGTGGAGGCCATGACCTTCGCCGACCAGGTGGTGGTCATGTACGACGGGGAGATCGTGCAGATCGGCACCCCCCAGGATCTTTTCGAAAACCCCGAGCACACCTTCGTGGGCTATTTCATAGGCAGCCCCGGCATGAACCTTTTGCCCGTGACCATGGACGGCGAGGCGGCCCTGACCGGTTCCTCCCGCATCCCCCTGACTCCGGCCCTGGCCGGAAAGGCCCGGGCCGCAGCTGCAGCCGGAGCGAAACTCGAACTCGGCATCCGGCCCATGTACCTGGGGCTGGAGGACGCCGGGGTCGATTATGGCGTCGCGGCCAGGATCAATCTGGTGGAAGACCAGGGGGATTGCCGCATCGTCACCGTCTCCATGGGGGACGTGACCGTCAAGGCCCGGGTGCCCGAGGGCCGGGCCATTCCCTCCCAGGAGGCCCGGGCGGTCTTTCCTCCCGAGTGGACCAGGATTTTCGCCGACGGACGGCTTTTGAAATAGACGGCCGCGTGGTCCGCAGCCCGTTTTGGGGATTCACAACGCGAAGAGAGGGACGACGTGGAGAAGTGGGACGACAACAAGGCCTGGTTTCTGGTCTTGCCGGTCTTTTTAGTGGTGGCGTTTAGCGCCATAATACCGCTTATGACCGTGGTCAACTATTCGGTCCAGGACATCATGGCCCCGGGGCAGGGGATTTTCGTCGGCCCCGAGTGGTATCGCGAGGTGCTGCACGACCCCCGGCTGCATGAGGCCTTCCTGCGCCAGTTGATCTATTCCTTCACGGTGCTGGCCATCGAGATCCCCCTGGGCATCGCCGTGGCCCTGACCCTGCCCTCCAAGGGCTGGAAAGTCTCGGCCTGCCTGGTGCTCCTGGCCCTGCCGCTTCTGATCCCCTGGAACGTGGTCGGCACCATCTGGGTGGTCTTTTCCCGGCCCGACATCGGCCTTGCCGGGGTGACCATAAATGAGCTTCTGGGCATTCCCTACAACTACACCGCCGATCCCATGGACAGTTGGCTGACGGTGGTCATCATGGACATCTGGCACTGGACGCCGCTGGTGGTTCTTTTGTGCTACGCCGGGCTCCAGGCCATTCCCGAGGCCTACTACCAGGCCGCCAAGATCGACGGGGCCTCGCGCTGGGCCGTGTTCCGGTTCATCCAGCTTCCCAAGATGCGCGGCGTGCTCATGATCGCGGTGCTTCTGCGCTTCATGGACAGCTTCATGATCTATACCGAGCCCTTCGTCCTGACCGGCGGCGGCCCGGGAAACTCCACCACGTTTTTAAGCCAGTTCCTGACCAAGATGGCCATCGGCCAGTTCGATCTGGGACCGGCTGCGGCCTTTTCCCTCATCTACTTCCTGGTCATCCTGCTCTTGAGCTACATCTTTTATACCGTCATCACCAACCTCGGCAAAGGAGTGGCGAAATGAAGGTGAACGGCCGCCAGATCGTGCTGCTCCTGTACCTGGGCTTTTTGCTTTTGCCCATCTATTGG
This sequence comes from Desulfovibrionaceae bacterium, assembly GCA_031082225.1. GTDB lineage: Bacteria > Desulfobacterota > Desulfovibrionia > Desulfovibrionales > Desulfovibrionaceae > Desulfolutivibrio. The sequence continues at coordinate 63,979 of JAVHLG010000005.1, read as the reverse complement.
CTGGTGAACATGTCGTTTCAGACTACCGAGGAGATTCTCGGAACCTTCAGCCTCGTTCCGGAAAAATTCACCCTGGCCAACTACCGGATGATATTCACCGACAGCTCCTGGTACATGGGCTACATCAACTCCATCAAATACGTGCTCTTAAACACGGTCATCTCCCTGTCCGTGGCCCTGCCTGCGGCCTACGCCTTTTCCCGGTTCCGGTTTCTGGGCGACAAGCACATGTTCTTCTGGCTTCTGACCAACCGCATGTCCCCCCCGGCCGTCTTTTTGCTGCCGTTTTTCAACTTCTACCAGACCGTGGGGCTTTTCGACACGCACATCGCCGTGGCCCTGGCCCACTGCCTCTTCAACGTGCCCCTGGCGGTGTGGATTCTGGAAGGGTTCATGTCCGGCATCCCCCGGGAGATCGACGAGACGGCCTTTATCGACGGCTACAGCTTTCCCCGGTTTTTCTTCACCATCTTCATCCCCCTGGTGAAGGCCGGCATCGGCGTCACGGCCTTTTTCTGCTTCATGTTCTCCTGGGTGGAACTGCTTCTGGCCCGGACCCTGACCACGGTCAACGCCAAGCCCATCGCCGCCACCATGACCCGGACCATCAGCGCCGCAGGCATGGACTGGGGGGGGCTTGCCGCCGCCGGCGTCTTGACCATGATCCCCGGGGCCATCGTCATCTGGTTCGTGCGCAACTACATGGCCAAGGGCTTCGCCCTGGGCCGGGTCTGATCCGCCACGGGCGGGGAATGGAAACGGTTTGCGGCGGGACGCCCAGGCGTCCGCGACCATGGGAACGAGTGGATCAGGCCATCTGTCCAAAGCGCGTAACGTAAGGAGTGCGGGGAATGGATCTCACCTGGATGGAATGGACCCCCATCACGGCCTATTTCTTCATCTTCATCGGCTGCACCCTGGCCGTCATGACCGTGTGGCAGGTGCTGTCACCCACCGTCGAACGCAAGGGGTTTCTGCCCATGGCCACCACCCGGGGGGACCGGCTTTTCGTCGGGCTTCTCGGCGGGTGCTATATATTGCTGGCCTTCATCGGCCTTTCCGAAGTCAGTCTCTGGTATGCCCTGGCCGTGGCCCTGGCCTTTCTCGGCGGCGTCATGCGGTTCGGATGACCCCCGGGCTAGGCCTGGCCTGGACAGACGTTTTGCGAAATGTGCGGCAGGAAACGTTTAACCGGAGGTACGGCAGATGAGAGGATTACGACGTGGCACGTTGGGGAAGGCCTCGCTGTGCATCGGCTTCCTCGCTGTGATGCTGTTTGCGGTCACAGGCTTGGCGGCGGCGGACGACGACGCCAAGTACATGGAGGCGGCCAAAAAATGGGTGGAGCAGGAGTTCACGCCGTCCACCCTGTCCAAGGAAGAGCAGCTCAAGGAACTCGAATGGTTCATCAAGGCCTCCAAGCCCTTCCGGGGCATGGAGATCAAGGTTGTCTCGGAAACCATCACCACCCACGAATACGAGGCCAAAACCCTGGCCAAGGCCTTCTACGAGATCACGGGCATCAAGCTGACCCATGACCTGATCCAGGAAGGCGACGTCATCGAGAAGATCCAGACCCAGATGCAGTCCGGACAGAACATCTACGACGGCTGGATCAACGACTCCGACCTGATCGGCACCCATTTCCGCTACGGCCATGCGGTGTCCCTGACCGATTTCATGGCGGGCGAGGGCAAGGACGTGACCCTGCCCACCCTGGATCTGCCGGACTTCATCGGCACCTCCTTCACCACCGGCCCGGACGGCAAGCTCTATCAGCTCCCGGACCAGCAGTTCGCCAACCTGTACTGGTTCCGTTACGACTGGTTCCAGCGCCCCGACCTCAAGGCCAAGTTCAAGGAAATCTACGGCTACGAACTGGGCGTGCCGGTCAACTGGTCCGCCTATGAAGACATCGCCGAATTCTTCACAGAGAAGGTGAAGGAGATCGACGGCAAGCGCGTGTACGGCCACATGGACTACGGCAAGAAAAGCCCCGACCTCGGTTGGCGCTTCACCGACGCCTGGCTGTCCATGGCCGGCACCGGCGACAAGGGCCTGCCCAACGGCAAGCCCGTGGACGAGTGGGGCATCCGCGTGGAAGGCTGCCGTCCCGTGGCCTCCAGCGTCTCCCGCGGCGGCGCCACCAACGGCCCGGCCGCTGTCTACGCCATGGATAAGTACATGGAATGGCTCAAGAAGTACGCTCCGGCCGAGGCCCTGGGCATGACCTTCTACGAGTCCGGCCCGGTTCCCGCCCAGGGGCACATCGCCCAGCAGATCTTCTGGTACACGGCCTTTACCGCCGACATGGTCAAGCCCGGCCTTGACGTGGTCAACCCCGACGGCACGCCCAAGTGGCGCATGGCCCCGTCGCCCCACGGCGCGTACTGGGAAGATGGCATGAAGCTCGGCTATCAGGATTGCGGTTCCTGGACCTTCCTCAAGAGCACCCCCATCGACCGCATGAAGGCCGCCTGGCTGTACGCCCAGTTCTGCGTGGCCAAGACGACCTCTTTGAAGAAGACCCTGGTGGGCCTGACCCCCATCCGCAACTCCGATGTGACCTCCGAGGCCATGGCCAAGGTCGCCCCGAAGCTCGGCGGTCTGGTGGAGTTCTACAAGAGCCCGGCCCGCGTGGCCTGGACCCCCACCGGCACCAACGTGCCGGACTACCCGAAGATGGCCCAGTTGTGGTGGCAGAACATCGGTGAGACGCTTTCCGGCGAAGTCACCCCGCAAAAGGCCATGGACAATCTGGCCGAGGCCCAGGACAAGGTGCTGGCCCGCCTGGAGCGCGCCAATGTCCAGGGCGAATGCGCCCCGAAGCTCAACCCCGAAAAGGGCGCGGACTACTGGTTCGCCCAGCCCGGGGCCCCCAAGCCCAAGCTGGCCAACGAAAAGCCCAAGGGCGAGACCGTGGACTACGACCAGCTGATCAAGGCCTGGCGTGAAGGCCGCGTGAAGTAAGCACGCCAGCACGACATGACTTGCATGACGGCGCGTCCTTCGGGGCGCGCCGTTTGTTTTGTGAGCGCCCGGCAGGGCGCACACACTTGGCGGTGGAAGTCCTCTTTGGCGACAGTGGAAAAGCCCCTTTACACTCGTCCAACTAACCTTTTCCACGACGGGAGTTGGAAAACACAGTCGTCGGCCTCCTGCTCCATCCGAAAGAAGAGGGGGGCGGGCAGGGTTAGCGTCATGATATCGTCCCGGAAACGTCTGCGCATAACCTCTCGCCCATCGCTCCCCAGCATGCCCAGCACCGCTCTGGGGGCCGCCAATTCCCCCTCAGCATAGGCAAAAGCCGCGATGCTGCAACAATCTGTACCTTGGGGAGCCCGGAGTGGGTCGGCTCCTTGCATAACCGACCCCGCGAGCGTCACAAGACCTGAAAACTCAACCGGATTGACCGGGAAAATGACGGCACGGATATTCTCATCACCAGAAGTGCGACTCAGCGGTTTGAACAGAACGTACTTGTGCTGAATGTCGTATCGCGGAAATTCATGAAGAATCCACTCCCTGGCCAATTCTGCATTACAGTGCCTACGTTCACCATACTCGTACAGAGAACGCCAGTTTTTGGGCGCAGCCTCTATTTCGGCTTGATAAGCCGCCAGGTTTTGTGTGGATTGAAGCCCTTTACTGAACAAGGCGGCATGCAGATCCAACTGCTCGTCCGATATATCGAAATCGGTCCCAAAACCCAAAGCCGCGCGACCACCTGTGCAGAGGATGCTCTCACGGCTACCGCCGGCTATTTTGCCGCGTACGCTTGCCTCTGCGAATAAATAGAGAACACACCCGAATGTACCTTTTTTAAACTGGAATGCATCTTCTGGGATGTCGTCGCTCCAAACAACTGCCACCGGATAGAAATCCGGACGCAAATTTTTAACGATGATGCTCTCCATGATGTACTCCTCATGTTTTGAAATGCTTATCACTTCTGATGAAATTATATGTTTACGTTCAATGAACAACAGTTTTTGAGAATATATTTATGATTAAAACACCGGAGATTATCATTGCCATGCCTATTATTGCCGGAGTGTCAGGAATCTTCTTAAATAATATGAATCCTATCATGGTGACGAGCAATATTCCTACTCCTGACCATATTGCATATGCAACACCTACGGGTATCGTTTTCAATACGAGCGATAAAAAATATAGCGATGCACCATAAGCTACAATTGCGATAAGGCCTGGGCATAACTTTGTAAATCCTTGTGACGCATTCAAGGCACTGGTTCCAACCACTTCTGCAATTATTGCTATGGAAAGATACAGATATCCCATGCTTTCTCCTGCTCAACGATTGTGCATTGAGGATATCGATGATATGGCACAATAAATAGATCCATAAACGAAAATTTTGTTGGGCCATTATGAGGCGCAACGTATGCGACAAGCCGCTGACATCGACATCGCCTTGACGCCAAGGCCGGACGGGGCGACGCTTCAACGGTGGCTGTATGATGAGATCCACACAGCCATACTCTCGGGCAGGCTTACGCCGGGTTCCCGCCTGCCTGCCACACGTGACCTGGCGCTACGATTGAAAATATCCCGTGGTACGGTGCTGGCGGTGTATGACCAGTTGGGCGCGGAAGGATATCTCCGGGGGGCAACGGGAAAGGGCAGCTTTGTTGCCCCGGAATTGCCGGACCTGCCTCCCAGACAGCTCGCTCCAGGCGGCTGGGCGGCGAAACCAATGAACAGGAACGCTACCGGTATCATGTACGAGGTACCGGCCGTGGTCTTGCCTACCCGGGGCAAGAGGCTATCCATGACGCCGTTCAGCGTCGCTGGACGCTCTTTTCCGGCAAAAGCATTCCGAACCAACCAACCGGATGTCACAGCATTTCCCCTTGAGCTGTGGACGCGCATTGCCTCAAGCAGATCACGTCGGCTGCGGCCGGAACTCCTTATGGATGGTGACGCTCGCGGTTACAAACCGTTGCGCGAGGCGATCGCTGGTTACCTCCGTTCCAGCCGTGGGATCACCTGTTTCGCCGAGCAGGTGGTGTTGGTGGGGAGCGTCCAGCAGATACTTGATATCAGCGCCCGGCTATTGCTCGATCCGGGAGGCGAAGTATGGGTCGAGGATCCCGGGTATCCTGGCGCCCACATGATATTCGCCGCCGCAGGCGCAAAAATCGTGGACATCCCGGTGGATTCAAATGGCATGGATGTGGTTTTCGCTCGCAATCAGGCTCCCAATGCGCGATTGGCATATGTCACGGCCGGAAGGCAATCGCCCATGGGCTCCGTGCTGGCGCTGGATCGGCGCCTCGCCCTGCTGAACTGGGCCCATCGGCACGATGCCATTGTGATTGAAGACGACTACGACAGCGAATACCGCTACGAGGGGGCGCCGCTATCCGCCATGAAGAGCCTGGATGAAACGGGTCGAGTGATCTATTGTGGAACCTTCAGCAAACTGCTCTTCCCCTCTCTCCGTATTTCCTATGCCGTGTTGCCCGATCAATTGATTGCCCCGTTCACCGCGGCTTTGTCCCTGACCTCTCGTCACGTCGCCCTCATGGCCCAGACCACGTTGCACGAATTCATTGCCGAGGGCCATTTTGGCCGCCACGTGCGACGGATGCGGCTGCTCTATGCCGAACGCGCCCAGGCCCTGCGGCAAGCTGCCGATGTGTATCTGGCAGGGCTGCTTGAAATTCCAGAAATCACCATGGGGCTGGACACACCGGCATTTCTTCCTGGCGATAGGGATGACAAGAGTGTTGCCCACTTGGCGGCCCAGGCAGGAATCGAAAGCCTCCCACTGTCGATTTATGCCAGAACGCACCCTGTGAAACCGGGATTGCTGCTCGGTTTTGCCGCTGTTGGCCCGGAGGCGATTGCATCCGGCGTGCGTACGCTCGCCCGGGTGTTGGATGCCTGAAAATCCCCCGCCGGACGCAGGCTTCTGCTCGACGGACATCCCCCGGACGCGGGCGAGCGTTTCACCCTGACGGGCAGGCTGGCGGCCCAACTCACCCAGAACATGAATTTCGTCCTGGACATGGGGGCCAGGGACTTTGTGGCCGCTCACGCCGAAAACCGCATGGCCGCCGACCCCTTGCACGCCGCTGCCCGTCGCCGCCAGGGACGGCGCGGCAGCATCCCGGAAAGCCCCAAAAACCACTCTCGGATAGCGGGGCGAAACCGCCCTGGGCGAGGCGTTTGCAGTCGCTGGCGTTGCAAACTATGTTCAGGTATCTGGTTTGTGGGATGTTGTTGTCTGCCGGAGTCTTGGGGTACATGTTCGCCCGGGCGGACATCCGGAGTCGAACGCCTCCCATTTCTGATTTTGCCCCAACCATGTTCAAGGAGCCACCATGGGATTCAGCCTCAAGGACATCCTGCACGACAAGGCCTGGCAGCTTCTGCGCCTGGAAACCGATCCCGGCCTGGGCTGCACCGAGCCCGCCGCCATCGGCCTGGCCGCCGCCGTTGCCGCCGCCATCCTGCAATCCCGCGAGCCCGACGCCGTTGTCGTTACGACCGATCCCAACATCTATAAAAACGCCATGGGCGTAAGCATCCCCAACGCCAATTCCGAGGCGGGCATTCCCCTGGCCGCCGCCCTGGGGGCCGTGGCCGGGGAGCCGTCCCAGAGGCTTCAGATCTTTTCCACCGTGACCCCGGACGACCTGGACAAGGCCCAGGCCCTGGTGCGCCAGGGCAGGGTCACGGCAGGCATCGCCCCGGAGACCACGGGCCTGTACGTCAAGGTCGCCATGACCGCCGGGGAGCATACGGCCTGGGCCGTGGTCTCCGGACGCCACGACCATGTGGCCTCCCGGGGACTGGACGGCCGGGAGATGGGCTGCGACGGGGATTCCGGGCCCTCGTCCTCGGACTCCGGGCTGGTGGCCCTGGAAGAGTGGCTGCTCGAAATGAACGTGGCGGATCTGGTCAATCTGGTGAACGAGATGGACAGCGCCGACCTGGACTACGTGCGCGAGGGGCTGGCCTTAAACGAGGCCCTGGTGGAATACGGCCTGGCCCACGGCCCGGGCATCGCCGTGGGCCGCACCCAGCTTGGGCTCATCCGCCAGGGGCTTCTCAAAAAAGACATGGTGGTCTGGGCCGGGATACGCACGGCGTCGGGCATCGATTCGCGCATGGGCGGGGTGCCGCTTCCGGCCATGACCCTGGCCGGGTCGGGCAACCAGTGCATTGCGGCGGGCATTCCGGTGGTCACCGTGTCCCAGTATGCGGCCATGGAGGACCAGACCCTTGCGGTGCGGGCGGTGATGCTAAGCTACCTCATCACCTGTTCCATCAAGGCCGGAGTGGGGCGGCTCTCCGCGCTGTGCGGCAGCGGCATGGCTGGCGGAGCGGGCGTGGCCGCCGCCACGGCCTACCTTTTCGGGGGCACGGTGGAAAAAATCGGCGGGGCCATCAAAAACCACATCGCGGCCTTTTGCCCCGTGGCCTGCGACGGGGCCAAGACCAGTTGCGCCCTCAAGGTCGGGGAGATGGCCGCCGCAGCGGTCAAAAACGGCCTTCTGGCCCTGTCGGGCTGCATCGTGCGGGAAACGGACGGGGTGGTGGACAAATCCCCGGAACAGACCATGCGCAACCTGGGAATCATCGCCAAAAAGGGCCTTTGCGGGCTTGATCCGGTGATCCTGGACATCATGCTGCACAAACAGGTCTAACCCGCACCGTAGGTTTGTTCCCGGAGATACCGGGGTTCTTCTCGATCTTACGGATAGCTGCCTCGGCCTGCGTAGCGCGAGTATCGTCTGACTTCTGGCCTTCACGCCGCCTGGGGCCTGTTTCCCATGGCACGGGGGTTGCTTTGCTGCCCTTCGGGAGCCCCGGTTCGGTCGCCGCATGGGGTCATAACATTCCGGGAAACGGCCCGAGGCGGGTGTCTGGCGGGAGTTTCCCCGTCCCCGGCCAGTGAAGGACGTGGTGTCTTTGTGCCCGGCATCATGCAAAACTGTAGCCTGACGAGACATTTTTGCATTTCCCCACACCACGGAGGTTGGTCAAAAGACCATGAAAGCCCTGGATGAACTCATGCGCTCCGTGCGAGACATGGCTAAGGAAGACGCACCCGGCGTCACGTCAGCGCCTGCGGTCCCCGATCTTCTGCTCTACGCCCCCTGCCCGGTGAAGCTTCTGGTGAAGGACGGCATCGACCGCATTGCCGCCGACCATGCCCGGCGTGGCCGGGAACTCAGGGTGCATATCCCCATGGGCTGCACCTCGGTGGACCCCTACGATCCCATCTACCGCGAATCCGACCCGGACCGGCTGCCCGGGGTCATCGGCTCCATCGGGTTCGGGGATTTCTGGCGGCGGGAGTTCGTTTCCCGCCACGTGCGCGCCGGGCTTTTTTCCGCCGCCCCGGCGGTCCCCCTAAGCCCCCTGCACGAGCGGGCCGGACTCCTCGATCCGCGCGGCCATTACACCCTCTACGGGGTCACCCCCTACCTGTTTCTCGTGGACACCCGCCGCCTGGGCGACCTTCCCGTGCCGCAGGCCTGGGAGGACGTCCTGCATCCGCGCTACAAGGGCGAACTCATCATGTGCGGGGACGGCGACGACATGGCCGACGCCGTGATCCTAAACGTCTACAAGGAGTTCGGCATGGACGGCCTGCACGCCCTGGCGGCCAACTGCAAGGGGTTCATGCATTCCTCGTCCATGGTCAAGTCCGCCGGTTCCGGCGACGAGTCGGCCGGGGCGGTCTATATCATCCCGGCCTTTTTCGCCGAGACCGTCACCCGTCCGGCGCACCTGCGGGTGGTCTGGCCACGCGACGGCGCGGCGTCCAGCCCCCTGTATTTCCTGGCCAAAAAAAGCGAGCGGGAACGGCTGGCGGACGTCATCGCCTTTTTTGCAGACGGGTTTTTGGGAATCGACAGCGCGGCCTGGTTTGTCCCCATGGCCGCTTCTGCGGCGGTCAGGCTTCCCCCCGAGGCCAGCCTCAAGTGGGTGGGGTGGGACTGGATCGAGGACAACGACGTCACCGAGCGCCGCGACACATTAAACGTCCTTTTTCGCGACATGGTCCGGAAGGCGACATGCGCCTGATCACCGTGTCCGGGCCTCCCTCCTGCGGCAAGACCGCGGTCATGTCCAAGGCCTGCCGGGCGCTCATGGACGCGGGCACGGCCTGCGCCGTGGTCAAGTTCGACTGCCTGCAAAGCCGCGACGGGGAGATCTATCGCGAGGCCGGTGTGCCTGTCTCCGTGGTCTTTTCCGGCGGTCTGTGCCCGGACCACTACTTTGCCTCGAACCTGGAGGAGGCCTTCGAGTGGGCCAGGGGGACCGGCGCGGGCTGCTTCGTCATCGAGACCGCCGGGCTGTGCAACCGCTGCTCCCCGCACCTGCGCGGGGCCCTTGGACTGTGCGTCATCGACAACCTCATGGGCATTAACGCCCCGGCCAAGATCGGCCCCATGCTCAGGCTGGCCGACATCGTGGTGGTCACCAAGGGCGATCTGGTCTCCCAGGCCGAGCGCGAGGTATACCGGCACCGCATCCGCCAGATGAACAGCCGGGCCGTGATCCGACACGTCAACGGCTTAACCGGCCAGGGCTGCGCCGAACTGGCCGCCATCATGGAACAGGCCCCGGATCTTTCCTCGGTCACGGACGTGAAGCTGCGCTTCTCCATGCCCGCCGCCGTATGCTCCTACTGCCTGAGCGAAACCCGTATCGGCGTGCGCTACCAGAAGGGCAATGTGAAAAAGGCCCGTTTCGGAGGCAGCGATGTCCACGCCGATCATTGAGGGCGTTTTCGTGCCCCGGACCATGACCCTGACCGCCGGACGCGACAAGTCGGGGCGTCCCGAGGCTTGCGACGTGTCGTTTGCCGCCGGGCAGGTTACGGCCCTCCTTGGTCCTACGGGCTCGGGCAAGAGCCGCTTTCTTTCGGACATCGAGTCCATGGCCCAGGGCGACACCCCCACCGGGCGTACGCTCTTGCTTGACGGGCGTCTCCCGGACGCGGACGAGCGTTTCGCCCTGACGGGCAGGCTGGTGGCCCAGCTCACTCAGAACATGAACTTTGTCCTGGACATGGGGGTGCTGGATTTTCTGACCACGCACGCCGAAAGCCGGGGGGCGGCCGACCCGAAGGATGTGGCCGACCGGGTTTTCGCCGCCGCCAACGCCCTGGCCGGGGAGCCGTTTTCCCCGGAGGTCCAGCTCACCCAGCTTTCGGGCGGCCAGTCCAGGGCGCTTATGATCGCGGACACGGCGCTTTTAAGCTGGTCGCCGGTGCTGCTCATCGACGAGATCGAAAACGCCGGGGTGGACAAGAAAAAGGCCTTGGAGCTTTTGGTGCGAAGCGACAAGATCATCGTCATGGCCACCCATGACCCGGTCCTGGCCCTGTCGGCGCACAGGAGGCTGGTCTTCGAAAACGGCGCGGCGCGCGCCATGCAGGAGCGCAGCGGCCGGGAGGAGGGCGTCCTGGCTAGGCTGTCGGCCATGGAGACGGAGATCTCCCGGGTGCGGGAGCGCCTGCGCCGCGGCGCGGCCCTGGACGGGCCAGACTCAGGATGCATCGCCCCGGAAGCCGCATGGCTGGACATCGAAATCGAAGGGTCAACGCCCTGACCCGGGAGACGCTGGCCACCGACACGGTGGAGGGCACGGTTGCGTCTCTGGAGGCGTGGCGCAAGACTTGTGATGAGGATTCTGCTCCGGGTCAGAAATAGTAGGTGACCCGGAACTCCCCCCGAAAGGTGTTCATCTTTTCACCGAATTCGCTGAGCCGCCCGCCCAGGGGGATGACCAAACGCGGTTTGAGCTCCAGGTTGGGGATGACCATGTAGGAGATTTCCGGATTGAGCGAGCAGCTCAAATCCCCAAGATTGGTGATCAACGTCAGCGTGGGCGTCAAAAAAAGAATGTTGAACGGTTCTTTCTGGGAGATCCGCAGGTACAGGTAGTCCTGTCCTGCGGTGCTTTTGTTGTATGTATTGGCCACCTGGGAACTGTCTTTCAAGAGACTGGTACTGTTTGCATTACTCCCGGAGTTTCCCTGAAAATTGCCCTTGAGCATTTTCAGATTTTTCTGGATGGCGCTATCCGTTGTATTGTCGACATATTCGTTGTAGCCGTCGTTGATCAATTGATAGTAGTCCCGAAGTTCTTCTGGACTGTACCCCTCGCCGTTGTGATAATATTCGGCGATTATCGTCGTATCGAAAGAATTGAGATAACGGATGCCGACCAGATAATTCAAGGCGTCAAACGTCTTGCTGCGAATATCGCCGTTGGTGTTGATGATATTTTTGTTGTATCCGAACCGGATTGCCGACTCACCATGGATTTCGAGGTTGCTCGTCAGGTTCGTGGAGAAATCGAATCCGACACGGGTGTTGGAGTTGTCTCCGGCCATGAACATGAGGTCGAGATCGATGTCGTAGAGAAGGGCATAGACCTTGCCGCCGAACAGCAGGGAGTCCCCGGAGGCGAGTTCGGCGTTGAGGCGGTCGGCCACCGGGAGGATCAAGGGAGTGACGGCAAGGGTTTTGAGGGGGCCGTCGAAGCTGCGGATGTAGTCCAGATAGGACATGACGTAGCCCTCGCGGGCGTGGTCCGGGTCGTCCACGTCCTTGGGGCGGCTGGCGAAGGCCACCGGGTTCCAGGCGTAGCCCTTGCCCCAGTTCAGCACCTTTTTCCCGGCCTCGGCCGTGAACGTGGGCGACGGACGCCAGGTCACGAAGGCCTCTTCCAGCATGATCGACGCCCCCCAGTGCCTGTCCTTTTCCCAGAACTCCTCAGACGGTTCATCCAACACGAGGCTGCCGCTTTTCACCTCGTTCCAGTCCACCTCCAGTCGCGGCCGGGCGTAGGCGCCAAACTGGCCGTAGTCGATGGACAGTTCCGGACGCAGGTTCAGCAGGTAATTCGTCTGGACATCGCTTTGCGGGTTTTTGGCGTACCTTTGCCTGTAGAGCGCGGAGTTTTTGTCTAGTATGCGGAGAAAGGGGCGAAATTCCGAATAGCCCCAAATCTTGAACACCTCTTTTGATTCCGCTTCGGGTATCTCGAAATTCAGATCATAAGCGGTCTCTTCCGCTGCGTCAGCCGGGAACGCGGCGATCAGTGCAATTCCGAGGAGAATCCATCCAAAAATGCATCCCTTGACGCGCAGGGAGCGACTCCGGTCGGTCAAAAACATGTGAGGCTTTGAATTCATCACGACAGACATGCAATGCCTCCGCACGACAGATGACGACGCACACTTGCCCATGCTGCTTACTGACGCAGGGATTCGGCCCGGGGAAGATAGTTCAGGGTGAAGATCTCGTCCGGGAATTCACGCTTTTTCACCTTCGCAAACACCATGAGAGATTTGTAGCCTTTGTTCAGGGGGCTATCGGTTTCAATGACCGCCGGACGGACCAGCCCTTCCCCGAAATCGGTGATTTCCTTGAAATAGAGGGTCTTGATGAGCATGCCTGAGGCCGCCAGACACTTGATCTCCACGGGAACCAGACTCTTTTTGTCCACGCGCATCTCCAGCCGGTCATAGGCCACCACATCCGATTTGGCCTTGAGAAAGAGCATGTGCGCCTCGCCAGCGTCCTCCATCCGTTCCACGTTGTATTCCACGCTGAAATCGAGCCCCATGATGTCGGAGTTGTTGAATATGCCGCCGATGACCGATTGCAGGCTGGTGATGCGCACGGGCTTGCCGACGTTGGGGATGTGCAGCCACATGTTCTCGGCCAGACGCAGCGTGGAACGTCCTTTTTCACTGGCCGGGGCAAGGAATATGGAGATGATCTTGTCCTGGTCCTTTTTGATCGTGTACAGGGTATATTCACGCTTGGAGCCATCGGGCTCGATATTTATCAATTTGCGGAACATCTCGTAGCTGACAGGTGCAAGATTCCGGTCAATCTCCTCCAGAAGCTGGTTTCCGTCCAGGGCGTGCGCGGATGGGGAAAGCAGCGTCAGACAGCATATGCCCAAAATCAACGTTATGACGATGCGCATGACGTATATCCTTTGCGTTAGACGTGTCCCAGGGCGTCCACCGGCTCCATGCGGCTGGCCTTCCAGGCGGGCTGCAGGGCGGCCAGGGCTGAAGCGGCCAAAACCATGGCGGCGATGATCGCCAGTTCCGTCAGATTGATGTCCGGGCGCAGGAGCAGATTGTCCATGCGACCGAAGGAAAAGGTGACATGCGACGCCTTGATGCCGAGCAGTCCCGCAACGCCGACAACGATGCCGGTCGCCGTCCCCAGAAGGCCAAGGCAGAAGCCCTCGGCCACGAACAGGGCCAGGATTTTTACGGGCGGGGTTCCCATGGCCGCAATCGTGCCGATCTCCCGGATGCGTTCGAAGACCGACATGAGCATGACATTGAGCACGCTGATGAGCACAATGGCGATCATGACGATTTTTACGGTGATGATCAGCAGGTCGATCATGTTGGCGATGTTGGCGAAGGGGGACAGGTCCGCCCAGGAGTGGACCTCGAAGGCGGGTTTGTCCTGCTTGTTTTTGAACTCCCCGAGCCCGTTTTCAATCTGCTTCGCAACATGCTTCAAATCGGCCTCCGGGGTAAGCCTGAGGACGATCTCCGAGACCTCCCCCTTTTCCGTGCGCAGCAGGGACCGGGCGTCGTCGATGTGCATGTAGGCGTCCTTGCCGGACGGCCCCATGATGTCCTCGATGAGCCGCGATACGGTAAACTGCATCCCGTTCACCGAGCCGTCCCGGTTGGTGGCCACCAGGACCACGGTGTCGCCCGGCTTGATGCCGATGCCGTTGGCCACCTTCTGGGGAATGATGATCTGGCCCGGTTCGAGCAAGGAGCCCGTGATTCCCCCGGGTTCGCCTACCAGCCGTGACGCGAGTCCCGGGCAGACGAGAGGCTCCTTGGCCGGATCGACGGCGGTCAGCCGGACGTTGGTGGACTCCACGAAGTTGCTGAGCACCGCCCCGAGTTTGAGGCGCGGGGCAAAGGATTCGACCCCAGCCGTGCGTTCCAGGGCAGCCGTAGCGTTGTCGTACCCCTTGGCGTTCATGTTCAGATTCAGCGGCAGGGTGTCGATGGAGGAAACGTAGCCGCGTTTGTGGATTTGCAGATGCCCGAGGTTGGAATCGGTGATGAGGCCGATCATCATGGACTTGACCGACCCGGCCAGCCCGGAAAAGAGCACCACCATGGTCACGCCGAGAATGATGAGCAGGGAGGTCAGGATGGTCCGGCGTTTGTACCGGGTCATGTTCCGGAAGGCGATTTTGAAGATGCTACGCATGGGCCGCGCCTCCCGTAATGTCGTGGTTGTCCTTCACGAGACGACCGTCCTCCAGGGTGTGGATCTCGTCGGCGTGTTCGACGATGCGGGGGTCGTGGGTGGAGAAGATAAAGGTCGTCCCGAAGGCGTCCCGCATCTGCCGCATGAGGGCAATGATCCTCTGTGCGGTTTTCTGGTCGAGGTTTGCGGTGGGTTCGTCGGCCAGGACGACCTGGGGGTTGGTCACCAGGGCCCGGGCCACGGCGACGCGTTGTTTCTGGCCCCCGGAAACCTGATCGGGACGTTTATCTTTATGGTCGGTCATGCCGACGGCCTCAAGAACCCGCAGGACGCGCTCTTTTCTTTCGGGGGCCGGGGTGGGAGAGATCATGAGCAGCGGATATTCCACATTTTCATACACGGAAAGCACGGGGATGAGGTTGAAGGACTGAAAAATGAATCCCAGGTGCCCGCCCCGAAAGGCGGCGGCCTGACGGCGGTTCAGGGTATCCGTGCGTGTTCCCGCCACCCGGACTTCGCCGGATGTGGGTTTGTCCATACAGCCGATGATGTTGAGCAGGGTTGTTTTTCCGCTGCCCGAGGGGCCGACGAAGGTGACCAGCCGGGCCGGTTCGATGGCCATGGTTATGCCCTCAAGGGCAGGATGGTCCATCTGGCCCGTATGATACGTTTTGGAAAGAGCTGTGAGTTCTATGAGGGACATATGGACTTCCATCTCCTTTCCGGGCTGTGAAAGGTCGTACGATGCATTGAACATGACGAGTGACACTGATAATGCCTAGGAAACCGGGGAGGATCAAGCAAAGAACATTCCAGGGAGAATTTTCCGGCATACTTGAATAATTCATTATCTGGTTCACCATCTTGGATAGTATTTATACAGACAAAATGTTTCTGATGCATAGAAAATGTACTATAGCGATTAGATATACATTTTAGATATACGGCATGATGACCGCGGAGATTGCATAGTTAATGAATATGAAAAATGGGATACAAGAACAACAGCCGCTCGGCGATGTCGCCGGGCGGCTGTTGTTCTTGGTGGAGAAAGGGGGGGGCGGCTATTCGGTCAGTATCCGTTTCGGGATGCCCTCCAGGTCGCCTTCGATGAGCTTTTTGGCCCGGTCGGCCAGGGTGGCGATCTCGGGCTTGGTCACCTGGTCGTCGGCGCCCACGGAGATGCCCTTGTGGTAGAGCTGGTGGTTGATCAGCGAGGAGAAAAGGATCACCGGCAGGGGCTTGAGCACCGGGTCGTCCTTGATCCGCTTGCACAGGTTGTGGCCGTCCATGGCCGGCATCTCCAGGTCCGTGACCACCAGATCCACGTATGTGGAGAGCGGCACGTCCTGTTCCGTCGCCAGACGTTTCCACTCCTGAAGCCGGTCCCAGGCGTTTTGGCCGTTGATGTCCTGCTCCACGGAGAAGCCGTCTTTTTCCAGATAGGTGACGATGAGTTTGCGGATGGAGTTGGAGTCGTCGACCACCAGGGTCTTGTAGTGCTTGCAGTCCACCACGCCGTCCTGGCGTCCGGTGCGGTCCATGCGGATGGCCAGGGCGGGGTTTAAGTCCCAGATGATCTGCTCCATGTCCAGAAGCAGCAGGATGCGGTCCTCGAACTTGACCACGCCCGTGAAGTTGCGGGCCGCAAACTGCGCGGTGTAGCCGGTTGGCGGCTCCACGTCGTTCCAGCTTTTGCGGTGGATGCGGGTGACGCCGGAAACCATGAAGGCGTTCACCACCTTGTTGAACTCGGCCACGATGACCTTGGTGGAGCCGTTGCGGGCCATGGGCTTGCCCAGCCACAGGCTCAGGTCGATGAGGGGGATGACCCGGGAACGGAGATTGAACGTGCCGATGATGCTTGGGTGCGGCATGTGGGGCATCTCCGTGACCGTGGGCAGGCGGATGATCTCCAACACCTTGGCCACGTTGACGCCGAAATAGGCCCGGTAGGGTTTTTCGTCCCCCTGAGGCTGTTCATCTATGTAGAATTCGATGATTTCGAATTCATTGGTTCCGGCTTCAAGCAAAATATTGGTTTGCGACATGGTTGTTTGGCTCCGCTCCCATGTGTTTGAGCCCAGGTTCGTGCGAAAAAAGGCTTGCTGATCCGCCGTGATTGCGTCCGGAACCCCACGCTGACGCCGGGCCGGAGTCCCTGTGGGTTCCGTCTCCAAACGCCCATACGCCGGGCGCAGGAGAAAATCTAGCAGTCCCTGGCGCAGCTTCTGTGCCAAAGACGCTATCGTATCCATTCTTCATAAAAAAGACATATTTTCGCTTCCCGGCCGTTTTTGGTTCATTGCCGCACCAGGCAAAAAGGACTTTGCCCCCGGCGGGGACGATGGTATCAGGAACGCGGGGAGAAACCGGAAAACATCCCGGGCGCGTGCGGCATCCGCCCCGGTTCCGGAGGAGGCTTTTTCAGTGCCGAGGACAAGCACGGGGAGGAGGTCCGTCGGGCACGGGCGGTTTCGTTTTTGTCCGTTTCCCAGCGTATCCAGCGTATTCAGGGTATTGGGATTTGTGGTCGCCCTGTTGTTTCTGTCCGTCCCGGCAGGCTTCGCCGCCGGAGAGGACGAACCAGCAGCGGGCGTTTCCTATGTCGTGGACATTCAGGGCGTGGCCGACTCCGAGCTGCTGTCCCTCCTGCAAGAGGTGTCCGGAACCCGGCAATCCCAGGACACCCCGTCGCCGTCGATTTTTTTGCTCAAGACCCGGGCCGAATCCGATCTTTCCGCCTTGAAGGACGTCTTCAACTCCCGTGGGTACTTCGCCGCCACGACCGTTGTGGACGTGGACCAGCAGGCGACGCCGGTGAAGGTGGTCTTTCAGGTCGATCTGGGGGAGGCCTTCGTATTGCGCGAGGTCCGCTTCGCCCTTCCCGAGGGCGAAGAAACCCGCACGGTGGATTTTCCGTCTCCAAAAGACCTCGGACTGGACGTCAACGCCCCCTTTTCCGCAAAGGCCGTCCTGACCGCCCAGGAGACCCTGCTGCGCCGCTTTCAGGAAAAGGGCCGTCCCTTTCCGGAGATCGCCGACCGCACGGTCACGGCGGATTTCGCCGCCCATGCGGTCACGGTGCTGTGGCGGGTGGACCCGGGGCCGGACGCCGCATTCGGGGAAACCGACATCGAGGGCCTGACCGACGTCAGCCCGGCGGTGGTCCGTCGCGAGATTCCCTGGCGCGTCGGCCAGCCCTACGACATCCGCCTGGTGGAGCAGTTGCGCACCCGCCTGACGGCCCTGGGGCTTTTTTCCAGCATTGAGGCCCAGCCAGGCCGGGAACTCGACGCCAAGGACCGCATCACCATGGTCCTGCGGCTTCTGGAGCGCAAGCACCGCACCTTCAAGGGCGGGGTGGACTACAAAAGCGACGAGGGCCCGGGGTTCAGCCTGGGATGGGAACACCGCAACCTCTTCGGGCAGGGGGAGAGGCTGTCCCTGTCCGCCGGGGCCTCGCTCATCCGCCAGTACGGCGAAGCCCAGTTCGAGCTTCCGGCCTTGTGGCATCCCCGCCAGAAGCTGACCTCCAAGATGCGTTACGCCAACGAGGAACTGGAGGCGTATGTCGGCGAGAATTTCACGGCCACGTCCCTTTTGCGCCGGGAGTTCGGGGAGCATCTTTCGGCCGCCGCCGGGGTGGGATACCGTCTGTCCGTGGTCACCGAGGACAAAAGCCGCCCCTGGGAGTCCGGCAAGGACTACCATTTCGTCTTTGTTCCCATGGAGATGGCCTATGATTCCCGCGACGACCCCCTGGATCCGCAAAAGGGGTTCCTGACCAGCCTGTCGTTGGCCCCCTATGCCGGGTTGGGCGGCCAGTCGGGCTTTGTGCGGCCTGAGGTCAACGCGGCCTTCTACTGGCGGCTTTTCGACTCGCCGGACGTCATCTTCGCCAACCGGGGCTATCTGGGCGCGGACATCGGGGCGGCCATGGAGGAGTTGCCCTCGGATCTGCGCTTTTTTGCCGGCGGCGGCGGCTCCATCCGGGGCTATCCCTACCAGACCGTGGGGCCGCTACGCAGCAAGACCCCGACAGGCGGTCGGTCCGTGTTCACCTTTTCCTCGGAACTGCGGGTCAGGCTCTCCGAATACGTGGGGGTCGTGCCCTTTCTGGACGGCGGCACGGCCTTTGCCGACGCCTTGCCGCCCTATGAGGAGACCCTGCGTTTCGGCGCGGGCCTTGGACTGCGGGTCTACACCCCCATCGGTCCGCTCCGGGTGGACGTGGCTACGCCGCTCAATCGCCGTGAGAACATCGACGACGTGGGGCAGTTCTACATCAGCATCGGGCAGGCCTTCTGACCACCGGGACGTTGGCGCAAAACCCTGTCCCCTGACCGCCTGCCACGGCCGACGCCGACCCCTTGCGTCACCTTCACACAATGCCCGCGCATATTCATATAATAGAAAGATGATTGCACTCTGCGCCATCAAGTCCACCAGCCGACGCAGTTGGCGGACGACCAACGAGGACAAGGAAAGCCCCGCATGAGAGAGTCCCCCCGCCCGGACCAAACCCCTGCCGCCCCGTCCAGCCGGGTGCGCCGCGCCATGCGTCTGGCGCTTTTCGCCGCGGCGGGCGTCCTGCTCGTCATCGGGCTGTTTTTTGCGGGCATCCAGACCGGGCCCGGCCGCACCGCCCTATGCCGCCTGCTGGAGAGGGCCGTGGCCGCCGCCCCCGGCCTGACGGCCAGAATCGACGGCCTGGAAGGATTTCTGCCGTTTTCCGTCCGGGTGGGAACCGTGGCCCTGATGGACCATGCCGGGCCGTGGCTTGTGGTTGCCGATGCCCGACTGGACTGGTCGCCCTGGGCGCTTTTCGCGGGCCGGGTGGAGATTGCCGAGATTTCGGCCCGCATCGTGCGGGTGCTGCGTCCTCCCGATCTGCCGCCCGACGAGGAACCGACGCCCATGGTCTGGCCGCCGAGGCTGCCGTCCCTGCCGCCCGTTGTGCTGGAGCGGCTGGCCGTGGAGCGGCTGATTCTCGATGCGCCGATTTCGGGCGAACGCACGGAAACCGCCATCGCCGGACGGATGTCCGAACGCGGCGGGCTGGTGCAGGCCCTCTTGCGCGCCGACCGCCGGGACGGTCCCAGGGCCTTTGCCCGGCTCTTGGTCACGGCGAATCCCCGCGACTGGACACTGGCCGTGGAGCTTGCCGCCGAGGAGGCCCCGGGCGGCCCCCTGGGCCTGGCCCTTGATCCGTCCGGGGCCGACTGCCGCCGGGGGCCGCTGGTCGTGGCCCTGGCCGGGGAGGGACCGTTGGCCGACTGGACGGGCAGGTTGACGGCCCGCCTTGCCGACCGCCCCCTTTTGGAAACGGACGTCTCCCTGGGCGTCCCCCTGACGCCCAAGGCCAGGGCCAGACTGGCGCTGACCGGCTTTGCCGCGCCGCTTCCGGGTATGCTCCCCCCCCAGGCGGCCGCCCTGGCCGAACGGATCGATTTTTCCCTGGCCGGGGGCACGGTTCTCGGCACGGACGCGGTCTTTGCGGAGCCCTCATGGGTCATTGTCGGCCCGGCCCGCCTGGACTTGTCGGGGCAGACCGACCCGGACGCCGGAACCATGGGCCTGGACGCCGCCCTGCACATACCCAACCTTGCGCCGCTCACCCCCCTGACCGGTACGATCAGCGGGGCCTTTTCGGCCCGGCTGACGGCCACAGGCGACCTGAACCGGCCCACGGCGCGCCTGACCCTGGACGCCAAGGACGTGCAGACCCCCCAGGCGGGCCTGGCGTCCGCCGCCTTGTCCTTCGATGTTCTCCCTGTCGCGGAGCTTGGGCCGGTCTTTCCAGGGCTTGGCGTTACGGGAGGCGGGGAGGTCACCGGCCTGAACGGTCCCGGGGGCCCGCTTTTCCCGGGACATGCCGTCGTGTTGGCCGTGGACGCCGGACTGTCCACGGACATGGACGTGGCCGTTCGCTCCTTGTCGGTCACGGCCGGAGGCCTGGCCGTCGCCGCCCAGGGCGACATGCCCCGCACCCGGCCCATGCAGGCCGCCTGCCGGATCACCCTGGCCGACCTCGGGGAACTGGCCACGGGCCTGGGACTGCCCCTGTCCGGGGCCTTTCGGGCCGATGCCAAGGTTGACGGACAGCCGGACGGCCAGGGTCTGGGCCTGGAACTGTCCGGCGGCCTGACCGGACTTGCCGCCGCCTCCGGGGAACCCGCCGCCGCCCTGATCACGCATCTTCTGGGGCCATCCCCCACCTTTTCGGCCAAGGCCCGGATCAAGGGCCAACGCATCACCGTGCCGGAACTCGGCCTAAGCGGAAAGAATCTGCGTCTGACCGCCGAGGCCCGGGCCGACCTGACCGAACGGACCATGGCCTCCACAACCACGCTGAACCTGCCGGATTTGAACGCCCTCTCCGCCGTGGCCGGACGCCCCCTGCGCGGTGAGGCAGGCCTCGTCGCCACCCTCTCCGGACGCCTGGATTCCCCGGACGCCGCAGCCGACATCCGCCTTTCCGGCCTGCGGATCGGGGACATGTCTGCCGCCTCGGCCGACATCCGCCTTTCGGCCTCGGATCTGACCGGACAACTCCGGGGGCGACTTGCGGCCACGGCCGTGGTCAGCGGGGAACGGCTGGGGCTTGAGGCCGAAGTCGCCATGCCGCCGGGGCAGGTGGAGGTGGGCGGCCTGACCCTGTCCGGCCCCGGGGCGAAGGTGACGGGGCAGGCCCGTCTGGCCCTGGACACGGGGCTTATTTCCGGAAACCTGTCGGGATCATCCGCCGATCTGGGCCGCCTGGGGGCCATGCTTGGCTCGCCCCTGTCCGGGAGCTTCGCCCTGGACGCCCGATTCGCGGAGCAGGGCGGCGGGCAGGGGGTAACGGCCTCCCTGACGGGCAAGGGGCTGGGGCTGCCCGGGGCCTTTGTCTCCTCTCTGTCGTTGTCCGCCGAGCTTGCGGACGTCCTGCGCTCCCCCCGGGGAAAGCTCTCCTTGGCCGCATCCGGGGCCAAGGCCCCTGGCGCCACGGTATCCTCCCTCAATGTCGCGGCCTCGGGGCGCGACGGCAAGGGCATGGATTTTTCCATACAAAGCGTGGCCGCCCTGGACGCCGTGGGGCCGGTGCGGTGCGACATGGCCGGGCGGGTCGCGCCCGGGCCGGATGGCCTGAACCTGGACTTGACCAGGCTTGCCGCCAAGGTGGCCGACATGCCCGTGACGCTTTCGCAAAAGGCCGCCCTGGTCCTGGCCGGGGACCGGTTGTCCGTAACCGGGTTGCGCCTGGGCCTGGGCAAGGCCCTGCTTGCGGCGGACGGCGGTTACGACGCCCAAAAGGCCGACCTCAAAGTGACCGTTACGGATGTGTCCCTACTAGATTTGGCCGCTTTCGGCGCGCCGGGGATGACGGGCACGGCCCGGGCCGAGGCCAGGGTGACCGGCTCCGGCGCCCGGCCCGAGGCGTCCCTGCGCCTGACGGCCCAGGGGATCGGGATGCCGGGCGGCCAGGGGGGGCAGAAAGGAAAAACGCCATCCCTGGCCGTGGACGTGACCGCCGCGGTGGGGCAGGGCGGTATGCAGGCCACCCTGGCCGCCTCGGGCCTGGGCAAGGCCCCCCTTTCGGCCCGGCTGGCCCTTCCGGCCCGCTTCAGCCTGACGCCCTTCGCCTTCGAGACGCCCCCGGACGGCGCCCTGTCCGGAAACGTGACGGCGGATGTGGAGCTAGCGGATTTTGCGGCCCTTCTGGCCCAGGCCAACACCCGGGCCACGGGACGGCTCACGGCGGACATGGCGGCCTCGGGAACCTTGTCCGCGCCGGTGGTGAGCGGCAAGGCCGGGCTTTCCGGGGGGACTGTCGAGAACGCCGATACGGGCATGCGCCTCAAAGACCTGCATCTGGCCGTTGAGGCCGCAGGCAGACAGATCCGGCTGGTGGAGCTCTCCGCCAGGGACTACGGCAAGGGGACCATGCGTGTTTCCGGCCAGGCCGACCTTTCCCCGGGGGAGGGCTTTTCCCTGGACGGAGCGGCCATGTTCGACGCCCTGACCGTGGCGGACATGGAACTGGCCAAGGCGGCCCTGTCCGGCGAGGTTACGGCCTCGGGCAGGGGCAGCGCCCTGGCGGTGACGGGCAAGTTTTTTGTCGGCCCGGCCCAGGTGAACATCCCCTCCCGGCTGCCGCCGGAGGTCACCCAGGTGGCGGTGGTCGAGATCAACAATCCCGCCACGCCGACCAAGGCGGACAAACGAAAGGCCGCCGCACCCGATACAGCCTCGGACATTTCCCTGGATGTGACCGTGGGCGTTGGAAACGGGGTCTATGTCCGGGGCATGGGTCTGGAATCGGAATGGCAGGGGGAGGTGTCTGTGCGCGGCACGGCTGCCGCGCCGCATGTCACCGGAGGGGTGCATACCCTTCAGGGGGGCGGCGTGGAATTTTTCGGGCGGCGTCTGGAACTGGTCAAGGGCCAGGTGTCGTTTAGCGGCGGCACGCCCCCTGATCCCGAGTTGAACGTGGAGGCCAGCATCGCCACCAGCGACGCCACCTGCGGCGTTCTGGTCACGGGTTCGGCCTCGGCCCCCAAGATCACCCTGACTTCGGACCCGCCCCTGCCCCGGGACGAGATCCTGGCCCGCATCCTGTTCGGGCGAAGCGCAGGGACCATCACCGCCTTCCAGGGCCTGCAGATGGCCCAGGCCGGGGCGGCGCTCATGTCCGGGGGCGGCACGTCGCTGGACCTGCTGTCGCGGACCCGGCGGCTGGCCGGGCTTGACGAACTGGACTTCGTTCCCGGCCAGGGCGGCCTGGAATCCACCCGCCTGCGGGCCGCCAAGTATCTGGCCAAGGGGGTGAAGGTCACCGTGGACCAGGGCGCGGCCGCCGACAGCGGCTCGGTGTCCGTGGAGGTGGACATAACACCCAACATCAGCCTGGAAAGCAAGGTGGGGGCGGATTCCAACCAGGGCGTGGGCGTCAACTGGAAGTGGGACTACTGAGGCTGGGACTGCGGCGCCACCTCTCCCGCTCCAGCTTCATCTTGCATACCGTGGAGAAGCTGTGCTATTTTTTGCACGTAGTTTTTTTCTTGCGCTTATCCCCTGAAAAATCGTGTCTTGACCGGCCCAGAGATGGGGCGGGGTTGACGAGTTGCGCCTGGGCGGCTCGGATGCCCCGTTTTTGTGTCGGAAACCTGAAGCATCTGGAGGGCGATGTCCATGCGAAATCTGTTTCAGGTGTTTACCGTTTTATTTTCGTTGTTTGTCGTGACAGGCCAAGCCGCCGCCGCTGATGCGGGTCCATACAGCTACTACTTCAAGGGCGAACTGGTGACCATGACGCCCAGCTCCCGCTATGTGGCGGCCAAACAGCCTGCGGGCGGATATTCCCCGGATCTTTCGGCCCTGGGGCTGGCCGAGGCTTTGGATATCCCCCAGGATGGCCTCAAGGCCAAGGGCTATATCATCTATTCCCGACCCCAGACCAAGGATAAATCCGCCTCCGCCGTCGACCTGACCCCCCAGGCGCTGTCCGGCGCCGGAATCAGCGAGGCGCAACCCGTCTTCGAACAGGGCTGGGCGATCATGATTCCCACAGACCGCGTCATCGTGGGGCTGACCGCCGCCGAAGATCTGTCCGCCGCCACAGCCTTTCTGACCGGAGCCGGGGTCGGCGTCCGCCAGGTGCTGCCCCATCGCAAGAACACCTTCATCGCCGTGATCGACAACCCCGGCAACGGCCGGGTCTATCAGGTGGCCCGGAAGCTGTCCTCCCTGCCGGGCGTGTCCTTCGCGGAGCCTGACCATCTGATGGTGCTGGACCGCAGCCTGAAGCCCTCCGATGCCGCCCCGAAAGAGCCGTTTTCCCTGGCGGCCCTGACTGCAGATCATGCAAACCGTGCCCAAAGACAGACCGAGACGCCGACCGCCGCCCCGGGTTGGAGCGTCATCGCCGCCATGGACGCGGAGACCACCAACGTCCCGTACGGCACGCAGGTGGGCGTCGGCGCCTCCGCGACCACGTATGCCACCTGGGGCAGAACCAACTACCGGGCGCGTTCCGGATCGTATTCCTATTATTGCGCCGGGAGCGCCGTGACCGCGCCCGGTCCCGCTCCCACCGGAATGGCCGCCTACTTTTATTTCCCGGTCAACCTCGCCGCCTACGAAGAGGTCTATCTTGAATTCTGGTTCTACGCCAAAAACGAGGTGGGTGGAGACGGAACGCCCTATGACTACGGGAAGGTGCTCGTCATCGATGGCGACACCCTGAGCGCCGTGGTCACCCGGTACCTGCTCAACAACGGCCCGGAAGGCGACATGACCATCGACCCCACCACAGCCAACGGGTGGCGGCGCTGCCTGATCCGCATCCCCCCGGCCGCGCGCAAGGCCAACATCTACCTGGATTTCGAATTTCTCTCTGACTCCGGAGACAGCAGGGAAGGCCTGTATCTCGACGACATCCGGGTGGTGGGAACCTCGGACGTGGACACCGAGCCCCTGGGTTCGGACCCCTTTGCCGGTCGGCAGTATGAGCTGCGCAACGTGGGCCAAGTGGCCGGCCTGGGCGCCACGTCCAACGACATGGACGTCCCCCAGGCCTGGGCCGACACCCCCGGACCCTATACGCCACTGGTGGCGGTTATCGACGACGGTGTGGACCTGACCCATCCGGACCTGAACCTGGTCCAGGGCTACGACTGGAACGGGTCGACCGGCGGCGGTCCCAAGAACGACACCAGCAACCACGGCACGGCCTGCGCCGGGAACGTCGGGGCGCGGGCCAACAGCATCGGCGTGCGGGGCACGGCCCCGGGCGTGCCGATCATGCCCGTGGAGGGCCTGGGCTCGGCCACCCAGCAGTCCGATCTGGCCAGCGCCATCGACGTGGCCGTGGCTCACGGGGCCAAGGTGCTTTCCAACTCCTGGGGCTGGGTGGGCACCCCCGTGCAGGTCATCGTCAACGCCATCAGCGACGCCTTGCAAGCCGGACGCGTGGTGGTCTTCGCCGCAGGCAACGGGCCGGACCGTCCGCCGTATACCTATGACGTGGCCTTCCCGGGAAACCAGACCGGTTCCCTGGACATCATCACCGTGGGGGCGTCGAGCATGACCGACGAGCACAAGGCCGCAGCATCCTCCGACGGCCTGTTCAACTGGGGCTCCAGCTACGTGGGCAGCGGCCCCGACGTGGTGGCCCCGGGCCCCTGGAGCTACACCACGGACCGGCAAGGGAGCCTCGGTTACAACAACGGCTCGGAGCTGGCCGACGCCAACTACACCGTCAGCTTCGGAGGCACCTCGTCGTCCACGCCCAAGGTGGCGGGCATCTGCGCCCTGATGCTCAAAGCCAACCCGAACCTCACCCCAGCCCAGGTCAAGTCCATCCTGTGCTCCACAGCCAAGGACATCGGGTCCGTCGGCTACGACGACAAGACGGGCTGGGGCCGGGTGAACGCCCTGGAGGCCGTGCGCAAGGCCAAAAATCCAGGCGGCGGCTCGGCCGGGACTCCCGGGGCGACGCAACTGTTGCTCTTGCAATAGGCGGGTCCGGGACAACGCTGGCCCCCGCACTCACCGAAACACGGTCGATCATGCGGTCCTGGCCATGACAGATGCCAAAGCCCCGGTTTTGAAAACAACCGGGGCTTTGCGACGTCTTGGATGGCGGCGCCATCGGATGGGAGGAACGGAGAGGCGCGTAGGGACTATCGGGAGGGCGGCAGTCACATTGTATGCTTATTATTCTAGCATATGGGAGCACGCTCCAAGTCGGCTCCGGGCGAGAGTGTCCGGCACGAAAACGCCCGTCTCCCTGATGACGGCAGCTTGGCGACGCGCCGTGCCCCCGGAGACCTTCCCAGCCTCATGCCGCAAGGGATTCCAGAGGCCTACAGATCACCGAATACATTCCAGCAGGCGTCGGCCGGTCCCGATTGCAGTTCGTTGTTGGCGTAAACGCAGGACAGGATTGCGGTCCCGGCCGCGTCGTACTTGGTGAACGTTCCGTTTTTTTTGTCGTTGGCGTAGGTTCCCTGGTAGAGTGGCTGGCCGTTTGGCTGGTTGACCAGCCAGGGACCGTTGCGCTTCCCGTGATCATAATGGATCTCGGACCACAGGACTCCGTCTTCGTAGTACAACAACCAGGTTCCGTGACCCGAACCGTTGGTGTCGTAGGCACTGAAGCGTTCCAGACCGCCGGATTCGTAATAGGTGGTATCCGATCTCGTGCTAAAGGTCGTCGGCCAGTTGCAGATCACTTCCTTGGGCTTGGCGGCGGCCGCATCATAATAACTCGCGCTGGCGTAATAGTTGGAGCTGCCTGCGGACGGCCGCCAGTATCTCCAGGCGGCCCCGGCGTAAACACCCTGGGAATAGACGGCCGTGGTCGGTACTTCTTCACAAAAGGCGCAGACATTCTGGGGGCCGATGTGGACCACGGAGCGATCCGGGGCGGTATAGGGCGCGGTGTCGTCGGTGTTGGTGACGGACACCAGGTACATGTCGCCTGCGGACACGCCGAAGGTCCGGGGAAAGCCGAAACGCAGGTTGCCGAGGGACGTGAAGGGTCCTGACGGGCTGGTGCCCTTGTAGAGGGCATGATTCAGGTTTGGGGAGGGCGTCAGCACGCTGATTACGTAGGTTGGGGAGACGGGGGTGGTGTTGAAGGAAAAGAGCAGCTTCCGGTTGGAAAAGGGCGTCAACTCCGTGGCGATGTCGGCCGAGGGCTGGGCGGCGGCCAGCCAGTTCCGGTCGCTCGGAGGCATGGGCCAGTTGGCGTAGCCGGTCGTCCTGGTATGGTAGCGGTTGCTGAACGTCGTCCATTTGGCGCCAAGCTGCGTGCCGCTGCCGACAGTGTTCATAAGCGCCCGCAGATCGCTATAGCCGGTGGTTCCGGTTCCTTGGCTGCGTACGGCATTCCAGAGGTCGAGGATGAAGGCGTCGGAGCCTCGATCCTGGCGCAGGGCGCGCAGAAAACCGCTGGCCCAGTAGCCGATGTTTTGGATCTCCTTGCTGGACGTGCCTGTCTCCAGGCCGTGTGTGGCCATATCGGCATTGGTGAGGAACACCGGGGATACATAGGTGGCGTCGTCGAGCATGGAGGATTCGAACCACACGGAACTGGCTTCACCCAGCCACAGGAAGCGGACAGCGGCCAAGTACGGGTTGCGGATGGCGATGGCCGAACGCGGGTCGTAGAGATTCTGGACGGCGTGGAAGAACTCGTGGCCGAGAGTGGTCTTGATGACCTTCTCTTTCCCGGGCGCGCACAGGGAGTCATTGATGTCGATGTACTGGTAACGCTTGCCGGACAGGGGAATGGCCGTCTGGGCGTCGTTTTCGCCGAGGCCGCTTACGATATAGAGGCGAAAGGGCCAGGAAAACCTGGCGGCGAAGTCGAAGCCCATGGCGCACAGCTTGGTGTAGGCCAATTCGGCGGCATTGAGAACGAGTTGGGGGTAGTCGGTTTCTTCGCCCAGGATGCCGATGGGGTAGACAAGATAGAAGTGCTCGCTGGTTTCGGCGCGAAAACCGCTTATGGCCCAGAAGGTGATGGCGCGCTTGGTAGGCACGTCGGCCAAAGCCGCCTGGCCGACGACAGGGGCGGGACACTCGGCGCTGGCCGGCAGGGACAGCGTCAGCATACCGCCTGACACCGTCCCGACCACGATGCCCGGCGGGTCGGCGCTGGTCGTGTTGTCCGCGAACCGGATGGTCTCGGCCATGGCCACGGCCACCTGGCGGTCCGCTCCGCCCACACGCAGGCGGAGGGTGGCCTGTTGGCGCAGGCAGGCGTCGTTCATGGTCAGGGTGTAGCCCTTGCCGGCGGGCGTCATCCCGTAGGTGGTTTGCGGGGTTTCCTGGCGCAGGCTGACCGTGGTGACAGCATCAAAGGAGGCGGGGGGGAAAACGACGACGCTTGCCCCGACCGCAAGGGAACCGCCTGCGGGGTCGATGTCGCGACTGGCCGATTTCGGCGATTGGATGGCGGGAATGGTCAGGAGCAGCAGTTCGTCATCCTCAGCCAAAGCTTTTCCGGTCTGAGCCAGAGAGAGGAGCAGTGCGGCCAGATTGAAAGAGATGAAGAATAATATGAAGTTAAATCCATCCTTTGTGATATTTCGACGCATGGGAATCTCCGTACACGTCAGAATGTGCGGAACTCGTGATTGAGGCTGTCGCCGTATGAATGCTTACGGGTGACGAAACAAGGTGGATGAAGTCCAAAGCTTAGGAAAAAAATACAGTACAAGAAGCGTATGGTCAAGTCAGAAATATGCAAACCACGTGTTCGGTACAGTCCTCTATGGAGTGATTTACGAGCGGCTATCGACTCTGAATTGCTGATGAGCATCGGGCGTGCCCCCCTCAGTCCATGTCGGCGAACAATGGCGGGTTGTCCGGAAAGGTATCCGGTCATGTTCCCGGGTATGAACGCAGGGCGTCGGACGAAGGGAAACCGCGACGGCTTGATTTATCTGGGGTTTTCTGGTCGGTTTGGATGGTATCGGACGGCTTCGGAAGGGCTGGTGGCGGAGAGGGTGGGATTCGAACCCACGTGCAGGCTATTAACCCACAACCCGATTTCGAGTCGGGCCCGTTACGGCCACTTCGGTACCTCTCCGCGTGCGGTTCGCGACAGCGAATGAATTTAGTATAATAGCCGCTTCACGTGGATTAGGCAAGACTTTCATGCCCGGTTTCCTGGCGGATTTTCCCGCTCCACGGGGTGCCGCGCGTCCCGCTCCGGATTCCTGCCGGATCAGCATGTTCCATGGCCTGCCGCCTGGGTGAGGGCATGCTTCCCATTCCGGTTTCCGGCCGGATTTTTCCGCTTTAAGCCATCTGGACGGCGATTCACTGCTTCAGCCGGTTCGGATTCCAAGCGGCCCGCCGGGAGAGGCCTCCACCCAGGCGGCGCCCGCCATCCCCGCCACATCCGGCGTGGCCGGACGCTCCCGCCGGGCCTTGAAAAACTGCCGCAGCATCTCGGCGCATTCGTCGTCCCGGATCCCGCCGAAAACCTTCAAGCGATGGTTGAGAAAAGGCAGATCCATGGCCGCCAGCCGACTCCCGGCCGCACCGGCCTTGGGGTCCGCCGCGCCATAGACCAGGAGCCCGACCCGGGCATGCACCATGGCCCCCACGCACATCAGGCACGGTTCAAGGGTGCAGACCATGATGCAGTCCGAAAGCCGGTAGTTTCCCAGGCGCTGGGCCGCCTGGCGCAGGGCCAGCACCTCGGCGTGGGCCGTGGGATCCCCAAGACGCAAGGGGGAATTCCCGGCCCGGGCCAGTAGCTCCCCAAGGGGGGAATAGACGGCCGCGCCCACGGGCACGTCCCCGAAGGCGGCCGCGCGCCTGGCCTCGGCCAGGGCCGGTTCCATGGCCGCCTCCCACGAATCCGCCAGGGGCGGGCAGGGCGGCCTTTCGGCCAGAGCCAGGGTGGGGGCGTCGACTGAGTCCATGGCGGTTTCCATGTGGCGGTATGACCGTCTCCCTCTGCGTCCTCATCAGGGGCGCGTCGCAGTGGGGGGGCGTCCTGATCGCCCGGGCGGCGGGGCGGGTCAGGTCGAGGATTTGAGGTAGGCCACGCCGTTTTCCAGAAGCACGGTGCCCAGGACCGAGGTCTCGCCCCGGGTCCAGCCGGGATGGTTGGTCGGGTGGTTGAAGGCCTCGGGATGGGGCATGAGCCCCAGGATGCGGCCCGTGGGGTCCGTGAGTCCGGCGATGCCCATGGGGGAGCCGTTGGGGTTTTCGGGATAGTTCTCCGTGGGCAGGCCCGTGGCCGGATCGGCGTATTGCAGGGCCACCAGGTTCTCGGCCCACAGGGCGTCCAACACGGCCTGATTGTTGGGGATGAGCTTGCCCTCGCCGTGGCGCACGGGCAGGTCGATGCGCGAAACCCCCCGGGTGAAGACGCAGGGACAGGCCGGATTGGCCGCAAGCGTCACCCAGCGGTCCTCGAAACGGCCGGAATCGTTGTTGGACAACGACAGTTCGCGCACGAAATACCTGCCGAAAAGGCCGGGCAAAAGCCCGATTTTAACCAGGAGTTGAAAGCCGTTGCAGATGCCCAGGATCAGCCCGCCGGCCTCGAAAAAGGCCTTGAGCTGGTCGATGACCGCCTCGCCCGTGCGGGTTTTGGCGTGGGTCCAGCGCAGGGCTGCGGCCTGGGCCGCGCCCAGGTCGTCGCCGTCCAGGAATCCCCCGGGAAAGATCAGGAGGTTGTAGTCGGCAAGCCGGGTGCGCCCGGCCGTGACGTCCGAAAAATAGGCGATGTCCGTGACGTCGGAACCGGCCTGGGTCGCGGCGAAAGCCGACTCAACCTCGCAGTTGGTTCCAAAGCCGGTGATCACGATGGTTTTCACCCTGGGCATGACGATTCCTCCGGGGGGTTCCTTGAAAAAATACGGCTGGTCGCTTAGGTTTCGGGGCGGAACATAAATGGCCCGGATCATGGCGTCAACACGAACCCGGCAGGCTGTGGCCTTCGCCTCCGCCTTCGGCCGAATCCATTTTCCGGTTGTGCCCGCGCAGTGGCCGCATGGCCTTGCGCTGACCGGAAAATCCAGGCTTTTCCATGGGTTTCGCGGGAAAAAAGTGATGGCCCAAACCGCATGTTTGGGATACATGCGGTGCCGCGCCGGATGGCGAGGCAAGACATGACAACAAGGGGGTCGGTGAGCGCATGAAGACCAAGTTTATTTTCGTCACCGGGGGCGTTTTGTCCTCGCTGGGCAAGGGGCTGGCCGCCTCCTCCATCGGGGCGCTGTTGATAGCCAGGGGGCTCAAGGTGACCATCCAGAAGCTCGACCCCTATATCAACGTGGATCCGGGCACCATGAACCCCTTCCAGCACGGCGAGGTCTACGTCACCGACGACGGGGCCGAAACCGACCTGGATCTGGGGCATTACGAACGCTATCTGGGCGTCTCCCTAAGCCAGAACAACAACTTCACCTCGGGCCGCATCTATCACACGGTCATCAGCAAGGAGCGGCGGGGCGACTACCTGGGCGGTACGGTCCAGGTCATTCCGCACATCACCGACGAGATC
Organism: Desulfovibrionaceae bacterium; assembly: GCA_031082225.1. GTDB lineage: Bacteria > Desulfobacterota > Desulfovibrionia > Desulfovibrionales > Desulfovibrionaceae > Desulfolutivibrio. Next base: position 32,689 of record JAVHLG010000005.1, on the reverse strand, counting down.
AAGCGGGCCATCCTGGGGGTGGCCGCAGACGAGGATGTGGCCATCATCGAGATCGGCGGCACCGTGGGCGACATTGAGGGCCAGCCGTTTCTGGAGGCCATCCGCCAGATGCGCTCTGATCTCGGCAAGGAAAACGTCCTGTACATCCATCTGACCCTGGTGCCGTATATGCGCGCGGCCGGGGAACTCAAGACCAAACCCACCCAGCACAGCGTCAAGGAACTGCGCAGCATCGGCATCCAGCCCGACATCATCATCTGCCGCAGCGAGGTGGATTTAAATCGCGACATCAAGGACAAGATCGCGCTTTTTTGCAACGTGGACGCCGATGCCGTGTTCTGCGCCGTGGACGTGAAAAACATCTACGAGGTGCCCCTGAACCTCTATTCCGAGGGCGTGGACCAAAAAATCGCCATCCTGTTGCGGCTTCCGGCCAAAAACGCCGAACTGACCTCCTGGCGCGACCTGATCTGCCGCATGTCCAATCCGCATAAAACCGTCGCCATCGGGATCGTGGGCAAATATGTGGACCTCAAGGAGGCCTACAAGAGCCTGCACGAGGCCCTGATGCACGGCGGCGTGGCCAACGGCGCGGCCGTGGAGCTGGTCTATGTCAATTCCGAGACCGTCACGCCCCACAATGTGGCCGAAAAGCTGGCCGGGGTGGACGGCATCCTGGTTCCGGGCGGCTTTGGCTCCCGGGGCATCGAGGGCAAGATCGCGGCCATCGAATACGCCCGCACCCGGGGCATTCCCTTCTTCGGCATCTGCCTGGGCATGCAGTGCGCGGTCATCGAATTCGCCCGCCACGTGCTTGGCCTGGAAGGGGCCAATTCCGAGGAATTCGACGTCACCACGGCGCATCCGGTCATCTACCTCATGAAGGAATGGTTCGACTTCCGCACCAAGAAGATCGAACGCCGCCAGGCCGACGGCGACCTGGGCGGCACCATGCGCCTGGGGGCCTATCCCTGCGCGGTCAAGCCCGCCACCAAAGCCTTTGCGGCCTATGGCGAGCTTGAGATATCCGAACGGCACCGCCATCGCTACGAATTCAACAAGGTGTACGCCGACCAGTTCGAGGAGGCCGGCCTGTCGTTTAGCGGCCTGTCCCCGGACGGCGAACTGGTGGAAATCGTGGAACTCAAGGATCATCCCTGGTTTCTGGGCTGCCAGTTCCATCCGGAATTCAGAAGCAACCCCATGCGCCCCCATCCCCTGTTCCGGGAATTCATCAAGGCCGCCTTGGCCCGACGCGAGGTGGGGCAGGGCCCTGCCGCGTCCGGGCAGTGCCCGCCGTGTCCGGCGGCCAAGGCATGACCCGGCCGATACGCCCCGGGACGGCCCTGTCCGTGACCTCCGTCGCCGTGACCCGGCAGCGCTCCGTCCGTTTCCGGACGCCATGCGGCAGGGCCCGGCCGTGGATCTGACGGCCAGGGCGCGCCGCGTCTCCCTTCTGGTTTTGGACGTGGACGGGGTCATGACCGATGGCGGTTTGCTGTACGATGCCTCGGGAACCGTTCGCAAACGCTTTCACGTCCATGACGGCCTGGGCATCAAGCTGGCCCAGGAGGCGGGCCTCGAGGTGGCCATGATCAGCGGCCTGGACCAGGGGGCGGCTGCGGCCAGGGCCAGGGAGCTCGGCGTTGTCGAATACCACGGCGGCCATCTGCGCAAGCTGCCGATCCTTGAGGACATCCTGGCCCGCAAGGGGCTCACCTTCGAGCACACGGCCTTTCTGGGCGACGACTGGGTGGACGGCCCGGTCATGGCCCGGGTGGGGCTGCCCATGGCCGTGGCCGACGCCCAGCCTGAGATCCTGGACATGGCCCTGTGGGTGTCGCGGCGTCCGGGCGGACATGGAGCGGTGCGCGAGGCCATCCGCTATCTGCTTTCGGCCCAGGGAAGGCTGCAGGGCCTGTGGCGAAAATGGGAGCGATAGCCCCGGGACCGGCGAGTTGCCAGGGCGCGGCGTCTGTGTCATAAATCGCACTACGCAGGCGGCCCAGGCCCCGGCGAGGGCGCACACATAAAACCGTGCGGCCCGCATGACCTTCAAACGAGAGCACAAGGTACGAACGAGACTCCATGGCGCTGGAACTGCGGCAACAGCTCAAACTTTCCCAGCAGTTGGTGATGACCCCCCAACTGCAGCAGGCCATCAAGCTTCTGCAACTGTCCAGGCTTGAGCTTGTGGAGAGCATCCAACAGGAATTGATGGAAAACCCCCTCCTTGAGGAAGTCCTGGAGGAGGAGAAGGGCGACCGGCAGATTGCCGACGACGATCACGCTCCCAAGGTCGGCGGCGAAGACACGGCCATCGAAAAGGAGCTGATCAAAAACGCCGAATGGGACGACTACCTGGGCGATTTCGCCAGTACCCCGGTACAGTCCCACATCCGCGAGACAGAGATTCCCGAGGACGGCATGGCCTTCGACGCCCGGCTGTCCTCCAAGCCCTCCCTGGAAGGCCATCTGGATTGGCAGATGCGCCTGTCCAAATTCACCCCAAAGGAACTGGCCATCGGCGAGGCCATCTGCGGCAGCCTGGACTCCTCCGGCTATCTGTCGGCCACGGCCGGGGAACTGGCCCACATGACCGGGACCACGCCGGAAGAGGTGGAGGCTACGCTCTACAAGGTGCAGCGGTTGGACCCTGTGGGCGTGGCGGCCCGCAATCCCCGGGAGTGCCTGCTGGTGCAGATGGAGGTTCTGGGCCTGACCGAAGACCCCATTTTGGTCGAACTGGTCTCCGAACACCTGGAAGACCTGGAGGGGAGGCGCTACAAGCCCCTGGTGAAGAAGCTCAAGATCACCATGGAGCAGCTCAAGATCTACCTGGACACCATCCAGACCCTCGACCCCCTGCCCGGGGCCAGCTTCGGCTCAAGCGATCCCATCTACGTCAGTCCCGACGCCTTCATCTACAAGTACGGCGAAGATTTCATCATCCTCTTGAACGAGGAGGGCCTGCCCAGGCTCCAGCTCAGTTCCATGTACCTCGAGGACTTCATTCCCAAGGGAGACAAGGAGCGGGACTACATCCAGGACAAGAAGCGTTCGGCGGAATGGCTTATGAAAAGCCTGTATCAACGCCAACGCACCTTATACAAGGTGCTTGAGAGCATTGTGCGGTTTCAACGCGGATTTTTCGAGGAGGGCGTAACCAAATTGCGCCCGCTCATCCTCAAGGATGTGGCCGACGACATCAGCATGCACGAATCCACCGTGAGCCGCATCACCTCCAACAAATACGCGGCCACGCCCCATGGCATCTTCGAGCTCAAGTTCTTTTTCAACAGCTCGCTGGAACTCGACGACGGCAGCACCGTGGGCTCGGAATCGGTCAAGGCCACCATCCGCCAGTTGATCGCCTCGGAGGATCCCAGGAAGCCCATCAGCGACGAGGCCATCGCGGACATTCTCAAGGAGCGGCTGCAGATCAACATCGCCCGCCGCACCGTGGCCAAATACCGCACGGCCATGGACATCGCGTCCTCGTCCAAGCGCAAGGATATGTTCTGATCCGCCCGACACGCCGTGACCCGTCACGGCCGAACATACAGGAGGCCCATGATGAACATCACGTTCAACTTCAAGAACTTTGAACCGTCTGATCACCTGCGTGACTACGCCCGGAAGCGTTTCGACAAACTCACGAAATATATGGGCAATAGCGAAGCCTCCGAGCTTTTGGTCAACCTCAGCGTGGAAAAAACCCGTCAGATGGCGGATATCGTCTTCACGGCGGACCTGTTGCACATCTCGGCCCACGAAGAGTCCGAGGACATGTATTCCACCATCGACCTCATCCTGGACAAGATCGAGGCCCAGGTGCGCAAGATGCGCGAGAAGCAGAAGGACCGCCGCAAGCGGGCCGACACCGTGCGCACCGAGGTCATCAGCTTCAGCGACTCCGCCTCCGGGGGCCGGGAACGGACCATCATCGAATCCGACCATTACGAACCCAAGCCCATGTCTGTGGACGAGGCGGCCATGCAGCTCGACACCCTGGGATACGAGTTTAGGGTGTTCCTGAACTCCGACACGGAACGCGTCAACGTCATCTACCGGCGCAAAAACGGCGATTTCGGCCTCATCGACCCTGGGACCGGCAACTGACGCCGACAACGAAACATCCGGGACAGGACCGCATGCGCGGGATGCGGCTGGGGGAATCACGACACAATGAAGCTTGAGGAGTATCTGCGGCCCGAATTCGTCCTGGACGACATGCGGGCCACACACAAATCCGACGTGTTGGCCGAACTGGTGGCCCCCATTGGCGTGGCCTTCCCCGATTTCGACATGGAGAAGGCCCACCGGGTTCTCTTGGAACGCGAGGCCCTGGGGACCACCGGCATCGGCGACGGGGTGGCCATCCCCCATGGCAAGATGCCCGGACTGTCGCAGATCATCATCGTGGTGGGCAGAAGCCGTGCGGGCGTGAACTTCGACTCCCTGGACTTCAAGCCGTGCCGCATCTTTTTTCTGGTCATCGCTCCGGAGCATGTGGCCGGGATGCATCTGCGCATCCTGGCCCACATCTCCCGGCTGCTTTCGGACGAGGGTTTCCGCGACGCCTTTTTGCAGGCCGAGGGCAGGCAGGGCCTGTGGCGGGTCTTGACCGAGGCGGCATGACGCCCCCGTAAGGACGCACCCCCTGGCGACTCCCGGCGCGTCGCGCAGCAGACAGGCGACGGCCAGATGCAGCGGGATGCGGCCAGCCAGGGAACGGCCGGTGTCCACAACCTTCTCGCGCAGGGAAAACGACCATGTCCGAACATGACTTTCCGGTCATCATTCTCACCGGGCTTTCCGGATCGGGCAAAAGCAGCGGGCTCAAGATCTTTGAGGATCTGGGCTTTTTTTGCGTGGACGGCCTCCCGGCCAGCCTGGCCCCGATCCTGATCAAACTGTTCGCGGGACAGGCTGATACACGCTATTGCGGCCTGGCCCTGGGCATGGACGTCCGCCAGGAGGATCTCGACCGGGAGTGGGGCGAGGCCCTGGCCCATATCAAAAACCGCAGCGGCGACATCCAGATCGTTTTTTTCGAGGCGGACACCAAGGAAATCATCCGCCGCTACGCCACCACCCGGCGGCCGCATCCCCTGGAGAGCAGCAACCTCGGCCTTGAACGTGCGGTGCTTCTGGAGCGCGAGCGCATGTCGCCGCTTCGCGACGCCGCCGACCTGATTCTCGACACCACCAATTTCTCCATCCACGACCTGCGCCGGAGCCTTCAGGAAAAATGGAGCTTTCTGGCCGGAAAAAGCGGACATCTCAAGATCCACATCATGTCTTTCGGCTTCAAGTATGGGCCGCCCATCGAGGCCGATCTCATCTTTGACCTGCGCTTTCTTCCCAATCCCTATTTCGACGTCGCCCTGCGCCCCCTTTCCGGGAAAGACCCCGAGATCGCCAGCTACGTCCTGGGCGGCGAGCCAGGATGCACCTTCCTGGAGAAACTCAGCGACTTCCTGCTGTATCTGGTGCCCCTGTATGCCCGGGAAGGCCGTTACCGGCTGGCCGTGGCCGTGGGCTGCACCGGAGGCCGACATCGCTCCGTGGCCGTGGCCGAGGCTGTTTTTGACAGATTGGCCAAGGCCGGATACACTGTCTCCCTGGAGCATCGGCATATCGACAAGGATTGACCACTGCACGCGGCGCATGACCGACGTGTCCACGATCCAGGGAATTCCCCCCTGCACAACCTGCCGCAGCCGATTGATCGAAACGCCATGAAAGCAGACTCCGCAACTCCCTCCGTCGGGGTGGTCATCGCCACCCATACCGATTTTGGCGGCAGGCTGCTCAAGGCCGCCGAGTTCATCATCGGTCCCCAGGAATACTGTCGCAGCATCAGCGTGGACATTTCCCACGAGGTGGAACTGACGCTGGCCGCCATAAAGGAGGCCATCGCGGAAACGGATCGCGGGGCAGGGGTGCTGGTGCTCACGGACATGTTCGGGGGCACGCCCACCAACATGAGCCTGTCCCTGCTTGGCTCCGGCCGCCTTGAGGTCTTGACCGGGGTCAATCTGCCCATGCTGATCAAAATCCTCACCTCGCGCACGACCCCCCTTGAGAAGCTGGCCGTGGAGGCCAAACAGGCGGGATGCCAGGGAATCGTGGTGGCCGGGGAGGTGTTGCGCAAGAAGGTCGCCGAGGGTTGACGCCATGCATTTCGTGCGGATCGACAACCGCCTGGTGCATGGACAGGTCATCGAAACATGGTTGCCGCACACCCACGCCCGGATGATCGCCGTGGTCAACGACGAACTCTCAAGCAATCATCTGCGCCAGGAGATCATGTCCCTGGCCATTCCGGACGGCGTGGAAATCGTGTTTCTGCAGGTTTCCCAGGTGACGGCTTTTTTTTCCGGCTTTGCCTATCGGGACATGGACGCGCTCATCCTTTTTTCCTCCTGCGCCGACGCCAAGGCAGCCTTCGAGGGCGGTTACGGCTTCACCAGCATCAACCTGGGAAACCTGCATTACGCCGCAGGGAAGAAACAGATCTGTCCCCATGTGGCCTTAAGCAAGGAAGACGAGACATGCCTGCAGTATTTCCTCCAGCACGGCGTGAAAATCGACTACCGGTGCATCCCGGGGGATTCTGAACTGCCGAGGGCGTTTTGATGCATATCGATACCGGGCTTGTGGCCCATATCCTCCTGGTCGCTTTTTTTTTGCCCTGTTTTCGTCGTTGCGTTTTTCGGTGAATCTGTTCCCCCTGGATCGGCCCCTGGTGGTGGGACTGATCTACGGGGCCGTGTTCGGGGATATCCCCACATGCATGAATATCGCCATTTTTTTTGAGTTGTTCTGGCTCGACCTCTTTCCCGCCGGGACGTTCATCCCGCCCAACCAGGCGGCGGCCACCCTGGCCACCCTGACCCTTGCCCGGTGCTTCGGCCTGACCCAGGCCCCGGGGGTGCTGGCGGCGGCGGTCATGTCCCTGCCCCTGGCCCTGCTTTTCGCCCGCCTGGAGGCGTTCCACCGCCGGTTCGAGACCTCGGCCCAGGCCAAGGCCATGGACGCCGCCGCCCGCAAGGGCAGGGTGGTGTCGCCGGGCCGACTCATCCTGCGTTCCCTGACGGATATGGCGATCATCAACGGGGTATGCTTCTCCCTGGCCCTGGCCGGGCTCATCGCCGCCGGAAACCTGCTGTTCGCCATGATCGACCCCCTGCTTGAGCACCAGTCCAAATCCTTCGCCCATCTGTGGATCCTGGGCAGCCTGGGGGGCGTCCTGTCCCTGCGCCATCGCCCGGCCTATGTGGTGCTGTCCGTGGGGGTGGGGATCAGCATCCTGTGGTTCCTGGTGTTGACTTAACTCCCTGTTGCGGGCACAGAATAAGAATCTCACGCCGTCCGCATTTTCCCTGGCCAAGACCCTTGGCAAAATCCTGAGATTGGGATAAGATTCACAAGCTTTTCCTGGAGACGAAGCCCACAAGGCTATTAAACCATCAGGAGGATTGAATATGGCTGTTTATGCTGTTGGACACAAAAATCCGGACACGGACACCGTCGCCACCGCCATCGGCGCCGCCGACTACTTCAAGAAAAAATGCGGCATGGACGTCATCCCCGTGACCCAGGGCCCCATCAACCCGGAATCCAAGTTCGTGCTTGAGAAGTTCGGCGTGGCCACCCCCGAGATTCTCACCGACGCCACCGACAAAAAGATCATCCTCGTGGACCACACCGATCTGTCCCAGAGCCTGGAAAACCTGGGCAAGGGCGAGATCGTGGCCGTCATCGACCACCACAAGCTGGGCGACGTGACCACCACCAACCCCCTGGAGATGTGGGTCTGGCCCGTGGGCTGCAGCTGTACCGTTCTCAAATCCATGTACGACTTTGCGGGCATCGAAATCCCCAAGCCCATCGCCGGGATCATGCTTTGCGCCATTTTGTCCGACACCGTCATGTTCAAGTCCCCGACCTGCACCGAGGCCGACAAGAAGGCCTGCGAGGCCCTGGCCAAGATCGTCGGCGTCACCGACATGATGGCCCTGGGCGTGGAGATGTTCAAGGTCAAGTCCGCCGTGGAAGGCACCCCCATCCGCGAACTGGTCTTCCGCGACTACAAGGACTTCGACATGTCCGGCAAGAAGGTCGGCATCGGCCAGCTGGAAGTCGTGGACCTGTCCATCCTGACCCCCATCAAGGACCAGCTCCTGGCCGACTGCAAGAAGGTCAAGGCTGAGAACGGCAACCACAGCGTGTTCCTGCTTCTGACCGACATCATGAAGGAAGGCTCCGAGATGCTGATCGTCTCCGACGATCCGGCCGTGGTCAAAAAGGCCTTCGGCGTGGACGTGGCTGGCGAGTCCGTGTGGCTGGACGGCGTGCTGTCCCGCAAAAAGCAGGTCGTGCCGCCCTTCGAAAAGGCCTTTGCCTAATTCGTTTCGATGCGATGCGATGTGAGTGAGAGCGGGGCGGCCTTCGGGCCGCCCCGCTTTTTTTGGTGCGCCGGACGAGGCGGCGTGTTTCGAGCCGGGAAAGGTCGTCGGCCGACGGCAGAAGGCCCATAGGGCCGAGTCCGGCTTATCCTCAAATAACCCATCATAATCCATTGAAATATTGAATATTATAACAATCTAAAACACCCCTTTCGGGGTGTCCGGGGGGCGGCTGCAGCCGGTTCCCAGGCCGCCCAGGCTGTGGGACCACACGTCAAAGCGCGCCTGCGGCCAACGGCTGCGGCAGGTGCGGCGCGGCTGCTACGAACGCCGTGCGCCAGGCCGTCTAACCGTCCCCCTTGATGCTGCGCAACGCCCTGGACCGTATCCGCCGGTTGGCCGGGGAATCTTCCTCACGCTCCCAGACTGCGCACAGGTCGCGGACATATTCCGGATGATCCTTGGCCGCGTCGTTGAGCCAGTTGCCCACGGAATTCTGCACGTATGTGGAGGGATCATTGCGGACGGGCACAAGCAGGGCCAGTCCTTTGGCCGGATCGTGCCGGAGTTCGGCCAGATGGGCGCACCATACGCCACGCGGGCGCGTCACCTCGATGGCGAACCGGCGCAGCCGCTCCGACTGTTCATGGACAAGTGGTTCAAGCATGGTGATCCATGCCGGAAGATCACGCGCAACATGGGGACGAATGGCCATCCACGCCCATTCCCGAACGCCAAAGTGGGGATCGTCCGCCAAAGGCCGCATGGCGGCGAGCCTGTCGGTCGTGGCCAGGTCCGGCGCCAGTCCGATGACGAAACAGGCGAACCCGCGCACGGTGTCCGAGGCGTGCCCGGAAAGCATGGGCAAACAGGCGGTCCCTCCGTGGGACACAAGAAGTCTGGCGGCCAGGTTCATGCGCCGGGTGATGCCCAGGTCGGCGGCGGCGGCCATTTCGGCCAGGGCCGCTGGGGCCATGTCCGGCACGGCGGCGGCCAGAAGCGCGGCATGATCCACGGCCAGCCCCTCGGCCAGCGTGGCGGATTCCAGGGTTCCGGCGTTGAGCGCGGCACGAACGTGGGCTGGGATGTCCGCCCGGCGTACCGCGCCGACACGGCGCGTGACGACGGATTGCTTCCGGGTTGACGACTGGGGCATGACACGACCTTTAGGGTTATGAATGAAAACGGAGCGTCCTGCGACGACGCATTCCGAGGTAGCGGACTATTGGTAAAGGGTAAAGCCCGGCAAAGACCGGCATGGAGCGGCCACGGGCAGGCTGTGTTCCCGGCCACAGGACGCCCAGCGGCAGACTTTTCCCCCTCTTCCAGCGCTGCCGCCATTGTCCCATAATGTAAATTATGTAAACTTTAAGAACAGCAATGATGCCGCAGGATGCAGGACGCCCCGGAAACTCCGGCCGTCGTCGCTCTCGGGTTTCGTGACATCAGGCCTTGCTTTCTCTTCCAGCGCACCATTGATGGCAATACGCCCTGAACTGCCATTCGGATCGCTGGCGCTTCTGCCCGAATCACAGACGGCTGGCCGTGCCGGTTTTCCGTCCAGGCAATCCCTGGTCGAAATCAGGACTCGGGAACGAACAGATCGACCATGGAAAAGGATTCCACGTCCACAAGGCCCTTGTCCGTGAGTTTGAGCTCGGGGATGACCGCCAGGGACAGAAACGACATGGACATAAACGGATGCGCGTCGGCGTTCGTGGGCGCGGCAACAGCGGCATAGGCCTCGCCGAGATCGGCCAGGGATTTTTCCAACTCGTCCAGACATCCGGCGGACATAAGCCCGGCCACGGGCAGTTCCACGACGGCCAGGATGCGTCCGCCTTTGACCACGCAGAATCCGCCGCCGACCTTGGTCAGGGTTTGGGCCGCAAAGGCCATGTCCGCGTCGTCGACCCCGGCCACAATGAGGTTGTGGGAATCATGGGAAACCGTCCCGGCAATGGCCCCGGCCGTAAGCCCAAGGCCCTGGACAAACCCTAGGCCCGCATTGCCCGTGGCGTGATGGCGCTCAATGACCGCCAGCTTGGCCAGATCGCGTCCGGGATCGGCCAGGGCCAGCCCGTTGTCCACCGTGGGTTCAAGGATCAACGACCGGGTGACGATCTGCCCGGGTATGATGCCGATGACCCGCACCCGGCCCGGTCTGGCCGGGATGCGAAACGTCCCGGGGGTGACCGGGGCCGGTCGCATGGTGTTTTTGGGGACAGGGACTTCCTGACAGGCCAGGTCATAGTCCCGGACATCCCGGCCGCCCAGCCAGACCCGGGAGACGGCAAACGTCTCCAGATCGTCCACCAGAACCAGATCCGCCCGGTAGCCCGGGGCCACGGCCCCCCTGCCGTGCAGCCGGAAATACCGGGCGGTGTTGATCGAGGCCATGGCCACGGCCGCGACCGGTGATATCCCGTGGGCCACGGCCCGGCGCACCAGTTCGTTCATGTGCCCGTGTTTTTTGATGTCTACCGGGTCGCGGTCGTCGCTGACCAGGGAGAACCGCCAGGCGTTCTCCGGGGTCACCAGGGGCGCGAGGTCGGCCAGATTCTGCTCGGTGCTGCCCTCGCGGATCATGACCTGCATGCCCTTTCTGAGCTTCTCCCGGGCCTCTTCGAGCCGGGTGCATTCATGATCCGAGCCCGGCCCGGCCAGGATGTAGGCGTTGAGGCGTTTTCCGGTCAAAAGGGGCGCGTGGCCGTCCACCACCCTGCCCCTGGCGGCCGCGATCTTGGCCAACATCTGCGGGTCGCGGGCCAGGACGCCCGGATAGTTCATGACCTCGGCCAGACCGAGCATGCGCTGTGCGAAGGGATAGTCCGCCGCCAGCATGCGCCGGATGTCGCCTGGGGTGATGGCCGCGCCCGAGGTCTCCATGTGGGTGGCCGGGACGCAGGAGGACATCATGACGTAAAAGGTCAGGGGCAGATTCCGGCTGGCCGCCAACATGTATTCGATGCCCGCCGGGCCCATGACGTTGGCGATTTCGTGGGGGTCGCAGACCACGGCGCAGGTGCCGTGAGGGGCCACGGCCCGGGCGAACTCCGGGGGCGACAACAGGGTCGATTCGATATGGATGTGCCCGTCGAGAAAGCCGGGACACAGGAAGCGCCCCCCGGCGTCCACCACCTCCCGGGCCGGATAGTCGCCGAAGCCGATCACCACGCCGTCGGCCACGGCCACGTCGGCGGCATGAATCTCACCCGAAAGCACATTGACAAGTCGGCAGTCGGCAATGCGCAGATCGGCCGGGATGTCGCCCAGGGCCAGGGAGATGCGCCGCGTCAGCAGGGCCGTGTCGTCTGAAGGCAACGTGTCCATGAATGCCGCGCTCCTGATGATGTGTATTCGGACGGTCCTTAACACAGTTCAGGGGCCTGGGAAAATGATCCAGCGGACCATTTGGCAGTTAAAGTGTTTCTTGATGTTTTTTGGTATCGATAACTTGGATCGTTTGGCAATAATGCGATATGTTTTATCTATTTGACCTGGCCCCGGGGATATGGTGGGAAACGGCAAGAAAAACAAAGGACGCCCCATGAAGACCCTCTCCCTGGATTGCCGTGGACTTGCCTGCCCCGGACCGGTGCTGCGCTGCAAGGACGCCATTGATTCCGAATCCCCGGCGGTCATCGCGGCCACAGTGGACAACGAGGCGGCCATGGAGAACGTGGCCCGCTTTCTTGCCGCCAAGAAATACAGCGTGGAGATCGCGCCCGTGGCTGGAGGCCATGTCCTGACCGGAACCCGCCAGGACGCATCTTCGGCCGACTCCCCTGCCCCATCCGCCGTGCGCGCCGACTCCCCTGCCGCCCGGGAACAGATCGTGGTCTTTCTCACCGCCGACGCCATCGGCCGGGGCGACGACACCCTGGGGCAGAAGCTCATGGTCAATTTTCTGGCCACCCTTCCGGAACTGGGCGACAGCCTGTGGCGCATCGTCCTGGTCAACGGCGGGGTCAGGCTGGCCGTGGCCGGAAGCCCGGTCCTGGACAGGCTTTCGGCCTTCGAGGCGGCCGGGGTGACCATCCTGGTCTGCGGCACCTGTCTGGACTTTTTCGGGCTTTTGGACAAAAAAGAGGTCGGCCAGACCACCAACATGCTTGATGTGGTCACCAGCCTGCAACTGGCCACCAAGGTGCTCCAGGTGTAAGGCCACTACCCGGCCCGGAGTCCCTGTATCGCCCAGATCATACGCGACACCTCCCCCCCGGCGCACAGCGACGCCGCCCCGGGGGTTCGGCTCAACAAGGCCCTGTCACAGGCCGGAATCTGCTCCAGAAGACGGGCGGACGAGCTGATAGTGGCCGGGAAAGTGGTGGTGAACGGGGTCTTAAGCCGTGAACCCGGGGTCAGAATCGACCCCTTTCGGGACGATGTTGTCGTAGACGGCCAAAAAGTGGCGTTTTCGGTGCAAAAAACGCACATTTACCTGGTTTTCCACAAACCCGTTCAGACCGTGACCACGGCCTCCGATCCCCAGGGACGGCCCACGGTCTTCGACCTGCTGCCTTCCGACATCCCCCGCCAGGGTCTGTTCACGGTGGGACGTCTGGATTTCTATTCCGAAGGGCTGTTGCTTTTCACCGATGACGGGGAACTCACCCACCGGCTCACCCATCCCTCGACGCATGTCCCAAAAATCTATCATGTTCTGGTGCGCGGCCAGGTCGGCGAAGACACCCTGGCCGCCATGGGCCAGGGGATGCGGCTGGCGGAGGGTGAACTCCTGGCCCCGGTTGCGGCCACGGTGCTGCATCGCGAGTCCCCGGATCGTACCCTTTTGTCCCTGCGGCTCATCCAGGGGGTCAATCGCCAGATCCGGCGCATGTGCCGCGACCTGGGATTGACCCTGCTGCGTCTGGTGCGCGTGGCCCAGGGCCCCATCGAGCTCGGCGATCTTCCCCGGGGGACGTTCCGCCCCCTGACCCTGGAGGAGGTTTCGGCCCTGCGCGCCGCCGCCGGACTCGGACCTGTCCCCAACGCCTCCAACCCGCCTTCTTCCGCCTCCCCCTCCCGGGACGACCGGCGGCCGCAGGCGACCCCGCCCCGCGCCCCTCGGAACCACCCGCGTCGGGCCTCGTCACAGTCGTCAGTGAAAACGGACTATCAAAAGACAAAGAAGTAGTAATCGAAACGTCAACAAAACGTATGACGATTTCGCATTGCTTTTGATGTCGTAATAAAGATACGACCCGGGAAGGCATGACCCTGGGGCTGGACGCGATTGTCGACGAGGCGTCCCCGCTCACCGCCACCAGGGCCATGGCGTGCGTGGAATCCGCCTGGGGCGGGCCACTCTTCGGGCTGTTTCAAGAAATGAAACGCCGATAACGCGACGGACTACTTGGACAGGGAACGCCCGTCAGCCCCTGTGTTGTCGTGGACGGCGACGCCGGGGGGCGGGGTGAAGGAAAACAGGGAATCGGGCAGGCTGGCCTCGAGCGTGAGATTTTTCAAGGTCAGATCATTGGTGTTGGCGTAGAAATCCTGGATGGACAGACGCATGATCATCTGCGTCGCCGGGTTGACCCAGACGTGGGCCATGACCAGTCCGGGTTCCGGCTCCTTGGGCGCCAGCTTGAACCGCACCAGCCCTGACGCCTCGGCATCCGGTTCCTCGAAGACGTGGAAATCCTCGCGCAGATTGGCCTTGCCGGTCAGAAACTTGAGCATGGTCTTGGAGTTGATGATTTCCTCCACCGGATACCGAAAGGCCTCGCGGTCGTCCTCGAAATAGTCCCAGACCACGTCCTTGCCCACCAACAGCAGTTCCTTTTCAGGCGTCACCGTCTCCCAGCGCACCAGGCTCGGTTTCTTGAAGGCGATGGTCCCGGAACGCTTTTCCCCCTCACCGCTGGCCGAATTCTTCAAGTCTTGCGTGAACTCTGCCTTAAAACCTACTAACGATTCATATTTTTTTTGCACGGCGTCCACCAGGTCCGCGCCGCGAACCGGAACCGCCCACACGGCGACCAGAAAACACGCCAGAATCATCTTTTTCATGCTGCACACCTTTTTGCCTGCCCGCTTTCCCGGGGCCCGGCCGGACGGAGTCCGAAGCATGCTCCGTGACCGGAGCCCGTGTTTCAGACCGCGAAAGTTCTCTGAAATCGTCAGGGATTCCAAAGGGCGAAGCCCTTTGGCCGCCGGAGGCATTTTTCCCCCTGCGGTCCCGTCCCCTAATCTTTCCCCCGCAACACCGCTCGCGGCTTGCTGCCTTCCTGGGGCCCGAGCATGCCGTCGCGCTCCATCTGTTCGATAAACCGGGCCGCCCGGTTGAAGCCGATGCGGAACCGGCGCTGAATAAGCGAGATGGAGGCCCGGCCCTGCTCCATGACAAAATCCACAGCCTGGGGATAGATGGGGTCGGAGGCCGTGTCGTCGCCACCATCGCCGCCATTCTCGCCGTTTCCGTCCAGGCCTGCGGCCGCCTCCTTCTGCCATTCGGAAAAATCCAGCTCATAGCCCGGCGCGGCGCGCTGTTTCCAAAATTCCACCACCTCGGCCGTCTCCTCGTCCGAGACGAACGCCCCGTGCATGCGGCTCATCTTGCCGCCGCTGGGCTTGAACAGCATGTCCCCGCGCCCCAGCAGATGCTCCGCTCCCACCGTATCCAGGATGGTGCGCGAATCATGCTTGCTGGTGACCTGGAAGGAAATGCGGGTGGGGAAGTTGGCCTTGATGAGCCCGGTGACCACGTCCACGCTGGGCCGCTGGGTGGCCAGGATGAGGTGGATGCCTGCGGCCCTGGCCAACTGGGCCAGGCGTACGATGCTGATCTCCACTTCCTTGGCCGCGGTCATCATCAGATCGGCCAGCTCATCAATGATGATGACCAGATAGGGCATGGGGGTCAGGTCGGCCAGCTCATCGGGGCGGCTGTCGCCCATCTTTTCCAGTTTTTCCCAGTATCCGGCGATGTTGCGCACCCCGAGACGGGCCATGGCCTCATAGCGGCGGTCCATCTCGTGCACGGCCCAGTCCAGGGCGCTCTTGGCCATGGACATTTCCGTGACCACGGGATGTACCAGATGCGGCAGGTCGTTGTAGACCGAAAGCTCGATGCGCTTGGGGTCCACAAGCAGAAGCTTCACCTCATCGGGCCGGGCCTTGTAGAGGATGCTTAAGAGGATGCCGTTGATGCACACGCTTTTGCCGCTGCCCGTGGCCCCGGCCACCAGAAGGTGCGGCATCTTGGCCAGATCCGCCACCTGGGGCCGTCCCTGGATGTCCTTGCCGATGGCCAGGGTCAGCTTCGACGCCTGGGAGGTGAAGGCCTCGGACTCGAGTATCTCGCGCAGATAAACGGTCTGGCGCTTGGCGTTGGGGATCTCCACGCCCACGGTGTCCCGGCCCGGGATGGGGGCCTCGATGCGCACGGCCAGGGCCTTCATGGCCAGGGCCAGATCGTCCGACAGCCCAGCGATGCGGCTGATTTTGATGCCCGGGGCGGGTTTGAATTCGAACATGGTCACCACGGGGCCGGGCACGATGCGCTGCAACTCCCCTTTGATGTCGAAATCGGCCAGGCATCCGGCAAGGCTCTCGCCCTGCTTTCTCACGGCCTCGGGGTCCGGGCCCTGACCCTTGGCCGGGGGCGGCACACTCAGGAGATCCAGGGGCGGCAGGGGCGCGTCGGGATCGGCCTGGAGAGGGGCCGGACGCGGCTTGCGCGGGCGCTTGTGCGATGCCGCTGCGGGCTTGGCGTCGGGCGCGGCGCTTCGCGGGGGCTCGGATACCTCGCCCCCCTCGGCTGAAAAGATGAACTCCTCATCCGCGACAGGCCTGTCGGCCGGAAAATCCCCTGCCGTCCGTTCCGGGTCCGCAGGCGCGGCAGGCTCCACGCGCCTGGCCCGGGGCGCAAACAGGGCGCGAACGCCCCGGCCCAGGATGGCCCCCAGGCAGCCCAGGACCGTCCAGCATGCGCGGGCCAGCCACCACACGCCGCGCCCGGCCCGGCCCCATACGGCGTCGAAAGACAAGCCGAAAAGGAGCTGCACCGCAAATACGGACAGGAAAAAGAGCAAAAGCCCCCCGCCGTATCCGCCAAGCCAGGTGGAGAGCATGGAGAACGCGGCCCGGCCGAGGTAGCCGCCGCCCTGCACCTGGCCAAGCGACACCAGGGGGCGCAGGGTCTCGGTGGCGCAGGCGGCCGAAACCACGACGAAAAGCACGACGATGCCGCACCAGCGCACGGGGCCAAGCCCGATGTCCCGCACAAAGGTCCGCACCGTGAGCCACACAAACCACAGCGGCAGGAAAAAGGCCCCCACGCCGCATATATCGACGAGAAAACCGGCCCAGTAGGCCCCGGCCCGCCCGGCCATGTTGCGGATCTCGTGCCCGGGGCCCACATGCTGGGTCAGGCTCGGATCGAGGTAGTCGTAGGTGGCCAGGCTGACGGCGGTGAACGCCCCCATGAAAAGGAGGAACAGTCCCGCCATCTCCCGGAAATACCGGGGCCCGCCGCCTTGTGCGCTATTCTCGGCCAATGTACTCGCCAGACCTGGTATCGACCTTGATGCGTTCGCCGGTGTTGATGAAAAGCGGCACGGTGACGGTGATGCCCGACTCCAGCTTGGCTGTTTTGCTGGCCCCGCTGACGGTGTCGCCCTTCACGCCGGGCTCCGTGTCCGCCACCACCAGGATGACCGAGGCCGGAAGGTCGATGTCCAGGGGCGCGCCGTTGTACATGAGCATCTTGAGCTCCATGCCGTCCACGAGGTAGCCGCCCTTGTCGCCGAGTTGGGCGCCGCCCACATGGGTCTGCTCGTAGCTCGACATGTCCATGAACACGAAATCCGGGCCTTCGCGGTAGAGAAACTGCATCTCGCGGGTCTCCAGGTCCGGCTTTTCCACCTTTTCCCCGGAGCGGAAGGTGTTTTCCACCACCCGGCCGTTGAGCATGTTTTTCAGCTTGGTGCGCACGAAGGCCCCGCCCTTGCCGGGCTTGACGTGCTGGAAATCGACGATTTCGTAAGGGACTCCGTCCCATTCGATCTTGAGTCCCCGACGGAAATCCGTGGTCGAAAGCATTGTCACTCCTTTGGTGTGTGTTGTGCGGTGTCCATGAACCGTTGCCACAGGGCGCACACGCCCAGGGCGTAGCTGTGCAGGCCGAAACCGGCGATCACCCCGATTGCGGCGCGGCCGATGAGGCTTTTATGCCGCAAAGGCTCGTCGTTTCGGGCCAAAATGTTGCTTAAGTGCACCTCGACGCAAGGGATGCCGATCCAGGCCAGGCAGTCGGCCAGGGCCAGGCTGGTGTGGGTGTAGGCCCCGGCGTTGAGCACGATGCCGTCCACGCCCTGGCGCATGGCCGCCTCCAGACGGTCGATGAGCTGTCCCTCGCCATTGGCCTGGAAATGCTCAAGGGTGATGCGTGAGGCCTTGTCCGGCCCGAGGATGTCCCGGATGAGCTCGGGCAGGTCGGCCAGGGACCGGCTGCCGTAGATTTCCGGCTGGCGTCGGCCGATGTGCCCCAGGTTTGGGCCGTTGGCAATCAAAATCGTGAAGGTGCGCATGGCGTATCCCCTCTCCCGGCACACGTTGAAATCAACGCAAACAGGCGGCACTGTGCGGCAAAATTGCCAAAACTTCAAGTCCGGCATGAAGGTTTGGCTGGCGTTCGCCGCATCCAGGGCTTGACGCCGGGGCATCGACAGGCCACACATGCGGACATGAAACCCGATACGTCCCCGGTGGTCATGACCCTGACCGACACCATCTATCTGCCGTCGCAGTTAAGGCCCGTGCCCGCGCCCCAGGTGGCCCTGGCCGGACGCTCCAACGTGGGCAAGTCCACGCTGGTGAACATGCTCGGGGGCCGCAAGGGCCTGGCCAAGATCAGCGCCACCCCGGGCAAGACCCGAAGCCTCAACTTCTACCACATCCGTCCCGGGGAGTTCTACCTGGTGGACCTTCCCGGCTACGGCTATGCCCGCTGCGCCAAGACCGAACGCGAGAAATGGGCCAAGCTCATCGATGTCTATTTGACCGACAATCCGTGGCTGCGGGCGGTCATGGCCGTGGTGGACTGCCGCCTGCCGCCCCAGGCCCTGGACCTGGACCTTCTGGCCTATGCCTCGGGGCAGGGACTGCCGACCATGGTGGTTTTGACCAAGGCGGACAAATGCAGCCAGCGGGAGCGCGAGGCCAAAAAACGGATGTGGGCGGACATCCTGACCGTGCCGCCCCTGGTTTTTTCCGGCAAGACGGGCCTTGGCCGCGCCGACCTGTGGGCCGAAATCGCCCGGCTGGTCAATCCGGGAGACGGCTCCGCAGGGTCTCTCCCTGTCCAGGCCACGGCGGCCGACCCCGGGCCGGGCCCGACGCCCCCCCAAAAGGACGCGCCCGGGCCAAAGACGCCCCAGGCCGATCCGGCGAACGCCGCCCCCGGGGTCAAGATTCGGACAAAACCGCGTCGCCGGACTGTTCGCGCAAAAACTTGACCAGAAACTCCGCGTCCTTGGGACCGAGGTTGAATCTCACGGCGGCTTTTTCCACCAAAACCGGAATCGAGTCCCGGGATTCGCCCTTGGCGGCGCATATCCAGGCCACGGCCTTCCGGAACAGTTCATCTTGGGGCATAATGGTGCTCATGGGCGCTCCTTGCGGTCTTTTGACTGCCTACACCACCTGCCCGGCCCTTGCAACGTGGCCCGTCTTCGGGTAGTTGCGCCGGATTCACGCCATTTCGCCGCGACCGTGGTTTCCTTCCCGCCGCACATCGCCAAACCGCCAGCCCGCACGAGCGTTTCATGGACCAGATTCTTTCCGCCATCGTTTTGGGGATCATCGAGGGACTGACCGAGTTTTTACCCGTGTCCTCCACCGGGCACCTGATCCTGGCCGGGCATCTCATGCATTTTACCGGCGAGAAGGCCGCCAGCTTCGAGGTCATCATCCAGCTCGGGGCCATTTTGGCCGTGGTGGTCATGTACCGGGACCGTTTTCTCGGGCTTATGCGGGCCAACCCCTACCAGCGGTTCTCGGGACTGCGGGGGATCGTCCTTTTGGGGCTGACCTGCATCCCCGCAGCCCTGGTGGGCTTTCTGACCCACAAGGCCATCAAGACCCACCTGTTCGGGCCAACCACCGTGGCCCTGGCCCTGGCCGTGGGGGCCGTGGCCATCCTGGTGGTCGAGGCCACGCGCCGCCGGGTGCGCTTCGAGACCCTGGACGACATCTCCCCGGCCCTGGCCCTGGGCATCGGGGTGTTCCAATGCCTGTCCCTGTGGCCGGGGTTTTCCCGCTCGGCCGCGACCATCATGGGCGGCATGCTGCTTGGGGCCAAGCGCTCCCTGGCCGCGGAATATTCCTTCATCGCCGCCGTGCCCATCATGTGCCTGGCCACGGCCTATGACTTCTATAAAAGCTACCACCTCTTCGAGGCCGGGGATCTGCTGATGTTGGCCGTGGGTTTCGTGGTCTCGTTTTTTGCGGCCTGGGCCGCGGTCAAGGGATTTATTCTGCTGCTTGGCCGCACCACCCTGCGCCCCTTTGCCTGGTATCGGCTGGTCCTGGCGGTTGCGGTCTTTTTTTTCTGGCCCGCCTAAGGCCTCCCCAACGGGCGTTGCGTCCGGCCCTGTTCAACCGGAACGCGCCGTGATACCGGTCTGTCATGGGAAATGACGATACGCGCACACTGCGTCCGGCCGTCTCCCGCCCCATCCGCATCCTGCCGCCCGAGTTGCAAAACCAGATCGCGGCCGGCGAGGTGGTGGAGCGTCCGGCCAGCGTGCTCAAGGAACTGGTGGAGAACAGCCTGGACGCCGGGGCCACCCGGGTGGAGGCCGTGGTCGAGGGCGGCGGCCGGGGGCTCATCCAGGTCCAGGACAACGGCTTCGGCATGACCGCGGCGGAACTGTCCCTGGCCGTGACCCGCCACGCCACCAGCAAGCTGGCCAGTCTGGCCGAGCTGTCCACCATCGGCAGCTACGGATTCCGGGGCGAGGCCCTGCCGAGCATCGCCTCCGTGTCCCTGTTCCGCTGCACCTCGGCCTGCCAGGGCTACGAGGAAGCGGCCATGATCGAGGTCGTAAACGGCCGCATCACGGACCAGGGCCCGGCGGCCATGACCCGGGGAACCCGCATCGAGGTCCGGGATCTCTTCGCCGGGGTTCCGGCCCGGCTCAAATTTCTCAAGACCGAGGCCACGGAAACCAAGCTGTGCGTGGAGACCCTGTGCCGCCTGGCCCTGGCCAGGCTTGACGTGGCCTTCAAGCTGACCTGCGGCGGCCGCACGGTACATCGCTTTCCGGCCGGACAGACCCTCCAGGCCAGGCTGGCGGGCATGTGGCCCCCGGCGGTGACCGAGGACATGGTGGCGGTGTCCCTGGCCCATGACGGGTTCACGGTGACCGGGCTTGTGGGCAGGCCGCTCACGGCCCAGGCCCGGGCCGACCGCATGCTTTTTTTCGTGAACGGCCGCCATGTGCGCGACCGGGTGCTCCTGTCCGCCGTGCGCGAGGCCTACAAGGGGCGGCTATTGTCCCGGGAATATCCCCAGGCCGCCATCTTTCTGGCCATGCCGCCCGAAGACGTGGACGTCAACGTCCACCCGGCCAAAAGCGAGGTCCGCTTCCGCGAGGAATCGCGCATCTTCACCCTGGTGCGCCGGGCCGTGTCCGAGGCCCTGGACAAGGCCAGCGTGATGCGCACCTCGCCCGCCCCCGAGCCCTGGCTGTCGGGCCGGGGCGAGCCGGAAAAATATCCGGGCTACCGGGATTTCGCGGCCCACAACCAGGAGCAGGACCGGCAGGCGGCCTCCCCGGAACCGCCCTATGCCGGGCCGCGACCCTTTTCCGAACCGGACTCGTTTCCCGATCCCCGGGACTCCTCCCTGACCCCGCCGCCGCTTCTGCGCGAGCCCGCCCGGTCTTCCGGGGCATGGCCCCAGGCCACGCGCAACGTGGACCCTCCGGCCGTGGCTGCCCAGGCCGCCCGATCCACTCATACCGGCCAGTCCGCTCAGCCCGTCCGGACGGACTGGGCCGCTCCCCACGCCGGGGGGACGCGACACGCCGAATCGCCCTTTGCCGACGCCGCGTCCCGCCCAGGCGACGACCGGCCGTTTCTGGCCCCCCCGCCCGGGAAGGACCGGGAGCCTGGATCGGGCCCGACCGCGACCGTGCGCGACGCCTCGGCCCCGGCCGGGGTCGTGCCCGGCAAGGGAATGGGGCACGGGAACGAGGAGATCGAATACCTGGGGCAGTTCGCGGACACCTATCTCCTGGTGCGCATGGGGGGGGCGGCCCTGACCCTGGTGGATCAGCACGCGGCCCACGAGCGGGTGCTTTTTGCGGCCATGCGCCGGGATGGCCGTCGCGGCGATTCCCGGCCCCTGGGGATTCCCCTCCAGGTGGCCCTGCACAAGTCCGAACAGGCCATGCTGGACAAGCTGTGGGACGAGTTGCGGGCCGTGGGCTTCGACCTGGAGCGCGCCGCCCCCGGGGTGCTGGCGATCAAGGGCCTGCCCCCGTCTCTGACCGTGGCCGAGGCCGGGGACTATCTGCGCGCCGCCCTGTCCGGACAGGCAAAAAAAATCGAAGACTTATGGACGCTTCTGTCCTGCAAGGGGGCGATCAAGGCCGGGACGCGCCTGGCCCCGGACGAGGCCCTGGCCCTGCTTGCGAGCTGGAGGGAATGTCCCGAGCGGGACTACTGCCCCCACGGTCGGCCGGTGGCCGTGCGGTTCACGGAACATGAGCTGGAGCGGCTGTTCAAGCGTAAGAGGTAGCCGCCAGATAGGGCTGATCCGTGGCCAGATAGCCGGTCACGTAGTCCGCCACCGCGTCTTCAAGCGGGGTCATGGGGACTTGGTATCCGGCGGCGCGCAGGCGCTCCATCCTGGCCTCGGTGAAATACTGGTACTTGCCGCGAAGTTTGCCGGGCATCTCCACATAGTCGATCTTCGGTTCCCGGCCCATGGCCGCAAAGACCGCCCGGGCCAGGTCGTTCCAGGTCCGGGCCTTTCCCGTGCCCACGTTTAAGATGCCGCCGACGTGGGGATTGTCCAGAAGCCAGCAGACCACCTCGGCGCAGTCCTTGACCCACACGAAATCCCGCATCTGGCCGCCGTCGGGATAGTCCGTGCGGTCGGACTTGAAAAGCGCCAGTCGGCCGGTGTCGCGGATCTTTTCAAAGGCCTTGCAGACCACGCTGCGCATCTCTCCCTTGTGGTATTCGTTGGGGCCGAACACGTTGAAAAACTTGAGGCTGGCCACCCGGGAAAGATACCCGTGACGCCTGAGCCACAAGTCGAAGAGATGCTTGGTCAGGGCGTACATGTTTAAGGGGCGCAAGGTGTCCAGGGCGGCGGGGTCGTCGTCGAAGCCGCGCGACCCGTCGCCGTAGGTTGCCGCGCTTGAGGCATGGATGAAGCGGGCGTCACGGCTTGTGGCGTACTGGCAGACGGCTTTGGAATAGTGGTAGTTGACGCGCATGAGCAGTTCGGCGTCGGTCTCGGTGGTGGAGGAATTGGCCCCCATGTGCACCAGGGCCGCCGGATTGAAGGGGTCGGTATGGGCCTCGATGCGGTGGAGAAATTCGTCCTTGTGCAGATAGTCGGTGAACCTGAGCCCCACGAGATTTTTGAATTTGTCGTCATGCCCCAGGTCGTCCACGATCAGGATGTCGTCAACCCCCATGCTGTTTAATTTCCACACGATGGCGCTGCCGATAAATCCCGCCCCGCCGGTTATGATGTGCATAGCCGCCTCCCCGGTTTTCCCGTGTCCTGTGACCGGGTTATGGACTGTCGGCAAGGCTTTGGCAAGACGGGCGCGTTATTTTGCCCAAAGAGCGGCGACCGCCTTGCCTCGACGTGATTTTTCTACTACTCCCCCCGGCCACGGGAGGTCACCATGCTCGCCATCCTCGACTACAAGGCCGGAAACCAGACCAGCGTCCGCCGGGCCCTGGACCATCTCGGCATCCCCTGCCGCATCACCAGCGACCCTGCCGTCATCGCCGCCGCCTCAGGCATCATCTTCCCCGGCGTGGGCGCAGCCGGACAGGCCATGGACGAACTCACCCAGACCGGACTGGATGCGGTCATCAAGGCCCAGGTGGACGCCGGAAAGCCCCTTCTGGGCATCTGCGTGGGCTGCCAGATCCTTCTCGACTACAGCCCGGAAAACGACACCAAGGCCCTTGGCATCGTGTCCGGCGAGTGCGCCATGTTCAACCGGTCGCTTACCGAGGAGGACGGCGTTCCCATCCGCGTGCCGCACATGGGCTGGAACCGCGTCAAACCCCTTCGGGACTGCGAGATACTGCGGGGAATCGAACCCGAGGCGGAATTCTATTTCGTGCACAGCTACTATCCCGTGCCCGCCCCGGAATTCGTCCTGGCCGAGACCTTCTACGGCATCGACTTCTGCTCCGTGCACGGCCGGCCCGGGCTGTGGGCCGTGCAGTTCCATCCGGAAAAAAGCGGCCGCCCGGGACTGACGCTTCTGGCCAATTTCAACGCCTACTGCCGGGAGGCCGCCCATGCTCAGTAAACGCGTCATCCCCTGCCTGGACGTGCGAAACGGCAAACTCACCAAGGGCGTGAAGTTCGCGGGCAACGTGGACATCGGCGATCCCGTGGAGACGGCCCGCATGTACTACGAACAGGGCGCGGACGAGATCGTTTTCTACGACATCACCGCCTCCTCCGAGGGCCGGGGCATCATGCTCGACGTGGTGGAACGGGTGGCCGCCCAGATCTTCATCCCCTTCTCCGTGGGCGGCGGCATCTCCACGGTGGAGGACATGCGGGCCGTGCTCGTGGCCGGGGCGGAAAAAATCTCGGTCAACTCCGCTGCCGTGAAAAATCCGGACATCATCAGCCAAGGGGCCCAGGCCTTCGGCTCCCAGTGCGTGGTGGTGGGCATGGACGTGAAAAAGGTTCCCGTCTCCGAGACCATTCCCTCGGGCTACGAGGTGGTCATCCACGGCGGCCGCAAGGCCATGGGCCTGTGCGCCCTGGACTGGGCCAAAACCGTGGAGGCCCTGGGCGCGGGCGAGATTTGCCTCAATTCCATCGACGCCGACGGCACCAAGGACGGCTACGAACTGACGCTGACCCGGCTTGTCGCGGAAAACGTGGGCATCCCGGTCATCGCCTCGGGCGGCGCGGGCAACCCCGACCACATGGCCGACGCCCTGACCCAGGGCAAGGCCCAGGCGGCGCTCATTGCCTCCATCGTGCACTACGGGGAATACACCCTGCCGGGCATCAAGGAACATCTGACGGCCCGGGGCATCAAGGTCCGCTCGGTGTGGTAGGGGCGGCCTGAAGCGTTCCCACAGGCAGCACACGACGGCATGAAAAACGCCGCGCCCGGGAGCCCCCGGACGCGGCGTTGACTTTTGCGAGGATGGCCAGTTCAGGCCAGTTCAGACCGGATAGGGCCGATCCTTGGGCCACAGCGGAGACACGAAGATGCCGGACTTGCCGCCGCTTTTATAAAGAAGCCGCACGGCCGTGACCTCGATGTCCTTCTGAACGGCCTTGCACATGTCGTACAGGGTCAGCGCCGCCACGGAGGCGGCGGTCAGGGCCTCCATCTCCACGCCCGTGGGGGCGTCGGTGCGGGCCTCGGCCTCAATCATCACGGCGCATGTCGCCGCATCCACGGTGAAGCGCACGTCGGCGAAGGACAGGGGCAGGGGGTGGCACAGGGGGATCAGTTCGAAGGTCCGCTTGGCGGCCAGGATTCCGGCGATCTTGGCCGTGGCCAGGGCGTCGCCCTTGGGCAGGGCCGCCTCCTGCAGCAGGGCCAGGGTCTTGGCCGACAGGATCACCCGGGCCCCGGCCACGGCGATGCGCCGGGTCACGGCCTTGCCGCCCACGTCCACCATGCGGGCCTTCCCCTGGGCGTCGATATGGGAGAGGTCGCCGGACATGCGGCCTAAAACTCCGGAACCTTGACTTTGTAGTCGATGCGCTTGGCGGCCTTGGCGTCGGCCTTGGCCTTTTCCAGGTTGCCCATGGCCTGGTAGACGAAGGCCCGGTTGCCCAGGATCTCGGCATTTTGGGGGTCGATGGCCAGGGCCTTTTCGAAGTCGGCCAGGGCCTTGTCAAACTGGTTCATCTGAGAATAGCACAGGGCGCGCACGTTGTAGGCGCTCATCAGGTTCATCTTGTCGATCCCTTCCGGCTTGGAGAGGATCTTGTTCAAAAATTCAACGGCCTTGGGAAAATTTCCCTGGTCAATGGACGACAAAGCGTCAGCGAAATCCTGGTCCGGGGTGGCCTGTCCGGCAAAAGGCAGGGCAAGACACAGACAGGCAGCGAGGAAAAAGGCGCGAACGAACGTTTTCATGGTCAGTTCCCCATGGCCTCCTTGGCCTTTTTGAAGAAATCCTTGACCTTCTTCATGGGCTTTTGCTCTTCCAGCTTCTGGAATTCCCGCAAAAGCTCTTCCTGTTTCTTGGTCACGTTTTTCGGGATGGTCACCGTGACCTGGACCAGAAGATCGCCCCTGTCCCGGCCTCCGGGATGCGGCAGCCCCAGGCCGCGCAAGGCGAACACCTTGCCGCTCTGGGTGCCGCGAGGGATCTCCATGCTCTCCGTGCCCTCAAGGGTGGGCACCTCGATCTTGTCGCCAAGGGCCGCCTGTACGAAGCCGATCTCCGTTCCGAAGATGAGATCCTGGCCCTGCCGCTCGAAGACCTTGTCCGGTTCGACCCGGATGATCACGTACAGATCGCCGGGAGGACCGCCGTTTTTGCCGGGTTCACCCTCGCCGCGCAGCCTCAGGCGCATGCCGTTGTCCACCCCGGCGGGCACCTTGACGCTGATTTCCTTGATTTCGTGGACGACGCCCCGGCCCCGGCACGCCACGCAGGGGGTGGCGATGACCGTGCCCTGGCCCCGGCAGACCGGGCATGGCACGGCGATGCGGAAAAAGCCCTGGCTCTGCTGCACCTGCCCTGCCCCGCCGCACTGGCGGCAAGTCTCGGGACGGGTGCCGGGCGCGGCGCCGCTGCCGCCGCACTCGCCGCATGGGACTTCCTTGGGAATCTTGAGGTTGACCTCGGTGCCTGCGGCAGCGTCGCGAAAGGCCACGGTCAGGTCGTAGCGCAGATCGGAACCGGCCTGAGGCCTGGGGCCGCGCCCGGCCCGTCCCCCAAAGCCGAAAAACTCTCCGAAGATGTCGGAAAAGGTGCTGAACACGTCGTCGGTTGAGGAAAACCCGCCAAAGCCGTTCCCGCCGAGCCCTTCCTTGCCATACCGGTCATAGCGCGCCCGGGTCTCCGGATCACGCAACACCTCGTAGGCCTCGGCGGCCTCCTTGAACTTGGATTCGGCCTCGGGGTCGTCCGGGTTCCGGTCGGGATGATACTTGAAGGCCATCTGGCGATAGGCCTTCTTGACTTCATCCTCGCCCGCGTCGCGCCCGACGCCCAAAATCTCGTAGTAGTCAGCCTGGGACATAGTGCTATGAGAACTCGTTAAGATTCAACATGGATGCCCGCTTCCATAATGGATTCGGAAGGCAGGACCTCTCCGGCGGCAATTTCACGAAGCGCGGTGACCACTTCCTTGTTCTTGCATTCCACAAGGGGGGTATAGCCTTCGCGATACTGGTTGACCCGTTTGATGGCCATCTGGACGATGAGAAACCGGTTGTTGATTTTCTGCAGGCAATCTTCGACGGTAATACGAGCCATTCGTTTCTCCTTGTGCGCCGGACGGGCTGCGGTAACGGCCAGGGCGCGTACGCCTACCCTGGTAAGACGTTTTTCGGCCGAGTCAAGGGGCCCGGTATCGGGCATGACACGGCCTTCTCGGGACAAGATGCCCAACGCAAAACTGAAGTTTATATCCCAAATCCCTGTGGGTCGTCAAGGATTTTGGCCGACGGCATACGGCCCTGGTAGCGCACGGCCAGGATCGTGATGTCGTCGGATTGGGGGGCGTCCCCGGCATAGGCCTGAACCGCCTGGAAGATGCCTTCGACCAGTTCTTTCGGTCCCCGATGCCGGTCGAGGAGGCAGGCTTGAAGCAGCCTCTCGTTGCCGAACAAGGCGCTTCTTTCGTTCATGGCCTCGGTCACGCCATCGGTGTAGACGAGAAGCGTGTCCCCCACGGCCAGGGTGAGCCTGCCGACCGTATAGGGGAACTCAGGCATGGCCCCGAGCACCAGTCCGCCCAAGGGCGGCACAAAGGCCGTGGTCCCTCCCGGACGCACCGTCACCGGCAGGTTGTGTCCGGCGTTGGCGTAGTCCAGGCGGCCCGTGCGCAGATCCAAAATGGCGCAAAAGGCCGTGACGAAAAGACCGGTTTCATTGTCCCGGGCCAGCTTGTCGTTGACCCGGGACACGATCTCCACCGGGTCCCGCTCCGGCCGGGCATAGGCCTTGAAAAGGGTCATGGTCACGGCCATGAACAGGGAAGCTGGTACGCCCTTGCCCGCCACGTCGCCGATGACCAGAAAAATCCGGTCTTCGTCCAGGGCGTAGTAGTCGTAGAAATCGCCGCCCACCTCCTTGGCCGAATCGAGCATGGCGTAAAGCTCCACCTCCGGCCGATCCGGAAAGGCCGGAAACATCCGGGGGACGATGCCCATCTGGATGTCCCGGGCCACCCGCAGTTCGCCCTCGATGGCCTCCTTGGCCGCCCTGGTGCGGCGTTCCTCCACGACATTGCGCACGATGCCGACGAAGACGGCCATGCCCAGGGCGTTGGCCACGAGCATGGGCACGGCGGCGGACTTGACGACGATCAGGGCGGTGGCCACGGGCGAGCCGAAAACCACCCCGGCCACCATGTGGAAGGCCTCGATGCCAAGGGCCAGGGCCACGGCCTGGGTCGTGGTGAGCAGGCGACCGTCCCGGAACCGATACACAAGTCCGCCGACCAGTCCGGCCACCACGGTGGACAGGGTGCACCCGTAGCAGGTGGGACCGCCCAGGGTGAACCGGTGGGCCCCGCCGAGAAGCCCCGCACCGAGTCCGGCCAGGGGACCGGCCAACAGTCCGGCCAGGGCCGGGCCCAGGTCGCGGATGTTGATGTAGGAACCGAGGATGCTGACCCCGGACAGGGTGCCGTAAATGGAGAAGAGGCCGAAGACCACGGCCGTGACGGCCAGGTTTTTCGGCGTGCGTTTGCCGTCGAGAATCTCGGCGAACACCCGGGTGCGCGTAAGGCCATAGGCCAGGACCATGACCACGCACACGCTCTGGAGCAACGCCACAAGGCTCGTTGTGGTCGAATCCATGCATCCCTTCTAATAGGCCAGCCGCCCCAGGGACTTCATGATCAGCGTCGCGCCCATGGAGAACATGCCCATCAGCCCCATGCCGCAGGAAAACCCGGCCAAAAGCACCGGCGCGTACTGCCGCCACATGGCCCCATAACGCTTCAGGAAATAATACCGGCCGAGCATGGCCCCCAGCAGTTCGAGGATGAGGCCATGGGGGGTGCTCTGCCCCAGGCCCCGCACGATGCCGTAGACCAGGAGCACCGGCAGCCCGAAGACGCTTAACAGGGCATAGATGATGAGTCCGAGAAACATCCCCGCCGAGATGTACCATCCGCTTAGGGCTTGGAAGAACAGGGAGTTGCCCTCCAGGGTGGAGGTCTGCATGAGCAGGGTGTTTAAGGCCTGCAGATGCCACAGTTCCTGGGCGTAGGGATAGGAGGAGGACGGAATGGGGGCCAGTTGCCAGATGAACTGGGAAAAAAACAGGCTGGCCACCATGACCACCGGAAAGACCACGATCTCGGCCTTGATGATGCCCCGCAGGCTGGTGCCGGTCAGTTCGATCTCCCGGAAATCCACCGTGGCCTTGCCGTAGTTGTGGATGGGGATGGGGGCGTACCAGATCTCGATGCCCTGGTAGCCGAAAAACCTGGCCCCGGCGATGAAACTGGCCTCCCGAACCAGGGGAAGGCTCACGAACTGCCCGGCGATGCCCTCCATGCGGGCGGTGATGTAGGAGATGACCGGGGTGTAGACGAAGCCGTAAAGGATGAAAAATATCCAGGGGAAGTTGGGCACCAGCCACAGGCATATGGCGATGTAGGACAGGGTGGACACCACGTAGATGGCCACGGACACCCAAAAATTGATGTCGCCGCGGGCCTTGTTGGTGGTGAAAAGCGCCCGGTAGCCCACCCCGGAGGCGCCCTTCCCGAAGGACTTGGCCACCTGCCACACGCCGATGATGCCGATGGCCAGGCCCAGGCCGATGCCAAAGCTCATGTAAAAGTCGAAGTTGTTGGCGAACACCGTGTCCACGGTGCCCATGCCGTAGCGCCAGCGGTGCAGGATGCCGTGCTCGAACAGGATGGGGTTGGCCACCACGGTGATCATAAGGCCGACCAGCCCGCCGATGACCGCCCAAAACGGCAGCACCATGCCCGTGAACATCAGTCCCAGATCAAGTTGGATGCCCGTGGCCACGGCCGGGAGCCATTTTTCCGTGCTGCGGGTGAAGTCCGCCCAGGGGATGGGGATGATCCGGATGGGCTCGGTGAAGACCAACCCCGAGATCACGGGAAAAAGGACGTACACGGCCCCGAATACCAGCCCGATCATGCCGCCGATGGAAAAGACCCGCCACTTCCAGCCGGTTTTCTTGTCCTCGGTGGATTCGGCCAGGGCCATGGTGCCCAGGGCGCCGACCGGGGCCATGGGAAAGGGCAGCTTCTCCACGTCGGAGGTGATGCGGTACAGGGCGTACCCCAGGCCGAAATGGTCCACCCGCTGCACGATCTGGGAGCCCACCAAAAGCAGGATGGGAATGAGCCAGTCGCGGTGCAAAAACGTGCGTTGCAACAGGGATTCGGAGCCAACGGCCGGGGCCACCCAGGTGGGGATGAATTCCGTGAGGCCCAGCATCTTGGCCGCGTCGGACTGGACCAGGTACTGGCTCCACAAAAGGCCCGAGAACGGCGAGGCCATGGCCGCCCCGGCCATGTAATAGAGAAGGAAGATCTCCTGCTGCTTGAGTTCGGTATAGGCCCGCTTGGCGATCTCGGCGAAGAGGATGATGGTCACCCAGCGGGCGGCCGGGCCGATGCCCGTGCCGATGACCAGTTGCAAATACATGCTGCCGGGCATCATCAGAAAGCCGATGAACACCGCGCCGACGATGGTCTTCCAGTCGAAGCCCTCCTCGAAATGCTTGGGCTGCGGCAGAAGATCGCGATATTCCTTCAGTTCCTTGTCGTCGTACATCAGCGCTCCGTCTTTCGTCCCGGTCTTGCGGCAGGTCAGTTGGGCAGCACCAGATAGCTTTGCCCGGCATAAATGCCGATGACGGCGTAGATGCCGCCCATGAGCAGGTCACCGATGATAAGCCCCACAAAAAGCATCCGCACCCGCCGAAAAAGCACCACGCCGCCGTAACGCAGGGTGAGCTGGTTGCACATCCAGCCGATGAAAAAGCTGAACCACAGGATGCGCATGGCCGAACTGTACATGGTCAGGTAGCCGATGGGATGAATGGGCCACCAGTAGAATCGTTGGTAGCAGACCACCAGGACGAACATGACCACCGCTCCCGCCAGGGCGAACCCGATCACCCATTCGTTGGGCCCGGCCGGGGCGTCGAGCAGACGCTGCACGTTCTCGTAGACGCCGACCGTGGTCTGGGTCTCCCAGTCCACCTGAAGGTCACGCAGACCGTATTTATGGCACAGCGTCAGCATGGCCGCGAAGGACACCGCCACCGCCAGCACCAGGGCCACGCCCAGGCCGACGAGAAGCATGCGCTTTTGCCGGACGTTCTCGCCCACCTTGGAGAAATGCATAAGCGACGGCATAAGCGACTCGCGCAGATCCACAAACAGCACCTTCTGCATGACCGCCGCCATCATGAGCCCGATATTGGAGAAAAAACCGGAACCGAAAAAGGCCAAGAGGCCGTCCGTGGGCGCGGCGGTCAGGGTGAAATAGGCCAGCCCGCCCTGGCAGATGATGCGCGTGGCCACCAGCATGATCACGAAAAAGATGCCCAGGAGCAGGATGGCCGGCAAAATGGGCATGCCGAAATACACGCACCAGGCGACCAGAAGCGACAGTCCAACCAAAAATCCCCAGAAGGACAGCGCCGCAGAGGTCCATTCGCTCTCCACGGCCCTGGTGCGGCGAAACGTCAGGGCGTCGCGGGCGGCAGCGAACAGATGTTGCCTGGCCAGCCAGACGATGAACAGGAAAAACACCCCGTAGGCCCCGATCATCTGGGTCTCTTCGGGCCGGGTCAGGGTCGGGCCGAAGGTCACCCCCAGGGCGGAAGACGGGATCTGATAGCCCATGACCTCGAAGATGCCGAAGAGCAGCCCGCCAAGCAGGTAGAACACCCAGAAACTCAAGGAGATCTGGCGCGCCGTCAGGTAGGCGAACCCGATGAAGGCCGGATAAAAATAGATGCGCAGTTTGCTAAAGCCGGAAAAAAAGCCGGTCTGGGGGAAATAGGGGCCCAAAAGAAACAGGGTGGGAAACTGCGGCACGGCCGGATCGTAAAAGCCGATGCCGTTTACGGTATGCAGAAATATCGGCACAAAAAGGCCCATCAGCAAAAAACGGTCGGTGAAGAAGGCGAAGGGACGGCCTTGGTCGTAGGCCTCGGTCATGAGCGTGGGCACCCGCAGAAGCGGGAAATTCATGCGCTCGTTGGCCACCCACTGCCGGGAGAAGAGATTCACCAGGCAGACCATGACCAGGTAGCACAAAAGGACGAACACCCCCCAGGCGGCCAGGGGCACGATCCACGCCGACCAGGGGATGCGCTGGAACACGTCGAGCCAGCCCAGGCGATAGCCTCCCTCCAGGCCATTGTACAGGGCCTCCACGGCGGCTGGATCGGCAGGCGACCAGGCGGACGGCGCCAGGGGGGAAAGCAC
This sequence comes from Desulfovibrionaceae bacterium, assembly GCA_031082225.1. Classification (GTDB taxonomy): domain Bacteria; phylum Desulfobacterota; class Desulfovibrionia; order Desulfovibrionales; family Desulfovibrionaceae; genus Desulfolutivibrio. The sequence continues at coordinate 406 of JAVHLG010000005.1, read as the reverse complement.
CTCTTTCCAGCGGTTGCCGACGGTGGCGAAGTGGGTCGGCGCCGTGATGTTGATGAAAAACGTCCGGGCCAGCCCGGTAAAGGCCACACCCGAAACCACGATCATAAATCCCCAGGACACAAGCAGTTCGATGCCCGTGAGTATGGGGGTTTTTCGGAAAAAAAGACGCGAGACCAGGGCGGCGCCCAGGGTGGCCAGAAGCAGGATGAAAAACGGGGCCAGGGGGAAATGCCCGCCGCCCAAGGGGGTGGCCGCCATGTACATGTTGTTGAGCGGCGTCACGGCGCAAATCACAAGCCCCATGGCGATGCCCAAAACCACGCTGCGCACCCGGATCATGCCGCCCCCCCCGGAAAAGAGATTCCCCAAACGGCGGCCGGGCCGTCAGCGAGGCGGCCCGGCCGCC
>JAVHLG010000059.1 GCA_031082225.1 Desulfovibrionaceae bacterium | reverse complement strand
GGCGCGGCGTCGGCCGGGGGCTCGGGCAGGGCCGCGACCCTGGGGGCCTCGGGCTGGGCCAGGGTCTCGGCCGGGCCGGGGGGCAATTTTTCCGGGCCCGGCTGTTTGGGGCCGGGCAAGGCGGCAGGATCCCCTCCGGGGGGGCCGGGCGGCAGCCCGGGAGGACCGAGGGTCAAAAGCTCCACCTCATAGACGGGCACGTCCAGCTTGAACTTCACCGGCTCCATCTGGATGAAGAGCAAGCTGGCCAAAAACACGGTGAGGTGCAAAAAAATGGAAAAAATCCAGCCGAGTGCCTGCATAGTGGACCTTGGCGCCTTAAGCGCCGGGAAAATTGGGGGCGAAAACCCGGATCGCGCCCTTACGGCTTGCGCGTCTTGGGCGCAACCGCCTCGGATTTTTCCTCTTCGGCCACGACGCCCAGCCGGTCGACCCCGGCGGCCTTGACCACGCCCATGACCTGAACCACCACGCCATAGGCCACGTTTTTATCGGCACGCAAAAAAAGCGTCTTTTTCTGATCCGCGACCAGCCGTTTGACGTGATCCTGCAGATCCGCCATGGCGACCTGGTAGGTATCCAGAAAGATGCCGCCGTCGGCCTTGATGGTCAAGACCAGATGTTCGCTGTCCGTGGGCAGGACGCTGACCGTGCGGGTCTGGGGCAGATCCACCTCCAGGCCCTGGGTCATCATGGGCGCGGTAACCATGAAGATGATCAGAAGCACCAACATCACGTCCACAAAGGGCGTGACGTTGATTTCGGACATAAACGTCTTTTGTCCGCCGCCGATCTGCACGCCCACGGCTAGAAACCTTCCCGGGCCATGGTCCGGCGGGGCCTTTGCTCACGCGGCTCCCGGGGTTCCCGGGGCTCCCAGGTCACCTCGCGCTGGATGCGGTTCAAAAACGCGCCCGCGAAGTTGACCAGTTCCCGCTCGATGGACTGCATGTAGCCCAGAAAAAAGTTGTAGCCGATGGTGGCCGGGATGGCCACGCCAAGGCCGATGGCCGTGGCCACCAGGGCCTCGGAGATGCCCGGGGCCACGGCGGCCAGGGCTGCGGACTGCTGCAGGCCGATGGAGTGGAAGGAGTTCATGATGCCCCACACCGTGCCGAAAAGACCGATAAAAGGAGCGGAGTTGGCGCTTGTCGCCAAAAAGGACAGGGATTTCGAAAGCTTGCCAAGCTCGGAGGTCACCCCCTGGCGCAACACCCGCCGGATGTTGTCCATGGCGATCCTGGCCTTTTCCCCGGGCTCGAGATCGCTGTCTTCCATGCGCATGAGCTCTTCAAAGGCCAGGGCCCCCACGTTGTAGGCCGGGGACTGTTTGTGCCGCCCCAGGGCCTGCATGGCGCTCTTCAAGGACTCGGCCTCCTGGAAGACCGTATAATCCCTGGCCGAGTCCTTGCGGGCGCTGGTCAGGGTAAAAAGCTTGACGAAAATGATGCTCCAGCTCCCCAGGGACATGACCCCCAGGATGCCCAACACGAAGATGACCGTGGGCGTAGCCCCGGCCAGCATGGTCCAGAAACCGCCGTGAGGCGTCAGTGCATCCATAATGCTTGCGTCACCTTCTGCGGAACCAGGGGTTACCCGCCCAGCACCTGTTTTTCCAAAAGCGGCAACGCCACCTCGGCCGGGGCCGCGATACGCACGTCGGCCATGGTCCGGTAGGCGCTCTCCCCGGGGTTGATCTCCACAATGACGCCGCCTCGGGCCTGCACCTCGAACGGCAGGGCGTTGGCCGGGGCCACCTCGCCCGAGGTTCCGGCCACCAGTAAAAAATCGGCGGCAAGGGCCAATTGACCGCTTTTTCGCAGGGCGTCAAGTGGAATCGGCTCCCCGAAAAACACGATGTCCGGCCGCACCACCCCGCCGCATTCCCGGCACCGCCAGGGGATGTCCCCGGCGGCCAACCCGCGGGCCTTGTGCCCATCGTAGGCGACGCCGCACGAGTTGCAGCGGTAGCGCCCCATGCCCCCATGATATTCGATGACGTTGTGCGACCCGGCGGCCTGATGCAGATTGTCGATGTTCTGGGTGATGACCCCCGAAAGCCGCCCGACCGCCTCCAGGCGGGCCAGGGCGTGATGGGCCGGGGTGGGGCGGGCCTTGTCCACCACGTCCCGGGCGGCGAGCAGAAAGGCCCAGACCTCCTCCGGACGGCGGTCGATGGCCTCGGCCGTGGCCACCCGCATGGGATCGTAGCGCGACCACAGCCCCCCCGGGCTGCGGAAATCAGGAATCCCGGCGGCCACGGAGATCCCCGCCCCGGTCAGGGCCACGGCCGTCCGTGACGCCCGCCACAAGGCGGCGGCCCTGGCTATTGCCTGCTCCATGCCTTCCCTCCCCCACGCCATCCGGCGGCCGACCGTGGATCGCCGCCTGAAAAAAAAGATGCAATACCGGGACAATTCCGTTAATTTTATGACGACAAACGCTTTTTTTAAAAACGCGTTCACTCTCCGCACCGGACGGGCCGCCCCAGGGCGTGCCCGCCACGACCCGCCGCCAGGGGGAGCCATCCCCCGCGCGACGAGAGGAAACCCCAGACATGAAACCACCAACGAAGATCGTCGCCACGCTCTTGCTGGCCCTGCTCATTGTGCCGTCGGTCGGCCCGGTCCAGGCCGAATCAGACCCGGCCCAGGGAACCATGCTCCTGGCCCAGGCCCCGCCGCCGGGACAGTGGCCCCCGTCGCCGGACGACCAGTATCCGCGCGGGCAGCAACGCCAACCCGGACAGCGACGGCCACCCGGGCAACAACCGCCGCCGGGGATCACCCCGCCCCAACCGGGGCAGCCTGTCCCGCCGGGGCAGCTAGGCCAGCCCGGACAGAGACGGCCGCCTGGATACCCGCAGCCTGGATACCCACCGCCCCGGCCCGGCTATCCCCCCGGCGCGCGCCGTCCTCCCGGCCCCGGCCCCGGTCCGGGTGGCGGCGGCTGGCGCGCCCAGGCCCTGGCCCGGTGCACCCAGGAGCAGGCCTACTGCTCCCAGATGTGCAACGCCTCGTATTACGGAAGCTATCGGGACCAGTGCAACATGAACTGCAACGCCGTCTATGTGGCCTGCGTCAACCGGGCCAACACCATACCCTGATACCGTCTCAACCCCGTCCGGCCGTGGGCTCGCCCGCCACGGCCGGACCTTGGAGCATCCCCCGTTTTTCCCCCTCCAAAGCCCGGCGGAACTCCTCCATGGCCGGATCCATGGCCGCCAGGAAGGTCACAAGGGCCTCCACCTCGCTGCGCGGATTGACGTAGCGCCCGGCCTCGCGCACGTAGGCCGAGAGTTCCCGGACCATGGCCGCGCGTCCGGCCCGGGTCTGGCGGGCATAGGAGCGCACCATGCGGGCCGGTCCGCCGTTTCCCGTGCCGTAAACCACCACATAGGCGTCGGGGATGGCGTCGAAGATGCGCAGTCCCGGGAACCGCCCGGGGACGGCCATCTCGCGGCCTAAAAAATCCGCCCGGCCGCTTTTGGCCCCCAGGCGATAGTCCACCAGCATGGGCCGGTAGCCGCGAAACCGCAGCCAGTGGATGTTGTGGCGAAACCGGCGCAGGTAGAAATTCTCGCGAAATATCCAAAAGCACAGTCCGGCGACCGCGACCACGGCCAGGCCCGCCGCCTGCCACAGGGACACCCGGGCCGCCGCCGCCCTAAATACCGCCTCCAGCCAGACCGCCGCATCGTAGAGCGCGCCCCACAAGGCCAGCCACGTCTTGTGCGCCAGTTCCGTGACCGCTTCCCACAGCACATGGAAATATTTCCGGAAAAGCTCGGCAATGATGAGGTTCAGATCGTCCATAGGCCCAGGGGCTCCACACGGATACGCCCCGCCTGCATGGGGCGCATGGGATAGTGCGTCGGCATTCAAACGTCGCCATGCTCCAGCATTGGCCACACGGCCATCGTGCCTCCAGACTACACCTTTTCCCCGGTCTCCGGCAAGGACATGCCGCGTCTTCACTCCCGCGTCACCGCCGCGCCACGTCACCGCCATATGTCCCCGGCACACTGCCGGGCCATGACGACACATGCCGCCCCCCCCTTCTCCTCACGCCGATTCTGCCTGTCCGACCTGCGCCGCCTGGCCCGGGGCCGTATCCCCGGCCAGGTGGTCATCCAGTACACCGACCGCTGCAACGCCTCCTGCGTGCAGTGCGGCATGCGCACAGGCAACCGTTTCACGCGCTCCACCCTGCGCCCGGAGTTCCTCGCCCCCCAGATCGAGGCCATGGCCGCCCGGGGCGTGGCCGCCATCTCGTTCACCGGCGGGGAGCCGCTTTTGTGTCTGGACGACATCGCCGCCCTGGCCCGGCGCGCCAGGGCGGCGGGCATCCGCTACGTGCGCACCGGCACCAACGGTTTTTTCTTCCGGGACCACGAACGTCCCGATTTCGCGGCGCGTGTGGCCCATCTGGCGGACACCCTGCTTGGCAGCGGCTTCAACGCCTTTTGGATCAGCCTGGACAGCGCCGACGCCGACCTGCACGAGGCGAACCGGGGCCTGCCCGGGGTGGTGCGCGGCATCGCCAAGGCCCTGCCCATCTTCCACGCCCATGGTCTTTTTCCGGCCGCCAACCTGGGCATCAACCGCCACACGGGCGGCCACGGCGCGCCGCCCCCCCACGCCCCAGGCGATCCGGGCCAGTCCGGCGACCCCGGCAGTTCGCTCCCCTTCGACGCCGCCGCCTTCCAGGCTTCCTTCAGGACGGCCTTTCGCCGCTTCTACACCTTTGTGGAGTCCCTGGGGTTCACCACGGTCAACGCCTGCTATCCCATGAGCGCCGAAGAGACCCCGCCGGACGGCGACGACGTCCCGGAAGACGCGGCCATCACGGCCCACGAGGCGGTCTACGCCGCCACCTCGGCCGACGATTTCATCCGGTTCTCGCGCCAGGAAAAGGCCGCCCTGTTCGCCGCCCTGTTCGAGGTCATCCCGGAATTTCGGGGCAGGCTTCGCATCTTCACCCCGCGCAGTTCCCTGCTTTCGCTTCTGCGCCGCTACGGCGGCGGGCCGCAAAACGGCCACTATCCCTGCCGGGGCGGCATCGACTTCTTTTTCATGGACGCGGCCCGGGGCCACATCTTCCCCTGCGGCTACCGGGGCGGCGAGGACATGGGCCATTTCTCCGATCTGAACCCTTCGGCCATCACCACAAAACCCTTCTGCGACCGCTGCGACTGGGAATGCTTCCGCGATCCCTCGGAGATGTTCGGACCGGTGATGGACGCCTTTTCCCGGCCCCTGTCCCTGGCCAAACGCTTATGTACCGACGCCATGTACCGCCGGACCTGGATCGAGGACATGCGCTACGCCCTGGCCTGCGACGGGTGCAGCGCCGTGGTTGCGCCAAATCCCGCCAGGCTGGCCCGCTTCGCCCGCCCGAGGCCGTCTGTCTGATTTCTCCGGCGCGGTTGCTTTCCCGGCCCGGGCGCGATAGGTGCGGGGGATGACCACCCGCCGGTTTCTGGATAGTCCCCTTGTCGCCGTGGCCCGCAACGTGGCGCTCATCACCCTGGGCGCGCTCGTCTTCAGCATCGGGGTCAAGGCCGTGGCCGTAGAGCACGGCTTCATCACCGGCGGCGTCTCGGGTCTTGGGCTTCTGCTCTACTATCTGGTGGGGGGCCTGGGCATTGGTTCGTGGTATTTCGCCCTGAACCTGCCGCTGATGGTCGTGGGCTGGTTCAGCTTAAGCCGCCGTTTCATCCTCTACACCCTCTACGGCATGGCGATCTTAAGCGTCTTCATGGACATGGTGACCTTTCGGGCGGGCATCGACGATCCCATGCTGGCGGCCATCTTCAGCGGGGCCATCATGGGGGCCGGGGTGGGCATCGCCCTGCGCTCCTTTGGGTCTTTGGGCGGCACGGACATCGTGGCCATTGCGCTCAACCAGAAATGGAACCTGCGCGTGGGGCAATTCAACTTCTATTACAACCTGGTTCTTTTCTCCGTGGGTTTTTTCTTCTACGACACGGACCTGATCCTGTATTCCCTGGTTTTATCCTTTGTATCCTCCACGGTCATGGAATACTTCCTGTCGCTTTTCAACCAGCGCAAGATGGTGTTCATCATCTCCGACCACGCCGACCAGATCGCCCACGACATCGTGCACGTGCTGCGCCGGGGCTCCACGTTTCTCTACGGTCGCGGGGCCTACACCGGAAAACGCAAGAAGGTGATCCTGACCATCACCAACACGGTGCAGATCAAACGCCTGGAGGAACTGGTCTTCGCCAGGGACAAAAACGCCTTTTTCGTGGTGGAGAACACCTTCAACGTGCTGGGCGAGGGGTTTTCCCGGCGTAAGATCTATTAGCGGGGAAGCGCCGGTTGGCTGTGTCAGCCGGGAAGCACCGGCATGGCCGCAAACCCCTGCGGCCGGTCAGCAAACACCCGGAGAAGGCTCCCCCGCTTCTCCGTTTTGGCTGTCACATCCGGGTTCGTTCTACAGAAATGCCGTATACGGAAAGTCCAGGGCCTCGCCGAGCTTTTTGGCCATGGCCTTGCCGATGGGACGACGGTTGTTCTCCATGGCGGACAGATTCGGGACATTTATCCCGATACGCTTGGCAAGCTGCCTCTGGGTGATGCCCAGAAGCCCGCGCGCGCCGCGCAGGCGGGAACCGGGCGTGGAGTCCGGGAAGACGTCGGCGGCAGGGATACTGGGGCCAGCCGCTTCTTCGATGGCCAAAGCCACACGGTCGACGCGGCTTTCCGGCACGATGGCGCATATTTCCCAGAGCCCGTCAATACGGGGCTTTTTCGTGAGTTCCAACATAGGTCACCTCCACCAGTTGGACCGTTCGGTCCTCAACAGTCCAGACCGCCACATAGGTCGGCCGTCCCTTGTTCAGATGACAGTGGTACGCTTCCGTCGGCCAGTTCTTGAGCTTTCCGAAATGCGCCACGGCGGGCTGCACCGGGCCAAACGCCTCGATCTTTATCCGTAACGCATCAAGACGCTCCACGATCCGGGTTGGGAGCTTGGCCACCTGTTTGGCAGCCTTGGCCGTAAAGGACACCGTCCACGTCATGATTCAAAATTATCATTTTTTGATAAGTAGTCAAGCTTCTCCCGCCGCAGCATCCCGGGCACGTCCCATTCCTTCATGAGCCGCACCGCCGCCGGGGGGACAAGATGCTCCCAGGGCCCGCCCTGGACCATGAGCCCGCGAACCCTCGTGGCGCTGAGGCCCTTCTCCTGCGGCGGCACCTCGCGCATGACCTCCACGGCAAGCCCCAGGGACAGGAAAAACTCCCGCTTGCGGCGGCCCCAGTCGTCGTAGATGGACAGAAAAAAGACCGCGTCCATGGGCACATAGTACCGGTACAGCTCCGGCCGGTTGATGGGCAGGGGCACCACGGTGAAGCTCTCCGGGTCGCGGCCGATCCCGCCGAAGGCCTCGCGCAGGACGTCCCGCACCAGGCGCTGCCGCTGATAATAGGTCAGGGGATTGTTCGCCGGGTCGGACCTGGAGGGGTCGCTCACGTCCGGCGCGGTCAGAAAGGGGTCGGGGTTGGTGACGCCCACCACCAGATGCCGACAACGCGATGCGCCGTCCAGGAGATAGGCCAGGTGGTCGTTGTGCAGCACCTGGAAACGGCCGTGGATGACGCCGAGATCGTGCATACCCTTCCCCCTGTCCTTGCGGCGCCCCATGAAACGGCCTTTTATTCAGCACTCCGAGGCGGGACTCGCCTTCCCGTGTTCAATCAAGCCGAAACGGCGCGCACGGCGCGGGCCAGAATTCCCTGTGGTCCGGCGTCTCCCGGATGCCTGCCAATTTCGCCCGGTCCATGGCGTTTTGCAAGACCCGCATGAGCTCCGGGCCGCGCGGATGCCCCAGGGCCCCGCCCGCCGCCGCCACCTCGTCAAAGCGCGTCACCGCGTCCCGGCGCACCCCCGGGCCGCACACCACCAGGGGCACGGGCTCGCCGCAATGGATCATCGGCCCGGCCGAGGGCGTGGAATGATCGGCAGTGACCGCCAGGATCACGCCCGGATCGTCCAAAAAGGCGCCCATGACCTGCCCCAGGCCCGCATCCAGGGCCTCGATGACCCGGCGCTTTTTTTCCGGCGACTTGGTGTGGGCGGCCTCGTCCGGGGCCTTGGTATGCACGTGGATGAAGTCGTAGCGGTCAAGGGCGTCCCTGGCGAAAGCCAGACGCTTTGCCAGATCGCCCCCGGGGTCGCCCGAATCCGTGCACTTTTCCACGTCCATGCCCAGGTAGGCGCACAGGCCGTGGTAGATGACGCCCGAGGCCACGGACAGGGCGCGCAGCCCATGACGGGCCAAAAAAGGCTCGGGAGCGCCGGGCCGCCCCGGACGCTGGGTGACCACGGCATTGACCGGGCACAGGCCCCTTGCCGCGCGGTCCGTGTTGATCGGATGCCCGGAAAGCGTCTGGTAGGCGTGCCGCAGATAGTCCTTGAGGGCCCGGGCCGCGTTGCCGCTGGCCGGGTCCGCGCCGCACAGGGGCAGCACCTCGGGGATGGGCAGGCCGTCCACCATGGGGTTGGTGTCCGTGAAGTCCGGCCCCACCGATCCCCTGTGCCCCGGCTCACCGGACAGCACCAGGATGCCGAAGAGCCCCTTGTCCCGGACCAGCGTAAAACGCACCCCCCGGCTCGCAAACGCCGCCACGGCCCTAAAAAGCTCCAGGGCCTCGGCCTCGGTCACGGCCCCGGGCTTGTCCCGGAAAAGATACAGGCCTCCATCCCGCTCGGCCACACTGGAAAAGTGGGCCAGGGCCGCCACCTCGTCGGGCGCGACGGCGATCCCTGCGCCCAGGGCCTCCAGCGGCCCCCGGCCGGGAAATTCGCAGGCCTCGTAGCCGAACATGGCGAAGTGGGCGTTTTCGCTGGGCAGGGCCTGCCCCAGATGCCCGGCGTGGTACAGGCCATTGCACCCCAACGCCGCCAGACGGTCCAGGTTGGGGGTATCGGCCGCCTCAAGGGGCGTCCTGTGGCCGAAACAGGCGTGGGACCGGTCCCCCAGCCCGTCCAGCACCACCAGAACGCACTTTTTCACCGCCATATCCGCGCCCATCGCCGCCCCTCCCGTCATGCAAAACGCCTTTCGCTACGCCCCTTCCCCATACAAAGCCTGGCCCACAAGCGCCATGCCCTCCCGGCGCGGCAGTTCGAACCCCGTCCAGATCCGAAACTGTTCCACAGCCTGTCCGAAACACATTACAAGCCCCAAAACCGTCCTGGCCCCGGCCGTTGCCGCGTCATTCAAAGGTTTTCCGCTACACCCCTTCCCCATACAAAGCCTTGCGCAAAAGCGCCATGCCCTCCACACGCGGCAACTCACACCCCGTCCAGATCCGAAACTGTTCCACAGCCTGCCCGAAAAACATCGAAAGTCCCGGGATCATCCGCGCCCCGGCCGTTGCCGCATCCCGCAAAAACGCCGTCTCATGCGGATTGTAGACCAGATCATAGGCCACGCTCCCAGGGCCCAACGCCCCCGGGGGCAGGGGCGACTGCCCTTCGTTTTTCCCGAGCATCCCCAGGGGCGTGGCATTGACCACCAGCCCCCCGGCCCGCTCCCCGCGCCGCTCCCAGTCCACGACGCCCACCCCGAAATCCCGCGCCAGTTCCCGGGCCTTGGCCTCCGTGCGGTTGCTGACGACAATCTCCGGCACGCCAAGCTCCGCAAGGCCCGCCACCGCCGCCCGGGCCGCGCCGCCGCCGCCCAGAACCAGGGCCGTGCCCGGCACATCGCCCATCTCCCGGAGCGGCGCCACAAACCCGGCCACGTCCGTGTTCTCGCCCCACAGCCTTCCGCCCTGCCAAAAAAGCGTGTTCACCGCGCCCACCGCCCGGGCCCTGTCCGTCATCCCGTCCACATACTCCATCACCGCCGCCTTGTGCGGGATGGTCACGGACACGCCCTCGATCCCAAGCAGCCGTACCGCCGTCATAAAATCCGCCACCCGGCCGACCTCGACCGGCCAGGCCATGTACACCCCGGGCAGCCCGAAATGCCCGAAACCCCAGTTGTGCAGCAAAGGACTTAAACTGTGCCCGAGCGGATGCCCGATGATGCCGAACAGGCGGGTAGGGATGAGGGGAGATGGCATGGGAGGCTCCTTGGGGGGAAATGAGAACTGGGGAGGGGGAACCCCTTTTGTTCACAAAAGGGGTTCCCTTCCCCGGTTCTCTTCTCCCATCACCCTCTTCTCCCTTCTCACCCTCCGGTAGACCCCGCGAAAGGCGTGGTAGCTCAGGCCCAGCAGTTCGGCGGCGCGGCGTTGGTTATGGTTGGCGGCGGCCAGGGCGTCGTGGACCAGGCGCTGTTCGAGGCGCGCCAGGGCCTCGGGCAGCGAGGTGGGCAAGCGGGGGATATCGGGCGGTGGGGCGGCTGGAGACGAGGGAGGTGGTTCGGCGGGGGATGGGGATGTGGACGCAGGCGCAGGAAGCGGCGGAAACGGCGAGGCGAAGGGGTCGAAGTCCACCTGCCGGATGCGTTTGCCCGCGGCCCGGAACACCGCCCGCTCCACCACGTTTTTGAGCTCCCGGACGTTTCCGGGCCAGGGATGGGCCTCCAGGGCGGCCATGGCCCCGGGGGAAAATTCGGGGGGGCCGGGAAACCCGAGTTCGGCCTGCATGCGCGCGGCGAAATGGGCCGCCAGAAGCGGGATGTCGCCATGGCGGGCGCGCAGCGGCGGCAGATGCAGGACTTCAAAGCTCAAGCGATCCAGGAGATCGGGCTTGAAGGTTCCCTGCCGGGCCATGGCCGCCAGATCGGCGTTGGCGGCGGCAATGAGCCGCACGTCCACGCGCTTGGGCTCGGAGGCGCCCAGGCGCTCGAAAACGCCGTATTCCACGACGCGCAGAATTTTTTCCTGGACGGACAAGGGGATGGACGCAGCTTCATCGAGGAACAGGGTACCGTGGCGGGCGGCCTCAAAGCGTCCGTGGCGGACCTTGAGCGCCCCGGTGAAGGCCCCGGGCTCATGCCCGAAGAGTTCGGATTCGAGGAGCGATTCGGGCAGCGCGGCGCAGTTGAGGGTGACCAGCGGCTTGTCCCAGCGTGTGGAGAGATAGTGCAGGCGCATGGCGGCCAGTTCCTTGCCGGCGCCGCGTTCGCCGATGAGGATGACCGGCCGCTCCACGGCGGCCACGGCGGACAGGCGCTCCTGAAAGGCCAGGAAGGCGTCGGATTGCCCGAGGGCCTCACCGGGGGCCGGATCCGGGGCCTGATAGTGTTGCGCCATTTTCACCACCTTTTAGCATTTTATGCCATTTTTTCGTAAATTTGACCACTGCTATTTTCAATGCACTTCTTAATCTATCGATATTCAAACATTTTATTCTGGCATGATCCCTGCTTTCTCCTGGCAAACGCCCCAAGGAGGAACCACCATGGGCATTTTCACCCGCTTCCGCGACATCATCAGCGCCAACATCAGCGCCATGCTCGACAAGGCCGAGGATCCCGAAAAGCTCATCCGGCTCATGATCCAGGAGATGGAGGAGACCCTGGTCGAGCTCAAGGCCTCCTGCGCCCGCACCATGGCCCAGGCGGCCGCGGCCCGCAGGCAGCGCGACGAGGCCGCCAGGCAGGCCGGGATGTGGCGCGGCAAGGCCAAGCTGGCCGTGGACAAGGGCCGCGAGGATCTGGCCCGGGAGGCGCTTTTGGAGAAGCGCCGCCTGGAGGAACGCGCCCTGGCCATGGAGGCCGAGACCGCCGAGTTCGAGGGCATGATCGAGGCCTGTCAGGCCGACCTGGAAAAGCTTGAGGAAAAGCTGGCCTCGGCCAAGGAGCGCCGCCGCGTCCTGGTGGCAAGGCACCACCGCGCCGCAGGCAAGAAGCGGGCCGGGGACGAGCTGCGGCGTGTACAATCCGCCGACACCCTGCTACGTTTCGAGGAATTCGAAAACCGCATCGAGCGCCTGGAGGCCGAGGCCGATCTGGCCGTCCCCCGCGAGCGCGACACCCCCTCCCGGCCCGGCGAGCCCATGACCCTGGAAGAGAAGTTCGCCCGCATGGAGGCCGACGAGGACATCGAGCGGGAGCTGGCCGCCCTGCGCGCCCCCCGCGCCGAGACCGGCGGCGGAAACTGACATGAAGCCCGCGTTGCGGCTTTTTGCCCTCTTCGCCCTGTTTCTGTTGCAGCGGGCCTTCACCCGGCTGCTTCGGGCCTGACGGACATGCGGAGCCAGACACCATGATCAAACTTCTCGTCACCCTGATCGTGGCCGGGGCCACGGTCATCGGCGTGGTCATCCTGGGCGGGGTCATCGTCCTGGCGACCCGCCTGTTCAAGTCCGGCGGCAGAAGCGCCCAGGACGAGCGCCAGGAGGCCGAAACCGCCCAGGAGCTCTACCGCCAGATGGAACAGTTGGAGAGCCGGGTGGAAAGCCTGGAAACCATCATCATCTCCGGCAGGCGGGATGGCGGAGGGAAAAGCGCATGAGACACGTCTCGGAACTCAAATACCACAAGCTCTACCGGGCCCGCGACGGCCGCCTGCTCGGGGTGTGCAAGGGCCTGGCCCGCTACCTGGACGTGCCCGTGACCTGGGTCCGCCTGGGCGTCGTCCTTTTGGCCGTCTTTTCCGGCGTCTGGCCCGTCATCGGGGCCTACCTGCTGGCCGGATTCCTCTTGCGCCCCGAACCCGTCCTGGCCCCCGGCAACGACGACGAACGCGATTTCTATTCCCGCTTCGCGGCCGACAAAAAAAGCGGCCGCGAGGAACTTGCGCGCCGCTTCGAACGCTTAAGCCGCCGCATCCGCCGCATGGAGGATGTGGTCACGTCCAAGGAATACGACTGGGAACGCCGCTTCCGCGACCGGTAGCACCATGACAAGGGGGAAACCTTTTGAAAAAGGTTTCCCCCCTTGACCCCCCTTCGAAAACTTCGTCGCGCCTCGCGTCCGTATGCGAAGAACCAGTTCTTTCCGTCCCTGTGTTTGCAGCGCAAAGCGCCGCAAACACAGGGACGGGAGCATGGCGCGCTTCGCGTCCTGGTTACCAGCGTCTGGGCAGGAAGCGCCGCACCTGGGGCGGGATGAGCCTGGGGAAGTCCTTTCCCAGCCGGGTCAGGGCCGCCAGGCGGCCTTCGATGATCACCGCCCTGGGAAAGACGCTTTCGTGCCGGTAGTATTTCGGCACCTGGAACCGGTTCTGGCGCGAGAGCACCACCGAGGCGTCGCTTTTTGGCTCCACGGCCACCAGCACCTCGGGAAAAAAGACCGTATCGCGCAGCCGTCCGGACGCCGCCTTGAACACGGCCGCGTGGATGGCGGAAAAATGCTCGGACTGCATGCGTTGGTTCATGGCCGGAATCGTTTCGTTGGCCAGGAAGGTGATGGGCCCGTCCACCAGTTCGATGTAGGCCTGGGCGTCGCGTGCGTCCGCCGCCACCACCCGGCCCACGCCGAGGCGCTCGAGCATCTGCCCCGTGCGTTCGGCCACCACCGTGTCGTATTCCACGCCTAAAAGATCGCACCGCCTTGCCCCGTGCCGCCTGGCCTGGAGATAGGCGGCCAGGAGCAGAACCCCGGTGCCCGTGCCCAGGTCCAGGCCGACGTATCCGTCGCGGACATCCCCGGACATGGCCGGGCGTCCGGCGATGGAGCGGAAGATGTGTCCGGTCTTGGGTAGGTCGGCCAGCATCCGCAGGGCGTACCCCGTGGTGCCACGAAGCCCGAGGTCGTCGGGCCTGTCCGGCGTCCCCTCCCGCCACAGGCCGCAAAACCGCCAGAACAGCTCGGATATCTCCCCGAGGGACACGCAATGCCCCTCGGAACCGGGATAGATGTAGGCATGGAAATATTTCACCAGGACGCTGACAATGTCCTCGTCCGGCAAGGCCGCCTCCGGACGCGACAACCGCTCAAGGTCATCCACCAACGACCCGGAACGGAAGGCCCCGGGCCGCAGGACCGGCATGCTCCGATCCGGATATCCCACGGGAGCTATTCGGAATCGCTGTGCTTTTGACTGCTGCGCTATCGTCATGGTCTCCCCCGTATGTCAAGGCTCCGCCCCCACGGCGGACTTTTTTGCCCTGCTGCGCCTGTGTTGCAGATGTAGTGCCAGAATGGGCGTCCCCCCTTTTAAAAAAAGAAAAACGCGGCCGAAGCCGCGCCTGTTCGCCTGTCGCCGCAGGCCATCAGTCCGCGCCAAGCGGCGCAATGAGCCCCGGCTCATCCACGGTCGCCCGGTTCACCCCGGGCCCCACCGGATGCCCGAGCCACACGGACGGCTCAAGGCGTCGAAATATCGACGCCGCCCGCGCCCCGTCGCGCACGTCCGCGTCAAGCCAGCGCCCATAGTCCGCAGGCTCGATGACCACCGGCATGCGCTCGTGCACCGGGGACACGGCTGTGTCCGCCTCGGTGGTCAAAATCGCGCAGGACTCCATGATCTCGCCCATGGCCCCCTCGTAGCGCTCCCAGAGCCCGGCCAGGGCCGCCAGCCGTCCGTCAGCCCGATGGAAATACCAGGGCTGCTTGCCGCCCGGCCGGGCCTGCCATTCATAGAATCCCGAGGCCGGGATCAGGCAGCGCCTGTAGCGCATGGCGGCGCGAAAGGCCGGTTTCACATCTGCGGTCTCGATCCTGGCGTTGACGAACCCCCGGCCCTTGCTGCCTTCTTTGGACCACGACGGGACCAGGCCCCAGCGGAAAAGGCGCATCTCGCGCCGCCCGGGACCTGCGTCCACCACGGCCTCCACGAGTTGGCCCGGGGCGATGTTGTAGCGCGCCGGGGCCTCGGGAACCTGGTTTAGGCCGAATTCCTCGGCCAGTTTTTTTCTGGGAATGCCCAGGGCGAAGCGTCCGCACATGGTGGGAGGATAGGGGAAAGCATTGGGAGAGGGGAACCCTTTTTTTGAAATAAAGGGGATTCTTCCTCTCCCGAACCCTCTCCCCTCCCCTAAAAAACTTTGCCAGGAAGCAGGTTTGAAGTCCGTCGCCATCCCCAGGCGAGAAAAGCGAGACATCCCCCTGAATATCCCGCTTTTCTCGCGATTCTTTCGTCTGAAGTCGACTAGCAGGGAATAAGGCAATAGCAGAACTGGCCCCATGGTGTTCCCACGCAAGCCTCAAGGCAGCATCCCTTTTCCTCGGGCTTCACCAGGGTGACCGTCATATCGACGGTTCCGTCGCCAAGCGCAGCAGCCTCGACGACAAACTTGCCAAGCTTCTGGGCGGCCTCGTCGCACATTCTGCCGCTGATTGCATAGGCAACCGCCAGCTTATCCAATTTTTCCTTGGTCAGAGCTGCCATGTCCGTGCCCTCCATACGCTAGAATGTTTATATGTATCACGATATAAACAATTCTATAGAATACCGCACAGTCTGTCAACTTCTGCCCCTTCACGTCATTTGCAGAGAGCGCCGAGAAAAGTGGGGGCGCGGCTGTCGCACCGGTTGTCGTCTGGGCGATTGCCTGCCAGACGCTGGTGCGGCGCACCGGGAGCCAGGTATTCCGGACTTATCCGCCCGGCGGCCTGACTGCCGTTGGCGGCGCACAGGCCCGGTTTCGAAAAACCAGGCCTTGCCATCCGTCAGAGACGCCGGGCGAAGGGTAAAAGGGACGCCGGGCAGCCCTCCCGGAGTGGGCAACCGCCCCCTCCCCGGCACGGGTCACCCGTATCGTGCCCTCGAACGTGGCGGACACGACCTTCAGAAACAACGCGCGCGGCAGAAGGGGCATTCCCTGGCGGTCGACGGGCCGCGAAGGTGGCGACCGCCCCCTTCAACAAACCGCTGGGAAAGACGTGCTGTTCCCAGGACGCCGACGCATTTCCGAAGGGGACGCGACACTATTTTAACCAGTCGTCGCCCTCCTCGATGGGCGTCAACCCACGCCGGATGGTGTTTTCCGTCACCACGCGCGGGTCCATGAACTGTAGCATGCAGTCCGGGCCGCCCGCTTTCGACCCTACGCCGGACATCTTCGCGCCGCCGAAGGGCTGCCGCTCCACCAGCGCGCCGGGATCGTGGGGCCAGGACACTATTCAAACCAGTCGTCGCCCTCCTCGATGGGCGTAAACCCGCGCCGGATGGTATTCTCCGTCACCACGCGCGGGTCCATGAACTGCAGCAGGTAATCCGGGCCGCCCGCTTTCGACCCCACGCCGGACATCTTCGCGCCGCCGAAGGGCTGGCGCTCCACCAGCGCGCCGGTGATGTTGCGGTTGATGTACAGGTTGCCGACCCGGAAGCGCTTTTTCGCGCTCTCCAGGTTTTTGGGGCTGCGCGAGAACACGCCGCCGGTCAGGGCGAAGCGGGTGGAATTGGCCATGTCGATGGCCTCGTCAAAGGTTTTGGCCTTCATGACCGCCAGGATGGGCCCAAAGACCTCTTCCTGGGCCAGGCGGTGTTCGGGTTTTATGCCCTCGACAATGACCATGGGGGCGTAGAAGCCCTTGCCCGCGCAAAGCCGCTCCACCAGGACACGGCCCTCGGCCCGGGCGATGGCGGCGTATGTGGCCACGGTTTTTTGCTGCGAGGCGTCCACCACCGGCCCCATGAAGTTGGCCGGGTCTTCGGACGGGCCGATCTGCACGGACTCGGCGGCCTCTTTGAGGCGCGCGGTGAACTTCTCGTAGATGGGTTCCAGCACGATCACCCGGGAGCAGGCCGAGCACTTCTGGCCCTGGAAGCCGAAGGCCGAATACAGGACACTCTGCACGGCCTCGTCCAGGTCGGCGTCGTCGTCGATGATGATGGCGTTTTTGCCGCCCATCTCGGCCACCACGCGCTTGCAATAGGCCTGCCCCGGGACCACCCGGGAGGCCTTTTCCATGATGCGCAGCCCCACCTCCATGGAGCCGGTAAACGCGATCATGGTGATGTCCGGGTGCTCCACCAGATGGTCGCCCATGACCGAGCCCCGGCCCGGGCAGTAGTTGAAGACGCCGTCCGGCAGCCCGGCCTCGCGGAAAATCTCGCACAGGCCAAAGCCCACGGCCGAGGCCAGCCCCGAGGGCTTAAAGACCACGCCGTTTCCGGCGACCACGGCGGCGGCGGACATGCCGCAGGCGATGGCCAGGGGGAAGTTCCAGGGGGCGATGACCGCCACCGGCCCCCTGGGCTCGTAAAACAGCCGGTTTTGCTCGCCGGGCTGGTTGCCCATGCGCCGGGGCGCGCCCAGGCGGACCATCTCCCGGGCGTAGTATTCCAGGAAGTCGATGGCCTCGGCCACGTCAGCGTAGGCCTGATCCCACTGCTTGCCGACCTCGAGAACCTGAAGCGCCGACAGGGCCACAATGCGCTCCCGGGCGATGGCGGCGGCCTTGACCAGCACGGCGGCCCGGTCCTGCGGGGAGGTCTCGCGCCAGCCCGCGAAGGCGGCTTTCGCAGCGGCCACGGCCTGATCGATCTCGGCCACGCCCGCCTGGCAGACCACGGCCACGACCTCGTCCGGGTCGGCCGGGTTGACCGAGGCCAGCCGGTCGGCGGTGACGATCTCCCGGCCGCCGATGACCAGGGGGATGGTGCGGCCGAAATCGGCCCGGACCTCGGCCAGGGCCCTGGGGAAGGCGGCCCGCAGGTCGGCCACGGTGAAGTCGGGCATGGGATGGTTGGCGAAGCGCGTCAGGCCCCCCTTGGACACGGGCGGCGACGACGGCGGGCAGGTTGTGGACGTTTCGCGGGCCAGGGTGGCCAGGGGGTTTTCCAGGAGCAGCTCCTCGGCCTGGCCGTCGGCGAAGCTCTGGCGCAGAAACGACTCGTTGGCCGTATTTTCCAGAAGCCGCCGCACCAGATAGGCCATGCCCGGCAACAGCTCGCCGTAGGGGCAGTACAGGCGCACCCGCCCGGCCACGGCCAAAAGCCCCTTGCGCACGGGCTCGGCCATGCCGAACAGGGCCTGGAATTCGTAACGGCTGTCTGGGACGCCAAGGGCGGCGGCGGTCTCCATGACGTGGCTGATGCTGCGGATGTTGTGCGAGGCGGCCTGGAAGTAGACGATGTCGGCGTGGCGCAGGATCTCCGTGGACAGGCGCTCGTAGGCGGCGTCGGTCTCGGGCTTTTTGGTCCACACCGGAACCTCCCAGCCCATCTGCTTGGCCACCACGGTCTCGAAGTCCCAATAGGCCCCCTTGACCAGCCGGATGCCGATGGGCAGGCCCTCGGCCCTGGCGAAGGCCAAAAGATCGGCCAGATCGCGGTCCGTGTCCTTCAGGTAGGCCTGGAGCACCACGGACAGGTGCGGGTAGTCGCGAAATTCCTTGTCCGTGCGCAGGCGCTTAAAGAGCTCCAGGGTCATGTCCTTGTATTTCAGGGCCTCCATGTCGATGCACAGCGCCCCGCCCATGGCCCGTGTGGCCCGGTAGACCGGGACAAGGCGCGACAGGATGCCCGCAATCGAGCCCTCCATGTCCACGGGCCTGGCCTGGGAAAAAAGCGCCGAGGGCTTGATGGACACATTGACCCGCGGGGCGCTTCCCCAGTCCAGGCCGTCCTGGCCGCCGCCAAGCGCATTCCAGGAGGGCTGCTCCCTGGCGATGGCCGCCAGCACCTCCAGGTAGCCGTCGCGGTAGGCGTCGGCCTCGGCCTCGCTCATGGTGGCCTCGCCCAGGAGGTCCACGGTGAAGGCGAAGCCGTCCTTGCGCAGTTTCTTGATGGACTTGACGGCCTCCTTGGCGGTCTGGCCGATGATGAACCCTTTGGCCATGCCCTCGATGTTGGAGCGAATGGCCTTGCCCATGACCGTGGCGGCCAGCCCGCCGAACATGCCGGATTTTTCCGCGCCCCACTTGAGCACGGCCGGGATGTCCGCCGCGCCCTGGCCGGTGAAGTATTCCTCGATGTGGCGCTTCAGCGCATCGGAGGTGGTCAGGTAGGGCAACACGTCCACGAAGCGGAAGAGCTGGACCTTGAAGTCCTCGTTTTTCATGGCCCAGTCCATGACCTTGCCGGTCCAGAAGCCCTTGTTGAAGATGGAGGGGGCCTCGCCCCGGATGCTCTGGAAAAACTGCTTCCCCCGGGCCACGATGCGCGATTCGAGAGCCTGATCCATGACAGCGATCCTTTTAGGAATGGTGGTTTATGGGCAGGGCGGCGGTTTCCGTGACCGTCTCCAGAACGATGGTGGTGTTGGTGTCGCGCACGCTTTCGATGCGGCCCATCTCGCGCAACAGCGCGGCCAGGGCGGCGGTGTCGGCCACCCGGACCTTGACCAGATAGGCGGCGGCCCCGGCCGTGTAGTGGACCTCGACGACGCCCGGCAGCCCGGCCAGAAGCCGCCCGGTGTCCGTGGCCCCCACGGCCTCCTCCACGCGCACGAAGGTGAACGCCGTGAGCGCAAGCCCCAGGGCCGCAGGGGAGAGGCGTGCGGCGTAGCCGGTGATGACGCCCCGGCGCTCCAGCTTGCGCACCCGCTCGAGCACGGCGGAGGGGGCCAGGTCCACGGCCCGGGCCAGGTCGGCGTTGGAGGTGCGGGCGTTTTCCTGAAGGATGTTCAGAATTTTGAGATCGATTTCGTTGAACATGCGGTTTTCACTCCGATTGACGGAATGAAATGCAAAATACAGGGGTTTGTCAAGAAGGATGTGGGGCGACAGACGGGTGTGAAGTGGTGGACGGGTGTGGAGCGACAGACGGGTGTGGAGTGACGGATGCGGGGGCTTGGACCGGCGGCGGTCCAGCCTGTCCGGCCAGCCTGAACGATCCGGGCAGAGAACGCGACACGGGGAAAGAATTGGCATCCCTCAAGAAAGTATCATACTGGTGGCAGGCATGGAGGGTGCGGCATCATGGCGCAGATACTGGTTCGCGATCTGGACGAAGGCGTGGTCGGCCGTCTCAAGGCCCTGGCCGCCGAACACAACCGCTCGCTCGAGGCCGAGGTGCGGGTCATCCTGAGCCAGGCCAGCACCCGCAAGGTGCTGGACCATCAGGCCGCGGCGGCGAAACTCGAGGATTTCCGCAGGCGCATGGCGGGAAGGGTCTTTCCCGACACTACGGCGCTTCTTCGGGAAGATCGCGACGCCTAGGGAGCGCCCCTCACAACACCTTCACCACCACCAGCGTCACGTCATCCTCGGCGGGCAACCCGCGGCGAAACGCCTCCAGTTCCTCAAGCACCGCGCCAACGATCTTTCGGGCCGCAAGGTCCGCATGTTTGCTGATGATCTGGCGCAGGCGCATCTTGCCGAACATCTCGCCGTTGCGATTCCGGGCCTCCCAGATGCCGTCCGTGCCCAACGCCACCACCTGCCCCCCGGCCATGCCGTCGAAGACGAATTCCTCGTAGGCCACCTCGCCGATGATCCCCAGGGGCACGCCGCCCTCGGACAGCTCCAGGAATGTCCCGGTCCTCGGGTCGTACACCAGGGCCGGATCGTGCCCGGCCCGCACCCAGCGCATGCGCCCGGGCCGCGACCCGTCCGGCGACGGCTCCATGGACAGATACAAAAGCGTCACGAAACGCCCAGTCTCGGCCGTGTCCAGGGTCAGCAGGCGGTTTAGATCCTCCACATGGCAGGCCGGGCCGCCGCCCATGGAGGCCCGCATGCGCAAAAGCGCCCGGGCCGTGGTCATGAGCAACGCCGAGGCCACCCCGTGCCCGGACACGTCCCCCACGACCACCGCCACACTGCCCGGATCGGCCCCGGGCACGGCCAGATAATCGTAATAATCCCCGCCTGTTTCGTCGCAATAGATGCTTTTGCCCGCGATATCGAACCCGGGCACCTCGGGATTGTCCCGGGGCAGAAGCCGCAATTGCACCTCTTCGGCCAGGGCCAGGGCCTCGCGCAAAAGCCGGTTTTTTTCCTTGATGATCAGGTTGGCGTCGCGCAGTTCCGTGTTCATGCGGCTTTGCAGCCCGGAGCCGATGTCGCGCAGATGCTCCAGGCGGATGATGAGTTGTTCCGAGCGGGCGAGCTGCTTTTTCAGGAACCGCACCTCCCGGTCCTTCATGGCCATGGCGTCCGCAGCGCATTCGGGCGCGGGCGCCTCCACGGACGGCTCGGGAAACGACGCGCCTTGGCCCTTCCCGTCCCCGAAAAGCACGGTCACCAGCGTGCAGTTGTGAAACCGGGCCGGGTCGCCCGGAACCAGGGGGCTTATCTCGCCGTAGGCGTGGAACCCGGCGATGGGCAGCCCGGGCGGGAAATGCCCGCGCATGAGCTCAAACTCCTCCCGGAAGCGCTGGCCCAGGATGAAGCGCCGTGTGGAGCAGGAAAAGGCCAGGGCCGCGTCAGGGATGAAATCCGCGGGCAGGGCCCGGACCAGTTCCTGAAGGGACCGGTCCACGTCCCCGATGACCCCCTCCCGCGTGGCCTCGGTGATGCGCACCTGGGCCCCCTCGGGTACCGCGTCGGAAAACACGATGCCGCCGCCCTCCTCGTCGTAGTCCAGCGGCCCCCGGATGGCGAACCGGCCGTCGTCCGCAAACACCGCCAGGGGCATCTCCGTGGCCGGCAGCCCGTGCGGCCCCAGGGTGTCGCGGTAGAAATCCACTGCGGTTTTCCCGTCGATGCGCAGCACCCGGGCGCCGTCCACCGCGTCCACCCGCACCCGGCGGCCCACGGGACGCCAACTGTTGCTCACGGCGAAATAGGCCCGGACCGGCCCGAACATGCACAAGACCGGAACCGTCCCCCGCACCACCTCGCGCCCGAAAAACTGGCGCACGTCGTCGCGGCCCTCGCCAGCGGCGAACCCGCCGAACACCGGGCATCCCAGGGACATGGAAAGCCCCGCCACCAGCCGCCCCGGCTCCAGGCCCATGGCCTCGGAAAAGGCGAAGGCCAGGGACGGCGCGGTTTCGGGATGCCACGCCCGGGCCATGGCCGCCGCCTCCCGGGCTGCGCCTTCCGGATCGGCCAGGGCGTTTTTCCCGAGCCCCGCCCCGAACCGCACCGTGTCCGACACGAAAAGCGTCAGGCAGATGGAATCGAGGCTTGGGCCCAGGGCCGTGGAGAACTGCCCGGCCGTGGTGCACCCGATCAGGGGCATATCCGGGAAGGCCTGGGCCGTCAGGTCCAAAAGCTGCGGCAAATCGAACCCGGAGGAGGAAAAAAGCATCCCCGCCCCGGGCACGGCCCCGCCCAGCCGGGCCCGGCACTGCCGCAGGACGTTTCCGGCGGCGCATTCGGTCTCCACGCACTGGGCCTGTCCGATGACGACTCGAAACATATGGCGTTCCTTTTTCGGCACCATGTCCCTGGGACCGGCGACAGGTGACGGCATGTCCTCCGGCATAGCCCAAAGGGGACGACGGGGAAAGGGGGGATGGAGTCAGCGGGGCAGCCGACGTAAAAAGCCGTTGCCCGACAGGGGAGAAATACGTACATGCTGGATACGATCCTGTAACCGTTGCTCCGCATCCACCGACACAGGCTTTTACAGGCGGTTCCTGTCTCGTCATGCCAAGCCGCCTTGTGGCGAAACCGGCGTGCCCCTGCCGCAAACCCTTTCCCCAGAGGTTGAGCCATGCTCCCCCGCTTTTCACGAACCAGCGCCATCCTGCTCGCCGTGCTCATCGTCTGCCTTCCGACCGTCCTCCCGGCCGCTGAGCCCGGCACGGCCGGAAATCACGTCACCGAGATGCGCCGCCACGTGGAGGCCGCCTGGGCCGCCGTGGAGGTCGGCGACCCGGCCCGGGCCCGGGCCGAAGGCCTGGCGGCGCAGGCCGCCTGGGCCGCCGTGCGCCCCATGCCCAAAAAGGCCATCTTAAACGCCCATCCGGACATGGACGCCCGCATGGCCGCCCTGCCCGAGGAGGCCG
>JAVHLG010000058.1:14238-22746 GCA_031082225.1 Desulfovibrionaceae bacterium | reverse complement strand
TCCCCCGGCTCTTCCCCGCCTCCCGCCCCTACCTCACAAGGAGCATACATGGTCACGACATCCGACTATGGTGATTTTGAGACGGCGTGGTGTCCGGGCTGCGGGAACTTCTCCATCCGCAAGGCGGTCATCAAGGCCCTGGTATCGCTTGGGCTTGCGCCGCACGAGGTGCTGTTCGTCTCGGGCATCGGCCAGGCGGCCAAGGCCCCGCATTATCTGCGGGCCAACGTGTTCAACGGGCTGCACGGCCGTTCCCTGCCCCCGGCCCAGGGGGCCAAGCTGGCCAACCCGAATCTCACGGTGATTGCCGAGTCCGGCGACGGGTGCAGCTACGGCGAGGGCGGGAATCATTTCCTGGCCGCCTTGCGGCGCAACGTGGACATGACGTTACTCGCCCACGACAACCAGATTTACGGCCTGACCAAGGGCCAGGCCAGCCCCACCACCATGGAGGGCCAGGTGACCAAGGCCCAGCCCATGGGCGCGCCATCGCGGCCGTTTAACCCCATGGCCGTGGCCGTGGCCATGCAGGCCGGGTTCGTGGCCCGGGGCTTTTCCGGGGATATCGAGCATCTTGCCGGGCTCATTGAGCGGGCCGTGCGGCATAAGGGGTTTTCCCTGGTGGACATCCTGCAGCCCTGCGTGTCGTTTAACAAGGTCAACACCTTCGCCTGGTACAAAGAGCGGGTGTACCGGCTTGGCGACGACCATGATCCCCGGGATTTCGGCGCAGCCATGGCGAAGGCCATGGAATTCGGGGAGCGCATTCCCATCGGGGTGATCTATGAAAACGACCGGCCGCCGTTTGGGGGCAGGCTGCCCGAGGCGGCGCGGGGGCCGTTGGCCCTGCACCGGCCGGATATGGCGGTCCTGGACGGCATCCTGGCGGCCTACGCCTGATCGCGCTTCTGGGCGCGACATGGGCTGAACATCGGGCGGCGCTTTGGCCGCAGGGGGGAATCTCATGAAAAAAGCGGCGATTTTCGCCTTTCGCGGCGATATGGCGTGTTTTATCCATGTGATGCTCAACGCCATCGACATGCGCGAGAAGGGCTACGAGGCGGTGGTGATCCTGGAGGGCGAGGCCACGACCCTGGTGGCCAAGCTTGCCGATGCATCCAGCCCCATGCACACACTCTTTGAAAAAACCAAGGCCCTGGGCCTGTTCGCCGGGGCGTGCAAGGCCTGCGCGACCAACCTGGGGGCCCTGGAGGCCGTGAAAAAGGAAGGCTTCACGCTTCTCGACGACATGCACGGGCATCCGGGTATGGCCAAGTATATGGACGACGGCTACCAGATCATCACCTTCTGACGTCTTTTCCCCGTCTCGCCCACCCCCCCGTGAAAGTTTTTTGGTGAGGGATGGGGGTACGGGGGAAGGGAGCCCCTTTTTTTCAAAAAAGGGGCTCCCTTCCCCCGATTCCTCCTTCACCTCGTCTTCCCCTCACCGCGCCAAAAGCTCCAGATAATCCAGCTCCATCTCCACCATCTCCCGGTCGTTCTTGCGCAGCCATTCGGCCAGCCAGCCCAGGCGTCCGGCCATGACCGCCGGCTTGAGCCAGGGCAGATTGTCCTCGTTGAGCACCCCCCGCTCGCGCAGGGTGCGGATCATGGCCGCCCCGGCCCCGGCGGCGAAGGTGCGCGGGTTCTCGATGCCCATGCAGCCAAGGGCCCCGGCCACGTCGTAGAGTTCGTGGGCCAGGCCTGTGAATTCCCAGTCAATGACCGCCGCGATGTCGAAGCCGTCCCAGACGGCGTTTTCAGGGTGCAGGTCGCCGTGGCACAGGGCGCGGGGAAGAGAGGGTTCGGCGTCGAAAAACTCCCCCATGACGGTGGCCAGGGGCGCAAGGCGCGAGAAGACGGCCGGTTCCGTGCACGACAGGGTGTGCATGAGGCGGGCGGCGTAGGCGGCGAGGTGGCGTTGCGGGAGAGGCTTGGGCAGATCGGCCGCGCAGTCCCGCATATCGGCGATGAACCGGCCCAGGGCCTGCCCTGGCGTCGCCTGCTCCGTGTAGTCGGGTCGGGGCAGGGGGGCCCCGGGAACGAACCGGGAGAGTTGCATATGCAACTGATTCTGTGAAGCCACGAAACCGCCGTCCCGGCAAGGCAGGTGCTCGGCCACGGCCGCCAGTCCGGCCCGGGCCAGGGCATGGGTCACGGCGGCCACGGTCTGGCGGCGGGGAACTTGGGAGGCAGCCAGGGTTTCGAGCAGATAGAGGGAACCGGCCGAGTCCTGCACCACGCGGCGGGCGAGGCAGCGCTCGGGGCTGCCGGAGATGGGCAGATCGGGTCGGTCGCGATGCAAAACGAGGCCGAAGGGGCGCAAGGGGTCGGGCATGGATGGGGATTCCTGTGATGCTGCGGGCTGTTGCGTGCGACGGCGCAGGGCCGGGCCGCCTGGCTGGGCCAATACGTTGTTAGAGACGGCATGGGCGGCGCGCCGGAAGGGAATCTATCCATGGATGTGGCTGGCCGCAACCGAGATGCCGCCGGACCGTTCCCGAGACGCACCCGAGACGCAACCGGTGAGCCACGCGGGGAATAGCTGGGCCGCAACCGGGCCGGGGATAGCGGTGGACGGCGGTCCGGTGTGGGCGACGGCGGAAGCGGGTCAGACACAGCCGGGGCAGCGTGGTGACGCCTGGGCGAAGACGGGAGGGGGTTGGCGTGGCGATGCCCGGGGCAGGTGATTGGGGCGGTGGCGTGGCGACGTCTGGTGCAGAAGGGGAGGGCGTTGGCGTGGTGATGCGCGCCGGACGAAAGGCCGGGCATGGGGAGAAATTTCGTGCCGGGGCCTTGCTTGCGGGCGCAGAAGTCTTAGTATAGAGATGTTGCGTTTGGGGGCGCCCCGGTTTCGACGGGGATGGATACGCCCAGGTTGCAGGTCGAGGTGCCGCGAGGCCTCGTTAAACACGCGGCAACCGGTATAATTGCCAACGACTACGACTACGCCCTGGCTGCTTAAAGACAGCCAGCGTCCCTTTAGCAGACGCCTGATACGCTAGAGTAGGACGCCAACCCCCATCAGGCTGGCGAATGCCCGTGTCCGCCGGGGCAAACGCGAGACTCAGGTAGACTGGTCCCCCTCCGCCCGGTCGGAAGGCGTGTCGGGGACGAGAACAAATTCCGATCTAAGCCTGTAGACGCCTGGACTGACACGTTCTCGGACGGGGGTTCGACTCCCCCCGCCTCCACCAACCACATTTCAACACCCGGCACGACTTCCGGGCAAAACAGCCGAATCCGAGAGGGTTCGGCTGTTTCGCGTTTTGGGGGTTTGACATCCGGATATATACGCCAACGTAGAAAAGAACTTGTGTAATTTTCGAGTAGCCTGGGAGTTGGGGCGGTCATGGCGGCAATGTTTGTTTTGTTGCCGAAATGGTTTCAGGGTTGAAGCAGGGGCCGCCGAAAGGCGGCTTTTCAATTTTGGTTTTTAAGGGAATATATCGATTGTTGGTATCGATTTCCATCGTCGATTCGATGCAAATTGTTGGCGGGGATAGCTTGTCTGGTTGGTAGTTGATGCGTTACGAGTCTCACATCCTCATCATGCCAGGAGGGGCAAGTAGCACATGGAACACGTCGTCATCGAGAATCCTGACAATCAAAAGTTAACCGCAGTATCATACGAGGGGAATGGAGATTACCTATACTCCCTGAAAATGACGGGACTTTCCAACGCGACGATCACTCACGCTCGGGGTGAGAGGCTGACTCGGTCATCCTGGTTCTTGGCGTTCCGAACATGGCATAACATGGAGCCAGACGCTGGGCGACAGGAACTCCGAATATCCTGAACACGGCGGTTTCGCGAGCTAAATAAAACCTCTATGCCATCGGTTCGTGCAGAGCCTGGGCAGGGGTCAGCCATGTGCACGAGCTGGCCTGTATTCCATGGACTCGGGTTTGACATACGCCGGTAGGTCGCAAGAGAAGACACATGGATACGCAAACAGAAACAGCTCTTGATTCATTTCGTAAGCATCTACTTGAACTCAAAGCAACAGGGCCGGATGGCTTTGAAGGCCTCGTCGCTGCTGGCATGGCCAATCTTACTGGGTTGGTCATCCGTTTGGCGAAATCAGGTTTACAGGGCGGCCGTGACGGTTCGAGTACCCCGGACGAGAGCTACGCAGTCGCTCTTGAGGGTAAGCTCTACAAAAATAATCTCCGGCTTGAGGATTTAGTCGGGAAAGTTGCTGTGGCGCGTTATGCACTGGGCGGCGACATAGACGTCTGGGCGCTGGGAGCCTCAAGCGAAGTTGGAGACGAAACACTGGCGGATTTGACGAAAATGCTCGCCGAGGAGGGGATTACCCTTCTTGCCCTGGACTGGGCTGCTCGACCATTGCCGCCTCTGGCCGTTTTTCTCGCTGCCGCGAAATCCGCCACGCTTCAATTTTTCAATCAACATGTGCCTGAGGTGAGCGATTTGGAGTTAATCGGGCTGCTGGATACAATCGCTGCGGATAGCGCTTTCGCACAACAGGCTGAAAGGCTCAAAAAGGAGTTAAGTGCGGCTCATGTCGGCTTGGACGCCTTGAGGAAGAAAAACGAGCGGTGGCTGCGAGACCGTTTCCATGACCAGGGGCTTTCCCGTCAGACTTTTGGGCAGAACATCAGCATTTCCAGCGCCTTTCCCCGTGAGAGTTTTTCCCAACTATTGGATGATTTCGTCAAGGTTGATCCGGACGACATCCCGCTTGTGGCTGTTCTGGGCGACGAGGGAACCGGGAAGACTTGGCTTGTGGCCCAATGGTGGGCGAATCTGCCGCAACCACCCGTTATGCTGCTGGTGTCTGGGCCTCGGGTTGAGCGTCTGCTACCGGATCAGCCCCTTGAAAGCTTGGCCCGTCTTCTCGCTGAGCAGGATGGACGCGGAGATGAATCTCATCTCAACAGCTGGCGCAGACGCCTTCGGCGATGGAAAGATCATGGATTAAGAGATCAACGACGCTTCATCATCGTGCTTGACGGCTTGAATGAGCGAGCCACTTTCCGCTGGGCGGATACTCTCAATGGGTTAGCCAGAGAAGCGCAAGCCCTTGGGGGATTGGTCCTCATCACGTCTCGAAAGGCCTACTGGGAGCGGGATGTTCGTCCTCGGTTGGATTCCTTGGTGATACGTCCGATACCTGTCGGGGACTATGATGATCAGGATTTGGCGGCCGTTTTGAAGGCTCCGGGGAAAAGCCCGGATGACCTTTCCCCCAATCTTAGGGAGTTTATCCGAAATCCGCGAATCTGTTCCGTGGCGCTCAACCTGCTTGATCGCATTGACCAGCCTGTTGAACTGACCAGGGAACGACTGCTCCTAGAGTACTGGCAAGCCCGCCTGAAGGAGCGGGGCAACGGCATCGCCCACACTCTCGCCGACTTTGAAAAGCTGCTTCAATCACATGCCAAGTCTTGGCTTGATAAACCTCATCGATCCTTCGACAGAGATGAATGGGCCAATCTTTCCGGCGCCGCCAAACGTTTGGGTCCCGAAAATGTCCTGAATGATCTTTGCGAAATAGAGGAAGGCCGTTTTCTTACGATATCGGAGAGTGACGCCAATAGGTATGAATTCCGCAAAGAAACGTTGCCTTTTGCCCTTGGTCTTTTGATCAACAACGAGCTCAAGGAGGAAGCGCACAAGGGCAACCCCGACTTCCACGAAGCACTCGAAAGAATGCTTGACCCTGTGCGCGGGTTCGATCTCGTTTCCGAAATCCTGGTTGCGGCGGCGGGGTTGGCCTGCCTGGATGAACCCTTTCCGGATACCGGCAGGCGAAGCCTGATACGGGCATGGCTTGGGCTCCAGAACATGCCTGATGCGGTCGTTGAGGCCATGTGCGCCTACCTTGCCATTCGCCCCGAACCTTTTCTGGATATCGCCGAGTCGCCGGTTACAGAACTTGGGTCTGGAAGGCACGTCCAGACGCTTGTTTCTATGCTTATTTTTATGCGGGATAATCCAGCCGTAAGCCGGTCCCTGGAAGTGCGCTTCTCCCGATGGCTTGGTTTTTGGTCACGCAATACGCGAAGAATATTTCGGGATGACGCAAAGGAACGTGACAGTTGGCCTGAGAGGCGGAGAGAAAACATTGATCTTCAACTAGGTGCACTCCATCCTAAAGAACTTGATTTGTTCAATGAAGTGACTTTCGAGATTTGCAATCCGACCAACGTGCAGCTTGATAATATCGCAGCCTTGCTGTTGTCCTCCCGTCCTCAGGCCCAGTACGCGAAAGCCTTGCTCGGGTGGTCCATGGCGCAGGTGGTGGCCTGCGATTATTTCAATGCGTACGATGAGTTGATGTGGGTAGTAGCCCTCAACTGCATTGATTGGGCGGAAACAAAAACTGAAGTTCTCTCGTTAATCACCCATGTGAATGAGAAGAGTTCGGAACCGATGCGCGCCGCCGCCGCCCTTGTCCTTCGTTTGCTCGGTGACAGAGCATCAGCCGAGAGGGCAACGGCGCTCTCTCCTCGCACAAAAGGGCGGACTCTTCGCAGCGTCGAAAGATATTGTGATACCAATCCTTATGACCCGAGCGCCCCTGAATGTTCCAATCTCGCCAATGCCTTGAGCGCCGCTATGGCAATATCAACCTCCCGGATTAGAACTTCATTCAGCACCACTGTTGAAGACTATGAACTTGAGCAGATCACCCCCGCCTTGGCGCGATTTCGCCCTCAAGCCATTGTTGATGTTTTAAGGGGTGTCGCGGCCACCGCCCCCAGCCGCGCGGGAATGGCACTGCGCCAGCTTTCCCTCTTGCTCCCCGAGATATCGCCGCTTTTGGACTCGGCAAGCCTTGCGTTGGTACGACAATCTTTTAACGCTTTAATAGTCGATCCGAATCTCATCACGACGGGAGATGAGAGAATTGTTGCGCATTTTTTTGCTAAAGCGATCATTCCGCATCTCGCGCCCGAAGAACAACTGGATTTCCTTCTAGGGCTTCCCACGGATACGTTACTCTCTCCAGCCTTAAGACAAAGCCTCGCGCCTCTACAGCCGGAGGCCCTTTCTGAGCGGTTGGCGAAAGCCTGGACCGGCCATGACGCCGAGCAAGTAAGGCGAATTCTTTTGTTTCTTTCTTCCAGAAAACTCGATCTCGATGAATCCTTGCGGAAGATATTAGCCAACACACTCACCTCAAGCGATGACGTAATCGCCCTGTTGGCGGCGGATGCAGTATTGGTGGCAGACGATCCTCAAATGGACAATTTGCTGCTGAAAACGATTCGAGACGCAGGGCTTATGATCAATTCCACGACCCGGGCAGGCTATTCGCTTGGACGGGCGATAGCCGCATCCGTGATACGTCATGACCGATTGGACATGATCGACTTGGTTCCACCCGCCTTCCTGGGGCATGTCGCCGATAAACTCGGCGGCGTCGCTCTCGACCGGTTGGCTCATTCCATTGATGAGGCGTTGAACCGGCTACTCGAACCTATTTCCGCCCAATTACCTGAAGGCATGAATATCAATGTCGAAGTATCCAGAGACGGCCTGAAGACCTCCCGAAGCGTCAAAATCGCTCAGCAGCCATTAGATATTCATGAGTATAGTAAACAGCTCTCCGAAATGAATGAGCCCATTGGTTACATCCAACGATTCCGAAAAGATCAAGAGGCAATGGTCGCCGCAGCGGACTCCTTTGCCGATGCCTTGCGGCGTGAGAATGCGGAATACTTGCTTTCCCACCCGCCGCTGTGGGGACTGAAGAAAATCGTCTCCGATAATCCTGAGAAGGCGGAAGGCTGGCTGCAACGTATCTTGGCTGTTCAGGACGATTGGAAGTTGGGCCAGGCGCGCAACCTCGGCCTTGTCCTCGCCGGAGCCTGTGCGGAAAGGGAGCCTGGATTGGCGCACGATACGTTGTTTCGTTTGAAAGACGTTTCTTCCTTCCCGCCCGTGAATATTGTTGTTGGTGAGTCTGGTGTTCCACTTTATGAACACGCCATCTTCTCCGCAAAGCTTGCCACGGAGCTTGAACCACTCCGTAAGATTATATTCGAAGACGCCTTTGATGACGCAGCGCTTGAGCAAGCAACTGTGTCTGCGGAGTCATCAGGCGCAGGGGATTGGTTAATCAGCTATGTCCAAAAGTTAACCGATTCTGAGCATCCTGGTAAACAAGCCAGAGGTCTGACCATCTCGGGCTTAATGCACTTAAATTTTGCGAGTGAACATATCTTAAGCCTTGACTGGGGAGATGGTTTTCTTGCCGATGTGGCTGAAAGTGCGCGAAATAACTATCAGCGTGCTGGCTGGGCACGTATTTGGCTTGAAAAAGCTGGGGTGAGTAAAACCGGTATTGATTTCTGGAGATTCTGCCAAATGGCTCAAGGAGTAGCTGATGTGCGCGCACTAAAGGACTTTAAAACACAAGCGACCAACAGCCTATTTTTTGATAAATTTGGGAGGCAAGCAAAAGAAAAGCTCAGAAACGCAGTCAAGAAACGTACTGAGAAGCGTAAGGAAACCCTTTTCGGAAAGAAAAAGCC
>JAVHLG010000058.1:0-14228 GCA_031082225.1 Desulfovibrionaceae bacterium | reverse complement strand
CTCATCATGCTGCTGCGAGACATACAGCCAACGGGCGGAAGTGGTCAGTGATTATGGGCGTTGCGTTAAACATATTTGAGCAAACTCAACGAGGAGTTTACATCCAGTGCGTAATTTATCCGGATAATGTTCCGGATAAATCAAAAAATGTGAAAGAATTTTTTCTTTAAAAATTATATAGTTATCAAGTAAATGTGACTCCCCCCGCCCCACCAACCACATTTCAACACCCGGCCCGCCGCCCGGGCAAAACAGCCGAACCCGCGAGGGTTCGGCTGTTTGCGTGTGGGGGAAAGCTCAGGGGCGGCGTCAAGATGCAAACGACGTTTCGGGCGTTTCCAGGATGCCGGAGAGGCATTTCAGGAACGCCGCAACGTGTCTGCCGTCGATGAAGCTGTGCAGGGCCTCCACGGACACCGGCATGGTCCCGGCGGCCGGATCGACCATGCCCACGGCAATGCGCGGCACCGAATCGGTCCATGGGTCGTCCCAGGGGTTGGTGACAGCCGTGAACGGGATGTCCGACACGCAGGTCAGATAGATCAGCCCCTGGCTTTCACAGCCGTCGGGGGCCAGGGTGGGGGAGGCGTCGGCCGCATCCCGGGCCGCCTGGATGTTTTGCGAAAAGACCGAAAACGCGGCATTATAGGCAGCGATGCAGTTGGCATGCAGGTCGCGATCACGAGGAAGGTACGTGAACGCGGCATCAACAACGGGGAAGATGACGGGCTTTTTGTCCACAAGGCGCATGCAAAACTCCGGAACGGCGTTCGCACTGGTCATGACGGCATGGTAGACGTAATCCGTGAAGCGCTTCTTTCCATTTCCCTGGGCCGCCCTGAACCGGAGCAGACTGGTGACGTTGACCGGGAAGGTGATGGAGAAGCGGGGATTTTTCCTGTTTTGGAAAAAGGCAAAGTGGTCCTTGCGCGGCCAGGTGTCCAGATCGATCAATTCCATCATGATGCCAAACCAAAAGGTGATGGTTTTTTTGTAGTATTCGATGACGTTGTGATCGATCATGCCAGAGATGATATCGATTGTACAGGGAGAGCGTTTCAACACCCGGCCCGCCGCCCGGGAAAAACAGCCGAATCCGCCAGGGTTCGGCTTTTTGCGTGTTGGGGCGTCTTTCTTTTCAAGACCGGCCACGCCCTGTTGACAACCGGACGGGCTTCGCGTTTCTTTGGAGCCTGCGCCCGGTCCGGCGGCCTGCTTTCGGCCGCTGCGCCGCTGCATGCCTTTTTTCGAGGGCATGGAGGGCTTACGCGCCGCGTCGGGCCATTTCCGACGACGAACCGGGCGGATGCCCCGCCACGCGTTGCAGGCCGGGCGGCGCGTCTTCGTCCCGGGGCATGACGCGGCCGCCGGGGCCGCCCCACAATCATCCCGCGAGGAGATCCCATGGACGAGAATAAGCGACGCCGCAGCAGGGTGGAGGCGCAGTTCGACGCCTACGTGATCCTTGGCGACGAAAAAATACCCGTACACACCCAAAATATCAGCATGAAGGGCGTGTTGTGCACCTTCGACCCGAAATTGACGCCAGGGGCCGATTGCGTCCTCCTTTTCGTCCTCACCAAGGAGATTCGCTTCCGCATCGCCGCCCGCATCGTGCGCAGCGTGGCGTCGGGCACGGCCATCGACTTCGAGAGCATGGACGAGACCGCCTTTTATCATCTGCGCAACATCGTGCGCTATTCCGCTGACGACGCCGACCGCATCGACCAGGAACTGGAATTCCCCGCCTTCGCCAAAAAGGATGAGGCGTGATGGCCGACATGCGGCATGGGCCTCTCAGCCGTCTGCCCGGGACGGCGGCGGCAGTTGTTGCGACGCTGGTCCTGCTTCTCCCCATGACGGCACGCGCCCAGACCTCCGGTCTCGAAGCGGCCAGGAAGGCCGTTGCGGCCGAGGAGCAGGGGGATATGCCCCTGGCCCTGGAGGCCTACGGCCAGGCCCTGGCCGACGACGGGATGTCCGACGCCGCCCGGGGGCTTGTGTTCGCCGCCCGGGGAAACGCCCTGGCCTCCCAGGGGCGGCAGGCCGAGGCCCTGAAAGACTATGAAAAGGCCATCGCCCTGGCCCCGGATCAGGCCGTGGTCTATTTCAATCGGGGCAATCTCTTTTTCGGCATGGCGCGCTACGACGAGGCCATCGCCGACTACACCCGGGCCATCGACCTTGATGCCGCCGACGCCGCATCCTACAACAACCGGGGATCGGCCTGGTTTTCCAAGGGCAATCTGGACAGCGCCCTGGCCAATTTCAACATGGCCGTCGAGCTTGCGCCCGCCGACGCGGAATTCGTGAACAATCGCGGGCGGGTCCGGTTCGCCATGGGGGATGAAGCCAAGGCCAGGGCCGATTTCGCCACAGCCAAGAGCCTGGATCCGGAGGCCAAAACCCCGGTGGATTGACGACCAAGCCGGAAGGGGTCCGTGACGGAAACACTGCGGCCTCCCCTGTGGGAGGCCGTTTTGCATGTGGGCAAGCCGCTGCCTGCGGTCTGCGACGGTCATGACCGCACAGCCAAGAGCCTGGATCCGGAGGCAAAACCCCGGTGGATTGACGACCAAGCCGGAAGGGGTCCATGACGGAAATACTGCGGCCTCCCCTGTGGGAGGCCGTTTTGCATGTGGGCAAGCCGTCGCCTGCGGTCTGCGACGGTCATGGCCGCACGGGGAAGGATCGCTAGGCCCCCCAGGCTGGCGGACCCGGTTTTTTGGGACACGGATGTGTCGGAACCTCCGTGTCCACGAAGGACCGGGGACGGCCGGGGATCAGTCCACCCGGTAGTGGCAGCCCAGGGACTTCTTGTTGCGCATGGCCGCCAGGGTGATGAGGTAGGCCGCCTGGCAGCCGTGGAACAGGTCGATGATGGGTTTGCTCAAGGGCGTTTCGCGGTAGAAGTCGTGCAGATGCTTGTTCATGTCCCGCAGATCCTCGAAGGCCCGCATGAGCCGCGACGTGGAACGGTTGATGCCCACATAGTTCCACATGGTGTTGCGGATGGTGGTCCAGTCCTGGGCGATCAGGGCCGGATCTTCGTTTTTGTTGTGGCCCGCGCCCACCCAGTCCGGGATGCAGTCGGCCAGCTTGCGGCCCATAGCCATGTTCTTGGCGCAGCGGCGGCCGATGTCCTGGCCCACGCTGTGTCCCCACAGCAGGCATTCCAGAAGCGAGGTGCTGGCCATGCGGTTGGCGCCGTGCAGGCCCGTGCAGGCGCACTCCCCGGCGGCGTAGAGGCGCTCCATGCTGGAGCGGCCATGCACGTCGGTGAGGATGCCGCCGCAGAAATAATGCGCCGCCGGAACCACGGGGATGGGCTGGGCGGTGATGTCGATACCGATGGATTTGCACTTCTCGTAGATGTTGGGGAAGTATTCGCGCAGATTTTTGATGTGGTTCGCCGCGTCGAGATAGACGCAGTCCTCGTCCGTGCGCAGCATCTCCTCCAGGATGGCCCGGGTGACGATGTCGCGCGGGGCCAGATCGGCCCGGGGATCGTAGCGCTTCATGAACGCCTCGCCCTGGGCGTTGACCAGCCTGGCCCCTTCGCCGCGCAGGGCCTCGGTGATGAGAAAACGCCGATCGGCCCGGTGCATGAGCGTGGTGGGGTGGAACTGGATGTATTCCAGGTTCATGGTCCGCACCCCGGCCCGGTAGGCCATGGCCAGGGCCGAACCGATGCAGGACCGGGAATTGGTGGTGTGCAGGAAGATGCGGCCCACGCCGCCCGTGGCCAGCACGGTGAAATCCGCCAGGATGGTCTCCACCACCCCGGCCGTTTCGTCGTAGACGTAGGCCCCCAGGCACTGGTTCTCCAACTGGTATTTGTATTCCAGAAGCCCGGCGTGGTGCTGGGTGGTCAAAAGATCCACGGCGGTACGCCGGGTGAGCACGGTGATCTTGGGGTTGGCGCTTACGGCCTCGATGAGCCCGGCCATGATGGTCTTGCCGGTCTGGTCGGCGGTATGGAGGATGCGGGCCACGCTGTGGCCGCCCTCCTTGGTCAGGTGGAAGCCGTTGTTGGTGGATTTGCGGTTGAAGGGGATATGCAGGCGGTCAATGAGCATTTCCTTGACCACCTGGGGGCCCTTGCGGGCCAGGAATTTGACGGCCCGCAGGTGGTTGTGCCGCCAGCCGCAGGTCAGGATGTCGCGTTCCAAAAGTTTCGGGGGGTCGTCGTGGCCCCGGTAGACGATGCCGCCCTGGGCCAGGGCGCTGTTGCCGTCGTCAAGGGTGTCGCCCGAGGTCAAGAGCAGCACGTCCAGGCCGCTGTCGGCCAGGGTCAAGGCGGCCGTGCAGCCGGCCAGTCCGGAACCCACCACCAGGGCCTGGGTGCGAATGCGGTAATAGCTCATGGATCCATCCGTTTGGCGCAGACCTCGAGCATCCGGGTCACGGCCGCCCTGGCCGGTTCGCGAACGTCATGGGGAACCGTGACCGGCGGTTGCGATGCGATGTCGGCCAGTTGCGCGGCGAGTTTTTCCTCGGTGATCTTGGCCATGTTCGAACACCGGCTGGACAGAAGCGGCCGGACGGTCTTTTCCCCGGCGTAGCGACGTGCCAGCCGCACTACCAGATTCTCCTCGGTGCCGATAAAGATCGTGGCTCCTTGGGGCGCCTCCTCCACAAAACGGATCAGAAACGAGGTGGACCCGGCGGCGTCGGCCGCCGCCACAGTGGCGGGCGGACATTCGGGATGCACGGCCACCAGGGCCCCGGGATGCGCCTGGCGCACGGCATGGATGCGGTCGGGGGTGAATTTGTCGTGAATGACGCACCGGCCGGGCCACAGCAGCACCTCGGCCGCCAGGACGGCCTTGGGATCAATCAACGCCCCATGCCGCCGGATGTCAAGGATGTGCCGTTTTTCCGGCGGGATGCCCAGCCGGTCGCAGGTGTTGGCCCCAAGCATCCGGTCGGGCAGAAAGAGCGCGCCGTGCCCCTGGCCAAGCGCCCAGGACAGCATGACCTCGGCGTTGGCCGAGGTGCAGACGGAACCGCCCAGGCGGCCGCAGGCGGCTTTGACCCTGGCCGAGGAGTTGACGTAGGTCAGGGGCGTGGCCATGCGTCCCATGGCGTGCAGCCTCCCGGCCACGGCCTCCACCAGCCAGGAGGGGGCCATGTCGGACATGACGCAGGCGGCCGAGGCATCGGGGATGAGCACCTTTTGTCCCGGCGCGGCCAGGATGGCGGCGGTTTCGGCCATGAAAAACACCCCGCAGAACACGATGTATTCGGCGGAGAGGTCGGCGATCTTGCGGGCCAGTTCCAGCGAATCCCCCACATGGTCGGCGTGGCGGACGATGTCGTCGTGCTGGTAATGATGGGCCAGGATGACCAGCCGGTCGCCCAGGCGGCGGCGGTGGCGGTCGATGACGGCGGAAGGGGTGGTGTTCATTCTCTAGGGATGCTCTCGATTTGCATGCTGAAGTCCGCCGCAGGCGCGGAATGGGTGATGCGGCCAACGGACACGAAGTCCACGCCCGATGCGGCCACGGCCGCGATGGAATCCAGGTCCACGCCGCCGCTGGCCTCGGTCTCGATGCCGGGAGGAACCGCCTCCCTGGCCTGGCGCATGGCGGCCGGGTCCATGTTGTCGAACATGATCCGGGCAGGGCGCTCGGCCACGGCCTGGGCCACTTCCGCCAGACTGCGGCACTCGATCTCCACCGGCGGCAGGGTTTCCATACTGTTTTCGTATGCTTTCCGCAAGGCGGCCATGGCCTGGGGAATGCCCCCGGCCCGGTCGATGTGGTTGTCCTTGAGCATGAGCATGTCGGTCAGATTTGTGCGGTGATTGACGCCGCCGCCCACGGTGACGGCGTATTTTTCGGGATAGCGAAGCCCCGGCAGGGTTTTGCGGGTGTCCAGGAGGCGGGCGCCCGTGCCCGACAGGGCCGCGACGTAGCGTGCGGTCAGGTTGGCGACGCCGGACAGGTGGCTTATGAAGTTGAGGATGACCCGCTCGGACTTGAGCAGGGCCACGGCCGGTCCCGTCATGCGGCAGACCACTGTCCCTGTGGCCACGCGGGCGCCTTCGTCCACGGGGAATTCCAGGTCGCAGGCCGCCAGGGCCCCCAGGGCCGAGAGGGCCAGGGGCGCGATGGGCAGCCCGGCCACCAGGCTGTCCTGCTTGGCCACAATCCGGGCGCGCAGGACGTCATGGGGGGAGAAGACCGCCAGGGAGGTCAGGTCCGGGCCGTCTTCGGACAGGGCCAGTTCGATGGCCGCCAGGAGATGGCGGCGGGCGTCGCCGGAAAAAAAAGCGTCGAAGGCGGCAAAACTCATGGCGTTTCCTCGTCGCCGGGGAGGCTGCGTCGTGCCGCACCGGCAGCCATGCCGTGCTGCGGCGTGTTGTGGCGGGGTAAACCCTTCCTGTCGGAAGGGCAAGCAGGGTTACTTTTTTCTCAAGCGGGCCAGTCTGGCCGCAAGACGCGGCTCCGTGCCCTGGTCCTTGGCCTGGTAGAAGCGGCGGCCGCGCAGTTCGTCAGGCAGATAGTCCTGGTCAACCCAGGCGTCGGGATAGGAGTGGGGATATTTGTAACCCTGGCCGAAGCCCCACTGTTTTTGCAGGGCGGTTGCGGCATTGCGCAGATGCAGGGGCACGGGCTTGGCCCCGGAGATGCCGAGCTCCTTTTTGGCCGAAAGATACGCCGCATAGGTGGAGTTGCTTTTGGGGGCCAGGGCCAGGAACACGGCGGTCTCGGCCAGGGGGATGAATCCCTCGGGCATGCCCACCCGGTCGATGGCCTCGGCGCAGGACACGGCCATGGGCAGGGCCATGGGTTCGGCCAGGCCCACGTCCTCGGAGGCCGACAGGATCAGGCGGCGGCAGATGAAACGCGGATCCTCGCCGCCTTCGAGCATGCAGGCCAGGTAGTACAGGGCCGCGTCGGGGTCGCTGCCCCGGATGGACTTGATGAAGGCCGAGGCCAGTTCGTAGTGGGCGTCGCCGTCCCGGTCGCCGCGCATGAGCGCCTCGGGAAGGGCGGTGCGCAGGTTCTCCGGGGTCTGGTTTTCCGGGGTCAGTTCGGCGGTGTATTCCAGGAGGTTCAAAAGGGTGCGGCCGTCGCCCATGGCCATGTTGGCCATCATTTCCAGGCTCTCCCTGGCCAGATCCAGGGACAGGGCCCCGGCCCCGCGCTCGGCGATGCGTAAAAGCTCGGCGTGGGACAGGGGGCGCAGGCGCAGGACATGCATCCGGGACAGAAGCTGCCTGGTCACGGAAAAGGACGGATTCTCCGTGGTGGTGGCTAAAAGCACGATCTCGCCGGATTCCAGAAGGGGCAGGAAGAAGTCCTGCTGGGCCTTGGAGAAGCGGTGCAGTTCGTCAAGGATGAGGATGTCGTGGCCGGGCAACTGGGCGCGCAGGGCCGCAAGACCGGCCTCGGGGGCGCTGACCCGCAAAAAGGGCAGCCCCTTGGACTTGGCCAGGACCATGGCCAGGGTGGACTTGCCGCACCCGGGCGGGCCGTAGAGCAAAAGGCTCGGCAGCCGCTTGGACTTGAGCAGGGTCTTGGCCCGGGACAGCAGATGCCCCTGGCCCACGAAGTCGTCCAGGGTGGATGGCCGGATGCGCTCGGCCAGGGGGGTCTTGTCGGACATGGTCATCTCCCGCCGGGGCGCAAAAGGGACAGGGCCAACACGGCCAGGGCCGCCGTCTCGAAGCGCAATATCCGCCTGCCCAGGCTGCCGGGACGGAAACCGGCGTCCAGAAATATCCGCGCCTCGGCCAAGGTCAAGCCCCCCTCGGGACCGATCACGGCCAGCACCCGGCCGGGATCGGCCATGTCCCGGGCCGCAAGCCGGGCGTCGGCGTCGGCGTCTTCCCACAGGACGAAGCACCGGTCGAAGTCCGGCCCCAGGGCCGCCACCCCGGCCGCCCCGCCGGAAATGCAGCGTATCCCGGGCAGCCGGGCCGCGCCGCATTGCTTGGCCGCGGCAATCATCTGGTCGCGCCAGGTGTCCTTGGGAACCTCGGGCATGACGCCCTGGCTGCGTGCCGCCTGCCAGAAGACGATCCCGGCGGCCCCGAGCTCCACGGCCTTTTCCAGGAACGCGCCGCGCCTGGCCGACTTGGCGAATCCCACGGCCAGCCAGACCTGGACGTCCGGCTCGGGTTCCTGCCCGAGCCCTAAAACTTCAAGTATAACTTCAGTTTTTTTCGTCTCACGAATACGGAACTCGCCTTCCCGGCCCAGACCGTCGAACAGGCGCACCGTTTCTCCCGGTTTTTTCCGCAACACCCGGACCAGATGCGCGGCCTCGCCGCCGGTCAGCAGATACGGCGCCCGCCACTTCTCGGGCTCCAGGTAAAACGCATCCAGACGGGCCATCGTGCCTCGTTTTTGTGTCGGGTTGCCTGTGAGCGGAGGAAAAATTTCCCGCGTCCCTGTCAAAATTTTCGAAGGGGGGTCCAGGGGGGAAACCTTTTTTAAAAGGTTTCCCCCCTGGTCTCTTCCTCCCCCTACTCGTTCCGCAGATACGGCCAGGCCTTTTTCCCAAGCAATCGCACCGTGCCCCCGAGGCTCAAAAGCACCGTCAGCCCGGCGGCCAGGGCGACGGTCACCAGGGCCGGACCGGCCGCGAAGCGCCAGGTCATCTTCAGATAGCCGGTGACGAACAGCGCGGCGCAGGCCGTGCCCAAAATGAGCGCCGCCAGCCCGGCAGCCGCGCCGGTCACGGCGTGTTCGGCCACCAGCATGGTCAGCATGTCCCCCCGCGTGGCCCCGCAGACCTTGAAAATCACCGCCTCGCGCGCCCGCGCCGCCAGGGCCCCGCCGAGCGTCTGGGCCAGGACCAGGATCCCGGCGGCCAGCGTGGCCAAGGCCGAGGCGGTCACGGCCAGGGCGATCTTTTCGGCGATGGCCGTTATATCCGAGAGCGTCTCGCCCACGCTGACCGCCGTGACATTGGGAAAGGCGGCGGACACGGCCGCAAACAGGGCCTCGTCGGCGACCTTGGGGGCCCCGTCCGGACGCGGCGGCCCGGGCGCGGTATAGGCCGTGGCCAGATAGGTCAGGGGCAGGCCGTCAAGCGACCCGGGCGAGAGCACGAAGACGTAGTTGATGCCAAGCGACAGCCAGTTGATGCGCCGAAAACTGGTCACGGTGACGTCGATCTCCCGGCCCTGGACGTTGATGGTCACCGTGTCGCCCAGGCGCACCCCGTAGCCTGCGGCGGCCTCGGCATCCATGGAGGCCAGGGGCGGCCCGGCATAGTCCGGCGGCCAGAAGGCCCCGGCCACGATGGCGGAATTCTCCGGCGGGGTGCGGGAGAAGGTCATGCCCCGGTCCCCCCGGGCCACCCAGGCCGTGTCCGGATCGACATTGGCCGCCTCGGCCGCCAGGCCGCGCACCTTGACGATGCGCCCGCGCAGGTTGGGCGCGGTCTGCACGGCCGTGACCCCGGGCGTTTGACGCGCCGTGTCCTCGAAGGCGGCCAGTTGGTGGGGCTGGATGTCGATGAAAAAATAGGCCGGGGCCTTTTCCGGCAGCTCCCGGGTGACCAGCTCGCGGAAATTGGCGTCCACCAGGGCCATGGCCGACAGCGCCGTCAGCCCAAGCCCAAGCGCGGCCACCACCCCGGCCGCCGCATTGCCCGGCCGCCGAAGGCCCGACACGGCCAGGGCCAGAAGCGGATGGCGCGGCAGGGGAAAAAGGTGCAGCCCGCGCATGAGCAGCCACCCCGCCCCCCGCAGGACCACGGCGGACAGCACGGCCGCGCCGACAAAGCCAAGCCCCAGCCGCCGATCCCCGGTAATCCCCACGGCCAGGGCCGCGATGCCCAGGCCGCACACAGCCGTCACGGCCACAACGCCCCACCCCGGGCGTCCGGAGGGAAGCCCGCCGTAGCCGCGAAAAAGCGTCAGGGGCGAGATGCGCCCGGCAGCGGACAAGGGCGGCAGGCTGAAAAAAAGCGTGGTCAGAAGCCCGAAGGCGGCGGCCGTGGCCAGGGCCGCAGGCGACAGGACCGGGACGATGCGCACCGGCGACAGCTCCCCCAGAAGCGGGGCCACGGCAAAGGGCGCGCCCGCCCCCACGGCCAGCCCCAGGCCGATGCCCAGGACGGCCAGAAAAAGGATCTGGAACAGGCAGACGGCGAAAAGCACCCGGGACGAGGCCCCCACGCAGCGCATGGCCGCCAGCGACGTGGCCCGGGCGGCAATCTGGCCGCGCACGGCCCCGGCCACGCCGAGGCCCCCCAAAAGCAGGGCGGACAGCCCCACCAGCCCCATGATGCCGGTCAAACGTTCGAAAAAGCCCGACAGGCCGGGCGAGGCCTCCGAGGCCCGGCGTATGCGCCAGGCATGATCGGGAAAATCCCGCTCCATGTCGGCCGCCAGGGCCTTGGGGTCGCGGCCCGGGGCCAGGGACACCCGGTAGGCGTAGCGCAAAAGGCTCCCCGGCTGCACCAGCCCCGTGCCCGCCAGGCTCTTTTCGGCCACCACGAAACGCGGTCCGAACCCCCAAAAGCCCATCAACCGGTCCGGCTCCCGGACCAGGACGGCCCGGATGACGTAGCGCGCCTGCCCCAGACGCACCGTGTCGCCCAGGGAAAGCGACAGCCGGGTCATGAGTTCCGGCGCGGCCACGGCCCCGGGCAGCCCGTCTTTCACAACCAGGGCCTGGGCCAGGGGCATGTCCGGGGACAGGGCCACCTCGCCCACCAGGGGATAGGCCTCGTCCACGGCCCGAAGCGACACCAGTCCGCGCCGCATGGGCCCGCCGCCGCCTTCGGCCGTGACCATGGCCCGCATGGAGACCACGCCCGACACCCGCCCGGCGGCGGCAAGCTCGGCCAGGGCCTCGGGACCGAGCGGCGCACCCGGGGAGGTCACCTCCACGTCGCCGCCCATGAGCAGGGCCGCGTCGGCAGCCAGCCCGGCCGCAAATCCGGCGGCCAGGCTCTGCACCCCGCACACGGCGGCCACGCCCAGGGCCAGGCAGGCCAGAAAGACCCGCATCCCGGAAAATCCGCCGCGCAGTTCGCGTCTGGCCAGTCGCGCGGCCATCAGCATGTCCTTGACCAGTTCCACGTCGCCCCCGGTTTTTTTTTCCGCGTCATGCGGCCTCTTCCTGGTACAGCCGCCCGCCCCGCCTTACAAGCCCACCCCCTGCGATCCGCCCGATCCTCCGTCGCCCCTTGCGCGCACCGGCCATGTCGTTTAGGGCCGTCCGCATCCCGGGCCGGATTGTTGCAAGCCTTGGCCTGGGACCGCAGCATCCGTCTCAGCGTGTCCGGCAACGGCGCATGTCAGGAAAAATCCGGAGGAAACCGTCAAGTCGCGGCAAAATACCATTGCAACAGAATGGAAACTCAGTAAGATGCGGCATCATGCCGAGGGCTTCCTGCCGCCCAGGATTTCCTGTTTTCCAGTGCGGCGGGGTCGACGAAGAGCCAAACCACGAGTCAGCAGGAAGAAAAGCCAAGGGGAGGGTTTGATGAAAAACATCAAACTAGGATTGAAAATCGGTCTCGGTTTCGGTCTGCTCATC
Organism: Desulfovibrionaceae bacterium; assembly: GCA_031082225.1. Lineage (GTDB taxonomy): Bacteria > Desulfobacterota > Desulfovibrionia > Desulfovibrionales > Desulfovibrionaceae > Desulfolutivibrio. The sequence continues at coordinate 2,718 of JAVHLG010000058.1, read as the reverse complement.
GCCATCGCCTGCATTCTGGGCGGCATGGCCGTGGTCAACATGCGCGGCGTGGAGCACGACGCCACCAGGCTGGCGACGGAATACGTGCCGGAACTGGCCATTGCCAACGATGTGGAGCGTCACGCCCAGTTGGCCATGTACGCCTGGCGCGGCTACGCCTATTCCGGCGCCGAGCATTTCAAGGCCGAGGGACTCAAGGAACTCGACCTGGTCAAGAAATACATCGCCGACGCCGCAGCCCATGCCGAAAAGTATACTGCGCTGGTCAAGCTCAAAGAACACGCGGCCACCGCCAAGGCCAAGCTTGAGGACTACGTCAAGCAGGCCACGGCCACCGAGGCGGGCCTGACCGACAACGCCAAGCACCTCGTCACCATGGGGGCGGCGGCCGAGGCCCTTCAGAAAAACTGCGACGACTTCCTTATCTCCCAAAACGAGGCCCTGCAAAAGGAGATCGCCGATGGAGCGGCCCCGGACAGGCTCAAGGAACGGGCGCAAAAGGTCACCTGGATCAACGAAATCCTCGGCGTCAACTACGGCATCCGCGTGAACGTCTGGCGGGCCATGTCCACCAGGGACACGGCGCTCATGGAGGCCTCGGCGGCCGCCATCGCTAAAATTGACGAACCGCTCTCCAGGCTGCGGGCCACCACCCGCCAGGAGGCCAACGTCAAGCAGCTTGGCGCCGTCCGGGAGTCCGCCGACGCCTACAAAAAGGGCCTGGAAGAGCTCAAAGTCAATTTCATGGAACTGGCCGAAACCGCCAAAAAGCGCGAAGAGGCCGGTCGCGAGGTGCGTCTGGCGGCCCAGGCTACGGCAGCCGCCGCCCTGGAGCAGACCCAGGAGATCTCCAACACCGCCGTGCACAACCTGGGCGAGGCCTCGACCATCATGATCATCGGGCTGGCCGTGGCCCTGGTCATCGGCATCATCGTCGCGATTTTCCTGACCCGGGGCATCACCAAGCCCGTGATCATGGGCGTGGAGTTCGCCCGGGCCATGGCCCAGGGCGATTTCACCCGCAAGCTGGACATCGACCAGAAAGACGAGATCGGCAACCTGGCCTCGGCCCTAAACGAGATGGTGGACCGCCTGCGCGAGGTGGTGGCCGAGGTGCAGTCGGCCTCGGAAAACGTGGCCTCGGGCAGCGAGGAGCTGGCCTCCTCGGCCCAGAGCATGTCCCAGGGGGCCACGGAGCAGGCCGCCAATGTTGAGGAAATCTCCTCCTCCATGGAGCAGATGACCTCCAACATCCGCCAGAACGCGGACAACGCCCAGCAGACCCAGCAGATCGCCCTCAAGGCCGCAACCGACGCCGAGGAAGGCGGCGCGGCGGTCATGCAGGCCGTCACGGCCATGAAAAACATCGCCGAAAAAATCTCCATCATCGAGGAGATCGCCCGGCAGACCAACCTCCTGGCCTTAAACGCCGCCATCGAGGCCGCCCGGGCCGGTGAGCACGGCAAGGGCTTCGCCGTGGTGGCCGCCGAGGTCAGAAAGCTGGCCGAACGCAGCGGCGCGGCCGCCGCCGAGATCAGCGAACTGTCCTCCTCCAGCGTGCGCGTGGCCGAACAGGCCGGGGGCATGCTGACCAAGATGGTGCCAGACATCAAGCGCACCGCGGATCTGGTCCAGGAAATCGCCGCCGCCAGCCAGGAGCAGAACTCCGGGGCCGAGCAGATCAACAAGGCCATCCAGCAGCTCGATCAGGTGGTGCAGCAAAACGCCTCGGCTTCCGAAGAAATGGCCTCCACCTCCGAAGAACTCTCCAGCCAGGCCGAACAGCTCCAGGCCACCATCGCCTTTTTCCGGGTGGACGGCGGAGGGTCGCATCGCGGCCGCAAGGCCCCCAAGGCCCTGCCCGCCGCCCCCTCCCATGCCCCGAGAAAGCCCGCCAAGGGCAAGTCCGGCGGCAAGGGCGCGGTCATCGACATGGGCGCGGACGGCGACGAGGAGTTCGAGCGCTTCTAGAAAATCTGCCGCAACCAGACGCACAACGGGGAGGTCGCAACGCGGCCTCCCCGTTTTTTGTTCACGAGATATCGGTTCGCCTGCGTCCGCGTCAGGGCTTTTCCTTCAGCCAGTCCGCAAAGGCCCGCAGTTCGTCGCGCCAGCCCGGGCCAAGGCGCGCCGCCAGAAACTGGCCGTACAGCTCCTCCACGAACCCCATGCCCTTCTCGACCAAAAACAGCTTCTCCAGGATGGGGCCGTCGGGGTCTTCGCCCTCGGCCGCCCGGGTCTCGATCTTGGGCGTGCGCAGGGCATTGAGGCTCAGATCGTCGGCCTTGAGCTGCACCATCCAGGTGTTGCCGTCCTGCTCCAGACGCAACAGGGCCCGGTCCACCCGCTTTCCGGCCTTGAGGCCTTCCCTCGCCTCGGCAAACGCGGCGTTGGGGCCGCTGACCACGGCCGTCTCCACGTTGTCGCCCTCGCCGCCGCGCACGGACACCTTCTGCTCCAGATAGACGTTGACCTCGCCGCCATCGGCCATGCGGAACAGCCAGCCGTTTTTCTCGCTGCGAAACCATAGCCAGGTCAAAAAATCCTGCCCTAAAACCGCATCCTTCAGGGCCGCCGTATTGACATCCATATGCTGCTCCCTCGCCCCGACCTGCCGCCGGGGCTGCCGCCCCGTCCCGTCGCCGGGGCTGCCGCCCCGGACCCCGCCCGGGGGAAATCATTTCCCCCGAACCCCCTGATATCGGCCGACGGTTCAGG
>JAVHLG010000057.1:14575-22922 GCA_031082225.1 Desulfovibrionaceae bacterium | reverse complement strand
TGGGGAGGGGGCTACGCCCCCTCCCCACATGCCTACACCGCCGCCGGGTGGGTAATGACCCCCGTCAGGGCGCTGGCCGCGGCCACGGCGGGGCTGGCCAGGTAGACTTCGCTGTCCAGGCTGCCCATGCGGCCCTTGAAATTGCGGTTGGTGGTGGCGATGGCCCGCTCGCCCCCGGCCAGGATGCCCATGTGCCCGCCCAGGCAGGGGCCGCAGGTGGGCGGCCCGACGATGGCCCCGCTGTCCATGAAGATTTCCAGGAGTCCTTCGGCCAGGGCCTGTTTCCAGATGGTGGGCGTGGCCGGCAGGACGATCAGGCGCACGTTTTTGGCGGCCTTTTTGCCCTTGAGGATGGCGGCGGCGGCGCGCAGGTCTTCGATGCGGCCGTTGGTGCAGGAGCCGATGACCGACTGATGGATGACGATGTCGCCGAGTTCCTCCACGGGCCGGACGTTGTCGGGCAGATGCGGACAGGACACCTGGGGCGACATGCCTGTGGCGTCGATTTCGACCTCGCGCTCGTAGACCGCGCCGGGGTCGGCGGCGAGCATCGGCGCGCCCGGGCGGTTGTGGGCGGCGGCGTAGGCCACGGTTTTTTCGTCCGAGGCAAAAAGGCCCACCTTGCCCCCGGCCTCGATGGCCATGTTGGCCATGGTCATGCGGCCCTCGACGGAGAGTTCGGCGCTTAAGGGGCCGGTGAACTCCAGGGCCTTGTAGAGGGCGCCGGAGACGCCGAGCATGCCGATAAGCCGCAGCATGAGGTCTTTGGCCCCGACAAAGGGGGCCAGGGTTCCGGTGAGGACGACCTTGATGGTCGGCGGCACCTTGAACCAGGTCTCGCCCAGGGCCATGGCCGCGCCGATGTCCGTGGAGCCCAGGCCCGTGGCGAACGCGGAAAGGCCGCCGTAGGTGCAGGTGTGGGAGTCGCCGCCGACGATGACGTCGCCTGGCCCCACCAGGCCCAGTTCCGGCAAAAGGGCGTGCTCCACGCCCACGTCGCCGCCCTCGAAGTAGTTCACCAGGCCCATTTTCACGGCGAACTCGCGGCAGAACTTGACCTGCTCGGCGGAGTCGATGTCTTTATTGGGGGTGAAGTGGTCGCAGACGATGACCACCTTTTCCCGGTCAAAGACCCTGTCCGCGCCCATTTTGGCCATGGCCTTGATGGCCAGGGGGGCGGTTATGTCGTTGGCCAGGACCAGGGACAGGGGGCAACGCACGATGCGCCCCGGGGTGACGTCCTCTTCGCCGCTATGCAGGGCAAGGATCTTTTCGGCTACAGTTCGGCGCATTCGCGTTCCTCCTCTTTTTTGGCCATGCGGTTTAAGGCGTTGATGTAGGCCAGGGCGCTGGCCACGATGATGTCGTCATGGGAGCCGCGCCCCACGGAGGTCTTGTCGCCCTCGCGCACGCGCACGGTGACCTCGCCCTGGGCGTCGGCCCCACCGGTGATGGCGTTGACCAGATAGGATTCCAGTTCGGGCTTTTTGCCGGTCAGTTTGCTGATGGCCTGGAAGGCGGCGTCCACCGGCCCGACCCCGAAGGAGGACAGCTTGGCCTCTTTGCCGTCGATCTCCATGAGCACGTTGGCCGAGGGCGACATCTCGATGTTTCCGGCCAGCACGGTCAGGTATTTCAGGCGATACTTGTCCGGGATGCGGAAGATGTTTTCCAGGATGAGCGCTTCCACGTCGTCGTCATAGATCTGCTTTTTGCGGTCGGCCAACTCCTTCACGGCTTCGAAGACCACATCGATCTGCTCGTCGCTCAGGCGGTAGTTGAGCTGCTCCACCTTGGACTTGAGGGCGTGTCGGCCGGAATGCTTGCCGAGCACCATCTCGGTTCCGGCCCGGCCGATGGACTGGGGGGTCATGATTTCATAGGTGCGGCGGTCCTTGAGCATGCCGTGCTGGTGGATGCCGGACTCGTGGGCGAAGGCGTTGCGGCCGATGATGGACTGGTACGGCGGGATGGGCATGCCGATGATGCGCGAGAGCAGGCGGCAGGAGGGATAGATCTGCTCCGAATCCACGCCGGTCTCCAGGTTGTAGTAGTTGGGGCGGGTCCTGAGGGCCATGACCACCTGTTCAAGGGAGGCGTTTCCGGCCCGCTCGCCGATGCCGGAGAGCGTCACCTCGGCCTGCCGGGCCCCGGCGGCCAGGGCGGCCAGGGTGTTGGCCGCGGCCAGGCCCAGGTCGTTGTGGCAATGCACGGCGAACACGGCCCGGGCGCTGTTTTTGACGCGTCCGATGAGGAAGCGGATGAGCTCGGCGAATTCGGCGGGCTGGGCGTAGCCCACGGTGTCGGGGATGTTCACGGTGGTGGCCCCGGCCTCGATGGCCAGTTCGCACATGGCGGCCAGAAACTCCGGTTCCGAGCGCGAGGCGTCCTCGGCGGAGAACTCCACGTTTGCGGTGAGCGACGCGGCATGTGACACGGCGGCCCGGGCCATGTCCATGACCTCGTGCGGGGACTTGCCGAGCTTGTGCTTCATGTGCAGCTCGGAGGTGGCGATGAAGGTGTGGATGCGCGGGTTCGCCGCGTCCTTTATGGCTCCGAAGCCGCGATCGATGTCGGATTTCAGGGCCCGGCACAGGGCCGCCACCTGGACGTTTTTCACGGCGGCGGCGATCATGCGCACGGACTCGAAGTCGCCGTCGCTGGCGGCCGGGAATCCGGCCTCAATGATGTCCACGCCCAGGGTTTCGAGCTGGCGGGCCATGCGGACCTTTTCCTGGGGGGTCATGGTGGCGCCGGGGGACTGTTCCCCGTCGCGCAGGGTGGTGTCGAAGATGGAGACGCGTTCGGACATGGCCGACTCCTTGGGGCGTCCGCCGGGGCGGACGAAAAGGTGCGGGACAGGGCACGGCGAGGGACTACCCTAGCCGAGGGACTTGGTCATGACAATACGGGGATTGTCGCTATGCGGGTACGACGATGGTTACGAGAGTTCCTGGAGGGACTCCCGTAGCGCGCGGCTGCGACGGGGGAGAATCAGGAAGGTGTAGACCGGACCGGAGAGCATGTATCCGAAAAAGAACAGGAAGCCGAAGAGCTTGGGCTCCGAGGCCACCATGACGAAGATCAGGATGGCGGTGACCGTGGCCCGGAAGGGATGGGCCTTGATGAGCCCGAGTTCCTTGAAGCAGGCGTAGCGCACCCGGCTGACCATGAGGAAGGACAGGACGTAGGCCAGGACCAGACAGGCCTTGGGCATGGCCGAGGCCATGAAGGCGTCGGGCACGTAGGTGGTGAACATGTACAGGGTGGCCACGGTGCATCCGGCGGCCGGGATGGGCAGGCCGACGAAGAATTTCTTGCTGCCCGTGGTGCTCTGGACGTTGAACCGGGCCAGACGCAGGGCCCCGCAGGCCACCATAAGGAAGCAGGCCATGATGCCCAGGCGTCCGAAGGCGTGCAGTTCCCATTGGTAGAGCATGATGGCCGGGGTCACGCCGAAGGCCACCAAGTCGCACAGGGAGTCGAGCTGGACGCCGAAGTCGCTGGAGGTCCGGGTCAGGCGGGCCACCTTGCCGTCCAGGCCGTCCAGGAGGCAGCTGACCAGGATGGCCAGGGCGGTCAGGTCGAAACGTCCCTCCAAGGCCCACAAAATGCCCATGAAACCGCAGAAAAGACTCCCCACGGTCAACAGGTTGGGCAGGATGTAGACGCCCTTGCGGGCAGGCCTTTGGGCTGTTTCGTCCATTTTTTCCGTCTATGGGTTCTTTTCGGCGATGACCGTTTGTCCGGCCAGCACCTTCTGGTCCATTGTGACGGACTGATGGTAACCATGTGGCAGATAAACGTCAACCCGCGATCCGAACTTGATCATGCCGAACCGCTCGCCCCGCACGAAGGCGTCGCCCGGCACGGCCCGGCACACGATACGCCGGGCGATGAGCCCGGCGATCTGGACCACGGTGAAGTCGTCGCCCGAGGCGTCCCTGACCACGACCACGTTGCGCTCGTTGTCCACCGAGGCCTTGTCCAGGTCGGCATTGAAGAATTTCCCGGGAAAGTATTCGACGCGTTCAATGGTTCCGGCCACGGGCGTCCGGTTCACGTGCACGTTGAAGACGTTCATGAAGATGCACACCACGTCCTTCATCTCCCCGGTCAGGGGGTCCGGGGCGCGGCCCAGGCGGATCACCCGGCCGTCGGCGGGAGAGACCACAAGCCCCGGGGCCTGGGGGACCACCCGCTCCGGGTCGCGGAAAAACTGCACGCAAAAAACCGTGAGCAAAAGAAAAAACACGGCGGCAGAGGGCCAGCGCAAAAGGGCCGTGACCAGGGCGGCCAGGGCGACCATGCCGATGATGGGCAGGCCGTCGGCGGCCAGTCCGTAAAAGGAATAGACTCCACGCATCTAGATGTCCTCCAGGGCGGCCGGGCACAAAGCGGCCATGTCGGCCAGAAAACGCTCCCTGCCGGTATAGTGGATGCCGGTCATGCCAAGCGAGTCGGCCACGGCCACGTTGTCCGGATTGTCGTCGATGAAGATGGACTCCCCGGGGGCGACCCCCATGCGGTCCAGGGCCAGTTCGAAAAAGGCCGCCTCCTTTTTGGAGACGCCGTGATGAAAACTGTTGAAGACCATATCGAAATGGCCGGAAAACGAAAGGGTCTGATCGAGTTCGTCCAGCCAGTGGGTCTGATCGCTTAAGATCGCGGTCCGTATCCCTGCGGCGCGCAGACGGTCGGCGCAGTCCAACATGAACGGCCGCACCGTGAAACGACGAAAAACCGTGCGCCGTAATTCGGCGGCATCGACCTTCATGCCGGACACGGCCGCAAACTCGCTCAGGAAATCGGCCTCGTCGCCAGCGCCGGTGACGAACCCCGAGTCCCACATGGCGTCGAACCCGGCCCGGATGGTCGCATGGGGGTCGCGCCCCCGGGCCTCGGCCAGATCCGCCAGCCCGGACTTGAACCCCTCTTCGGCCACCACCCCGCCGAAGTCGAAGAAAACCGCCTGCACCGCGCATCGGGCCATGCCCCGCCCCCGCTCTCCCCAGCCCTGATGGCGGCCGGGGTTTCATTTTTTGACGAAAAACCGTATGCTGTCCCACAAAGGGGACAAAGACTTATCCGCTTTGCACGCGCCCGGCAACCCTCCCCACGCGCCGGACCGTGAGGCGACCCCTGAAGGGAAATCATGGACCGATCCATCCGCCTGGGAGTCAGCTCCTGCCTTGTGGGCCACAACGTGCGCTACGACGGCGGGCACAAACGCAACGCCTACGTGGCCGACACCCTGGCGGCCTTTTTCGAATTCGTGCCCGTGTGCCCCGAGGTCGAATGCGGCCTTGGCGTGCCGCGCCAGGCCATGCGCCTGACCGGCGACCCGGCCGCGCCACGCCTTATGACCATACACGCCGACCTGGACCTGACCGACCGCATGCGCGCCTATTGCGCCCGCCGGGTTTCGGAACTGGCCGGGGAAAACCTGTGCGGCTACATCTTCAAGAGCAAGTCGCCGTCCTCGGGCATGGCCCGGGTCAAGGTCTATCCGGAAAAGGGGCCGCCTTCCATGACCGGGGTGGGCCTTTTCGCCCGGGCCTTCATGGACCGCTTTCCCCTTCTGCCCGTGGAGGAGGAGGGCCGCTTAAACGACGCGAGGCTGCGGGAAAACTTCATCGAGCGGGTGTTCACCCTGGCCCGATACCGCGACCTTTTGGCCGGACTCGGCCTGGACGAGCAGGGTCGGGAGTCGGCCGACGCGGGCGAAGGACGGCCGGGCAGGCGGGCCAGGACCGGACAGCTTACGGCCTTCCACGCCGCCCACAAATATCTGCTCATGTCCCATTCGCCAAAAATCGCAGGCGAGATGGGACGGCTGACCGCCCGGGCCGCCTCCCTTGCCGACGAGGAACTGATCCCGGAATACCAGCGGCTGCTTGTCTCGGCCATGGCCCTGCAGGCCACCCCGGCCAAGCACGTCAACGTCCTGCAGCATATCCTGGGCTATTTCAAAACCCAGCTTACCCCGGATGAGAAGGCCGAGGCCCTGGATCTTTTCGAACGCTACCGGGCCGGACAGACGCCGCTTGTCGTTCCCATGACCCTGGTGTCCCATTTCGTGCGCAAATACGACACGGCCGCTCTCAAAAACCAGTGGTATCTGCAGCCCCATCCCAAGGAACTGATGCTGCGCAACCACGTGTAGTACGGACATAACGCCCACCCGGAGGAAAACCCGCCGCCCGCAAGCGGCGACGTACACTGGAGAATCCCATGAGACTCGTCGTTGTCTCCAACCGCCTGCCCGTCCAGTTGGTGGAAACGGATGGCCGCATCACGGTCGAACCCTCGGTGGGAGGCCTGGCCACGGGCCTTGAGGCCTATCTGAACGCGCCTGCGGCCGAGTCCCCCTTTGACGAAAAGCCCCTGTGGGTGGGCTGGCCGGGCCGCCCCCTGACCGATCTGGCGGGCTTCGACCTGGCTGCGGCCCATGACGGGGCCTTCGACATCCACCCCGTGCATATCCCCAATGACGAGATGGACGCCTTCTACCACGGCTTTTGCAACGCCGTGCTGTGGCCGCTTTTTCACTATTTTCCCACCTATGTCAGTTACCGGGAGGCCTCCTGGCGGGCCTACGAAAAGGTCAACGCCCGGTTTTTTGCGGCCCTGTCTCCCCTTCTGCGTCCGGGCGACGTGGTCTGGGTCCACGACTACCAGCTCATGCTCCTGCCGCAACTTTTACGCCAGGCCCATCCCCTGGCGGCCATCGGCTTTTTCCTGCACATCCCCTTCCCCTCCCACGAACTCTTCCGCACCCTGCCCCGGACCTGCCGCCAGGCTCTTTTGCACGGGGTTCTGGGCAGCGATCTGGTGGGCTTCCACACCTACGACTACACCCGGCACTTTGTGGGCAGCGTCACCAGCATCCTGGGACTGCCCAACAACATGGGCCGCCTGACCGTGGAGGACCGGCCGGTGGTGGCCGACACCTTCCCCATGGGCATCGACGTGGACAAATATGCCCAGGCGGCGGCCTCCGCGACGTCCCGGGCCCTGGCCGACGATCTGCGCCGGTCCCTGGCCGGGGCCGAGATCATCCTGTCCATGGACCGCCTGGACTACAGCAAGGGCATCTTAAACCGCCTGGCGGCCTTTGAGCGTTTCCTGAAAACGCACCCGGAGCGCCTGGAAAAGGTAGCGCTCATGCTGGTGGTGGTGCCCTCGCGCACGGAGATCAAAAGATATCAGGAGATGAAAAAGCGCATCGACGAGATGGTCGGACGCATCAACGGCAAATTCGCCACCATGGCCTGGACCCCCATCCTCTATCGCTTCGCCTCCTTCCCCCTGGAGGAGCTGGCCGCCCTGTACGCCGCAAGCGACGTGGCCCTGGTGACGCCGCTTCGCGACGGCATGAACCTCATCGCCAAGGAATACGTGGCCGCCAAAAACGGCGGGACCGGCGTTTTGATCCTCAGCGAGACCGCCGGGGCGGCCACGGAAATGGGCGAGGCCCTTATGGTCAACCCGCGCGACACCAGCGAGATGGCCGAGGCCATCGAAAAGGCCCTGGTCATGGACCAGGCCGGCCAGATACGGACCAACCGCACCCTGCTTGGCCGCCTGAAACGGTTCGACGTCAGGCACTGGGCCGGGGATTTCCTGACCTCCCTGTTCGGGATCCGCGACGAACGCCGCCGCCTGGAATCCCTGTGCCTGTCGCCGACCGGGGCGCAAGGCCTGGTGGAGACGACCCGCAAGGCGGCGAAACGGCTGTTTCTTCTGGAGGCCGAGGGTCTTTTCCTCCCCTTGGACGCCCCGCCGGACGCCCTTTCGGGCGAATCCCTGAACCTCCTGGCCCTGCTGGGCCGGGATCCGGCCAACATGACGGTCATCATCGGTTCCGGCGGCCGGGGGGACATGGAGCGCCTGTTCGGGGGCCTTCCCGTGGCCCTGGCCGCGGAAAACGGGGCCTTTTTGCGCGAGGCGGGCCAGGACTGGATCATGCCCCGGCCCCTGCCCAGGGAATGGATCACCACCATCCTGCCGCTCATGCACCGCTTCGCCGGACGCCTCCCCGGGGCCGAGGTCGAGGAAAAAGAGCATTCCCTGGTCTGGCGCTACCGCCGGGCGGACAAAAGCCTGGGCGAGATGCGGGCCAGGGAGCTGTCCGCCACCCTCATGGGGCTGGCGGCGGGCCTGGAGGTCACCGTGCGCCACGGCCCGGCCTTTGTGGAGACCGTCGGTCCCGGCGTGGGACGGGGGGCGGCGGCCTACCATTTCCAGCGCCTGCACGCCCCGGACGCCATCCTGGCCATGGCCGCCACCGACGGCGGCGAGGAGATCTTTACCGCCCTGCCCGCCCAGGGGCCGCTTACGACCA